>NZ_PJND01000007.1:1200000-1800000 GCF_002846575.1 Flavobacterium lindanitolerans
AGCATATCCGATTACCGTGCTCCAGCCAAAGGAAACAAACCCTGAAGCTGCGGCAAAAGATACGCCAATCCAAAAGGTACGTTCACATCTGGCATCGTCTATTGCCCACTGCTCTTTACATGTTCTTTTAGCAGAAGTATGTGCTTCATAATTGAGTTGAGAATCTATTTCTTGCATTATGATTTCAAACCTGTCTGCTTCTGGTATTTCATAAAACTCTTTGTTGTCTTGATAAAATATCTCAGTTTGAATCGAAAGTTCTTTTGTAAGTCTAACTAGTTTGTCAGGTTTAGAGATTTTTAGTTTTTCAAAATAGCGTAATAGTTCTGCCTCGTCTTTTATATCATCAAGATTTTGGCTGGTGCTTTTTATGTCGCTATTGCTTTCTTCTAAAATTGTTAGGATTTGATTGTTTAATGCGATGCATTCAGTGATAAAATCACTTAGCTTGTTATCAATAATACGTTTTTGGTTATTGATTCTTTTGTCATCTTTTAAAACACCATTTGTATTTTGTGTTTCTAGGTTTTCTTTGTCGCAGCTTAAAAGTAGGAAAGAGATGGCGAATAAAATAAATACAGTTTTTTTCATGCTTGAATAAATTTATATGGCTGTTAAGTTGTAAACATAATCTTTTTTCTTTAAAAAATCAAATTTATAACAAAACAAAAATAATTATAACACATTTATGTTTTCGAAGTTTCAAACTTTGATAGCGTATTTAATGTAACTGCATCTTCTATAACCTCACAACACCTCTTGTACTTTACCACTTAAATAGTATATTTGTCCTCAATGAAAATCACGGAGCAAATAAAACAGCCGATTCTTGCCGAAATGGAACTTTTTGAGAAAAAGTTTCATGAAGCGATGTCGTCAAAAGTTGCCTTGCTCAACAGAATTACCTACTATATTGTAAACCGTAAGGGAAAACAAATGCGACCGATGTTTGTTTTCCTGACAGCCAAAATGGTTTCAGGTGGTACAGTCAACGAAAGAACCTATCGGGGGGCTTCGGTAATCGAATTAATCCATACTGCAACTTTAGTGCATGATGATGTTGTTGATGACAGTAACAGGCGTCGCGGGTTTTTCTCAATCAATGCTTTGTGGAAAAACAAAATTGCCGTTTTGGTTGGCGATTACCTGCTTTCAAAAGGACTGTTGCTTTCTATTGACAATGGTGATTTTGATTTGCTGAAAATAATTTCTGTAGCCGTAAGAGAAATGAGCGAAGGAGAATTGCTTCAAATCGAAAAAGCCAGAAGGCTGGATATTACAGAAGACATCTATTACGAAATCATACGCCAGAAAACAGCAACCTTAATTGCAGCCTGCTGTTCACTCGGAGCTTGTTCTGTAGCTCCGGAAAATGATGAGGTTATTGAAAGAATGCGCAAATTTGGTGAACTCATTGGAATGGCATTCCAGATTAAAGACGATTTGTTTGACTATACCGATGATGCTATTGGAAAACCAACCGGAATCGATATTAAAGAACAAAAGATGACGCTGCCATTGATTTATGTGCTGAATCATTGTACGCCAAAAGAAAAAAGCTGGATTATCAACTCCATTAAAAATCACAATAAGGACAAAAAACGGGTAAAAGAAGTCATCTCTTTTGTAAAACAAAATAACGGTCTGGCCTATGCAGAACAAAAAATGACCGAATTCCAGAAAGAAGCGTTGCAACTAATTCAGGATTTTCCCAACTCTCCCTACAAGGATGCGCTTACCCTGATGGTAAATTATGTGATAGAAAGAAAAAAATAATCTGTTGCTGCTGATTTTTTTATTGCTATGCAACCTTTTTAGCCGTAATATCGTCTTTGACAGTAGAACCTAAAATCTGTCACTCATGCGTTTCCTCTACTTCTCTTTCTTTCTTATCACATTACAGGTTTGTGCCCAAAAGCCTAAAGAAGTACTGAATTGGATTAATACTGCTCCATCAAAGAACAAAAACTTTTATTTTGAAATTCCTTTTAGCTACCGCAATGATGAAATTGTCATCCAGGTTCGGATAGGAAATCATACCTACGATTATATTTTTGACACCGGAGGCTATAACAATATTACAGATGCCATTCAGGAAAAAAACAATTTCCCGATACTGACCAGGCAGACAGTAGGAAGCAGCAATAAAATTAAAAAAGAAATCAATATTGTAAAACTGGACAGTCTGCATATTGGTTCCCTCGCTTTTCATGACCTTGCCGCTTTGCAGATGAATTTTGATGAATCACCCACAATTAAATGCACGATTGATGGCGGATTGATTGGGGCAAGTATTATCAAAAATTATATCTGGCAGATTGACTATCCGAGAAAAAAAATAATTGTTACTGACCAGATTGCCAAAATAACAAATCTGCAAAAAGCGATAAAAGTTCCGGTTACTTTTAATAGCAGACTCATGCCTTATATAGATGTACGGATAAACGGCAAGAAAGAGAAAATGATGTTTGACCTGGGAAGTTCTACTTTGTTTAGCATGACTGAAAAAGCAGCAAAAAAGCATGATAAAGAAAATGTCTATGAGATTATAGGAGGTGGAACAGAAGGTGGGAATGGTACTATCAAAGAATCAATTTATGTAATGAATTCAGGCAAGCTTGAAATTAAAAATCTTTATTATTCCAACAAGCCCATTCTTTATACTTCATCAAATAATGAATCCCTGATTGGCAACCCAATTATAAAAGACTATATCGTCACCCTAAACTTTAAAGATGATGAAATGTATTTTCTTCCTGTTGAAACAGCAGATGAAGGATGGATAACTTATGGGTTTACGCTCAAATATGATAATGGAAAAACAAAAATAGCAACCTTACTAAAAGGTTCAACGGCTGAGAAAGCAGGCTTACAGATAGATGATGTTGTTGAAGGAATAAATGGTAAAAAAATAGATTGTCAGGATTTTTGTATGTGTAAAAAAACTTACAATATTCTTTTAGAAGGAAAAAATGAAATTGTCATAAGTCTAAATAAGGATGGCAAAACACAACAGATAAGACTTGAGAAGCAAAAAATATTTTAATTTAGCTCTTCTATTATAAGTAATTACAGCTTATTATATCTGATTTTTAATTTTTTTTGCTATCCATGCAACCATTTTCAAACAAGACTCGTCTATACCAATAGAACACTAATTGGAAGGTTCGATTATCAAAAAGACCCGAAAAATATAAATGAAAGTTATCGCTTTACATCAAGAAGAAAAAGACATAATCGCCCAGGCTGTAGCGAACAACAGGCATGCTCAGCAGAAGATATATGCCGGACATGCTCCCAAAATGTTAAGCGTATGCAGGCAATACATAAAAGACCTGCATCAGGCAGAAGATGTAATGATTACGGCTTTTATGAAAGTTTTTGCCAATCTGAAAAATTTTGAACACAAAGGAAGTTTTGAAGGCTGGATTAGAAGGATAATGATTAACGAATGTATTTCCTATATAAGAGTTCAGAAAAAAGTAAAGTACATAGAAGACGAAACCTATTTCGAAGAGACCTATAACAATACAGACAGTCAGTTTAACGTGGAAGATATTCAGTTTTTGATAGACAGTCTTCCGGATGGTTACAGAATGGTTTTTAACCTTTATGCTATTGAAGGATTCAAGCATCAGGAAATTGCGAAAATGCTTGGAATTAATGAAGGAACATCTAAATCGCAATTGTCGCATGCAAGAAAAATGCTGCAGGAACAAATTAACAAACTAAAGAATTTTCAAAATGGAACTGAATAAATTAGAACAGGATTTCAAGAAGAAGCTTAATGAAAGAACTATTCAGCCTTCTGAAATGTCTTGGGACAGGCTGGACGCCATGCTGTCGGTAGCAGAAAAGAAAAGTAAGCCGAAAAAACGCACATGGCTCTATATTGCAGCCAGTTTTTTAGGGTTTTTGCTGGTCGGGACAATCTTCTTCAAACAGCCAGAAGTAGAAATCCAGACCGCTAAAGAAAAAGGAGTTGTTGTTCAGGAAAAAACAACAGAAAAACAGGAAGAGGCAATAACTGCAGACGAATACAAAACAAAATCATCAAATCAAATCACAACAGCAGCTGCAGGAGCCATCGCTTCAAGATTGCCGGAACAAAAGAAGGTTCAAAAAATAAAATCTTCTGCTGTTTCGCAGGAAGATAAAACTTCGCAGGTTATGCCTGAAAAAACTGAAGCGATAGCTACTGTTGAGCAAAAAGAAACGGTTAAGGCAAACAAGTATATCGAATCAGAGAAACTTTTGGCCGAAGCCGAAAACAAAATCCAATCACAATCAGTGAAGAAATATGTTGCAAAATCGAGTGTGAAAGTAGACTCTAAGGGCCTTCTTTCTGATGTTGAAGGAGAGTTGAACGAAAGTTTTAGAAACAGAGTAATCAAATCAATTGGCAGAAATTATGAATCTGTCAAAACATCCCTTGCAAACAGAAACAACGAATAAACCAGATTTAATTTTTTAAAACCCAATGACATGCAAAAAATTATTTTTTATGCAATGATAATGCTATGTTTTTTAGTATCTAAAGCAATAGCACAGGAAACTTTTGAGCAAAGAGCTAAAGCGATAGCCTTGCGTATCGAAACCATTACCAAAGAAGAAAAAGAAGCGCTCAAAGAGGAAGTAGAAGCTGTAAATAAATTACTCGAAAAAGGAGAAATTGACCTTGAAGAAGCAGACAAACGTAAAATGGAATTAGCGGATGTAAGGGCTAAAAATATAGAAACCAGGGTTGGTGCCGAAGAAGCAAAACTTACTGACCTGGTCAGGGAAAAGGTTGACGGAAAATTGCCGTCCGAAGGAAGAAGAACAGCGTTCAGCGTTTATTGGGAAAAAGATTCGCCAAAAAGAGATTCTATAAGAAACAACAGAGGCGAGTTAAGAACAACTTCACAATTTGTTTTTGCAATAGGACTTAACAATGCGCTTACAAAAGGCGACCTGGGTTCATTGGAAGGTTCGGATTACAGAATGTGGGGGTCGCATTTTTATGAATGGGGAATTGCGTTCAATACGAGATTGGCTAAAAACCATAACCTCCTGCATGCAAAATACGGACTGTCTTTGATGTACAACAATCTTAGGCCTACAGACAATCGAAGCTTTGTTGTTAATGGCGACCAGACCAACCTTGAAAGAAATCCGATTCATCTGAAAGATTCCCGTTTCAGAAACGTTTATCTGGTAGTTCCGTTGCATCTGGAATTGGATTTTACGAAAAAACGTGTTACAGAAAAGAGGACATATTTCCGCTCACACGAAAGTTTCCGATTGGGTGTTGGTGGTTATGCGGGAGTAAATGTGAAATCAAAACAGATTTTGCGATATGAAATAGACGACCATAATGTAAAAGAAAGAACCAAAGGCGATTTTAATGTTAATGATTTCATATACGGACTCAGCGCTTATGTTGGTTATGGACAGACGAGCTTGTATGTTAAATATGACCTGAATACGATTTTCCGCGACAATGAAATTGACCAGAATAATGTCTCTTTAGGAATCAGATTTGATTTTAATTAGAAAAGTTGAAGTTAGTGAATACGTTGAGAAGTGCTCATTCCCTGTTTTGGGAAATGAGCACTTTTCTTATAGTCTGCCGAATTCTGCAAGACAAAATCTTCGTATCTTTGGGCTCTTAAATCCTGATTTTTTTAGCCATTGATTGCCAAGACAACCATAGATACCGTTTTTGAAACCGCCCGTGTTGAGGAGGTCATTGGTGATTTTGTGCAATTGAAAAGAGCGGGAAGTAATTTTAAAGGACTGAGCCCGTTTTCGGATGAACGCTCGCCTTCATTTATGGTTTCTCCTGTAAAACAGATATGGAAGGATTTTAGTTCCGGAAAAGGAGGTAACGTTGTTGCTTTTTTAATGGAACATGAGCATTTTACCTATCCGGAAGCCATCAGGTACCTTGCCAAGAAATACAACATAGAAATTGAAGAAACAGAGCAGTCGCAGGAAGAAAAAGCAGAAGCTAATGAAAAGGAAAGCATGTATCTGGTTTCTGAATTTGCAAAACGCTATTTCCACGACATACTTCTCAATAATGAAGAAGGACAGGCAATTGGCTATTCTTACTTTAAGGAAAGAGGTTTTACCAACGAAACAATAAGAAAATTTGAATTGGGCTATTCGCCTGACACCTGGGATGCCTTGACTAAAGAAGCATTAGGGAAAGGCTATAAGCTGGAATATCTCGAAAAAACGGGATTGACTATTGTTAAGGAAGACAAGCAGTTTGACCGTTTTAAAGGGCGTGTGATGTTTCCTATACAGAGCATGTCGGGAAGAACGTTGGGCTTTGGTGGCCGAATTCTCGGCAACGATAAAAAAGCGGCCAAATACATGAACTCGCCGGAAAGCGACATTTACCACAAAAGTAAAGTGCTTTACGGAATCTTTTATGCCAAACAATCCATTGCCAAACTGGATAATTGTTATTTGGTTGAAGGCTATACCGATGTAATACAATTTCACCAGGCTGGCATAGAAAATGTCGTGGCATCGTCAGGAACAGCCCTGACATCAGATCAAATCCGTCTGATTAACCGATTGACAAAAAATATTACGGTACTTTTTGATGGTGATGCAGCCGGATTGAGAGCTTCCATCCGTGGAATTGACCTTATTCTGGAAGAAGGAATGAATGTAAAGGTCTGTACGTTTCCTCAGGGAGAAGACCCGGATAGCTTTGCGCGTAAAAATTCCTATGAGGAACTTGTCCGCTATCTGGATACCAATGCAAAAGATTTTATTCAGTTTAAGGCATCGCTCCTGATGGATGAATCCCAAAATGACCCTGTAAAAAAAGCGGGGCTCATTCGCGATATGGTTACGAGTATTTCAAAAATACCGGACAGAATCCAACGCGAAATCTACCTTCAGGAGACGGCAAGAATCATGGATATTTCTGAACAGGTTTTGGTCAATACACTGGCGCAGCTCATTCAGAAAGACGTAGTTGAGACAGGTAAGAAGCAGAAACAGGAGCAGAAGGCTTTTGAAGTTGTCAAAAATGAGAATCCGGAACAGTCACAAAGAATAGATGTACTCTATGAACTGGAAAGAAAAATAATAGAAATTCTTTTGCTTTATGGAAATAAGACCGAAGAATTTGAAGATGTGATACTCCGTGCAAATGAGGAAGGTGAGATAGAAGAAGTTACGGAAAAAAAAGAATATAAGGTCTACCAAAGAATTTATCTGAGCCTTCAGGAAGACGAAGTTGAATTGGCAAATCCGTTATTCCGGGAAATATATAACGATATGGTGAATTATTTCCACCAGAATGAATCGTTTAATACAGAGCACTATCTCATGCATCTTGCGCCGGAATTAGCGCAAGAAGTGACAGACATATTGATGCATGAAGAAAGGGAAGTTCTTCACAATTGGGAAGGTCAAAACATTATAGTAAAGCAGAAAGACCAAACCATCGAGCAATATGTTTCCGAAACAATCCTGACGTTGAGGTGGTATCTTGTTGACAGGATTATAGAGGAGTTGAAAGGAAGCATAACATCGGGTCCGGATTCAGATAATACGGAAACCTTGTCTATGGCTATGGATTATTATAAACTAATCAATTCTTTTTCATCCAAACTAGGCAGGGTAATGTCGCGTTATAGCTAAAATCAGACTATTTCAAGCGTTTTTGCCTTATTAACCAAGTCGACCAGGTTGGTTACATTTAATTTCGTAAGAAGCCTTAATTTGTAGGTACTCACTGTTTTTTCGTTTAAGTCAAGAATTTTGGCAATTTCCTTATTCTTTTTTCCATCGCTCAAATAGCGTAATACCTCAATTTCACGTGTAGAAAGTTTTCTGTACAAACGCTCTGATTTGTTTCTTTTTCCAATCAGGGCAAGATTTTTCTTTACGGTTTCGCTAAAAACAACAGCGCCTCCGTAAACTTTTATCAATGCGGATGCAAGATTTTCTAATTTGGAAGTTTTGTGGATGTAGGCTGAAACACCTGCTTTCAGAGCATTCGGGGCATACATTTGCTCGGAAAGATTTGTGAAAATCACAATCTTTGTTGAAGGATAATCTTTAACCATTCCTTTTATAAGGTTGATGCTGGACAGACCTTCCAAATCCAAATCCAAAATAACAATATCAACAGACTTTTTATTAAGAATATCTTCTAAAGTAGTAAAGTCTTCAGCATGGCCAACAATGCTGATTTCTGAATTGTCTTTAAAGTAGGATTTAATCCCGTAGTGGACGATGGGATGATTATCGGCTAAACATATTTTAATCATAATTCATTTTTTTTAAATTTAAACTGATAAATCTATAGTAAATTTAGTTAAATTTTTTCAAATCAAATAAAGTTGTGTGAAAATCATTTCAAATGTTTCGGAATTTCGCAAACAGGAATCGGAATCATTTTATGTTGATTTACGTAATTAAGTCTTTTATAGATTGAAAAAACTTCTGCTTTTCTTCCGGTAAAATCGGTTGCCTCTTTTCCTTGTTCAACGGCCTTCATGGCCCATTCCAATTCATCATAACTTGCGCCAAGCTGGTCTTCGTCGCTTCTGTCGTCTCCAAAAAGCCCGTCGGTTGGAGCAGCAATCAGAATGGATTTAGGAACCCCCATGTATTCCGCAAGCTGATATACTTCAGATTTCATCAAATCAGCAATAGGGCTTACGTCTACGCCACCATCGCCATATTTTGTGTAAAAACCTACTCCGAAATCTTCAACTTTATTTCCGGTTCCTGCAACCAGCCTTCCGTGAATTCCGGCGTGATAATATAAAGTAGTCATACGCAGGCGTGCCCTGGTGTTGGCGAGAGAGAGGTGTAATTTTTTTTCATCATCGCTGGCGGGAACTACACTTTTAAACATCTCAAAAACAGTCGTCAGATTGGTTTCAACACTTTCTACATTCGGATATTTCTTTTTTAATTGCTCAATATGCTCCCTTCCTCTGGAAACCTGACTTGGTGCCTGATGGATAGGCATTTCGACACAAAGGGTTGGCATGCCGGTAGCGGCACATAGTGTAGAAGTAACAGCAGAATCGACGCCGCCGGAAATTCCAACAACAAAACCGTTTACTTTTGCGTTTGTAGCATAGTCCTTAAGCCAATTTACAATGTGGGTGGTAACCTTTTCAGCCTGAAGCGTATTGTTTTTTTGCATTACAATTTTATTAATTAGATTGTTGAAGTGTATATTTGCACTTTAAATTTCGCCTATTAAAGTTAAAAAAAACAATTCATAATTTAAGGTTAAGATTTAATACAAAAATACTAACAAAAATATAAATGAGAAAACTTGCCTTTTTATTGATGTTCACTGTGTTTTTCGTCTCCTGTGACAAAAAAGATAAAGTGGAAAAAGCAATAGAAGAAGTTCCGGTGGAGCTTACTGTAGAACGTTTTGATAAGATTTTTTATGAATCGGACCCGAATGAGCTGTCAAAAATAAAACACCAATTCCCGTATTTTTTTCCCGCAGGAAATGAAGATACGGTTTGGACCAATAAGATGAAAAACCCGTTGCTTAAGCAAGTGCATGATGAGGTTCAGAAAAAATTTGGTAATTTTCAGAAAGAAAGAGGCGATTTAGAAGAGCTTTTCCGTCATATTAAATACTATTTCCCGGAAACGGGACTGCCAAAGGTCGTAACGCTGATTTCGGAAGTAGATACGGATAATAAAGTCATCTATACAGACAGCCTTCTGATTCTTTCATTAGATGTGTATCTGGGCAAAGACCATGAGTTTTATACTGGTTTCCCGGAATATCAAAGAAAGACTTTTGAAAAATCACAACTGCTTTCAGATGTGGTTTCGAGTTTTGCAATACGAAAAATTGTACCGCCAACAGACAGAACATTGCTTTCGCAGATGATTTACTTTGGTAAAGAATTGTACATGAAAGACCTGTTGATTCCGCAGATTTCAGATGCAGATAAAATTGGCTATACGCCGGAACAGATTGTATGGAGCCAGGAAAATGAAGGATACATCTGGCGTTATTTTGTAGATGAGAAACTATTATACGATTCTGACCCTAAATTGCCGGGAAGATTTATCAATCCGGCACCATTCTCCAAATTTTATCTGGAAATAGATAACGAATCTCCGGGACAGATAGGAAGATGGATAGGATGGCAGATAGTTCGTTCTTATATGAAAAACAATGACGTATCTTTGCAGCAATTATTGCAGACCGATGCAAAAGAAATTTTTGATAAATCCAAATACAAACCTAAAAAGTAATGTCTAAAAAAATAACCTCTGAAATAAAAATAACAGTTGAACTAGATGAAAACAGAGTGCCGGAAAAACTTTTCTGGGCAGCCCAGGATGGTGGCGTAGTTCAGGAAGAATCCAAAGCCATGATGCTTTCATTCTGGGACAGCAACGTGCAGGAAACGATGAGAATCGACCTTTGGACAAAAGACATGCCGGTTGATGAAATGAAGAAATTCTTTCACCAAAGCCTTGTTGCAATGGCAGATACTTTCCAAAGGGCTACAGACGATGAGAAAATGTCAGATACCATGAGAGATTTTTGCGATTATTTTGCAGAAAAAATGGATTTGAAAGCAAAATAAGTATTGCTGCAATGCAAAAAAAAGCGGACTCATATCGAGTCCGCTTTTTTTAAAAATTATTCAGGTCTTTGAATACTTCCGTATTGATTTCTTCTATATAGGTTAGCAGCTTTTCCTTTCCGGTTCCATCGGCAGAGGAGGTGATAAAATAGGGAGGCATTTCTTCCCAATTGCTCGCCAGAAGCTTTTTGCGATAGGCCGCTACGTGTGAATCGATTTTAGTCTTGCTGATTTTGTCGGCTTTGGTAAAAATGATACAGAAAGGAACTTCAATTTCTCCCAAATAAGTTATGAATTCCAAATCAATAGCCTGTGCTTCCAGACGGATGTCGATTAATACGAAAGCGCAGACCAGCTGCTCTCTCTTTTCAAAATAATCGGTAATGAATTTCTGGAATACTTCCTTGGTCTTTTTTGAAACCCGGGCATAGCCATAACCCGGTAAATCCACCAAAAACCAGTTGCTGTTGATTTTAAAATGATTGATAAGCTGTGTTTTTCCGGGTCTTCCTGAAGTTTTTGCCAGATTTTTATGATTGGTCAGCATATTGATTAGGGAAGACTTCCCTACATTCGACCTTCCAATAAACGCATACTCAGGAAGGCGTTCCTGAGGACATTTACTGACTTCGGAATTGCTTATAATAAATTCGGCGGAATTGATTTTCATAACAGTTATTCGATTTCTGCAAAGGTAGTCAAAAAAAATAACCGCGGTTTTCTGGAAAGGAATCCGTAAAACCGCGGTTATTTATATAGGCTAAAAAAATTATAGATGTGTCTTTTGCAGCCAATCGTGCATCAATCTGTTGAATTCATCCGGGTGTTCCATCATTGGGGCATGTCCGCATTTGTCAATCCAGTAAAGACTTGAGTTTGGCAATAACTGGTGGAATTCTTCAGCAACCTCCGGAGGTGTTACTTTGTCATTTTTCCCCCAAATGATGCAGGTAGGAACGTGCATTTTTGGTAAATCCTTTGCCATGTTATGGCGAATGGCGCTTTTGGCTATCGTTAAGGTTTTGATTAATTTGATTCTGTCATTGGCCATGGCATAGACTTCATCAACAATTTCTTTGGTGGCTATTTTTGGGTCATAAAAAACATCGCCGGCTTTTTTCTGGATGTATTCATAATCGCCCCGGCGCGGATAACTGTCACCCATGGCGCTTTCATAAAGACCCGAGCTTCCTGTTATTACCAGCCCAAGCATTTTTTCAGGATACATTTTGGTGTGGTACAGGGCAATATGGCCGCCTAATGAATTTCCTAAAAGTATCACACGCTCAAAACCTTTGTAGGTAATAAAATCTTTAACATATTTGGCAAAGGCTTTTACATTGGTTTTTAGGATGCTTTGCGTGTAGATGGGCAATTCGGGGATGACGACTTTATATCCTTGTTTTGGGAAATATTCTGCAACGCCGTCAAAATTGCTTAACCCTCCCATAAGTCCATGAAGGATAACGATGGGTGTTCCTTCACCGGTTTCAAAATATTTGTATTTACCTTCTTTTATTAAGTGTTCTTCCATTGATTGTTTTAGGCATTTCAAATTCACACAAATATATGATTTTATAGATAAAAACGAATTTTTGTATTGATAATTTACTTTTAAAATTTCAGCTTATTTTTTAATGCTGTAAGTAATTTCTAACGAAAACGTTTTTTCTGGGCCTTCGGAACCTAAAGTGGTATCAGTCAATTATTTCGGTTTTTTATTCTTGTGGTTTCGTTTTTAAAAATGCGTAAAATTTTTAATGTAAATCACAAATCTCTTATTGAATTTATCGGCAAAATTAAATTTAGCTAAAATATTAGCAATAAAACCTGATATTTTGAGTGGCTGATTTGTGTCGATTTCGAGTGTAATGTGGTAAAACTTATCAACAAAGTGGTAGATTGTGGTAAATTGTGGTAATTATTTTTCTACATTTGCTATGAAACAATGAAAAATGTAACTCATTGAATACCATTATCGGAACATATGAATGTAAGATGGATGCCAAAGGGCGTGTGCTTCTGCCTGCTCCTTTGAAAAAGCAGCTTACGGATTCATTGAATGATGGTTTCGTGTTGAAACGTTCCGTGTTTCAGCCTTGTTTGGAACTTTATCCAATGGCAGAGTGGAATTTGATGATGCAGAAAATCAATAAGCTGAATCGCTTCGTGAAGAAGAACAATGATTTCATCAGACGCTTTACTGCCGGAGTGAAAGTGGTGGAGATTGATAATCTGGGAAGGCTTCTGATTCCGAAAGACCTGACGGCTTTTGGAAATATCTCAAAAGATTTGGTATTGTCTTCGGCGGTAAATATTGTCGAAATCTGGGATAAGGACTTGTATGAAAAATCAATTTCAGGCGATGATGTAGATTTTGCAGATTTGGCTGAAGATGTAATGGGAAATATAAATGATGACGACAATGGAATATCATAATCCGGTTTTGCTGAAAGAAACTGTAGACGGTTTGGATATCAAGCCGGATGGGGTGTATGTGGATGTGACTTTCGGAGGCGGCGGTCATTCAAAAGAAATCCTGAGGCGTTTAGGGCCTGAAGGAAGGCTGTTTGCTTTTGATCAGGATGAAGATGCATTGGCGAATGCTCTCGATGACGACCGATTTACGCTGATTAATGAGAATTTCAGGTTTATCAAAAGGTTTTTAAGATTCCACAATGTGAAAAGCGTTGATGGAATTTTGGCTGATTTAGGGGTGTCTTCTCATCAGTTTGACGTAGCGGAAAGAGGTTTTTCAACGCGTTTTGATGCGGAGCTGGATATGAGAATGAGCCAAAAAAATGATTTGAGTGCTTATACCGTAGTTAATGGTTATGACGAGGCAAACCTGCGTCGTGTATTTTATGATTATGGTGAGCTGAAAAATGCTCCTGCCATTGCAAGGGTGATTTTAGAAGCCAGGGAGCACGGTGACATAAGAAATACAGAGCAATTAAAGATAGTCTTGGGTCGTTTTTTACCGGCGCACAAAAGCAATAAGATTTTGGCGCAGATGTATCAGGCTATCCGTATTGAAGTAAACCAGGAAATGGATGTCTTAAAAGAGTTTTTAGAGCAATCTCTGGAAATATTAAAACCGGGCGGACGCCTGAGCGTGATTTCCTATCACTCTCTTGAAGACCGTTTGGTGAAAAGATACATCAAAAACGGAATGTTTGAAGGTGAGCCGGAACGTGATTTCTTCGGGAATTTTTCGGTTCCATTCAAAACAATAGGGAAATTGATTGTTCCTGATGAAGAAGAAATCAGGGTAAACAACAGGGCGAGAAGTGCAAAATTGAGGATAGCAGAAAAGATATAGTATTTAGATGTAAGATTTATGATTTAAGATTTTAGTTAATGGGTCAAACTGGCCAAAATCATAAATCCAAATCATAAATCAAAAAATCCAAAATCATAAATCAGGAAATGAAAGGTGGAATCTACAGCATATTAAAAGCAAAATTTCTCATTAACGATGATGCGGCTAAAAATTGGCAGTTCATCATCTTTTTGATTGTACTGGCTTTGATAATGATTGCAAATTCCCACAATTACGAGCAGAAAACATACAGGATTACCGAGTTGGACAAAGAAGTAAAAGAACTGCGTTCGGAATTTGTAGACAGGCGCTCTGAGTTGATGAAGCTGAAAATGGAATCGACAATTTCCCAGAAAATGGAAGTCAAAGGAATTTTTCCATCATCTGTTCCCCCAAAAAAAATTAAGGTATTAAAAGAAAAAGAAAAAGGCTTTTTTGAAAAGTTATGGCAGTAGAAGAAAAAAATATTTCTTACAGGATTTACCTCGTTGCATTTGCAATCGTGGTGATGGCTACTGGAATAATCGTAAAGCTGACCAATATTCAGTGGGTTGAGGGTGATTATTACAGGAAGCTGGCGAAAGACCGCACTGTGAAAAATTTTGTGATTCCTGCCAACAAAGGAAATGTGTATTCTGCAGACGGAAGTCTTTTGGCTACTTCCATTCCAAATTACACCATCCGGTTTGATGCCGTAGCACCTAAAAAGGAAGATTTTAATAAAAATATTGAAGCGCTTTCCGATTCACTTTCGGTGTTGTTGGGTAAGCCAAGTTCTCATTATCTCAATGAATTCCGTAAGGCAAAAGCCAATAAAAACAGATATATGCTGTTGGCAAGAGGATTGAGTTACACAGAATATATGAGAGTGAAAACTTTCCCGCTGTTTAACTTGGGAGCCAATAAAGGCGGCCTGATAGCAGAGCAGAAAACGGTAAGGGAACATCCAATTGGCATGATTGCCCAAAGAACAATTGGTTATGAAAGAGAATATGTAGACGGCGGAGTTGATGGAAAAGGAATCGAATGGGCTTTTAAAGATTATATCAACGGTAAGGACGGAAAAGTACTGAAGCAGAAAATCGCCAAAGGGCAATGGAAGCCAATCAGCGATAACAACCAGGTAGAGCCTCAGGACGGATATGACATTATTTCTACAATTGATGTTTACATACAGGATATTGCCCACCATGCTTTGCTAAAGCAGTTGGAGTATTATGAAGCAGAACACGGATGTGTGGTTGTGATGGAAACTAAAACAGGCGAAGTAAAGGCGATTTCAAATCTTGGAAGGACAGAAGACGGCAGTTATTCCGAAACGCTGAATTATGCAGTGGCAGAATCTCATGAACCGGGTTCTACTTTCAAACTGATAGACCTGATTGCCCTTTTGGATGATAAAAAAGTAGATACAAGCCAGATATATGACAGTCGTGGTGGTGACATTACCTACCATAACAGACACGTAAGAGATTCGAAAAAAGGCGGCTACGGAAAAGTTTCATTGGCAAGAGGTTTTGAACTTTCTTCCAATACAGTGATGGTGCAGGCGGTCTATGAAAATTATAAGGACAACCCGATGGAGTTTGTCGGAAGAATTAATAAAATGGGACTTAACAAGCCGTTAGGGTTGCCTTTCAAAGGCGAAGGGGTTCCGTTTATTCCACAGCCAAAAACAAAACGATGGAATGGTACGTCACTTCCATGGATGGCTTTTGGTTATGGGGTTTCAATGACGCCATTGCAGTCGCTTACGGTTTACAATGCCGTTGCAAATAATGGTGAAATGGTGAAGCCAATCTTTGTAAAAGAAATCAAAGAATGGAACAAAACCATCAAAAAATTTGACAAGGAAGTCATCAACCCAAAAATATGTTCTGATGAAACCTTGAAAAAAGTCAGAAAAGTTCTTGAAAATACGGTAAAAAAAGGAACGGGTTCCAAATTGTATTCCAAAGACTTTTCAATGGCAGGAAAAACAGGAACGGCGCAGGTAGATTATGCCAAAGGAAAACATACAGATGCAATGTATTATGCTTCGTCATTTGCAGGATATTTTCCGGCAGACAATCCAAAATATTCCTGTATTGTCATCATCCATAAACCAAGCAAAAGCAAAGGTTTTTATGGAGGTGATGTGTCCGGACCGGTTTTCAAAAGAATCGCTCAGAAGATTTTTACCGATGTACCGTCAACCAATGAAATTAAAAATCTGAATAGAAAAAGCATCAACCAGGAAAAGAATTATGCGAAATATTCCGATTTGGTTTCGAAAGAAACAATCCCGAATGTGCAGGGAATGGCAGGAATGGATGCCGTAGCGCTTTTTGAGAACATGAAAATGAAAGTTAAAGTTATCGGAATCGGAAAAGTGAAAAAACAATCCATCCCGCCGGGTGAAGCCATAGTAAAAAACAGAACCATAATATTAGAATTATCGTGATTATTCTAAAAGATATATTATACAAAGTTGCAATTGAAGCTGTAAAAGGTTCGACGGAAATTGCTATCAATGCCATCAATTTCGATTCAAGAAAAATTGAAAATAATGATGTATTTATAGCTATTCGTGGAACTGTTGCAGACGGACATGAATATATAGAAACAGCTATAAGCAAAGGAGCAATCGCAATTATCTGTGATACTTTTCCGGAGAATATAGTTTCAGGGGTGACTTATGTGCAGGTAAAAGACACGAACAGAGCTTTGGCTTTTATTGCTTCGAACTATTATGGAAATCCATCGGCTAATTTGAAATTGGTAGGTATTACAGGAACAAACGGAAAAACAACCATTGCATCCCTGCTCTATCAATTGTTCAAAAAAGCCGGTTATAAGGTAGGATTGCTTTCTACGGTAAAAAATGTCGTGGACGATGTGGAGTACAAGTCGATGCTTACTACTTCAGATTCCATTACAATTAATAAGTTCTTGAAAGAAATGAACGATGTGGGAGTAGAATATTGCTTTATGGAGGTAAGCTCGCACGGAATCGCACAGAAAAGAACCGAAGGATTGCAGTTTGCAGGTGGGGTCTTTACAAATCTTTCGCACGATCATTTGGATTATCATAAAACATTTGCAGAATACCGCGATGTCAAAAAAACATTTTTCGACCAGTTGCCAAAAGGCGCTTTCGCCCTGGTAAATATCGATGACAAAAACGGACCGGTCATGCTGCAGAATACCAATGCAAAAAAGCTGACCTATGCTCTAAAATCATATGCCGATTACAGAGCGCAGATTTTAGAAAACCAGCTTTCCGGACTTTTGCTGAAAATTAATGAACAGGAAGTTTGGGTTCGGTTGATAGGGAATTTTAATGCCTATAATTTGCTGGCTATTTATGGAACGGCTGTCGAATTAGGCCTGGATACTATGGAAGTTTTGAGATTGTTGTCAGAACTGGAAAGTGTGTCGGGGAGATTCCAATATATCGTTTCTAAAGGAAATATTACCGCTGTTGTTGATTATGCACATACACCGGATGCTTTGGAAAATGTATTAAAGACAATCGACGATATCCGAACTAAAAATGAGCAGCTTATAACAATTGTAGGTTGTGGTGGCGACAGAGATAAGACCAAGCGCCCAATAATGGCAAACATTGCGTCAACATTGAGTGACAAGGCAATACTGACTTCAGATAATCCGAGAACGGAAGACCCTGAAGCCATTATTTTAGAAATGGAAAAAGGCGTTGAGCCCCAAAACTATAAAAAAACACTGGCTATCGTAGATAGAAAGCAGGCTATAAAAACAGCTTGCCAGTTGGCACAGCCAAAAGATATTATACTGATTGCAGGAAAAGGACATGAGACCTACCAGGAAATTAATGGTGTGCGCTATGACTTTGACGATATGAAAATTGTAACAGAACTTTTAGAACAATTGAATAAATAGAGAATCTATGCTATACTATCTATTTGACTATTTAGACCAGATGGACATTCCGGGAACAGGAGTTTTCCAATACATAACGTTTCGTTCCGGACTGGCAATCATACTTTCGCTATTGATTTCGACAGTCTTTGGTAAAAAGATTATCAACTTTTTGAGAAGACAGCAGGTTGGTGAAACGGTTAGAGAGTTGGGTCTTGCAGGACAAAATGAAAAAGCAGGAACACCTACCATGGGAGGGCTCATTATCATCGTCGCTACGTTAGTGCCGGTCGTGTTATTGGCCAAATTGAATAATATCTATATCCTGTTACTGATTGTCACCACGCTTTGGATGGGAACCATTGGATTTATAGATGATTATATTAAAATTTTCAAGAAAGATAAAGAGGGGCTTAAAGGGAGATTTAAAGTTATCGGACAGGTTGGTTTGGGATTGATTGTAGGAACAGTTTTGTATTTTCATCCAAGTGTTACGGTAAGAACGGATACAGGCAACACTAATATTTTTGCTACAAATCAGACAACCGTTTCGGCTGTTCCGTTGGAAGAAAAATCTACCGCTACAACAATTCCGTTTTTCAAGGACAACGAATTTGATTATGCAGAACTGCTTTCTTGGGCAGGAGATAATTATAAGGATTATGCCTGGCTGATTTTTATTCCGGTTGTGATTTTTATCATCACTGCCGTATCTAACGGAGCCAATCTTACAGATGGGATTGACGGTCTCGCCGCAGGAACATCGGCTATTTCGGTCATTGCACTCGGAATTTTCACTTTTGTATCCGGTAACATTATTTTTTCGAATTACCTGAACATAATGTATATACCGAATTCGGGCGAAATGACGGTCTACATTGCCTCCTTTGTCGGAGCACTCGTCGGATTTCTCTGGTACAATACCTATCCGGCAACCGTATTTATGGGTGATACAGGAAGTTTAACCATAGGTGGAATTATCGCTGTTTTAGCTATTGCAGTCAGAAAAGAATTAATGATTCCGGTATTGTGCGGTATTTTCCTCGCAGAAAATCTCTCCGTCGTATTACAGGTGTCTTATTTTAAATATACAAAGAAACGTTTCGGCGAAGGCCGGAGAATATTTTTGATGTCGCCATTGCATCACCATTACCAGAAGAAGGGTTACCACGAAAGTAAGATTGTAACCCGCTTCTGGATCGTGGGAATCTTATTGGCAATTCTGTCAATCGTAACCCTAAAATTAAGGTAAATGGAAAAACGACTGGTCATTTTAGGAGGTGGAGAAAGCGGTGTCGGCACGGCAATTCTCGGAAAGAAAAAAGAATACGACGTTTTTGTGTCGGATTTTGGGAAAATAAAAAACAATTACAAAGAAGTTCTTGGTCTTCATGGCATAAAATGGGAAGAAGAAAAGCATACGGAAGATTTGATTCTGAATGCAGATGTGGTGATGAAAAGCCCCGGAATTCCTGAAAAATCTCCAATAGTAAAAAAACTTATGGAGAGAGGCATACCGGTCATTTCTGAAATTGAATTTGCGGCCCAATACACAAAAGCATTAACAGTTGGAATCACCGGAAGCAACGGAAAGACCACTACCACCATGCTGACCTATCATTTGCTGAAACAGGGAGGACTCAATGTAGGATTGGCAGGAAATGTAGGCAAAAGTTTCGCCTGGCAGGTTGCAGAAGGAAAACACGACATATACGTTCTTGAATTAAGCAGTTTTCAACTCGACGGAATTATAGATTACAAGCCGCATATTGCCATAATCACCAATATCAGCCCTGACCATTTAGACCGGTACGATTACGATTACGGAAAATACATCGCCGCAAAATTCAGGATAACGGAAAACCAGACAGAAGAAGATTACCTGATTTATGATGCTGATGACGAAGCCATCCATAATTGGCTTAAAATGAATAAAACAAAAGCGCAACTGCTGCCTTTTTCAATGACAAAAACAATAGAAAACGGAGCCTTTGCAAAAGAAGATACAATCAATATAAACATCAATAACGAAGAATTTGTTATGCCACAAGACAAACTAGCCTTAGAAGGAAAACACAATGTGAAAAATGCAATGGCAGCCGCTACGGTTGCGCAATTATTGCGAATCAGAAAATCCACAATCCGTGAAAGCCTTTCTGATTTTCAGGGTGTAGAGCATCGTTTGGAAAAAGTGCTTAAAATTCAAAACGTGCAATATGTGAACGATTCAAAAGCAACGAATGTAAATGCTGCATTTTATGCTTTGGATAGTATGAACACCCCAACAGTATGGATTGTAGGTGGTGTTGACAAAGGCAATGACTATTCGGAATTGATGCCTTTGGTGCGTGAAAAAGTAAAGGCAATTATTTGTCTGGGTATTGACAACAAAAAAATTATTGATGCTTTTGGTGATGTTGTTGATGAGTTGATTGAAGCCCAGAACATGAAAGATGCTGTAAAATATGCACAAAGAATGGCAGAAAAAGGGGATACAGTATTGCTTTCTCCGGCTTGTGCCAGCTTTGACCTGTTTGAAAATTATGAAGACAGAGGAAGGCAGTTCAAGCAGGCAGTCCAAAATCTGTAACGATTACTGTTTTTAGATAAAAGAAAATAAAGAAAGGGAATTATGAAAGAGTTTATAAACAATCTTAAAGGAGACAAGGTCATTTGGGCATTCATCGCCCTGTTGGCTTTGATTTCGTTTATGCCTGTTTACAGCGCGAGTAGTAATTTGGCATACAGTGCAAACGGGTCAGGAAACACTATGAGTTTTTTGATAAAGCATTTTGCACACGTTGGAATCGGATTCCTGATAGTCTACATGGTACACAAAATTCCGTACCATTATTTCAAAGCCATCTCTATGATTGCTTTGCCAATCGTAGGATTGCTGTTGCTGTATACGCTCTTGCAAGGGAAAACAATAGGCGGCGCAAACGCAAGCCGCTGGATTCAGATTCCGTTTGTGGGTATCAGCTTCCAGACATCAACATTGGCTTCTATGGTGCTGATGATTTATGTGGCAAGATACCTGGCTAAAAAACGTGAAGTAGAAGATACGTTTAAAAAATCTGTAATCGAGTTATGGCTCCCGGTTTTTGCAATCATAATGCTTATACTGCCTGCCAACTTTTCTACCGCGGCATTGATATTTTCGATGGTGGTTATGTTGGTTTTTGTAGGGAAATATCCCTTGAAATATCTGGGACTTGTTATTGGAGCGGGAATCGTGGGTCTGACCTTATTTATCTTGCTAGCGAAAAACTTTCCTGATGCTTTTCCAAACCGTGTAGATACCTGGGTTAGCCGTATTGAAAATTTTACAAGCGACAAGCCGGATGAAGATAACTACCAGATTGAAAAAGCAAAAATTGCAATAGCCACTGGCGGGATTTATGGTGTGGGGCCGGGAAAAAGTATCCAGAAAAATTTTCTGCCACAGTCTTCTTCAGATTTTATCTATGCGATTATTGTGGAAGAAAATGGGTTGCTTGGTGCGCTCACGGTAATGTTCTTATATATCATGCTTTTTATTCGGTTCCTGATTGCTTCGCATAAGGCAAATACGCTGTTTGGAAAACTGTTGGTTGTTGGGTTAGGATTTCCAATTGTATTCCAGGCACTCATAAACATGGCAGTTGCCGTTGAATTATTACCGGTAACAGGACAAACTTTGCCGCTCATAAGTAGTGGAGGAAGTTCAATCTGGATGACTTGTGTTTCATTAGGAATTATATTAAGTGTAACCAAGAAAGATGAGGAAATTGCTCAGGAAAATCTTGAAAGGGCGCAAAGAGAAGAAGCGCTTCAAAGATTGATTGAAAGGGAAATGAATGGTGAAAACAATCCGGATGAAGATACGGCTGTTGAAAATAAAGAGCCGCAATATGCAATTGAAGATGTAAGCGACAACCCGATGAAAGCGGTGATGGGGAAGTGATTCGAGATTTAAGGTTGCAGATTTTAGATTTAAGATACAGTTTGAAAAGTGAATCAGTGTAATCTGAGTAATCAGTGGCAAAAAAAAGACTTGAGATATAAGATTTAAGAGGGCAGGTTAATCTGCGAAAAGAAAATAAAAAATGCAGAAATTAAAATTCATATTAAGCGGAGGCGGAACTGGCGGGCATATTTACCCGGCAATTGCCATTGCTAATGAATTAAAAAGCCGTTTCCCGGATTGTGAAATCCTATTCGTAGGAGCAAAAGACAAAATGGAAATGCAAAAAGTTCCGCAGGCCGGTTATCCTATCAAAGGATTGTGGATTGCAGGAATACAAAGAAGGCTAACGCTTGACAACATGATGTTTCCTTTTAAGCTTATGGATAGCTTGCTTAAATCAAGAAAAATTATAAAGCAATTTAAGCCAAATGTAGCCATCGGAACAGGAGGATTTGCCAGCGGGCCATTGTTAAAGGCAGCAGGCTCGGCAGGAATCCCGACTGTAATACAGGAACAGAATTCCTATCCGGGAATTACAAACAAGTGGCTGAGCGGCAACGCCAGCAAAATATGCGTGGCTTATGAAAATCTGGAACGGTTTTTTCCAAAAGACAAAATAGTTTTCACAGGAAATCCGGTCCGTCAGGATTTGATAGACATAAAAGGAAAGAAAAAAGAAAGCAGGGACTATTTTAAACTGGACCCGGATAAAAAAGTGTTACTGGTTTTGGGTGGAAGTTTAGGCTCCAGAAGAATCAACCAGCTAATTGCAAAAGAATTGGTGAATTTTATATCACAGGATGTACAGGTAATCTGGCAATGCGGAAAATTCTATATTGAAGAATACAAACACTTCGATGAAAAAGAAAACGTACAGGTAAAGGCATTTATTGACAGGATGGATTTGGCATATGCAGCTGCCGATCTGATACTGTCCAGAGCAGGAGCATCGTCTGTTTCTGAGTTGTGTTTGGTAGGGAAACCGGTAATTTTTATTCCATCGCCTAATGTGGCTGAAGACCATCAGACAAAAAATGCAAAAGCTATTGTTGATAAAAAAGGAGCGCTGATGATGAAGGAAAACGAATTGGATACCCAATTCACTTCAACTTTTAACAAGCTTTTGGAAGACAAAGCCTTACAGGAAAGCCTGGGGGAGAACATAAAAAAAATGGCAATGCCAAATGCAACAAAAGACATTGTTGATGAAATAATAAAATTAATTGAAAGTCAAAGGTAATAAGGTCAAAAGTTGTTAAGACAAAAGTAATAAAGACAAAAGTTGTTAAGACAAAAGTCATAAAGGCAAAAATCTTTAGACTTTAAAACTTTAAGACTTTAAGACTTTGTAACATTAGACTAAAAAATAAAAAAAATGAATTTGAATCAGATACATAACGTTTATTTTATCGGAATCGGAGGCATCGGAATGAGCGCTTTGGCGCGCTATTTCAAGGCTATCGGTAAAAGCGTATCTGGATATGACAAGACGGAAACTGAGCTGACAAAAGAATTGGAAGCTCTTGGAATCGAAATTCATTTTGAAGACAGCATTTCTTTGATTCCCAAAGACTATTATGCAGAAAACACGCTGGTTATAATAACCCCGGCAGTTCCAAAAACGCATTCAGAATGGAACTATTTTCTGGAAAGAGAATATCAGGTCAAAAAAAGAGCAGAAGTACTGGGAATAATTACAAAAGGCACCTTTTGTTTTGCAGTTGCGGGAACACATGGAAAAACTACTACATCAAGTATTTTAGGGCACATCCTATATGAAAGTGGAGCAGATGTAACGGCATTTTTGGGAGGAATCGTAGAAAACTATAATTCCAACCTGATTGGCAGCGGAAAAACCGTAACGGTTGTTGAAGCAGATGAATTCGACCGTTCCTTCCTGCATCTATATCCGGACATCGCCTGCGTGACATCTATGGATGCGGACCATTTGGATATTTATGGCGATACGGCTTCTATTGAAGCATCGTTTGTAGAATTTGCCGATAAGGTAAAAGACAAGAAAAAACTATTTGTTGCAAAAGGACTTCCGCTTGAAGGAATCACCGTTGCAGTTAATGATGAAGCAGACTATAAGGCTTTCAATATACGAATTGAAAACAGCACTTATGTTTTTGACGTACAGACACCGTCAGAAGTTATAAAAGACATACGGTTCAATTTGCCGGGAAAACACAATTTAACGAACGCCCTTATCGCTTTGGCAATGGCATATACTTACGGCACCCCGACCGAAGCCATTGCCAAAGCATTATTTTCATTTCAGGGTGTAAAACGTAGGTTTTCCTATCAGATTAAAGAAAAAAACAGAGTTTATATTGATGATTATGCCCATCATCCGACGGAAATAAACGCAGTACATCAGGCGGTTTCTGAACTCTATCCGCAAGACAAGGTTCTGGCTGTTTTTCAGCCGCATCTTTTTAGCAGAACCAAGGATTTTATCGATGGTTTTGCCTCAAGCCTTTCGGCTTTTGACGAAGTAATCCTGTTGGATATTTATCCCGCAAGAGAACTTCCGGTAGAAGGAGTAAATTCAGCATGGTTGCTGGGGAAGATTGATAATCCGAATAAAAAACTGGTGTCAAAAGACAGCCTGATTTCGGAAATTTTGAAAAGTGATGCCCGTGTTGTTGTTACAATAGGAGCAGGTGATATAGGAGAATTAGTGAAACCAATTAAGCAGGCTTTGCATGAAAAAGTTTAACTGGACAAACATTAAATTGGTGCTGATGTTCGCATTGGTAATTTTTCTGTATTCATTTACTTCGAAGAGAAATGAACAACGAAAATTGAAAAAATCTGTAGTGGAATTTGTCAATGAAAACAGCCCATTTATTACACAAGAAGCGGTTAATAAATTGTTAATAGAAAATAATGCAGCCCCTACGAGCATTCAAAAAGATGAGTTAGATTTGAATAAGTTGGAGAAAAACCTCAATAATCACAATGTGATCGAAAAGTGTGACGTATTTGTGAGTGTTGATGGTGTCCTAAAAGCAGTGGTGAAACAAAAGACGCCGGTAGCCCGGGTGTTTGACGATAACGGTTCTTTTTATATTGATTATGAAGGACATGAGATGCCGTTATCTGATAATTTCACTGCCAGAGTTCCAATGGTTACGGGGGGGATTAGCAGTAAAAATAAAGAAGAACTGAACAAAGTTTTTCGTTACATCTATGACGATGAGTTTTTGCATAAAAATATCATTGCCATACAGGTTTTGCCGAATGGAAGCCTGAAAATGATGAACAGAAATTTTGATTATGTTATCGATTTCGGAAGAACCATCAATGTAGACAGGAAGTTCAAGAATTATAAAGCCTTTTTTCAAAAGGCAATTCAGGACAGTTTGATAAATAAATACAAGACAGTAAATCTGAAGTTTACGCAACAGGTAGTGTGCACCAAAAATTAGGATATGGAAAAAGAGAGCATTGCAGTAGGTTTAGACATTGGGACAACCAAGATTGTCGCTATGATTGGCAAGAAAAATGAATACGGAAAACTTGAAATTTTGGGTGTTGGAAAATCCAAGAGCCTGGGTGTTGCAAGAGGTGTTGTTAACAATATTACACAGACAATTCAATCCATCCAACAGGCTGTGCATGAAGCTGAAGTGGATTCGGGTTATAAAATAAAAGATGTGGTGGTGGGTATAGCCGGCCAGCACATCAGAAGTATTCAGCACAGTGACTACATCAGCAGAAGCAATCCTGAAGAAGTAATCAGTGAAAATGATATTGATTTGTTAATCAATCAGGTTCACAAGCTGGCTATGCTTCCGGGTGAAGAAATCATCCATGTCCTGCCGCAGGAATTTAAAATTGACGGACAGGCAGAAATCAAAGAGCCAATCGGAATGTACGGAGGAAGACTTGAATCAAGCTTCCACGTTGTGGTTGGACAGGCTTCTTCTATCAGAAATGTTGGTCGCTGCATTAAGAGTTCAGGTCTTGATTTATCAGGTTTGACATTAGAACCATTGGCTTCTGCAGATGCGGTATTGAGCCAGGAAGAAAAAGAAGCGGGTGTTGCCCTGATTGATATTGGAGGTGGAACTACAGATCTTGCTATTTTCAAAGACGGAATTATTCGCCATACGGCAGTAATTCCTTTTGGCGGAAATGTAATTACCGATGATATCAAAGAAGGATGTTCCATTATAGAAAAACAGGCAGAGCTTTTAAAAGTGAAGTTTGGTTCAGCATGGCCGGGCGAAAATAAAGACAATGAAATTGTCTCGATTCCGGGTTTGAGAGGAAGAGAACCGAAAGAAATCTCTTTGAAGAATTTATCAAAGATTATTCATGCCCGTGTAGTTGAGATTATTGACCAGGTTTTTACAGAAATCAAATCCTACGGACACGAAGACCCTCGTAAGAAACTAATAGCAGGAATCGTTCTGACAGGTGGAGGAGCCCAATTAAAGCACATCAAGCAATTGGTAGAATATATTACCGGAATGGATACAAGAATCGGTTATCCAAATGAACATCTGGCAGGAAATTCAGATGAGGAAATTTCAAGTCCGTTGTATGCTACTGCTGTTGGATTGGTGATGAACAGTATCAGAAACAATACCAGAAGCGCGGTTCCGTTGAATCAGGTAGAAGTTGAAAAAGCGCCTCCGGTTCAGGTTCATAAAGAAGTGGTTGTAGAAACTTCAAACCATTATGAAGAAGAAGTAATCGAAGAGCAGCCTAAAAAAGTAGAACAGTCCAAATCTGTTTCTACAGAAGGCAGGATGAAAAAGTCATTCTTTGACAAATACATCGACAAGATAAAAGAGTTTTTAGACAATGCAGAATAGGGCATAATTGCCAGACAGAAATTAAAAAGAAAAGGAAAAGAAATTAAAACCAAATATTATGATGAGCAACTCAGATTTTGGAAGCATTTCATTTGATTTACCTAAAAATCAATCAAATGTAATTAAGGTAATTGGTGTTGGAGGAGGCGGAAGCAACGCGATCAACCACATGTTTCAGCAAGGGATTAAAGGAGTGGATTTTATCGTTTGCAATACAGATTCTCAAGCATTGCAAAATAGCGCCGTTCCAAACAAGATTCAGTTAGGTGTGAACCTTACAGAAGGTCTTGGAGCAGGGGCAAATCCTGAAGTTGGGCAGCAGTCAGCTATAGAAAGTATTGCCGATATTGAAAAAATGTTGGACAGCAATACCAAGATGGTTTTCATCACGGCTGGTATGGGAGGCGGAACCGGAACAGGAGCCGCACCGGTAATTGCTCAGTTGGCTAAAGAGAGAGACATTCTTACAGTTGGAATCGTTACCATTCCGTTCCAGTTTGAAGGAAAAGTCCGTTCTGAACAAGCTTTGGTTGGTGTTGAACGATTGAGAAAACAGGTAGATTCGCTTATCGTAATCAACAATAATAAATTAAGAGAAGTATACGGAAACCTGGGCTTTAAAGCGGGTTTCTCTAAAGCGGATGAAGTTTTGGCAACAGCCTCAAGAGGTATTGCCGAAGTAATTACGCACCACTATACTCAAAACATTGACTTAAAAGACGCCAAAACAGTATTGTCAAATAGCGGTACTGCAATTATGGGGTCTGCTACAGCAATTGGTGAAAATCGTGCTAAAGAAGCGATTATTGCGGCTTTAGATTCTCCATTGTTGAATGATAATAAAATCACCGGAGCCAAAAACGTATTGTTGCTTATCGTTTCTGGAACCAATGAAATTACTATTGACGAAATCGGAGAAATCAACGACCATATCCAGACGGAAGCAGGCTTTAATGCTAACATCATTATGGGGGTTGGTGAAGATGAAGCGCTTGGAGATTCTATTGCTGTAACGATTATCGCTACGGGATTTAATGTAGAGCAGCAAAACGAAATCGTTAATACGGAACCAAAAAAAATTATCCACGCTTTAGAGGATGAGCAAAAAATGGGCCGTGACCTGTCACAAAAACAAGTAGTGCCATCATTCAATTTTTCGCCGGCTCCAGTAGAAGAAAAAAAAGAGACTGAAGAAAAGATTGTTTTTGCATTGGAAGATTTTGAAGTAGCAGATGCAAAAGTTGAAGAGCCGGAAATCGTTTCTGATTTGATAAAAACGACCGAATTCATCAAAAATATCGATGTTGAATTTCAAATAGTATCACCTATCAGCGAGCATGAATTTTATATTACGACTCCGGAAGTGAGAGAGATGGAAGTTCGTGAGCCGGAATTTGTGGCCTACAAAGAAGAAGAGCAGATTACTTTCTCTTTTGACCTGCCAATTAAAAAAGCAGAAGAGCCAAAAGAAGACAGAATTCTTTTCGAATTGTCAAACGAGACTAAGGATATTAAGGTAAACCAGCCGGTTCAGGTGGTTCCTGTAACAGAATTGAACGAAAAAGGTATTGTGAAATATTCTTTGGAAGAATATATGGAAGTTGAAAACGAACTGATTCAGTCAAAACCGGTAGCTAAAGTTGAAGAGCCGGTAGATAAAGAATTGGATTTGAAAATGAAGGTAGAGGAACCTAAATTCAACAATACTGCCTTTGAAGAAATATCGCCTCTTGAAATGACTATCGAGCAGACTTTGAAAAAGAGAGCTGATGAAAGAAGATTGAAGATGAAAGAATTTAACTATAAATTCCATAACAATCCATCAAGAGTTGATGAGTTCGAAAAAGAACCAGCTTACAAAAGAATGGGAATTGATTTGAATCATACCCAGGCTGATAATAGCAAATCTAGGATGTCACTAGGAACGGACAGTAACGACGATTTACAATTGCGTTCAAATAACTCCTTTCTTCACGACAACGTAGATTAACTAACTCAAACCAAAACCCGATAACCCGAAAATTCAATTGATTTTCGGGTTATTTTTTTTATCTTCGCAACAAGTTTAAAAGAAGCATTTAGGCATTTAGAGCGTGAAATAATAATGTTTTGTAATCTGAAAAGTTTATCTGCCTGATTTTAAGATAATTTGTAAATAGAAAAGAATCATACTAATGAGCTTACAAGATAAAATCAACGAAGAAATCAAAACGGCGATGAGAGCCAAAGATACAGTAAGCCTTGAATCGTTAAGAGCTGTAAAGTCTGCATTGTTGCTTCTGCAAACAGACTCGGGGGCAAAAGAAATTACTCAGGATGATGAAATCAAGCTTTTGCAACGTTTGGTAAAACAGAGGAAGGACAGTGCTAATATCTTTACTGAGCAAGGTAGACCTGATTTGGCAGAACCGGAATTGCAGCAGGCTGCTGTAATTGAAAAATTTCTTCCGGCCCAATTAAGCGAAGAAGAAGTAGAGGCTGTTGTAGCTAAAATTATTGCTGAAACAGGTGCTTCAGGAATGGCTTCAATGGGTAAGGTTATGGGGCAGGCTTCTGCTGAATTGGCAGGAAAGGCTGACGGAAAGACTATCTCAACTATCGTAAAGAAATTATTGTCATAAAACTTAAAATCTAAACTGACCCTGTAGTTCAACTGGATAGAATATCAGATTTCGGCTCTGAGGGTTGGGGGTTCGAACCCCTCCAGGGTCACAGATTTTTTTAAAGGGACTGATTTAGTCCCTTTTTTATTTCCAAAAAATAAATTCAGGACATGAGTGAAGCCATCTTTACTGTTTTAACTTTTTTGCTTGTGGCAATCGTAATACTTTTAGTAATTGCAGGCTTTATAAGGCTATTTGTTGAGCCGGCTTACGTGCTGATTTTTAATAAGCCTTTATATATTCATTGGTATCCCGTTCCTAAAAAAATAATACCATTTCAAAGACAGATTCTGGAAAGAGAATTTTCTTTTTACAGAAAGCTTTCTGATAAGAGAAAAGTCTATTTTGAGCACCGTGTCAAGTCATTCCTTATGAATTACCAATTTCATGGCAAAGACATTTCCGTTACAGAAGAAATGAAAGTTATGATTGCCGGAACCTATGTTATGCTGACGTTCGGAATGCGGTTTTATCTTACACCGCTGTTTAGAAAAATCATTATTTATCCTGGCCAATATACGTCCGTCATAACACAGCAAAACCATAAAGGAGAATTTAACCTCCGGCTGAAAGCAGTAGTTTTTTCTTGGGAAGATTTTCTTTCAGGACACAATACAACAAACGATAATGTAAATTTAGGATTGCACGAATTTGCACATGTACTCCATTTTCATTCTAAAAAGACAAATGGTGACCCAAATGCGTCCATATTTTACGATGAGTTCAACGAAATCGTAAAATACTATGATGATGCCGCATTATCGTTAGAATTGGTTCAGAGAGGCTATTTTCGCGAATATGCGTATGAAAATAAATTTGAGTTCCTGGCCGTATTGCTGGAACACTTTTTTGAGTCTCCACAGGTTTTCAGGAAAGAACACCCTGAATTATATGAAAGGGTAAAAAAGATGATTAATTTTAAGGAGGAATATCTGAATTAATTGCATAAAAAAACCTGTTCGCAGAACAGGTTTTTTGTTATAGAAATGCCTTTTAAAGCGAGGCAGTCTTCTTTAAATGGGAAATGGTTTCGGTTGGATTGGCAGACTTGAAAACATAGTTTCCGGCTACTAAAACATCAGCACCGGCTTCAGCCAGTTGTTTGGCATTCTTGTCTGTTACACCGCCGTCTACCTCAATCAGGGTTTCTGCTTTATTACGGGAAATAATTTCTTTTAATTGTCTTACTTTTTTATAGGTCGATTCAATAAATGACTGTCCTCCAAAACCTGGATTCACGCTCATGATGCAAACCACATCAATATCATTAATAATATCTTCCAATACGGTAACACTGGTATGGGGATTCAAAGCAACTCCGGTTTTCATTCCTTCGGCTTTGATAGCCTGTAATGTTCTGTGAAGATGAGTACAGGCTTCATAATGAACGCTCAATACGTTGGCTCCAAGTGAAGCAAAAGTCTTGATATAACGATCAGGGTCAACAATCATCAAATGTACATCAATTGTCTTTTTGCCGTGTTTCTGTATTGTTTCCAGTACAGGCATCCCAAAAGAAATATTAGGTACAAAAACACCGTCCATAATATCTACATGGAACCAATCGGCATCACTGTTGTTAATCATTTCAAGGTCACGCTGCAGGTTTCCAAAGTCAGCAGCCAGCACAGAAGGTGCAATGAGGGTATTTTTCATGTTGTTGTGTTGTTTTGTGCAAAAGTACAGTTAAACAGCTAAGCATACAAGATTTTTTTTAAAGGGGCTAAGGAATTAAGGTTCTGAGTGGCTAAGGTTGTGTTTTTGTGTAAGAATGGAGGGTAATTGAAATTGTTTTTAATCTGTGTAATCATTCAATCTGTGGCTAAAATGAGGATCTTAACAAAGGCTGTGTAAAAAGTTCTAAGGCTCTGAGTAGTAAGGTTGTGTACTTTGTGTGAAAGAGCTATTAAAAATAGTTTTTTGTGTTCTTTCTTTAGGTAAAACAAAACTCCGGAAACCCGAGCGGAGCGAACAGACCGGCAGTTTTGTTTGATAAAAAAAACAAAACTCCGGTAATCAGCCGGAGTTTCAATCATCAATCAAAAAACGAACAGTTTTGAACTGTTGTTACGTTAAATATTATAATATAAGGGTGTCAATTTTTTGGGAAAACAAGATACAAATAAAATCTAAGAATCAAAATGATTTTAGAAAACTTTGCAATTTGTTATCCTAAATAGGTTTTCAGGATTTTGCTTCTCGAAGTGTGTTTCAACCTGCGGATTGCTTTTTCCTTAATTTGACGAACACGCTCACGTGTCAGGTCAAAAGTTTCGCCTATTTCTTCCAAAGTCATAGGATGCTGGTCGCCCAGACCGAAGTACAAACGGACAACATCTGCTTCTCTTGGAGTCAATGTTTCTAATGAACGTTCGATTTCCGTACGCAAAGATTCGTGGATTAGCTCTCTGTCCGGATTTGGAGATTCACCAGAACGCAAAACGTCATAAAGGTTAGAATCTTCTCCTTCAACAAGAGGAGCATCCATTGAAAGGTGACGTCCGGAATTTTTCATAGATTCCTTTACGTCGTTTACTGTCATGTCAAGTTCTTTTGCAATTTCTTCAGCAGATGGCGGGCGCTCATTAGATTGCTCCAATAACGCATACATCTTATTGATTTTATTGATAGAACCGATTTTGTTTAATGGCAGACGAACAATACGTGACTGTTCTGCCAAAGCCTGCAAGATAGATTGACGAATCCACCAAACTGCATAAGAGATAAATTTAAAACCACGTGTTTCATCGAAACGTTGTGCGGCTTTAATAAGACCCAGATTTCCTTCGTTAATTAAGTCGGGAAGTGTAAGTCCTTGGTTTTGATATTGTTTTGCTACAGAAACCACGAAACGCAAATTGGCTTTTGTCAATTTTTCTAATGCTCTCTGGTCTCCGGCTTTTATTTTCTGAGCCAATTCTACCTCTTCATCAGCGGTAATAAGGTCAACTTTTCCAATTTCTTGTAGGTATTTGTCTAAGGAAGCAGTTTCACGGTTAGTTACCTGCTTGGTAATTTTGAGCTGTCTCATTCTGGTTTTTCCTTAATTTATGTATTCAGGTTGTTATACGTAACGAGTTGCAAAAAAGTTACAAAAAGGTAAACAAAATATTTTTATTTTATTTTGAATGTTATGTTTATAGGTGTAACTTATTGATTGTCATTTAGTAGTGTTAATTTCTTAATGCCTTTTCTTAAGAAAAAAAATGTACAGAAGAAGAAATAAAACTACGGAGGAAATAAACCGCGAATAAGGAAATCGTTTTTAAAATGAAATGTATACAATTTAAAAGCCCCATTTCAAATAAATGAAACGGGGCTTCAGTTGAATTAACCTTATATAAGAATTAATTATTTTTTATCCTCTTCTCTTGGAGGTCTTTTTGTTTCGTCTCTAGGAGGCCTTGGCAGTAAAGCTTTTTTCGAAACTTTTTCTTTTCTGGTTTTAGGATCAACCCCAAGGTATTTTACCTGGAATACATCACCCATTTTTACCACATCAGCAACATTTTCAGTTCTTTCCCATGCCAGTTCGGATACGTGAAGCAATACCTCATTACCCGGAGCTGCAGTATATTCTACTACCGCACCAAAATCAAGCATCTTGATTACTTTCACTTCGTATGTTTCGCCTACTTCAGGTTTGAAAACGATTGAATCGATTTTTGCCAATACTGCTGCCATTCCGTCTGGATCAGTACCAAGAATTTCTACAACGCCTTGCTCGTCAACCTCGTTGATAACGATAGTTGTGCCGGTAGCTTTTTGTAGTTCCTGAATTACTTTTCCACCAGGTCCGATCAAAGCTCCAATGAAGTTGCCAGGAATGATTCTGGTAACGATTTTTGGTGCATGTTTCTTCACTTCTGCTTTTGGGGTAGCGATAACTTCAGTCAGTTTTCCCAGAATATGTAAACGTCCGTCACGAGCCTGTTCAAGGGCTTTTTCCATGATGTCATAGGCAAGACCTTCAATTTTGATGTCCATTTGGCAGGCCGTGATTCCGTCAGCAGTTCCGGTAACTTTAAAGTCCATATCACCCAGGTGGTCTTCATCACCTAAGATGTCAGACAATACAGCCCATCTTCCGGTTTTATCATCAGAAATCAATCCCATTGCAATACCTGAAACAGGTTTTGTCATTTGGATACCGGCATCCATTAAAGCCAGAGTTCCGGCACATACGGTAGCCATAGATGAAGAACCGTTAGATTCCAAAACTTCTGAAACTACTCTTACAGTGTATGGGCAGTCTGCAGGAATCATATTTTTCAAGGCACGTTGCGCCAGGTTTCCGTGTCCAACCTCTCTTCTTGAAGTTCCTCTTAGCGGTTTTGCTTCACCTGTTGAGAAAGGTGGGAAGTTATAGTGCAGGTAGAATTTCTCTTCACCTTGTTCTGATGGAGTGTCAATTTGGTTGGATTCTCTTGAAGTTCCCAAAGTTACAGTAGCCAACGCCTGAGTTTCTCCTCTTGTAAACAAAGAAGATCCGTGAACAGATGGAAGATAGTCGATTTCACACCAGATTGGTCTGATTTCGGTAGTTTTTCTTCCGTCAAGACGCAATCCTAATTGAAGAATAACTTCTCTAACGGCTTCTTTATTAACTTTTGAATAGTATTTAGAGATCAGGTCTCCGTTTTCTAATAATTCTTCTTCAGTAAAAGCAGCTTTTACATCTTCTTTTACTTCGGCAAATTTTTCAGAACGCTCTTGCTTGGCTGTTCCTTCCTGGGCAATAGCAAAACATCTGTCGTAAGCCAATTCTCTTACTTTTTCGTAGATAGCTTCATCATTGCGCTCTTCTTCATAAGTACGAACCTCTTTTTTGCCAACAAGATTTTGCAGTCTTTCCTGCGCTTCAATCTGGATTTTGATAGCTTCGTGTGCAAATTTGATAGCCTCAACCATTTCTTTCTCTGAAATCTCCTTCATTTCACCTTCTACCATTGCGATAGAATCTTTTGAAGCTCCAATCATCATGTCGATGTCAGATAATTCCAATTGAGCACGGCTTGGGTTGATTACGAGTTTACCGTCGATTCGGGCCACACGTACTTCTGAAATCAGGGTTGAGAAAGGTACGTCTGAAACTGCTAGTGCAGCAGATGCAGCCAAACCTGCCAAAGCATCAGGCATTACGGTTTCGTCATGAGACATCAGCTGGATCATTACCTGTGTTTCTGCATGGTAATCATCCGGGAAAAGCGGACGCAAAACGCGGTCAACTAATCTCATGGTAAGGATTTCGCTGTCGCTTGGACGTGCCTCACGTTTGAAAAACCCGCCAGGGAAACGACCTGCAGCTGCAAACTTTTCGCGATAGTCAACTGTTAAAGGCAAAAAGTCAACTCCGGGAGTTGCTTTTTTTGCAGATACTACGGTAGCAAGCAACATTGTATCTCCCATTCTTACTACTACAGATCCGTCGGCTTGCTTTGCCAGTTTTCCTGTTTCGATCGAGATGCTTCTTCCATCTCCTAAATCGATAATTTCTTTTGAAACTTTTGGAATCATAAAATTTTTCCTCTTTTGATTAAACAATGGGTTTTAGTTGTGTTGTAGTTGTTGTTGTGTGTAGTTATCTAAAACCCAATGAAAAACCAAACTTTTTTTCGGCAATATGTAAAAACAAAAAGAGGCGCGTGAGCACCTCTTTTCTATTGAATTATTTTCTAATATTCAATTCTTTGATAATCTCACGATATCTGTTGATATCTTTTTTCTTAAGATAATCAAGCAAGCTTCTTCTTTTACCTACTAGTAGGACAAGCGAACGCTCCGTGTTGTAATCGTGACGATTTTTCTTCAAGTGTTCAGTCAAGTGACCAATTCTGTGCGTGAATAACGCGATTTGTCCTTCAGCTGAACCTGTGTTTTTAGCTGATCCTCCGTGTTTAGCGAAGATTTGCTCTTTAACTTCTTTAGTTAAGTACATGCCAATATTTGTTTAAATGATTATTATGTAATGAATAAGTTTTTCTTATTCGAGTGCAAAGGTAATATTTATTTTCAGAAAAAATAATTTTCAGAAAAAAGATTTTAAAAAATACGGTTTGTAGAGTTTGTTTTGTTTAAACGGCTGACAGTTAGCTTGTTTTTGAATCTGCTTAGGGATTGGAGTTCCTAAAATAATTTGGCTACTTCAGCATTTACAAATTCAAGGAAGCGTTCGTCCATTTCAGTAAAAGGATCCAATACGTTGGAATCGATATCAATCTGGCCTATGTTTTTTCCTTCAACAAAAAGCGGAATTACGATTTCAGATTTTACCGTAAAGCTGCAGGCAATGTAATTGTCCTGTGCTTTTACATCAGGCACTACAAAGTTTTGGTTGGAAACGGCCACCTGTCCGCAAATTCCTTTTCCGAAAGGAATAACCGTGTGGTCTGTTGGTTCGCCGGCATAAGGGCCCAAAATCAATTCTTCTTTATCACCATTCCTGAAATAGAATCCAACCCAGTCATAATAGTCAATGTTGTCTCTTAAGAGATGGCAAATCTGCATTAATTTGTCTTCTCTTAAAATGTCTTTGTGGTGGAGGATGTCCTCAACCTTAGGTTTTAATTCTTCAAAAGTCATAATGATGGTTTTTACTATACAAAAGTATTTAATTACGGAAAGCTAAAATTGTATAGTTTTGTTAAAAATATTTTTTTGAAAAGCTACTTCGTCCAATACCGGCCGTTTTTTATATTTCTCCTAAAGTTTTTTCTGACTTATGGAGTGCTGATGTTTGCATATCAGTTGTATCTCAATAGTTTTGATGCTGAAAAATTTGAAACGGACAGTTTTACAGAACTTGTAGCTTCACAGACTAATGATGTACTCCATCTTTTCGGGCAGGATACTTCAATTGCTCCACATGACTCCCAGCCCTCTGTAAAACTTTTTCTTAACGGCAAATTTATAGCAAGAGTAGTGGAAGGCTGCAATGCCATGAGTGTTATGATTCTTTTCGTGGCATTTGTTGTTGCTTTTAAAGGGAGAATGAAGCAAACAATAGTGTTTGTTCTGATAAGTATTCTGGTTATCCACATATTAAATATTCTTAGAATTGCATTGCTTGCCATTGCGTTGTATTATTATCCGGAATATGAGCATATTTTGCACGGTGTTGTTTTTCCACTCTTTATTTATGGAGTAGTATTTGGTCTTTGGGTATTGTGGGTTCAAAAATTTTCATTGCATGCAAAAGCTTCTTAATTATAAAAAAGAAATCGCTTTATCGCTAATGCTGGTTTTTCTTCTGGCCTTAATCAGGATGTTTGAAGAGCGTTTTTACGATCCGTTTCTGGCTTATTTCAGAAGTGATTATATGGAAAAACCTTTTCCGCAGTATGATTCCTTTAAGTTGTTTTTCAGCCTTTTTTTAAGATATTCATTAAATAGTCTGATTTCAATTGCTATCATACAGGTTTTGTTTAAAGATTTAGGGTTGTCAAAATTTGCAGGTATACTATATCTGGTTTTTTTCATCCTGCTGATAGCGGTCTTTTTTTCCATTCTCAGTTTTTCCGACCAGGAAAACAACCTTTTGCTTTTTTATGTCCGAAGGTTTTTAATCCAACCGCTGTTTTTGTTGTTATTTGTTCCGGCCTTTTTTTATCAGAATAAGATTTCGAAAAAAAATAACAATTCTTAAATAGTTTTGTGTTGGCAATTTTAATAGTTTTGCACCAGACAATTTATAAGTTAATGAATTTAAGAAAAAGCACAAGTTTGATTTTAGCACTTTTCCTGTTGGTTTCCAATATGGGATTTGCTTTCAATGTGCATTTCTGTGGCGGAAAAGTTTCTTCCATTTCAGCGGCTTATAAAACTTCTGAAGTATGTGCCCTGCCTAAAAAGGAAACTACTGAAAAGAAGTGTTGTGCCAAAAAAGCAGAAGAAGGAAAAAAATGCTGCTCTGATAAGAAAGTTGAACTTAAGAAAAAATCAGAACAGGTTGTTGTAAAAACCTTTTCATTTCATTCAGGACCTGCTGTTATATTCCAGGATTGGAAACCGGAAGTTTTTGGAAAGCCACTTCAGGCTCAAAAGCAGGAAAATATTGAATACTATTGCGATGCCAATGCACCGCCCTTATTCAAGCTATATTCCCAGTATATTTTCTACGCGTGATTTGATAGATAATTCCGTAAAGCCTTTTATGGCTTAACTATAATTATACTATTAAATCTTTTTTTATGCAAAAACAATTCATACTGCTGTTATGTCTTATCGTTTCTGCCGCTTCTTTTTCGCAAGAGTTGAAAGGGAAAATAACAGAAGGAACTGCTACAGGACAGCCAATCATTGGGGCCAGTATACAATGGCTCAACACCCAGATAGGTACAACTACTGATGTAAATGGAGACTTTTCCATTTCTTATAAGCCGGAATTTACAAAATTGGTGATTAGTTATGTTGGATTCTCAACAGACACGATTACTGTAAATTCTCCAAATTTTATTCACCATTCCCTTGTTCAGAATAACGAGCTGGAAGAAGTGACGATTAACAAAGAGCGAAAAAGCCTTCAGAAATCGTATATGAAAACGGCCAACGTTACTACAATGTCCAGCAAAGAATTGCTGAAAGCGGCTTGCTGTAACCTGGCAGAAAGCTTTGAGACGAATCCGTCAATCGATGTCAACTTTTCTGATGCTTTGACAGGAACAAAGCAGATTAAGATGTTAGGGTTAACAAGCCCTTATTTGATGATTACGGAAGAAAATCTTCCTTCGGTAAGAGGAGCTTCACAGGCTTATGGCCTTTCTTTTACGCCCGGAACCTGGGTGGAAAGCATCCAGATTACAAAAGGTGCGGGGTCTGTTGTTAACGGTTTTGAAAGTATTTCGGGACAGATCAATACAGAGCTTATCAAACCTGTAAACGATATTCCTTTTTTCCTGAATGCCTATGGTTCTACAGACAGCCGTTTTGAACTAAATACCCACTTCAACAAAAAGGTATCTGATAAATGGAGTACAAGTTTATTTCTTCATGGTAATGCCAGATTGGGTAAGAACGACATGAATGATGACGGATTTTTGGATAATCCGCTTTCAAAACAAATTAACGTATTGAACAGATGGCAATATACCGACATGGAAAAAGGCTGGGTAAGCTTTTTGAATTTCAGATACATGAATGATGCAAAGCAGACCGGAGAGGTTGATTTTGATAAAGACCGCGATAAATTCACGACAAATTACTGGGGTTCTGAAATCAAAACACAGCGTTATGATGTTTCCGCAAAATTGGGTTATGTTTTTCCTGATATGCCTTACCAGAGTATCGGGTTCCAGACTTCTTTCAATGGTCATGACCAGGAATCGTATTTTGGTCTGAACAGGTATGATATCAATCAGAAAAGTTTTTATTCCAACCTGATTTTTAATTCCATTATCAGCAATACGCTGAATAAGTTTGCAACCGGGTTGAATTTTACCTATGACAAATACGATGAGTTTGTGGGCGTACCAAATATTGCAAGAGATTTCAACCGAATTGATAATTCTGTTGGTGCATTTTTTGAATATACTTATGATAATACCACAAACTTCAGTTTGGTTGCTGGCGCCAGAGTTGATAATCACAACCGATTAGGAACTTTTATTACGCCAAGAATCCATGCAAGATACAATCCGTGGGATAGGGCAGTATTGAGGGCTTCTGCAGGAAGAGGAAAACGTTCTGCGAATATTTTTGCAGAGAACCAACAGCTTTTTGCCAGTTCAAGGGTTTTTGATATTCTGAATACGGGAGGCAAAATCTACGGATTGGATGCGGAAATTGCATGGAATTACGGAGTCAGCTTTATGCAGGGTTTTACGCTTTTCAACAGGCCGGCAGAAGTTACTTTTGATTTTTACAGAACTGATTTCCAAAATCAGGCTGTTGTAGATTTGTATGCTAGTCCACAACAGGCTTTGTTTTATAACCTGGACGGAAAATCATTTGCCAACAGTTTACAGCTTGATTTTAATTATGAACTGGCAACACATTTTAATTTAAGAACGGCGTATAAGTTTTATGAAATTGAAACCGATTACCTAAGCGGAAGCGCGCAAAGACCGTTACAGGCGAAACATCGTTTCTTTGGTAACTTAGAGTATGAGACACATATCACGGATAAAGGGCAGCAATGGAAATTCGATTTTACATACAATTGGCTTGGGAAACAACAGTTGCCAAATACGGCATCAAATCCTGCATCTGACAGGCTTCCGGACTATTCGCCATCTTTTTCTCTGATGAATGCCCAAATCACAAGAACTTTTTCTTCTACCTTTGAAGTGTATGTTGGTGGTGAAAACATAGGGAATTATAAACAGGATAAGGCCATTTTAGGAAGTGATAATCCGTTTGGACCAAATTTTGATAGTTCCATAATCTATGCGCCAATTTTTGGACAGATGTATTATGCAGGATTGCGATTTAAGATAAAATAAACTAAGAATAAATAATTAAAAACAAAAAATATGAAAAAATTAATGATAGTGCTTTTCGTTTCCCTAATAGGATTTGCAGTACAGGCACAAGAGAAAAAGAATAAAAATGCAAAACATACCGTTGAAGTTAAAGGCAACTGCGAGATGTGTAAAAAACGAATCGAAAAAGCTGCTTTTTCAGTTGCAGGTGTAAAATCGGCCAGCTGGGATATTGGAGATAAGCAACTGCACCTTATTCTGAATGAAGAAAAAACATCCGAAGAGGAAGTGCAGAAAGCCATTGCCAAAGTGGGGCACGATACTGAAAAAGTAAAGGCGACAGATGAAGACTATGCAAAGCTTCATACTTGTTGTGCTTACGAAAGAAACTAAAAACAGTAAAAAAATACCTTGAATTTTTTCAAGGTATTTTTACATCAATGGTCTGACAAAATAACGTGGGATTAACAGCTACCAGACGGATTGGAAAGATGCTGTCGGGATTGAGATATTGAGGATTGGAAATAAATAATTACATAGAATGAAATCATTGAAGTATTCACTGGCTTTTTGCGGACTATCAGTCCTTTTCCTGTCGCAAAAAACGATTGCACAGGAACAACAGCCTGCACCGGAAAAACCGAAACATGAATTTTGGCACGATAAGAAATTATACCTGAATGAAGACGGTTCCAATTATCTGAAGTTTGCAATGCTTTCCCAGGTTTGGATTAGAAATCAGGAGTATAATCCGGGGACTACAATTTTTGATTCCCCTAAAACGGCCGGAACAGATATCGGTATCCGAAGATTCAGGGTTCAGATGTACGGACAGGTTGCAGACCGTGTTTTTATTTATGGGCAAATTGGCCAGAATAACTTCAATAATGTTTCCGACAGGAAACAGGGTTTTTTTATTCATGATGCATTGGGTGAATATGCTATTGATAAAGAAAAGTTGTCTTTAGGAGCGGGCTTGTCTTCATGGACTGGATTGTCAAGATTTTCTGCTTCTTCCGTAGGTTCTATTATGGGTATTGATATACCGTTATTTCTTGAATCAACAAACGATGTAACAGACCAGTTTGTCAGAAAGCTTTCGTTTTATGCAAAAGGCAAGCTGGGTAAGTTAGACTATAGGATGGCTTTTGCACAGCCACTGGCCATACAGAAAAGTTCCGGCTATGTTGCGGCAATAAGTGAAAGGTCTAATTTTTCTCCGAAGCCGCCACAGATGCAATTCAATGGTTATTTCCAGTACCAGTTTAAGGAACAGGAATCCAATCTGACACCTTACGCTACCGGAAGTTATTTAGGGAAAAAGAAAGTCTTCAATATAGGAGCCGGGATTGTATACCAGCAAGATGCCATGTGGCATAGAAATGCGGTCAATGATACTATTTATACAGATATGCTTCATTTGGCAGCAGATGTTTTTTATGATACGCCAATAGGTTCAAGAGGTGAGGCGATAAGTTTCTACGGAAATTTTACGCATTATGATTTCGGAACCAATTACATCCGTAATGCCGCGCCAATGAATCCTGCCAATGGAAGTAGTGATTCAGCTGTTTTGAATGGTAGCGGAAATGGTTTCCCGGCCTATGGAACAGGAAATGTTTTGTATGCACAGTTAGGCTACAAACTTAAAGATAACCTGATTGGAATGACAACTCTGATGCCGTATGTTGCAATCCAACATGCCCATTATGAAAGATTGAATAAGGATATGAGTTTTTATGATATAGGCGTAAACTGGCTGTTAAACGGACAGACTTCAAAGTTTACGGTATCCTATCAGAATCGCCCGATATATAATACATCGGGCAATCTGACAGACCATAAAGGAGCTTTTATCGCACAGTATCAAGTTTCTATTTAATAGTTGGTTGGTTTTTTTAGTTGGTAAAATCCGAAGTTTAGGCTTCGGATTTTTTTATTCCAAAGTGATTGTTCTGGTTTCTGAAATTAATTGCCCCTCGGCAGAAAAACCTTCAATAAGCAATTTTACGTTTTTTTGTCCCATATTTGGAATCTGAAATTTAAATTCCTTGCTGTCATGGGTATATATGGCAGGAATCCAATGAATTAATCCAAAATTTTGAAAGCCTCTGTTTTCAGTTGAAGTATACAGCTTATTCTTAAAAGGTTCAATCTTTGAAAAAGCATTTTTTATTTCAAAAGGAATAGCGTTGTTTTTTTGTGGCGAATTGCTACCGCCTTTTTTCATATAAATTTTTATAATTCCGATATTGTTGTTTACAGATGGAACGATAGCATGTGCATTGATGTAAATTTCATCTACTTCATTCATTCTCATATTCAGAAGTAAATCAAAGCTCATTTGCTGAAGTCCGTCAATAAAAAGTATCGGAGTACTTCTTGCCCCGTTTATGGTTGTTACGGAACGGCTGTAGATTTCTACCGTATTGGAAAAACCGTTAATCGTTGGAACTTCAAAGCCATTGTTTCTAATAAAGTTCAATACGTCTGTCTGGTCATTTTCTGCCACTTTGTAACCTCTAAGATTTCCGTTTCCTAAACTATTCGAATATTTAAGTTTCTTTTTCTTTTCTACAGCAATTTCAACGTCTTCAAGCATAATTGTTCCGTTTACAAAACTTGGGGTTTCATATTCTACCTTTTCTTCAATGGAGGCACATTCCTTTTTTTCTGTTTTGAAGGGCTTGTTGAATGTTCTTCGTCCGTTTAAAATCTGCGGATATAATTTTAAAACAATTGGCTTGTTCTTGTCGTCGGTTAGTGTGAAGTTTACCCAGGTTGAATCGGCCAGAACCATGTTGTTGAAATAAAATTCATTTTTATCATTGATTCCTGTGGATTCGCTAATGCTGGATTGTAATGAAAATAACTTTACCTTGAATTTTTTACGGTCAGCCAGGGTCTGATTTATCGTTCCTTTGATCGTAAGTCCAAAATCAAAGGTGTTGTTGTCTTTTGGAGGTGTAGTCACAATGTTTTCCCATTTGTATTTTCCGGCACTTTGGGTTAAAAGGAGAAGGTCAAGCTCAAACTCTTTTGCTTTTGATACTTCTTCAAAATAATAGTTGGTGTTGGACTGGTTTTTAGACAAATACGGATTTAGCAGAAAGGAAGCGCGGATTGAATAATCCTGGTTTATTGCGATTGATTGTTCCGGAACGGCTGAAATACTGATGCTAGTGTTGGCGTAGTTCAGGTTTCCGGAAAAATGGATGGAATCTTTTCCTTTTTTCAAAAGCTTTATATCAAGCTTTAAGGATTCTTCGGGATATTTAAAAATAAACCTTTCAGCAAGTTGCTTCATATCAGAATCGATTATTCTGACGGTATTGACACCTTCGGAGAGGTTGTCTTTGGTGAAAGTGATGTTTTGTTCTAAAGTATTTTTGAAATCTATGTCAAAGATGATGGATTTGTTGTCCTGATGTACTACCAGATAATGTTTTTTTGATTTAAAAGAAGCAATGTTTTTTTCGTTGGTTCTGATTTTGACAATCGTCTTGTCTTTTAATGCAAAGTTGTTGATTTCAAGTGCCAGACCATTTGGGGATGCAAATGGCAAATTTTCTTCTACTTTTTTGCCGTTGACCAGAAAAGAGGCTTTTGAGGTTTTGCTGTCACCAAAAATCTGGAATTTCCCCAATCCGAATCTGTTCAGGCTGACTTTTTGAATGCTTTTGCCTTCCGGACCGATAATCTCACCTTCAATTGATGGCAAAGGATTACCGTGACAATCGCTTACTTTTATACCCACTGTATTTTGAGTGCCTTGAATGATAGAGCCACCTTCGGGGAAAAACTCAATGTTTATTTTTGAATAATCGGGTGAGCTCTTGATAGAGGCGGTCCTGTCATTTTTATTTATGACACTAAATCTAAAAACAGAAGATTCGTCTTCTTTGAAGTTGTTCATCCAGTTGGTAAAAACCTGGATATAGTAGTTGCCGCTTTTGAAACTATCTCCCAGTTCAAATTTCCCGGAGAAGCTGCCCATGCTGCTGAATAATAATTTGTCTTTTATTCTGTTTCCGTTTTCGTCATAGAGGGAAGCATAGACATTGGTAGTCGTGAAAAACGGAACTTCTTCTTTTCTGTGGTATACGTAGCCTTTAAACCAGACATCTTCGTCTGAAAGGAATACTGATTTGTCAAGCTGAAGATGGATATTTTCTCTTTCCAAAAAGAAATAATCTTCAATGGTTTTTGAAATAAAGTTTTTTTGGGAATCTGTTTCCTGGGAGTAGCAGGAAAATGTGGCAGCGAAAAAAATAAAAACTACATGGAGGCGAAAGATGCATTGCATAATAATGTTGTATAATGGTTAATAGATGCAATATATGTATTAAATTAATGATTTTGTTTATCAGAAATAAAAAAGGACGCTATTTAGCGTCCTTTTTTAAAAAAAATAGAAATTTATTTTTACATCATTCCCGGCATGCCGCCACCCATTGGGCTTGCTCCGGCATTTTCTTCTTTGATTTCAACCAAAGCGCATTCTGTAGTCAGAATCATTCCTGAAACAGAAGCTGCATTTTCCAAAGCAACACGGGTTACTTTTTTAGGGTCGATGATTCCTGCTTTTAGCATGTCTACATATTCATCAGTTTTAGCGTTGTAACCAAAATCTCCTGAACCTTCAGCTACTTTGGCAACAACTACAGAACCTTCAAGTCCGGCGTTTTCAACAATTGTTCTCAAAGGAGATTCAATTGCGCGGGAAACAATCTGGATTCCGGTAGCTTCATCAGCATTGTCAGCTTTGATGTCTTTCAAAACGCTTTTAGCTCTTAAAAGGGCAACACCTCCACCAGCAACGATTCCTTCTTCAACTGCCGCACGGGTAGCGTGTAAAGCATCGTCAACTCTGTCTTTTTTCTCTTTCATTTCTACTTCTGAAGCAGCTCCAACATAAAGTACAGCAACACCACCGGCTAATTTAGCCAAACGCTCCTGAAGTTTTTCTCTGTCATAGTCAGAAGTTGTAGTTTCCATCTGGCTCTTGATTTGGTTGACACGGTTTTTAATGATTTCGATGTCACCGGCTCCGCTAACTAATGTAGTATTGTCTTTATTGATAGTAGCACGTTTTGCTGTTCCAAGCATTTCAAGCGTTGCATTTTCTAAAGTATAGCCTTGTTCTTCAGCAATGACTGTACCTCCGGTTAGGATTGCGATGTCTTCTAACATTGCTTTTCTTCTGTCACCAAAACCAGGCGCTTTAACAGCAGCAATTCTCAAGGCACCTCTTAGTTTGTTTACAACCAAAGTAGATAATGCTTCGCCGTCAACATCTTCTGCAATAATCAGTAATGGTTTTCCGGATTGTGCCACTGGCTCAAGGATTGGAAGTAATTCTTTTAATGAAGAAACTTTTTTATCGTAAAGCAGGATGTAAGGATTTTCCAATTCCGCTTCCATCTTTTCAGAGTTCGTTACGAAATATGGAGAAAGATAACCTCTGTCAAATTGCATACCTTCAACTACATCAACATAAGTGTCTGTTCCTTTAGCTTCTTCAACAGTAATTACACCTTCTTTACCCACTTTACCGAATGCCGTAGCAATCAATTCTCCGATTACATCATCATTGTTAGCCGAAATAGAGGCAACCTGTTTGATTTTGTCTGTATTTGTACCTACTTCTGTAGCTTGTTTTGCCAAATCGGCTACGATAGCTTCTACAGCCTTATCGATACCTCTTTTCAAGTCCATTGGGTTTGCACCCGCAGCAACGTTTTTCAATCCTTCTTTTACGATAGCCTGTGCCAAAACCGTCGCGGTTGTAGTACCGTCACCGGCAAGGTCATTGGTTTTAGAAGCTACTTCTTTAACCATTTGGGCGCCCATATTTTCAAGCGTATCTTGTAGTTCTATTTCTTTGGCCACAGAAACACCATCTTTAGTGACAGTAGGTCCGCCAAATGATTTTCCTATAATTACATTACGTCCTTTAGGTCCCAGGGTTACTTTTACTGCATTTGCTAAAGCGTCAACACCACGTCTTAAACCGTCGCGTGCTTCGATATCAAATTTTATTTCTTTTGCCATTTTTATTTGTTTTTTAGGCTTTAAGCTATACGCTTTAGGCCGTTGGTGAAATTAATTTTTGTTTTAAATTGTATATTTTGCTTTTTATAGAATTGATTTTATCAAGAAAGTCTAATGCAATTTCAGTATTGATATAATGCAAATCTCTGGACAAGATCAAAAGATATTCTGTTTCATTAGCTGATCCCAATGCGATGTTGAGAAATTGATTGAATTCTTTATCACTGTTTCTTCCACCACCTTCACTGATATTAGTTGGAATAGAAGAGGAAGCCCTTCGGATTTGGCTTATCAAATTATAAGTTTCTTCTTTCGGAAATTGGGAAGTCATTTTATAAACTTCTAAGGTGAAAGAATGACTTGATTGCCAGATGTCATACTTTTTAAAATCTCTCATGTTTTTTTGGCTTATATTGAATATGTTTTTAAGGCTTACAGCCTTTAGCCTATAGCTTATAGCGTTTAGCCTTTAAATTATTGCAAGAATATCATCTTCTCTCATAATCAGGTAGTCTTTACCTTCTAATTTTAATTCTGTTCCGGCATATTTTCCGTAAAGTACAGAATCACCGACTTTCACGGTCATATTGTGGTCTTTTGTTCCGTTTCCTACAGCTACAACGGTTCCTTTTTGAGGTTTTTCTTTTGCTGTGTCAGGGATAAAAATTCCAGAAGCAGTTTTTGTTTCTGCTGCTGCCGGTTCAACCAATACACGGTCTGCAAGAGGTTTAATGTTTAAAGCCATAATTATAAAATTTTATATTTATATGTGTTTTTGAAGTTTTCTTCTACTAGACAGAAATTGTGCCAATCGCTATTTATGACATTTTGGTCAAAAAAAAATGCCAACATCTGACGTGTTGGCATTTTGAATGTATTTTTTCAAAAAAATTATTTTGCTGTGTCCTGTGCTGTAGCTGCTGGTTGCGCTGTAGCTGGAGTTTCTGCTGCATTGGTTTTTGCCGGAGCCGCAGCCGTTTTTGGAGCCGGAGCCGCTTTTGGGTCGATTGTTTTTAATGTATTGCCACCAAAAGTTCCTGTGAAGCTCAAACTAGACAATAAAATCAAAACAATTAACAATCCGGCTAGTGTCCAGGTACTTTTGTCTAAGAAATCAGTAGTTTTCTGAACTCCACCCATTTGTCCGCCACCGCCTAGTGTAGATGACAAACCGCCACCTTTAGGGTTTTGTACCATAATAACTACGACTAGTAGAAAACAAACGATTGTGATTAAAACCAAAAAAATTGTAAATGTGCTCATTGTTTTAATTATTGTTATTTTGTTGTAATGTCTTAATATCCAAAATTCGGTCTGCAAAGAAATGACTTTTTTCTGGATATTTCAAAATTAATATTTCATAAGCTTGAATTGCTTTTTGATATTTCTTTTGTTCGAGATAAACTTTTGCCAGGGTTTCTGTCATCAGATATGAATTATCTTGGGAGTTCCGCTCAGAAATCAATGAAATAGGAGTAGTGTTTTTAACAGGAGAAATTTTTGGATTGGCTTCGATAAACCGGTCAATTATTTCTAATTTTTTCTTTTTTTCTGAATCTATTTCTGAAATTTCTTCCGTATTAGCTGTTTTTTCAGATTCAATTGGGGCTTGTTCTCTCTGGATTGGCTTAAAAGTCGATAATTGAAGCCATTCCTGAAAAGAATGTTTCTCTCCACGTGAAAATTCCAATGGTTTCCCAATTTCCAGTTTTTCTTCTATGCTTTCTTCCGAGATTTCCGGCTTTGTTTCTTGCTGCGGAATTTCTATAGCTTTTTCTTCTTCAGCCTGCTGCGGTTTTGAGGCAGAAGCTTCGCGTATTGAAGTCAGAATAGATTGTTCAAGAGGGTCGATTTTTACAGGCTCCTCTTTTTTCTCCGGATTCAGAATCTCAATCTCATGAACTTTAATGGCATTGATTCGGGCTTCCTTTTCTGCAAAAAAAGCTTTGTTGATGGCCATGAAATTTTCCGAGGTGATGTATTCAAACAATACGCTCCTGTCTGTTGTATGTGCCGCAGTGACTTTTAATTCGCCATTGTATTTAAAACTGTCCTGATTGTACAATCCTTTTAAGCGCAAAGCCCTTGCACTTTGGAAATAGGGAAATTCTTCGACTATTTTATCCAAAGCAGATACCTGTCTTTCACTGACGGCATTTGGGTGGCTTAGTAAAGTTGTAAATTCTGTAAGGTTCAAATTCAATAGTTTATTTTGTTACCACTTGGCTAATGATTCGTTAAAGATGTCCTGCGTAATCCTTTCAAAAATTACGTCCAATGCAGTGGTTAGTTGTGACCCTACAAGCTGGCTGGTTCCAGGGAAATCATAGAAGAAAGAAAATCTTTTTTCAAAATCATCTTCTTCTTTATTCTTATTTGTAAAACGTACGTTTACAGAGATTGTCAAGCGGTTTTGGGCAGCTCTTTGGTCGGCCGTGGCAGTCATTGGAGAAACTCTGTAATCTACAATTTCGCCTTCATAAACCAATTCGCCTCCTGAATTTGTCAGGCTGAGATTCGTTTGGTTTTGAATCAGGTTTTGCAAATCCTGAGTAAATTTACGTTCAATTCCGGGTTCGATAAGGTCGGCATTATTCTGAAAATAATTAACCTGGAAGGTCTTGGCGTTAATGGGTTTCGCTCCTGTAAAATTATATACAGAGCAGCCATTGAAGGCAAGGAATAAGACCGGAAGGATGATGTATTTAATGTATTTCATGCTTTAGTTTGTCAAATATAGACAGTTTTTACAAATCAAATTGCTTTATTTTTCGGTATAGTGTCCTTTCGGAAATTCCAAGCTCATCTGCCGCTGCCTTTCTTTTTCCTTTGTTTTTTTCCAATGATTTTTTGATAAGTTCGATTTCCTTTTCTTCCAGTTTCAGGATTTCTTCTTCTTCAACGGTTTCAGCAAATGTGAAATTGTCATCGTTTTCTTCAAAATGTTCTTCCGCTTTTGGCTTTGTGATTAGGGCCACACTTGGCTGTTCTTCAAAAGCAATTTCGCTGTCTGAAGGGTTGCTTCCGTAAATTTTCTGAATCAGGTTTTTGTTGTTTTCCTGAACTTTTGTATTTCCATTCTGCATCAATTCCAATGTCAGTTTTTTCAGGTCATTCAGGTCGCTTTTCATATCAAAAAGCACTTTGTATAAAATCTCCCTTTCGTTACTGAAATCACTTTCGCTTTTTTTGTCCTTGATTACAGACGGTAACTGACTGCCTTCTGATGGAAGGTAAGATTGTAATGTTGCCGCCGAAATATCCCTGTTGGTTTCCAAAACAGAAATCTGCTCTGCCACGTTTCGAAGCTGACGGATGTTACCGCTCCAACGGAACTGCAACAAGAAATGGACTGCATTGTCATCAAGCTTGATTGGAGGCATTTTATATTTGTGTGCAAAATCGGCTGCAAATTTCCGGAACAGCAGGTGGATATCATCTTTTCTTTCTCTTAAAGGCGGAAGCGTAATATCGACAGTACTTAATCTGTAATAAAGGTCTTCCCTGAATTTTCCTTTTTCGATGGCATCAAACATATTAACATTGGTAGCCGCCACAATCCTTACATCTGTTTTTTGGACTTGAGAGGAACCTACTTTTATAAATTCTCCGTTTTCCAAAACACGTAACAGACGTACCTGTGTGGTTAAAGGAAGTTCACCAACTTCATCTAAGAAAATAGTACCTCCGTCAGCGACTTCAAAATAGCCTTCGCGGGTTGAAGTTGCTCCGGTAAAAGCACCTTTTTCGTGGCCAAATAATTCACTGTCAATAGTTCCTTCCGGAATCGCACCGCAGTTTACGGCTATATATTTTCCATGCTTTCTGTGTGAAAGCGAGTGGATGATTTTAGGAATGCTTTCTTTTCCGACACCACTTTCTCCTGCCACTAAGACGGAAATGTCTGTTGGTGCAACCTGAATTGCTTTTTCTATTGCACGATTCAGTTTCGGGTCATTCCCGATAATCTCAAATCGTTGTTTTATGGCTTGAACTGATTCCATTTAAATTATTTTAAATGATGTTTTTTTTCTTTTAACTGCCTTCTCAAATCTTAAATCTGCAATCTTAAATCTGCAATCTTAAATCATAAATCTAAAAATTAATTCATATCACTATATCCAACGGCTTCTCCAATTAAAGTGCCGCTGGTACAACTATTGATTTTTACATTTACGAAATCACCTATTTTATAATTTTCTCTAGGAAAAACAACTGTTATGCTTTGTGAATTTCTGCCTGAGAATTGCTCTTCAGATTTTTTTGAAGTCTTTTCTATCAGCACCTCTACAGTTTGCCCTAAGAATTCCTGGGTTCTGAAAGCGCTGTGTTTTCTTTGTAAATCAACTATTTCCTGAAGCCTTCTTAGTTTTGTTTCTTCCGGTACATCATCTTCCATTTTCCTTCCGGCCAATGTTCCCGGACGTTCAGAATAGGCATACATATATCCGAAACCGTATTTGACATGTTCCATTAAGCTCAATGTATCCTGGTGGTCTTCTTCCGTTTCGGTAGGAAATCCTGAAATCATATCCTGAGTGATGCCACAACCCGGAATGATACGGTTTATCTTATCAATCAGTTGGATATATTCTTCTCTGGTATGCAGTCGGTTCATTGCTGCCAATATCCTGTCACTTCCGGATTGTACAGGAAGGTGGATGTGTTTGCATACGTTTGGATATTTTGCAATAACATGCAATACGCTTTCATGCATGTCCTGCGGATTCGATGTTGAAAAACGGATACGCATTTTTGGAAATCCTGTAGCGACCATTTCCAGTAATTGGGCAAAATCAACAGCCGTAGCTTTTTGGAATTCGGTTGCCTTGACAAAATCTTTTTTCAAACCACCACCATACCAAAGATAGCTGTCTACATTCTGTCCTAATAAGGTAATTTCTTTAAAACCTCTGTTAGACAAGTCGGCGATTTCTTCCATAATGCTTTGCGGCTCACGGCTTCTTTCACGGCCACGGGTAAAAGGAACTACGCAAAAGGTACACATATTGTCGCATCCTCTTGTTATGGAAACAAATGCAGTAACGCCATTGCTATGCAAACGAACCGGAGAAATATCGCCATAAGTTTCATCTTTGGAAAGAATAACATTAATGGCATCGTTTCCGGCTTCTACTTCCTGCAAAAGATTTGGAAGGTCTTTATAAGCATCCGGGCCGACAACCAAATCGACAATTTTTTCTTCTTCTAAAAACTGACTTTTAAGACGTTCCGCCATGCAGCCCAATACACCCACTTTCATTTTTGGATTCACGCTGCGTTTTACAGCATTGTATTTTTCCAGTCTTTTTCGTACGGTTTGTTCTGCTTTGTCCCTAATGGAACAGGTGTTGACCAATACCAAATCGGCCTCTTCCAGAATTTGAGTAGTATTGAAACCATTTTCAGACAAAATAGAGGCTACAACCTCACTATCTGAAAAGTTCATGGCACAACCATAACTTTCAATAAAAAGCTTTTTGGTGTTTCCTGTTTTATGTTCTAATACAAGGCTTTCCCCTTGCTTGTTTTCTTCTATTATCTTTTCCATAGTCTCCCAAAGAGAAATTTAATCAGTTTGCAAAGATACAATTATTTGAAGTAATATGACAAGATGTCATATTTAGATTTAACAATGTTTTTGGAATGTTTTTTACCGTTTTTAGGTTCTTCGGAATAAATCCCGAAATTGGTAAAGCAGTCGCTCCATTAATCGCAAATCCTGGGTGATAATATCAGCAGTTCCGCTCATTTCCTGACGAAATGCAATCTTTTTGTGATAGGAAGTTTCCAGTTTGTTTGGCAAGGATACATCAATAAGAATGTTACCTTCTTTATCAGGGGTTAAAGAGATGGATTGTATTTTCCCTCTGATGACTCCAAATTCCCGGTCAGGATAATTTGCCAGACGGATATTTACATTCTGGCCAATTTTGATTTTTCCTGAATTTTGAGCCTTGGCTTTTATCTTTCCGATGTAATTGTCAGATTCTTTCGGGATAATAGAAAAAACATTATCGCCTGCTGTAATGGTTTGGTTTTCTGTCCATACTTGCATGAAAGAGACTTCGCCTGAAATTGATGACCGGAGCACATAGGCTAATTCCCAATCGGCAATGGCTTTTTTCAACTGGTTATAGGACTGTATAGCATTCCTGAACAGACTTACATCGTCTTTAGTCTCGTTAATTTTTGTCGATTTGCTGTTTTTGTTCAAATCATTCAACGACGATTTCATTTGCGAAATAGAGGAACTGAGTCCACGCAAGTTTTTTTCTGTCTGGAGATAATCTAAATTTTTAGTTTCCCATTCCTGTGTGGATATAATGCCTTTGTCGTAAAGTTTTTTATAACGGTCAAGCTCTTTCTTTTTAAGCTGTATCTCCGTTTCGCTTATTTGTTTTTGCTGTTGCAAAAGGTTTAGTCTTTCTTTGATTTCGATGACTTCATAATTTTGTGCAGCGCCTTCTACTTTATAAGGCTGTAATTTTCTGTTAAGGCTGTAAGCAATAAAATCTTTTTCAAATACGGCAAATGGCCCTTCAATTTCACCCAGCTGCATGGAAGGGAGCGATTCAAACGGAAACCGGATAAAACTCTTATCTATTTTAAGGGTGTCGATGATGCTTTTTAGCAAAAACACATCCTGATATCGGGCCGTGTTTTCAATTACGGCCAAAGCTGTATTTGCCGAAACAGTTTCTCCGTTTTTGATAAAAATTTTCTCAATACGCCCCGAACTTTTGGTAATGAGTCTCTGTGGAGGGATTTGCGTGGTTATGGTAATTTCTGAAGTAACAATGTCAGGATATTTTACAACCCACGACATGACCAGTAAGGATAACAGTACGGTCAAAATAACCACATTTCCCCATCGTATCATCCAATGCGGTACTTTGGTCAGGATTTCCTGAACCTCTTCACTTCGTAGTTCTATGTGTTTATCGTCTGGCATATTATGTTCCGAGTTGCAGTTGGTTTTTAACAAGCTGGTAGTAGCTTCCTTTTAATTTTACTAATGCTTCGTGATTGCCCTGTTCTATTATTTTTCCATTATCGAGAACTACTATCTGGTCAGCATTCATGACGGTGCTTAGTCGGTGTGCAATTACCACAACGGTTTTATTTTTGAAGAAAACATCCAGTTTTTCCATGATTTCTTTTTCATTGTTGGCATCAAGTGCCGATGTAGCCTCGTCAAAAAACAACATTTCCGGGTTTTTGTAAACCGCCCTGGCAATCAATAATCGTTGCTTTTGCCCGGTACTCATGCCAATGCCTTCCATGCCAATTTTGGTGTTATATCCCAAAGGCAAACCTGAAATATATCCTTTGATATTTGCCACATCACTGGCATAGGCGAGTCTTTCCTTGTTTATAATGTCAACACCAATCGCAATGTTGTTGGCTATTGTATCATTAAAAATATAGCCTTCCTGCATCACAGCGCCAATATTGGCACGCCATGTTTTTTGGGCAATGTTTTTAAGGAGCGTGTTTCCAACCGTAATTTCTCCTTTGTCGCATTCGTAAAATTTCAACAGGAGCTTCATCAGCGTTGTCTTACCACTGCCGCTGGTTCCTACAATTGCCGTTATCTTATTGGCAGGGATGACAAGATTCAGGTTTTCTAAAACAGGAGTGTCTGTTCCTGTATATCTAAAGCTGACGTCTTTAAGTACAATGTCGGAATCAACAGGAAATTCATGAATCTGATTTTCTTCCTGTTGGCTTTCGTCTTCTTTTTCATGGATTTCAGATAATCGGGAAAGCGATATTTTTGCGTCCTGTACTTCCCGGATGAATTGGATGAGTTGTGTAATCGGGCCATCTAGGCTTCCTACAATACTGGTAATTGCCATCATCATACCCAGCGTAATTTCTCCATCAATAACCAATTTGGCAGAAAGGAAAATAATGAAGATGTTTTTAAGTTGGTTGATGGTTGAGGAACCAATGTTTTGTGTTTGTTCCAATACCAATCCTTTCATGGAAACTTTAAAAAGGCGGGCCTGAATATATTCCCAGCTCCAGCGTTTTTGCTTTTCGGCATTGTGGAGCTTGATTTCCTGCATTCCGTTTATGAGTTCGATGACCTTGCTTTGCTCCTGGCTGATTTCTGAAAAACGTTTGTAATCCAAGGCTTCTCTTCGTTTAAGAAACAGGATAATCCAAAGAAAATAGAGCAGGCTTCCGGCAAAGAAAACCAAAAAGATTTTCAGGTTGTAATAGGCCAGAACACCTCCCATTATAATCATGTTGATTATAGAAAACAGCACATCCAGTGACGAGGTTGTTAACAGTCGCTCAATTCTGTTATGGTCGTTGATTCGCTGCATGATGTCTCCGGTCATCCTGACGTCAAAAAAGGAAATTGGCAGATTCATCAGTTTGATAAAGAAATCAGAAATAAGCGAAATGTTTATTCTTGCCGAAAGATGGAGCGATATCCAACTTCTGATAAGTTCCAAGGCTGTTTTTCCGGCAAACAAAAAAAGCTGGGCAAACAAGACCAGATAAACGAAGTGAATATTCTGGTTTTGGATTCCAATATCGACGATGCTTTGCGTAAGAAATGGAAAAATCAGTTGTAATAAACTGCTTGCCAGAAGTCCAATCGCTAATTGAATAATAAACGATTTGTACCGGAATACATATCTTGAAAGCAGTCCGAAACCAAAAACGCTTTTGTTTTCTTTTTCAAATTCGTTTTCGTAGAATTTGGGTGTAGTATCAAAAAGAAGGGCTATTCCTTCTGGAGTTGCTTCGGTTGCATTATTTCCAATCCAGGATTTTAAAAAATCCTCTTTATTGTATTGGAGCAGCCCAAAGGCCGGGTCGGAAACATAATAAACCCCTTTTTTGATTTTATACAGTACTACATAGTGATTGTTATTCCAATGTAATATGCACGGTAAAGGTGCTTCTTCCAGTTTTTCTAAACTGAGCCGTACACCCAGTGTCCGGAATCCTATTTTTTCTGCCGCTTCACTTAGCGATAGCAAATTGCTTCCCTCTCTGGTGGTTTCGCTTAGACTGCGAAGCTTTTGTATGTTGATATTTTTGCCATGGTATTTGGCAATAATCTTCAAGCTGGTAGGGCCACAGTCTTTTTGGTCGGCTTGTTTGAAAAAAGGGAATTTCTGCATTAATTTTTTCAGAATTTAGTCAAATATATTTCTTATTTCCTTAGGATGAACAACTAGTCTGTAATTTACGTCTAAACGATTGCGGCTTTTAGGTCTTCCAGTTCCGACAGGAAATATTTTATTTCTTCCAATTCATATTCTTTAGGCAATAATTTATGGTCTACTATTTTTACCGGCGTATAATTGAATTCGTTTTTGATACACCATTGGTATTGTCTATTGAGTTCTGTCGCTACTTCCTCGCTGATGGTTTGCTGTTTCCATTTTTTTAACCAGTCTTCGATATTGAGATTTTGGACATGCCAGTCTTCAATAGCCTGTCTGATATTGCCATTGCTGAAATAGATTTGCTGCAGATTTGTTGCGACAGGCACATAAGGATTTCCAAGATTGTCTATATTCAGGTTAAAATAAACCGCCAACCTGATTTTTTCGGGATATTTTTCCATAAAGTCTTTCCCTTTTTGATAAGCTGTATGGCAATGACCACAACTAGGGCTAAGGAAAAGCCTTAAGGTTAATGAAGCTTCCGGATTTCCAAAAAGAATAGGTTTTAGGCTTGTCAATTCCGGCAACTCCTGTACATCTGAAGAAAGAAACTCGAATAGGTTGAAATTCCTTTTGAATCTGGAAAGTTCCTTGTTTTTGTCTGCCAGGTCTTTTCTTTCAGATATGATTTTTTTTAGTGGAAACCACAAGGCAGAACAGATTAAAGCTATAATAGTGTAATGGATGACAGCCGTTAGATTTATCTTGAAATTATCAAAGTATGAAACGTACAATAATGATTGTGCCAAAACCAAAGACGACACAACAAGGCAGAGCATGCACCATTTTTTAAGCTTTGTCTTTTGCAGGTATACTGAATAAAGACAGACGGGTAATGACAGCAGGCTAAGCAACCCGATAATGCCAAAAGCAGACCCCGCTAATGAACCGGCTATAAAATTGATGGAGAAAAATAAAATGGGCAAGTCTGTAAAATCAAGCCATTGGGTAATCCGGCTGTTTTTTGACTTAATTACTGAATCACATGAGGTATTGGAATTAAAGCTACAGATTTTAGAAACGAGTTCGTTGCCGTTCTCGTTTTTTTCTAAAAGTATAAAAATACCGGCAAGCAATCCTATAAATGATAGGGTTCTGAACAGGAAGCCGTAAATTTCAAATCCGTAAGCAAAATTAGAAACCAGATAAACAGTGGCCAATACTGCTAAAGTAATGGCTATTTTGTGTTCTGATTTTTTTATATCAGATGGTTTTTCGTTTTTCTCAATTGCCAGAATCAAACCATTCCATAATTCCCGAAATTCTTCCCGGGTTACGGTATGTTTTTCATTGTTTTCGGTCTCATAAATAATAGTGTCCTGGTTCTTACTGACAAAGACAAAGTTTAGGGCATCCTTGACTTCTATAGCTGCAATAAAGTGTTCCGGAAGATTTTCAAGCTGATTTTTAGGAACATTGGCAGCCATGTTTTCGATACGCAACACTTCCAGAGTGTCTGTGACGGAAAACAAGCTTGGGTAGTTGGGGTGTGAGAGATAAATATCTTTAAATTCCTCATTCAGATTGCCATGCCGATTCTGTTCTAGGTATTTCTTAAGGACTGAAATCACGATGTTTTCGTTTTTAGTTTGGATTCATGGTAGGAAAAATCTTGTAATATGTTTGCATAAATTTATAAATAAGAAATGAAAATCGGTTATGAAATCCGAATGTTTAACATAAAAAGGAAGCCGATAGGAGGTAAAGGGTGTCTATATAAGGTAGGGAGTCTTAAAATTTATATGGTATTTTCAATCTTTTAAGAATCAGTGTTTTGCTCTTTCTCAGAAGTCTGTTAGGAGTTAATAATTTTACTTTTAAAATTTTCTGAAATGCAATATTTAAAAAATTCATATACTTTTGCGACACAAACAGAAGCATTATGGCAAAGAATTTAGTGATTGTTGAGTCGCCTGCAAAGGCAAAAACCATTGAGAAGTTTTTAGGGAGCGAATATCAGGTAGAGTCCAGTTACGGGCATATAGCAGATTTGCCTTCTAAAGAAATAGGAGTAGATGTTGAAAATGGCTTTCTTCCAAAATATGAAGTTTCTCCTGATAAAAAAGCATTGGTGAAAAAACTCAAGGATCTTTCTAAAAAAGCAGATACGGTTTGGCTGGCGAGTGATGAGGATCGTGAAGGAGAAGCCATTTCGTGGCATTTGTCAGAAGAATTAAAGTTAGAGCCATCAAAAACAAAAAGGATTGTTTTTCATGAAATTACCAAAACGGCAATCCAAAAAGCGATTGAGAATCCAAGAGGAATTAATTACGATTTGGTAAATGCGCAGCAGGCAAGAAGAGTCCTGGACAGATTGGTGGGTTATGAGCTTTCTCCGGTTTTATGGAGAAAAGTAAAAGGCGGGCTTTCTGCCGGAAGAGTACAGTCAGTTTCAGTAAGATTAATTGTAGAAAGAGAAAGAGAAATCCAAAACTTTAAAGCCGTAGCTTCTTACTCTATAGTAGCAGAATTTTCAAATGAAGCCGGAAAAACATTTAAGGCGAAACTGCCAAAGAATTTCAATACAAAAAAAGAAGCCGAAGATTTCCTGAATAAAAATATAGGTTCTACATATAAGGTATCAGATTTAGAAACGAAACCTACCAAAAAATCACCGGCAGCACCATTTACTACTTCCACTTTGCAACAGGAAGCAGCAAGAAAATTATACCTTCCGGTTGGGGTGACGATGCAATTGGCCCAAAGGCTTTATGAAGCGGGATTGATTACCTATATGAGAACAGACAGTGTCAATCTGTCGAATGAAGCCATAAATGCTGCTGAGGCAGAAATCATCAAATCGTATGGTAAGGAATTTTCAAAGCCCAGAACTTTTGCCAATAAGAGCAAAGGTGCTCAGGAAGCACACGAGGCCATCCGTCCGACAGATATGTCAAGGCATACGGTAAACATTGATAGAGACCAGGCCCGACTTTATGACCTGATTTGGAAAAGAACATTGGCTTCGCAGATGAGCGATGCCGAATTGGAAAGAACCAATGTAAAAATTGAAGCCAATAACCATTCAGAGGTGTTTGCCGCAACCGGAGAAGTTTTGCTTTTTGAAGGATTTCTTAAAGTATATCTGGAAGGACATGATGATGAAGACGAAGAACAGGAAGGAATGCTTCCGGCTTTAAAAGTGAATGAAAAACTTCAGAACAATTATATCACTGCAACAGAACGTTATTCCAGACCGCCGGCAAGGTATACGGAAGCTTCTTTGGTTAAAAAACTGGAAGAGCTTGGAATTGGCCGTCCGTCGACTTATGCTCCAACCATTTCGACAATTATTAATAGAAATTATGTTGAAAAAGGAAATCTGGACGGGCAGGAAAGAAAATATACGCAATTGACCTTACAGTCCGGAAAAGTTGATGAAAAGCTACTAAAGGAAAATACAGGTTCTGATAAAGGAAAACTCGTTCCAACTGATATTGGTGTTATTGTGACCGATTTCCTAGTAAAGAATTTTGAAAGAATATTAGATTATAATTTTACGGCAAAAGTTGAGCAGGATTTTGATGAAATTGCAGAAGGAAATGTAAACTGGGCAAAGATGATGCAGGAGTTTTATGACCAGTTCCATCCTAATGTAAAAGATGTAGAAGCCAATGCAGAGAGAGAATCGGGAGAGAGAATTCTGGGAACGGATCCGAAAACAGGAAAACCGGTAAGTGTTCGTTTGGGTAAATTTGGTCCAATGGCTCAGATAGGTGATGCGGAAGATGATGAAAAGCAATTTGCAAGTCTGATGGCCGACCAGAATATTGGAAATATTACTCTGGAAGAAGCTTTGAATTTGTTCTTGCTGCCTAAAAAATTAGGAGATTATAAAGGTGAAGAGGTAGAAGTTAACAATGGTCGTTTCGGGCCTTACGTGCGATTTGGAAAAATGTTCATTTCGCTTCCAAAAGGAGAAGATCCTTTGGATGTTACTTTTGACCGTGCCAAAGAATTGATAGCCGAAAAAGAACAGGCAGATGCTCCAATCGGAACGTATAAAAATGAGCCGGTACAAAAAGGAGTGGGTCGTTTCGGACCTTTTATCAAATGGAATGGCATGTTTATTAATGTCAGCAAAAAATACAATTTCGACAATCTTTCCCAATCCGACATTACTGAGTTGATAGAGGACAAGCTCCAAAAAGAGATTGATAAGGTAATTCATGATTGGAAAGAAGACGGAATCCGGGTTGAAAAAGCGCGTTGGGGACGTTCAGTCATTACCAAAGGGAAGGTCAAGATAGAATTGAGTAAAGATGTTGATGCATCCAAACTTACTTTGGACGAAGTAAAAGATATGATTGAGAAGAAGGCTCCCGCAAAGAAGACTGCGGCAAAAAAGACAACCGCTACGAAAAAGCCGGCTGCTAAAAAAACTACTGTAAAAAAGAAATAATATATGGAATTTGATTTTCTGACTCCTTTAGATGAAGAGATACTGGAGTTTATTAACGGACTGTCTTCCCAGAATTTAGGGAGTAAGGTAGTACTGCATACCAGAGAAGACTTTCCTGATTTAAGCAAAATCAGACTCGCAATTGTGGGAGTGAAGGAAAACAGAGGTGCCCATATTGAAATTGAAAATACAAAGCTGTCGCATATCCGCAAGGAACTATATGGATTATTTCCGGGAAACTGGGAGGCATCAATTGCAGACCTGGGAAATATTTTGGCAGGTAATGATATAGAAGATACCTATTTCGCCTTAAAAAAAGTGATAGCCTATTTGTTGAAAAACAAAATCATTCCGATAGTTATTGGTGGTTCACAGGATTTGACTTATCCGCTATACAGAGCCTTTGATGAATTGGAACAAATGGTAAATGTTGCCTCTATCGATAGTAAATTTGACTTTGGAGCAGCCGATAGACCACTTTCTGCAAATTCCTACCTTACTAAAATGATTGTTGAAGAACCTAACAATCTTTTTAATTACAGCAACCTGGGTTATCAAACTTATTATAACTCACAGGAAGAGATTGATTTAATAGAAAAATTATTCTTTGATGCCTATCGTTTGGGTGAAGTTTCCAATAATATCTCAATAGCCGAGCCGGTTTTCAGAGATGCGGATATTGTGAGTGTAGATTTAACATGTGTGAAATCTTCTGATTCCGGTAATTTTATTACTTTTACACCCAACGGATTTAACGGGAAAGAAATCTGTTCTTTATCAAGATATGCAGGAATCAGCGATAAAGTTTCAATTTTTGGCATTTTTAATCACAATAATTCAAAACAGGAGGCAGTTCTGATCGCCCAGATTGTGTGGTATTTTATTGAAGGTTATCATTATCGTTCGAACGAGTATCCGTTTGGAAGCCGGGATAACTATTTAAAATACATTGTGCCTTTAGAAGACGAGGAACTGGTATTTTTTAAAAGCCACAAAACAGAACGTTGGTGGATAGAAATACCTTTTATTTCAAATGTTAATAATAAATTAAAAAGAAATACGTTATTACCTTGCACTTATGAAGATTATTTAGGTGCTTGTGCCAACGAAATCCCGGAAAGATGGTGGAAGGCACAAAGGAAAAATATAGTATAGACGGCACGTTCCTATTTTTTTTAACACATCCTTAGGTCAATGTTATACTTTATTTAAGGATTTTTAATAAAAAAATTGTTTTTTAGAAAAATAATAAATAGGTTTACGCCCTTAAAAAATAAGAATATATCATAACCCAAATTTATATGAAGAAGTTCATTGCATTAGCAGCATTAGCATCAGTATTGACAAGCTGTGGTTCGAGCGATAAAGGGGAGTTAGTAGGTGTGAAAGGCAGAAAATGGCATCCAGAAAAACCATACGGTATGACTCTGGTTCCAGGTGGTGCTTTTATTATGGGTAAATCAGATGATGATTTAGCCAACGTACAGGACGCTCCGACAAAAACGGTTACCGTTCGATCCTTTTATATGGATGAAACAGAAATTACGAATAGCGAGTACAAGCAATTTGTGAATTGGGTGAAAGACTCAACTATCAGAATGCGTTTGGCTATTCTTGCTGAAGAAGTAGGTCAGACCAAAGGAACTGGTGGTATCGGTGAGTTTGCGTTTGATGATACAGATCCGGCTACAATGTCTCCTTATGACAAATATATGTATGAGAATTACTATAGTGTTGGTACAGGAGATGATCCGTATGCGGGAAGAAAGCTGAATAAAAAAGTAAAATTGATTACAGACCCTCAGAAATATCCGGATGAATATTATGTTGAGGTTATGGATTCAATGTACTTGCCTGCTGCTGAATCATACAACGGATTAAGAACTATTGATGTTTCAAAATTGAAATTCCGTTACTCTGAAGCGAATCTAAACGATGCGGTTAAGAAAAAAGGAAGAAAAGATTTCTATAAAAAGACGGAGCCAATCGAAATCTATCCTGATACTACAGTATGGATTAAAGACTTTGCTTACTCTTATAATGAGCCAATGCATAATGATTACTTCTGGCACCAGGCTTATGATGATTATCCTGTAGTAGGTGTTACATGGAAACAGGCTAAAGCTTTCTGTGCTTGGAGAACATTATACAAAAATGCATACATCAAGGCGAAGAAAAAAGGAAGAAACCAAATCAACTCTTTCCGTCTTCCAACAGAAGCAGAGTGGGAATACGCTGCTAGAGGAGGTCTTGAGTCAGGAACTTTCCCTTGGGGTGGTCCTTATGCTAAAAACGACAGAGGTTGTTTCCTGGCAAACTTCAAGCCTAACCGTGGAGACTACGCTGCTGACGGAGCTTTATATACTGTAGAAGCGAAGTCATACGAGCCTAACGATTATAACCTTTATAATATGTCAGGTAACGTAGCGGAGTGGACAAACTCTTCTTATGATGCATCATCTTACGAATATGTATCTACAATGAACCCTAACGTGCCGGATGCTAAAAATGAGCGTAAAGTAACACGCGGAGGTTCCTGGAAAGATGTTGCTTATTTCTTGCAGGTAAGTACAAGAGACTTTGAATATGCTGATTCTGCAAGAAGCTTTATCGGTTTCAGAACCGTACAGGATTACATGGGTGTTCAAAATACGGGAAACACACCTAAATAAGAAAATTTAACCAACTTTATAATTATTATATTTACTTAACTAACTAAAAACTATTTATTATTATGGCAATTTTAAGCAAAAAAGCAATGAATTTCGCTTACGGTATGGGAGCGGCAGTTGTAATCGTAGGAGCATTATTTAAGATTATCCACTTCGAAATAGGACCACTAACAGGAAACGTAATGTTAACTATCGGTCTTGTAACAGAAGCGATTATCTTTGCTTTGTCTGCGTTCGAGCCTGTAGATAACGAAATTGATTGGACTCTTGTATATCCTGAATTAGCAGGAGGTGAAGCTAAAAAGAAAGAAGCTAAAAAAGAAAACCCAACTGAAGCTCAAGGTCTATTGTCTCAAAAATTAGATAACCTATTGAAAGAAGCTAAAATTGATGGTGAATTGATGGCTAGTTTAGGAAACAGCATCAAAAATTTCGAATCTGCTGCTAAAGGAATTTCTCCGGCTGCTGACGGAATTGCTGCTACTAAAAAATACAGCGAAGAATTATCTATGGCTGCAGCTCAAATGGAGTCATTAAACAGCTTGTACAAAGTACAATTGGAAAGTGCTTCCAGAAATGCTGAGGCTAACAAAGAAATCGCTGACAACGCTGCTAAATTAAAAGAACAAATGCAATCTATGACTGCAAACATCGCTTCATTGAACAATGTTTACGGTGGTATGCTTTCTGCAATGAGTAACAAAGGATAATTAGTTTAAGACTATATTTTTTCATTAACAAAATAAAAATAAACTAATTAGAAAAAATGGCAGGAGGAAAATTAACCCCTAGACAGAAGATGATTAACCTGATGTATCTGGTTTTCATCGCGATGTTGGCACTAAATATGTCCAAAGAAGTTTTATCTGCTTTTGGACTAATGAATGAAAAATTCGAAGCAGCAAACGAATCAGCAAAATTAACTAATGAGCAAATGATGCAAGCTTTGGATACTAAAGCTGCGGAAGCTAAAGGAGAATTTGCTGTAGCTGCACAAACAGCTCATAAAGTTCAGGCTGCAACGAAGAAATTTTACGATTTTATCGGTACTTTGAAAGCTGAAACACTTAAAGGTGTTGAGCAGGAGAATGGTAAATTACCATACGAATCTATGGATAAAGGTGATAACCTTGACAACAGTTGGTTCATTGGTGATGGATACACTAAAAGAGGTAATGAAGTTATGAGTGCTATCGAAACCTATAAGGCTGAGATGAAAAATGCACTTGGTAATGAGAAAAAATACTCAGCTATCTTAAATCAGGTAAACAAATCATTTGATGTTTCTGATGTTACTACAAAAGATGGTTTGAAAGATAAATTCTTGAACTACCACTTTAAAGGTTTCCCTGCAATCGCTTCTTTGGCTAAATTGTCAGCTTGGCAAAGTGATGTTAAAAAAGCAGAATCTGATGTAATCAGTGCGGCTTTAGGAAAAGCAGCCGTACAAGCAGCTTCATATAGCAACTATCAGGCGATTGTTGTTCTTGATAAAAATGCTTACTTCCAAGGTGAAAAAGTTACTGGTAAAGTGGTTTTGGGTCGTTATGACGAAAATACTAAGCCTGAAAGTGTTACAGGTGCGGTTTTAGATAATGCAACAGGACAGGCTAAAATTAATTTGACTGCTGGTGGTATCGGAGAGCAAAACATTGGAGGTTCATTTAATTTTATTGAAGATGGTAAGAAAATTAATTTACCATTTAAAGGTACGTATGTTGTAGTTCCTAGACCTAACGAAGCTACCATTTCTGCTGATAAAATGAACGTTGTTTACCGTGGTGTTGTTAACCCAATGACAATTTCGTTTGCTGGTATATCTGATAATAATGTTACAGCATCTGCTCCTGGTCTAACAAAAGCTGGTAAAGCTGGTGCTTATAATATGAGTCCTGGAGCTGGACGTGAATTGGTTATCAATGTTTCAGGTAAATTACCTGATGGTACATCAGTAAATTCTAAGAAAGTATTCAGAATCAAGAATATTCCAGGGCCAACAGGTGCTTTGAGAGGAAGAGAAACAGGTACTGTTAAAGGTCCTAAATCAAACCTTGAAGTTCAGACAGTTAATGCTATTCTTGAAGATTTTGATTTTGATGTTACATTGAATGTAGTTGGTTTCAACATTAAAGTTCCTGGACAACCTACAATTGTTGTTTCTGGTAACAAAATGGATGGAAGAGCGAAAGCTGCAATCCAAAAAGCGGGTAGAGGTGATGTAGTCATTATTTCTGAAATTAAGACTAAATTGGAAGGTAGTTCAATCATGCTTCCTAAAACAGCACCTGTTGCTTACGAAATAACACAATAATTATTGAAAGTTTGAGTTTTTAAACTTAGCAAACTATAAATTATAAGAAAATGAATTGGAGAAATTTTTCATTAGTAGTAGCATTAAGCTTAGTTTCTGGTGTGTCTTTTGCACAGTCTAATCTTTTGAATGCGAAAACTCCTCAAGAAATCGGAAAGAAAACCGAAGCTCAGCTTAAGTCCGATAATGATAAACCACTACCTTATGGATATGTTCACGATCGTGACGTATTGATGGGCAAAATGGTTTGGGAATTTATTGATCTTGATGAGAGAATCAATTTTCCAATGTATTTTCCGGTTGAGGGTAACCTTGGGCCAGACAGAAAATCATTGTATGCAGTTCTTGTGGATAATATGAAGTCAGGAAAAATCGCTGAAGTATATGACGACAGCTATTTTACGACTAAGAAATCACTTAAAGACATTGAATCATCATTGTCAAAAATTGATACAACAGATGCTGGTCGTGAGCAATACAATGCAGGTGAAAAAATTACTGAAGATAATATCGTTAAAACAGATATTATGCCTGCTGACGTAATGGGTTACAAAATCAAAGGTTACTGGTATTTTGACAAGCGTCAAGGTGAATTGAAATACCGTTTGCAAGGTATCTGTCCTGTAGTTCCAGACGTTTATACAATGGGAACCGAGCAAGAAGATCCAATCGAATTGTTTTGGGTATACTTCCCGGCAGTACGTGACGTTCTTCATGAAGCAAAAGCTTTCAACGACAAAAACTCTGCACTTCCAATTACATTTGACCACTTATTGAATTCGCGCCGTTTTAATGGAGTGATTTATCAGGAAGAAAACGTTATGGGTGACAGAAAGATTGAAGAATATATGAAAGACAATGCACAGATGCAATTGTTAGAATCAGAAAGAGTAAAAGATAAGATCCGCAACTTCGAACAGGATATGTGGAATTATTAATAAAAATTTCTCCAATACAAATAAAACTCTTGCCTTTCAAAGGCAAGAGTTTTTTTATTTTTGCATTATGGTTGATTATTTAATTGTCGGTTGCGGATTGGCCGGAATTGCGTTTGGCGAAACAGCCTCACAGCACAATAAATCTATTTTGTTTTTTGAGAATAATTCGCAACGTTCTTCTAAAGTTGCAGGCGGATTGTATAATCCGGTTATTCTGAAAAGATTTAGCGGAGTATGGAGGGCTCAGGAACAACTGGACCTGCTTCAGGTTTTTTATGGAAATCTGGAAAAAAAGCTGAATACCCGATTTAATTTCACTACTCCGGTCTACAGAAAATTCTTTTCTGTAGAAGAACAGAATGATTGGTTTCTGGCAACAGATAAGGTTGGATTGGCGCCTTTTCTTTCTTCAAGATTGGTTTCCAAAAAATATAAGGCAATTGATTCGCCATTTAATTTTGGTGAAGTTTTGCAGTCTGGCTATGTCGATACAGAGATACTATTGTCAAGCTATCGCAATTATCTGAAAGAAAATAATCTGCTAAGTGAAGATACTTTTGATTATTCGGTTATAGAATTTAAAGAAGGCTATATTCAATATAAGGATATTGTGGCCAGAAATATTGTTTTTGCCGAAGGTTATGGAATGACAGCCAATCCTTATTTTGGACACTTACCTTTAAAGGGGACAAAAGGTGAATTGCTGATTATTAAAGCTAAAAATTTAGACCTGGATGCCATAATCAAAGCATCGGTATTTGTGCTGCCTTTGGGTAATGATTTGTATAAAGTAGGAGCAACATACAATTGGGCAGACAAAACCAATGAGCCGACCAATGAAGCCAAAAAACAGCTTTTAGAGAACAGCAAGGAAATTCTGCAATGCGATTTTGAAATTGTGGAACATCTGGCCGGAATAAGGCCTACAGTGGCAGACAGAAGGCCGTTGGTAGGAACACATCCAAAATATCCAAACCTTCACTTACTGAACGGGCTTGGCACAAGGGGCGTTATGATTGGGCCTGATATGGCAAAACAATTATTTGAAAGTATTGAATTTGGAAAATCGATAGACAATTCTGCAGATATCCTGCGATTCAAAAAAGTAAAATGGTAACTTATTTTTTATCCCAGTCCTTATCGTAATCCACAAACATATTGATCCAGATATTTCGGGATACCCTCATAATAATTGGCATAAAAATAATGAGTGTGGCTATAATGGCAACAAATGCAACTTTAAGGTTAGTGCCCAAAAATAAGTAAGAGATAACAAAAGCAGCTACTCCAAAAGCAATTCCTACAGCATAGCTCACATACATTGCCCCATAAAAAAAGGAAGGCTCTATCTTGTATTTTTGACCACAATGGCTGCATTTTTCATGCATTTTGAAAACGGCAGGCAGATTATAGGGGTTTCTGTCCACATACATGTTCTCTTTCTGGCATTTAGGACAAGTTCCTGTTAAAATACTATATAATTTGGATCCTTTTTTTAACATTTGCAAAAAATTTTGATTGCCGTATTTGGCATTACAAATTTACACATACAATTACAAAAAAAATATAATAAATGCTTAATATACATAATTTGTCAGTTTCTTTCGGTGGTACTTATCTTTTTGAAGAAATTACATTCAGATTGGGAGCCGGTGACAGGGTAGGTCTTGTTGGTAAAAACGGTGCTGGAAAATCTACTATGCTGAAAATCCTGGCGCGTGATATTGCTCCGGATACGGGAAGCATAGCTACTGAAAAGGAAGTCAAAATAGGATTTCTTCGTCAGGATATCGACTTCGAACAAGGAAGGACGGTTTTGGAAGAAGCCTATGAAGCATTTACAGAAATAAAGATCGTTGAAAAAAAGCTCGAAGAAATCAATAAGCAGCTGGTCGAGCGAACCGATTACGAAAGTGAAGAGTACAGCCAGATTATTGAAGATTTGTCTGACTATACGCATCGTTTTGATTTGTTGGGCGGATATAATTATGTAGGCGATACAGAAAAGATTTTATTAGGACTGGGTTTTAAAAGAGAAGATTTTAATAACCAGACTGAAACCTTTTCCGGAGGTTGGAGAATGCGTATCGAACTGGCGAAATTGCTTTTGCAGTCTAATGACATATTGTTACTGGATGAGCCTACGAACCACCTGGATATTGAATCGATTATTTGGTTGGAGAGTTTTTTGCGTAATTTCCCCGGTGTTGTAGTCATTGTTTCGCACGATAAGATGTTTTTGGATAACGTAACAAACAGAACCATTGAAATTTCACTAGGCAAAGCCTATGATTTTAATAAACCTTATACGCAATATTTGCAATTGCGACAGGAAATCCGTGAGAAGCAATTAGCTACTCAGAAAAATCAGGCCAAGAAAATTGAGGAAACCGAAAAATTAATCGAGAAGTTTAGGGCAAAAGCCTCAAAAGCCTCAATGGCGCAGTCGCTCATAAAAAAACTGGATAAGGTTGAAAGGATTGAAGTCGATGAAGACGATAATTCCGTTATGAATATTTCATTTCCGGTTTCGGTAACTCCCGGGAAGGTAGTTGTTGAAGCGGAAAATGTAACTAAAAAATATGGCGACAAGACGATTCTGAAAGATATTTCGCTGTTGGTCGAAAGAGGCAGTAAGATTGCTTTTGTGGGTCAGAACGGACAAGGAAAGTCAACTTTTATCAAAGCTATAGTTAACGAGATTGACTATACGGGTACCATAAAATTAGGACACAACGTGCAGTTGGGTTATTTCGCCCAAAACCAGGCAGAATATCTTGATGGTGAGATAACGTTGCTTCAGACCATGCAGGATGCCGCTAATGATACCAATCGTTCAAAAGTACGCGATATGCTGGGTTCTTTTTTGTTCAGGGGAGATGATGTCGAAAAAAAGGTAAAAGTGCTCTCAGGGGGCGAAAGAAACCGTCTGGCGCTTTGCAAATTGTTATTGCAGCCTATAAATGTGCTTGTGATGGACGAACCTACAAACCACTTGGACATCAAATCGAAAAATGTATTGAAAGCAGCATTGCAGCAATATGATGGGACTTTGCTGTTGGTTTCTCACGACAGGGATTTCCTTCAGGGAATGTCAAATATAGTGTATGAGTTCAAAAATCAGAAGATAAAGGAATATTTGGGTGACATTAATTTCTTCTTAGAGCAGCGCAATCTTGAAAATATGCGTGAAGTGGAAAAGAAAGATGTCGTTAAGAAAGAAACCCCGAAAGAAAAGTCGTTGTCTTATGACGAACAGAAAAAAAATAAAGCACTTCAAAATAAACTGAGTAAGGTGGAAAGCCAGATTAAACAGTTGGAAATTGACATTCAGAAAGACGACAAGCTATTAGAGTCCGAGTATGACAAACATATAGAAGATGCTTCTTTTTTTATTGCCTATAATAAAAAGAAAAAAGACCTGGATAATCTTTTGGAAGAATGGGAAGCGATTCAGATGGAAATTGAAAATACCTAGAGATACAGCCGGAACTTGTTTCCGGCTTTTTTATAGCTTTTCGTGAAAATCCTGTGATGTAATACCAATTCGTTCTGAATGCTCAATCGCCTCCTTGCTGTTCCTGAAATAACAGGTGTCAACTCCCATACTTTCCATATTTGCCATAGCTTCAATGGCTTTGCTCTTTTTATTTTTGCCTGTTTGCCTGATGTAGACCGCTTTGACAGTAACCGGAAAAATCTTGCAGATATCTTCATATAAAAACGGGTCATGTTGCGAATCGTCTCCCAACAATACATATTTCAGATGGGGATAAAATTCCAGAATATGCTTGATTTTTTCGAATTTGTGGTCGTGATTGCCCCTGCCGGTAAGAAAAAAATCAGTAAGGCTGGTTTTGATGTCTTTTAAAAGCAATACAGCTTTAGGGAGACCGTGTAGTTCCGTGAATTGGGTAATGAATCTGTAGAGGTTCCATTCGCTGCTGGAAACATAAAAAAAAGCATTTTTCTCCGCATCACTGTTTCTGCCGGCAGAACTCAAAGCCTGATAATGGGGTACAACATCTTCAAATATTTTTCGGTCATTGACGTTCCTGAAAAGAAGTATGTACAGTTTTTTGAAAGGATTTCGGGTATGGGAAACCAAAAAGGTATCATCAATATCCGATATGAATCCCCAGTTGCCCTCATGAGGGCGTATATAGCTGCCTTTGCTCGAAATTTCTTTACTATTATGGTAAGTGCTGACTTTATATTCGTTCCAGCCATAAGCCAGATCCCTTGACAACGGGATGCAAAATTTGAAATAGCCATCATCCAGGCTTTTCGTGTGGATTTTCATGCCCTGGTGTTCCAGATAAATCGAAGCATTTTTTTGCGTTTTGATTCGGAACATGCGGATCACCGATTTGGCATTCTTGAAATTTTTCTTTTGAAAATCGTAATCTTCTTTAGTAGTTGGTCTGAAAATATGCCCCATCACAATTAATTCCTGATCATTTGCATAACCTCGATATAACTTTAGGATTGGCTTCATAAATGTTTTATATTTATATTACGATATAACAAATTACAAAAAAATATAGCATACACAAGCCATGAGCACGCAAAAGAATTATATTCTGGTAGTTAACCCGATATCCGGTGATATTGATAAGGCAGAAATTATTGGTGAAGCAAAAGAATATGCAGCTAAACAGGACATACATTTGGTTGTTTATGAAACAACGGGAAAAAACGATGAGTCTGAAATCCAAAAACTTCAGGAGAAAAATAAGGCGGAAAGAATAATAATTGCTGGCGGTGATGGCACTATTAAGATGGTGGCAGAAGCTGTAGAAAATCATGATGTAATTTTGGGAATACTGCCTGCAGGTTCTGCTAACGGACTTTCTGTAGACCTCAACCTTCCGGATAGTCTGGAAGAGAATCTGGAAATTGCGTTCAATAACAATTATATGGAAATGGATATGATTTCCATCAACGGGAAAAAAAGTCTCCATCTGAGCGACATAGGTATTAACGCTGAACTGATAAAGAATTATGAAAACAGCAGTATCCGTGGCAAATTGGGATATGCTTTACAGGCTTTTAATACGCTTGCCGGACTCAAGCCTCCTTTTCATGCCGTTATAGAAACACATCTCGGACGTATCGAAACAGAAGCCAGAATGGTAGTTGTGGCCAATTCCCAAAAATATGGTACCGGTGTTGCGATTAATCCGAATGGCGTGATGAACGATGGCAAATTTGAAATAGTAATTCTCAAAAACCTTGACCTGATCGTTTTCAGTAAAATACTGTCTGGAAATATGCCTGTTGAAAATGATGACGTTGAAATCATATCCACAGATAAGGCAGTTGTCACAACGAATTCACCGGTAAGTTTTCAAATAGATGGCGAATATTGTGATGAAGTGACCCGTTTAGAGGTAGAAATTCTTCCTAATCAGATGCGGGTGGCGGTTCCTTGAGAGAGGCTAAGATATTAAGGTTCTAAGGTGCTAAGTTTTAGGCTTCTTAAATCCGCGTAATTATTTAAATCCGTGAAAATCCGCGTTTCAAAAAATAAAAGGCGCTAAGGTTCTAAGGCACTAAGTTTAAGGCTTCTTAAATCCGCGTAATTATTTAATCCATGAAAATCCGTGTTCCAAAAAATAAAATGCACTAAGGTTCTAAGGCGCTGATTTTAATGCTTCTTAAATCCGCGTAATTATTTAAATCCGTGAAAAATCCGCGTTCCAAAAATAAAATGCACTAAAGTTCTGAGGTGCAAGATTGTATTTTTATTGGGTTATCAACTTTCCCATAACTATTTAAAAGGATTTCGTTCTTTCCAGGCCAGTTCAGGTTCTAAATAGCCAAAAATACGGGAGATAAAAAGATTGATAAAAGAATTGTGGTGTTTGATAAACCCATACATTTTTTCAGGAACAGCACCCACAGAACTTTTAATTTCCAATGCTGTCCGCGCAAAAATAATCTGCCGGAATCCCTTATTTATAGAATAGCAAATCATGTCATAAAGCATGTTGAGATAGAGCATCTTTTCCTTTTGGCAGTTGTCATCATAGCCTAAAAAATAAGTGTCTACAGCGCCGCCATTTTTAATAAGGGTGTTAAAACCAATCATTTTTTCGCCTTCAAAATACCCATAAAACAGAAAGTTATCCTTAAGATGCATCTTGAAGCTGGAGAAATGATTTTCAGGAAGGTAAAAAGTATTAAACGGAGCATTTTTAGCCACACAATAATACAAATCATAAATCGTTTTTTCCTGTTTTTGAATCTCTTCCAAAGAAAGTTTATTTTTGGTCAGGCCTTCTGATTTTTTTCGTGCCCTTTTGTACTGGTCACGGTACTTTTTATTTAGGGCGTTTATATAATCAGCCTCATTTTTCCAGTTATCCCGAATAGTAAAGACCATATTTGGTTGTGTACTGAACTGATAAAACTCATCAAATTCACGTAGCCTGAAGTAATGGAGGTCTTCTTTTTTAAAATCTTTGAATACTGTGATATGGGTATTGGTTCCTTTCTTCCGTAATTTTTTTTCAATTTCGATTGCTGCCTTTTTCAACAATACCAAACCATCAGAATAAGGCAGGCCGGAATCAAATTCATAAGCATTCTGGCCTGTAAGCATGTTGTTACCTATAATCAGAACTTTAGAGCTAAAATTCTTGAATATAAATTTTCGTATAGAAGTTTTTGCGCAATTGTCTCTTTCACCGTAAGAATTTACCCTACTCAGATCTAAAAATTGGGATAGCGCAATCCCAACCAGCTTTTCTTCCCGAAAGAGACCAATAAAATGGCAGGACATATTATCCGGAGCAGCCGTTTCGAGTATTTTTAAATAGGATTTTGAAAGAAAGATGTTAGCAGTTGTAAGGCTGTCCCAATTTTCGGGAAGCTCGGAAGTTGCAGTAAAAAGCTTGAAGCTTAAAGTAGTTTCCAATTGCTAAAAAATAATAAATCTTGTCCTGATAGTAATCAGGACGAGACTTTAGAATACTATATGTTTACATCCAGGCACAAATAATTCCGCCCATGATAGTCAGGTTCACGATCCAATAGCCGGAATTGATAAAGATAAATTTCCAGCTTTTTCTTTCAAACATCGCGTTGATGGCAATTAGTGGAAATGTAAAAAATAGTCCGGTCATAAAACCGTGCAAAGCGCCGTGTTTAAATGTTCGGAATTTGGTTCCGTGTTCTGCCATGAATGCCTGATAAGCAGGGCCAGCCTGGTCAGGGTCTCCGCCGGTTGCCGCTAAAGCTCCCCATTGATGTATGACGAGAAATTGCAAAATAAAAGCCATTAAAAAGGCAAATACAATGCTAAGACCAAAAATTTTAGCCATGTTGGCACCTTTTAATTTTTCTTCCGTAAGTCCGGCCGAGTTCATCCAGGCGGTTCCGAAAACTTTTGGGTTATACCATATAAAACCGACAACCAGCGTCGATAATGCCGCAACGAGCAATGCTAAAAAATTTACTTCCATGATTGATTTGTTTAAGTGTTTGTTATTCAAAGATAAGTAAATGAATTAACATTAAACTGAGAATAGTTTAATTGAAAGGCTTAATTTTGAGAAAGTGATAAATTTCCTGCCAATTCTTTTAGGTTAATTTCGGATACTTTAGCGGCATATTGTGCATTGCTGTTTCGGACTTTTGCATTAACATAATTAAGTTGTGCTTCACGGAATTCCAAAGGTGCAATCGTTCCGATTTTAAACTTTGCCAAAGTAATATCAAGATTTTCTTTCGCAATTTCTTCGTTTTTGGCTTCAAGCTTGGTCAGTTCCAGATTGGTCAGGTAGGTCTGGTAAGCAGACGACAACTGCGAACGTAAAGTTTGTAATTGCTGCTCGATAACAATCTTGGAATTTTCTACCTGAAGTTTGGCCGCCTTTTCGTTTCTGTTTTGAAGTCCTCCATTAAAAATATTCATGGAAGCATTAAAGCCATACGTAAATCCTTGTCCTGAAGACTGGGTGATAAAGCCAAGTGAAGCTTCCGTACGTGAAAAATTATAACCCGATGTAATGTTTACAGTAGGATAACGGCTTGCCTTGACTTGTTTGAGCTGTAATTCGCTAATCCGTTTATTGATAATCTGTGCCTGCAATTGCGGATTTTGTTTTTCTGCCAATGCCATCAGTTCCGGAAGCAAAAGTGTTCCATCAATGGCGATTTCGTCGGCAACAACAAATTCTGTTTTTACATCCCTGCCTAAAATTTCGTTCAGGAAAATTTTAGTATTGGCATACAGTTCTTTTTGTCGGAGCAGGGCAGTAGTATCCGTATTGAGGTCAACCTGTGCGTTCAATACTTCTAATTTCGAGGCTTTTCCAATTTTATAACGATTGTCGGCTGTAGTGACTCTCAGGTTGGAAATTACAATTGCCGTATCAAGCGCTTTCAGTTGCTGCTGCTGCTGTACAAGGTCATAGTAAGTCGTGATAACATCAGAAACCTTTGTAAAGATGGCAAGCTTGAGCTCAGCATCGCCTAATTTTTCTAATTCTTTCAACCGGTCATAACGCGCAAACATCCCCATACCGTCAAAAATAGTCCAGTTTAAGGCAACCCCATAATTAAGGTTCATATTTCTGGCGTTGTTAAGTTTGCGCTCTGAACCGTCGGATTGTGTTTGTGTGGTATTCTGGATGCTGTTGTTGTCTGTTACATTGGCATTCAGCTGTGGTAATACGCCTGCATTGGCAAGGCTAACATTCTGCTGGTCGATTTTTAGCTCATTGCTGGCAATTTTTATTTCGTAATTGTTTTCCAACGCAATCTTTACCGCATCTTCGACCGTTAAGATTTCTTGGGCTCTTGCTGCCAGTGAAATGGCAAAAAAGAAAACAATCTGAAAAAATAGTTTAGAAGTCATGCGATTATTCTTTTTCATATTCTTTTATGTTGTCAAATTCTGGCCTGTGTTTCTTTTCTCTGGACCACATAAAATAGATAGCAGGAATTACAAATAATGTCAGTATCAACGAGAATAAGGTTCCGCCCACAATAACAACTCCCATACCAATACGGCTGGTTGAGGCTGCTCCCAAAGACAATGCGATTGGAAGCGCTCCTAAAGCAATGGCCAAACTGGTCATCAGAATAGGACGCAGACGCGATTCTGCGGCTTCCATAATGGCTTCCATTTTGTGTTTGCCCTGTTCCCGGAGTTGGTTGGCAAATTCTACAATCAGGATTCCATTCTTCGTCACCAGTCCAATAAGCATAATGGTTCCAATCTGGCTGAAAATGTTCCAGGTCTGGCCAAACAGCCAAAGCGAGAATAAGGCTCCTGCAACTGCCATCGGAACTGTCAGGATGATGATAAACGGGTCAATAAAACTTTCAAACTGCGCTGCCAAAATCAGGTAAATAAGCAATAATGCCAACCCAAAGGCAAAAGCAGTATTGGAATTACTTTCTACGAAATCACGGGATTCACCTCCAAGGTCGGTTGTAAAAGTTTCATCAAGGACTTTTTCTTTGATGCGTTCCATCGCATCGATACCGTCGCTGATACTTTTTCCGGGAGCAAGCCCGGCAGAAACCGTAGCAGACATATAACGGTTGTTATGGTACAATTGCGGCGGGCTGCTTTCTTCTTCAATAGTAACAAGGTTGTCCAATTGAATTAGCTCTCCTGCTGCATTTTTTACGAAAATAGAAGTAAGGTCGATAGGCGCTTCGCGGTCTTTTTTGTCGAATTGTCCCATAACCTGATATTGTTTGCCATTCATCATGTAATAGCCAAAACGTTGTCCGCTCAAAGAAAGCTGTAATGTTTGGGCAATATCAATTACGGAAACGCCAAGACTCTGTGCCTTTTCCCTGTCGATAGTCACATAAATTTCAGGCTTGTTGAATTTCAGGTTGACATCGGTAATCGAAAAAGTAGGGTCCTGTGCGGCCTCATCCATAAATTGAGGAATCTTTTCCCTTAGTTTTTCAAAGTTCTGCGCCTGAATAATATATTGTATCGGAAGTCCACCACGTCGGTTTACGGAAATAGTAGGCTGTTCTGATACGGAAACCTTAGCCTCGGCATATTTTTTTGTCCATTTGGTAAGATCTTCTGCAATTTCTTTTTGCGAACGTTCTCTTTCGCCAGGTTCTACCAAAGCAATCCTGGCACGTCCGCTGTTTACTGATGCAGAACCAAATCCCGGGGAAGTAATAATCAAACTCACTTTTTTCTCAGGGATTGAATCGTTGATTAAGTCTGACAGTTCGGTCATAAAACGGTCCATATAATCATACGATGCTCCTTCTGGTGCCGTTACGTTTACACCAATAAAACTTCTGTCATCATAAGGAGCTGTTTCTTTTTGCAGCGTGCTGAAAAATAAAGCAATCAATCCGATACAAATAATAAGGATAGGGAAGCTCAACCATTTACGCTTCATGAATCGACCCAGCGCATCGGCATAACCCGAGTTCATTTTTAAAAAGTAAGGCTCACTCCATTCATAGAATTTAGACCTTTTCTGTTCACCGCCTTTCATAAGATAGGCATTCAGCATTGGAGTCAGGGTCAGGGATACAAAAGCAGAAATTAAAACGGCCGCACCAATCACCACACCAAATTCCCGGAAGAGCCTTCCTACGAAACCTTCAAGGAATATTACGGGTAGGAATACAGCGGCAAGGGTAATCGAAATGGAGATAACGGCAAAGAAAATCTCATTGGATCCTTTGATAGCCGCTTCAATGGGTGTCATTCCTTCTTCGACTTTCTTGAAAATATTTTCAGTAACTACGATACCGTCATCCACGACCAGACCCGTAGCGAGTACGATTGCCAGAAGCGTAAGTACATTTACGGAAAATCCGAAAAGCCACATAATGAAAAAAGTAGCAATCAGGGAAACCGGAATATCAATCAGCGGACGGAATGCGATGGCCCAGTTTCTGAAAAACAGGTAAATAATCAGTACTACCAGTACAATGGCTACTAATAAAGTTTCTGCTACTTCTACAACTGCTTTTTTTACAAATACGGTATTGTCAATGGCTATGTTTAACTTGAAATCTTTAGGGAGGTCTCTTTTTAGCTGGTCGTATTGAATGTAAAAGGCTTTTGCAATGTCCAGATAGTTGGTTCCGGGTTGCGGAATAATTGCCATCCCGACCATTTCCTGTCCGGAATCGCTTAATTTGGTTTCCAGGTTTTCGGCTTCAAGAGCGGCATTACCAATGTCGCTAAAGCGGACTATTTTTTCGCCTTGTGCCAGGATGATAATGTTATTGAATTCTTCTTCCGTGGAAAGGTTTCCTACGGTTTTGACAGTCAGTTCTGTATTGGCTCCGGTCAATTTTCCGGATGGCAATTCTACATTCTGGCTCGCCAGGGCTGACCTTACGTCGGAAACAGTTACGCCATAAGAGGCCATTTTGATCGGATCCATCCATAAGCGCATCGCGTATTTTCGCTGTCCCCAGATTTGTACGCTGCTGACACCCGGAATAGTTTGCAGACGCTGCGCGATGACATTATCCGCATAATCCGAAAGTTCCAGAACATTCTTATTGTCACTCTGTACGGTCATCGTGATAATAGGTTCGGAATCGGCATCGGCTTTTGAAACTACCGGAGGAGCATCAATATCCTGCGGAAGACTTCTTACGGCCTGTGATACTTTGTCGCGCACATCATTGGCGGCTTCTTCTAAATTTTTATCCAGGTTGAACTCGATCGTAATGTTGCTGCTTCCCTGATTACTTGAGGAGGTAATATTTCGGATACCGTCTATCGAATTGATGGCCTTTTCCAAAGGCTCGGTAATCTGAGATTCGATAATATCGGCATTTGCTCCGGTATAGCTCGTTCTTACGGAAATTTGTGCCGGATCGATAGAGGGAAATTCACGTACGCCCAGATAAGTATAGCCAATAATTCCAAAAAGAATCAGCATGAGATTCAAGACAATCGTCAGAACCGGTCTTTTTATACTCGTGGTAGATAAACTCATTTGGGTTTAGTTTTTTATTTGGACTTTGACAGGCATTCCGTCTTTTAGTGTCATCACTCCTGTAGTCAATACGGTGTCTCCTGCTTTGATACCTGAAGTAATCAGGATGTCTTTATCTGTTCGCGCTCCTGTTTTAACGATTATTTCTTTCGCTTTCCCGTTTTGGGATATAAACAGTTTCTTTCCGTTCTGGATAGGGATCAGTGCCTGCGTAGGAACCAGTAAGGCATCCGGAATATTGTCTAATGGAAGTATGACGTTTGCAAAGGTTCCGGGGTAGAGCTTGCCTTCAGGGTTTTCGGCAATAGCTCTTAGTCTGAGTGTTCGTGTTGCTACTTCAATTTCCGGTTCGATGGCATAAATCTTGGCTTTGAATTTTTCCGGCGAACCTGCAGTCGTAAATGTAAACTCACCGTTAACTTTCATTTGAGAAGCGTATTTTTCAGGAATTGAAAAAGTAATTTTCAATCGGCTGGTGTTTACCAGTTTTGCAATCATGGTAGTTGGCGTCACGTAAGTTCCTTCGGAAATCGAGCGAAGTCCTATTTTTCCGGAAAAAGGAGCACGTACCGTAGTTTTTGCAATTTGGGCACTAATGAGTTGTGATTGTGCTTTGGCAGATTTGAAATCGGCACTGGCAATATCATATTCTTCCTGGCTAATCGCTTCTTTTTGCAAAAGCAGTTTTGCCCTTCTTTCGTTTTCGGAAGCCAATCCCTGTGCTGTTTTGGCTTGTGCCAGTTGGGCTCTTAATTCGATATCGTTTACTTTAAAAAGCACCTGCCCTTTTGATACCATTGTACCTTCATTGAAGTTGATGCTTTCAACAATTCCGGAAACTTCACTGCGTACATCAATCTGTTCGTTAGCTTCAATCGAGCCGGAAAGTGAAAGTACATCGGCAAAATTTTGAGGTTTTACTACAACGCCGCTAACTGTTGATGGTTTTTTATTTCCCTGTCCTTTTCCGTTTTCTGATTCTGATTTCTTATTATTAATAATCCGATAGGCAATCATACCGCCAATACCAAGAAGTAGAATTGCGTAAACTAGATGTTTTATTTTCATGTGAACAGGGTAATTATAATTTTAAGTTAAGAAAAGCCAGATTTAGGCATCGAACAAAACTAAATTTTATTATTTAAACGAATGACTTTCTTTACTATACTTTAACATTTTTCAAATAAACTTAAAGTAAGACCCGGGAAGAGCAGAAAGGTTTAATGTCGAACGTTAAATAAATATGCGTTTTATCGATTTTGTTTTTTTTCCGTAAATTGTTTTTCTATATTAGCTTTAGTAATAAATTTAAAAAGAAAACCAAAAAAGCAGTTTTACTGTTTTTCAAAATAAATAGTATTTAGTTTTTAGATTTTTATTTGAAAAAGCCGTCAGTTTATCTGATGGCTTTTTTGTTTTCTTTTGGATTTGCGAATCTTTTATTTTCGTAAATTTGCCTACAATTTGAATCTTCAAAATATGAACCATATTCACGATAATCTCAGTCCTTTTAAAGTCAAGATTTCTTTTGCGAAAGTGATTGAGGTTTTGGAAGAAATAGCAGGTTCAGATGTAGATTATCGTGCCGCTTATGCAAAGGGACTTTTAAAGGAAATTGAACCTTATCCGGAGCTAAGAGATGGTATTGAATCGTATCAGCAGATTGAAAAGCACTACCTGCGTATCAAATATCTTTTGTCAGACCTGTTTCCAACGGCTTTGACGCATAACGAAATTAAGGCGGTAACGATTCCGTTTGACAATTATATTTTTAATACTACAGAAAGGCTTAACAAGATTATAAGTGAAGCTGGTGAAGATTTTGAAATCATAATCAGGGACTTTGACGAGCATCAGTTTTATGTCATGAACTGTCTGATTATCCTGAACTACTATTATGGTAGTAAAATTGATTTCAGTACTCCCATTTTTTATGACATTCCAAATGCTGAAGGAATTATAAAACATTATCGGATTCTCTATAATGCGGATTTTCTGGAAGTATTTCCTACTGAAAAATCAATTGCGCTTACTCAGGAAGATATCAATTTGTTGATTGACAATTATGATGACCTGGCGCTTTGGAAAGAAAAATTTCCGCCGGGTAGCTGGATACTTAAAGGTTTCGGGATTATGACGCTTTACGATAATTCGGTTGAAAGCGCCATTTCTAATCTGAAAAGTAACCTTTTAAGTAATGATAAAGGAAACGATTTAAAAAGGGAGACAATCGAAACTATCTTCAGGTCTATCTATAAAATACCCGATTTAAGAACCGGTTTTGCTGCCTTTAGCAGTGATGGTACCCGATTAAAAAAGGCTGATTTTGAAGAAGAAATGCATAGCTTTTTATTGACAGGTATGGAGGAAGAGTGCCGTAATGCTTTAGGCGAATGTTCGCTGGAAACCCTGGTAGGACAGAAAAAGTATTTTATCATTTCAGATGTAAAAGAATTTCTGATTGCCAACCCGGAAGAAAAAGGATTTGCAGAGCACCTGCTTTCTCAGAATGTGCAAAGCTGTATTTTTGCACCGGTTATCAAAGATGAAAAATTTCTTGGAATCGTTGAATTGGTGTCGTCAGAGCCAAAACAGCTGAATAGTGTCAATGCCAACAAGTTGGATTTGGTTATGCCTTTTCTGGTAGATACTATAGACCGGTATTTTTCAGACATGCAAAATCAAATTGATGCCATAATCCAAAAAGAATATACGGCTATCCACCCGAGTGTTTACTGGAAATTCAGAGAAGAAGCTTCCTTGCATACGACTGATAAAAATGCCAGGGATTTGCCTTTTAAAGAGATTGTTTTTAAAGAAGTATATCCGCTATACGGACAAATTGATATCAAAGGCTCTTCTGTAGCGCGAAACGAAGCTATAGAAAAAGACCTTACAGTCCAGATTGAACGGCTTCTCAGATTACTTCGTTTTGTAAGTGACAATCTGAAGCTTCCGGTAATTTACCAGAATATTTTTGAGCTGGAAGATTTGGAAAAACAACTCAAAGAAACTTTGAAAGCCGACACGGAGTCCCTTATTCAGAGTTATGTGCTCAACGAAGTGCATCCTATGTTACATCATTTTAAGGACTCCAATGAAGTTGTTCGGGCAAAAGTAGATACCTATTTTAAATCGTTGGACCCTAAAATAATGATGGTCTATGATGCGCGTAAAGATTTTGACCAGACGCTTTCGCTTATCAATAAAAAAATGGCTTTTTTACTTGATAAAAAACAAGAAGAAGCTCAGTCTTTTTTCCCGCACTATTACGAACGGTTTAAGACGGATGGAGTGGAGCATAACCTTTATATTGGTGCTTCTATTGCACCGCAGCTTTCATTTAGCCATGTTTATTTAAGCAACTTGCGCTTATGGCAACTTCAGGTATTGTGTGAGATGGAAAACGAATATTACCATATGCGTCCTTCGCTTCCATATGATTTGGATGTGACCTCACTGATACTTGTTTTCAGTACGCCAATCTCGATACGGTTCAGAATGGACGAAAAACGTTTTGATGTTGACGGCACCTATAATGCCCGTTATGAAGTCGTGAAAAAAAGAATCGACAAATCGAACATAAAGGGAACAGACGAAAGGATTACTCAAAAAGGCAAGATTACGATTGTCTATTCACAACATCAGGAAGAAGTGGAGTACAGAAGATATATCAGCCTCCTACAGCACAAAAACAAGCTGGGTGCTATTGAAACTTTTGAGGTAGAAGACCTGCAGGGTGTTACCGGACTAAAAGCGTTGCGTGTAGAAATTCTGTACAGCCAGCCTGAAGATTCAGAAAACGGCTATACCTATCAGGATTTGGTAAAAGAGCTATCGGTTAAGAATTAGACCGTCTTGAATGCCCATACAAAGGCAATTACGGAGGTGATGATTCCAAACATAAATACGGTATATGTAATGCGGAGCAGTTTGTATTTTCGGTTCAATACCAATCCCAGATAATAAAGGTCCTTAATCATGGAGTTGTAAAGATATTCGCGGTCTTTCATGAGCACATTCATTGCCCACTGATATTCATCAAGAGGCATTTTGTGGAAATTTCCAAAGAACAACAGATTGACCTTTTTTTCTTCAATATCTTTTCGTGTAAAAAGTCCGCTTGTTACTTTTGGACGTGTGGAAAGTATGGCGAAAATGATAGAAATTACACTAAACATCAGCATGACGAAAGTTGGAACAATCAAATGCGCATTTGTCGGGCTGTCCAGTTTAGGAATTAAGGTAGACAAGGCAATCGAAATGATGATGGCGTTGACAGAAAGAAGAATATTGGCTTTACTGTCTGCAATCTGGCTAAGTTTGGTGTGGTTGTTCAGTGTCACGCGAAACATGGTGTCGATTCCCCTTTCAGGAGTTTCTAATCGTTCCAGCTTTTTTTTATTCAGGGTGTCTTTTGGCTTTTCCTTTTTTCCTTTTTCCCAATCCGTAATCTTATCCTGCAATTCAGAAAGATTAAGGTCTTTTTGAGGTTGCCAGTTTGCCTTCGCGAAATCAGTATAAAAACGATGGTATTTCAGGAAAACAGTCCTGTTTTCTTTAGCCCATTCTAAATTGGAAAATTCCTTATGGGCAACAATTTTCCATTCCTGACGCAACAGTTCCGCAAAATTGGAGTATTCTTTATGCCCGAAATGGGAGCAGTCAGCATCGCGGATAATCATTTCCAAATGATTTTCCGGAGTGCGTCTGATTTCAGTTGCTATTATGAGTGCCTTAACTTTGGAAATTTTGTCGTCAGGAAATCCGTTTTCCTTTAGGAAGTCTTCGGCAATCTGTGCCCCTTTTTCTTCATGTCTTTCACCTCCATTGATATATCCTGCATCGTGAAACCAGGCCGCAATTTCAAGAATTTCAGCATCTTCTTCAGAAACTTTTTCTCCTTTTATCAATTGGCGTACGCTGTCGACAACCCTTAAAGTATGATTAAAATTATGGTAAATATAATCGGAAGATAAGTTATCTTTGAATAATTGAAATATAAAATTTTCAGCTTTTTGAAGAATATTCATATCAAATAAATTGAATTAAATCCACTACCAAATTATGAAATTATTTTGGCTTAATGTAACACGTAAACGAAATATAACCCCTTTCAAGTATATCTGCTTGATAATTTTTTTACAATCCTGTGCTACAAATCATTCCCAGTTTGGAAGCAAGGAGCCTGTTACGATAAAAGATAATTTTGATAATCCGAAAACAGTTTCACATACTTTCTATCTGGTAGGAGATGCGGGCAATGCTGATGAACTCAAAGCAAAGCAAATTCTTAAGCTGTTTGAAGAAAGGCTGAAGAAAGCAGATACAAACAGTACTTTACTTTTTTTAGGGGATAATATTTATCCGTTGGGCATGCCGCCAAAAGACAGTCCGGACAGAAAAACGGCCGAAGAAAAACTAAACATACAACTTGCCTTGTCTAAGAATTTTAAAGGGAAAACGATATTCATTCCGGGAAATCACGATTGGTATAACGGTGTAGAAGGATTGAAAGAACAGGAAAGGCTGGTTAATGAATATCTTAAAGAAAAAAAATCATTCCTTCCCAGAAAAAATTGCGGAATAGACCACTTGAATATCAATGATAATGTGGCATTGATTGTAATCGACAGCCAATGGTATCTGGAAGATTGGGACAAACATCCTACCATCAATACCGATTGTGATATTAAGTCAAGAGAACAGTTTTTTGACGAACTGGAAAGCAGGCTGAACGATAATCAGAAAAAAACAACAATCCTGGCTATCCATCACCCTCTGATGAGTAATGGAACACATGGTGGAGAATTTTCTTTGAAAAAACACCTTTTCCCGATAGAGAAAAAAATACCAATGCCGGTAATTGGTACAATTATCAACTTATTGCGTAAAACTTCCGGTATCAGTCCGCAAGACCTGCAAAATAAAAAGTACAATGCTTTTGTCAAAAGAGTCAAGACACTCATACAGAATCGAAATAATGTGGTGGTGGTTTCAGGACATGACCATAATTTACAATATATCGACAAGGATAATATCAAACAGATTATCAGTGGAGCGGGCTCAAAAGAAGAAGCGGCAAGAGCAATCAATGAGAACGATTTTTCCTTCGGACATAATGGTTATGCGGTATTGGAAGTATTAGGAAATGGCGCTTCAAAAGTGTCCTATTACGGAGCTGATTCTAAAGGCAAAGAAGGGCTTTTGTATAAACAGCAACCGACTTTCCCAAGGCCAAAACCAAATTTGAGAGAATACCCAAACAATTTCCCGACCTCTAAAGATACCTCGGTTTATACTACAAAAATGACCACTAAAGGAGGTGCCTATCGCTTTCTTTGGGGAAAACATTACAGAAAGATTTACAGCACACCAATAAAAGCCCAAAGCGTAAGCCTTGACACCTTGTATGGTGGTTTGACTCCTACGATTTCCGGCGGAGGTCACCAGTCAAAATCACTCCGATTGGTAGATAAAGACGGTAAGGAATATGTCATGAGAGCCTTAAAGAAAAGTGCTACCCGATTCCTGCAGTCGGTTGCTTTTAAAGACCAGTCGGTAGAAAAAGATTTCCGCGATACATATGCAGAAGATTTTATCATGGATTTTTATACTACTGCCCATCCATACACGCCATTTATTGTTTCTGAACTGGCAGACAGAGTAGGTATAAGCCATTCCAATCCCAAACTGTTTTATGTGCCAAAGCAAAACAGGCTGGCATTATTCAATGAAGAATACGGTGATGAGTTGTATATGATTGAGGAACGCCCTATGAGTGCATTCAAGGATTTAAAGAGTTTCGGAAAACCAGATAAAATTATCAGCACAGATGACGTCCTGGCAAATATCAGGGCTGATGAAAAATATGAAGTTGATGAGCCAAGCTATATCAGGGCAAGAATATTCGATATGCTGATTGGCGATTGGGACAGGCATGCAGACCAATGGAGATGGGGCGAATATAAAGAAAACGGCAAAGTAATTTATCGACCAATACCGCGCGACAGAGACCAGGCATTTTCCAGATACGATGGTACATTATTGTCTATTTTGATGAACTTTCCGGCTTTGCGTCATATGAGGTCATTTGATGACAAGCTCGATAATGTAAAATGGTTCAACCGCGAAGCCTATGCTCTGGATTTGGCATTTATTACAAAATCTGATGAAAAAGTGTGGAGCCAACAGGCAAAATACATTACAGACAATCTTTCCAATGCTGAAATTGACAAGGCTTTTGAAAAATTGCCAAAGGAGGTTAAGGATGCTTCTATAGAAAAAATAAAATCTGACCTGAAAGCCAGAAAGAAACATCTGGAAAAATATGCACACCAATATTATAAAGTATTACAAAAGACAGTGCTTATTGTCGGTACCGATAAAAAAGACCGGTTTGTAATTACAAGAGATGGAGATGTAACCAAGGTTGAGGTATATCGTATCAAGAAGGACAGAGAAGAATTAATCCGTCAGAAAACCTATCATTCTCCGGAAACCAGAGAATTATGGGTATATGGTCTGGATGATGATGATATTTTTGAAGTAAAAGGCGAAGGCAGGAGAAAACTCAAGATACGACTGCTTGGAGGACAAGACCATGACACTTATGATGTGGAGAGTAGCCGTAAAATAAGAATCTATGATTCTTCAACCAAAGATAATACGGTTGTCAACACCGGAAAAGGAGAAAAAATGCTTTCGGATTCATATCTGATTAATACCTACGACTACGAAAAGCCAAAATATAATGTAATGGCCGGCTATCCGCTACTCGGATTCAACCCGGATGATGGTGTCAAAATAGGAGCCAGAGTCAATTATACAGTAAATGGATTCAACAGATTCCCATATTCTCAAAGACATGTTGTTGGTGGGAATTATTATTTCGCCACCAGCGGTTATGAATTGTTCTATAAAGGCGTTTTTCCGCATCAGATAGGGAAATGGAATTTTGTAATTGATGCGCTTTATACAAGCCCTAATTTTAGTGTTAATTATTTTGGTGTTGGAAACGAGACGGAAAATCCGGATGATGATATCGATATGGACTATAACCGTGTCAAGATAAGAAGGCTGAAAGCTACGCCATCTTTGCAATGGACAGGCGAAATGGGAGGTTCGGCAATTGTACAGGCAAGCTTTGAAAGAATAAGTGTAGACAGAACTGCCGGAAGATTTGTAAGTCAGCCTGGAGTTCTAAATCCGGATGTTTTTGATTACAAAAACTTTGTCGACCTCAGTGCAAAATATACTTTTGAAAACTATGACAATCCATCAAACGCTACCTTAGGGATGGTTTTCTCACTGTTGGGAGGATATACTATAAATATTAACGAAACAGACAGGAAATTTCCCTATGCAGAAGGCTCGTTAGGATTTACCTATAAAATTTCGACGAGTGGCAACTGGGTACTGGCTACGCTTTTAAAAGGAAAAGCCTTGTTTGATGATGATTTTGAATTCTATCAGGCGGCTACTGTGGGTGGCGATACTGACCTGCGTGGTTTCAGGAACCAACGTTTTTCAGGCAAGCAGTCGTTCTACCAAAGTACTGACCTTCGCTGGAATCTCGGGAAAATAGATAATGGCGTTGCACCGCTGCGTTATGGTGTATTTGGAGGTTTTGACTATGGCCGTGTATGGGTGCCTAATGAAGAGTCAGACAAATGGCATCAGGCATACGGCGGCGGTATTTGGATTAATGGCGTAAATCTGGTTACAGGTAAACTGTCACTTTTTAATTCAGCAGATGGCCTTAGGGTTTCGGCAGGATTAGGATTTGGATTTTAAGTCAGACAACTTGATTTCATAAAGATTACCGCCTGTTTTTTTACTTTTTTCGTCTACAATAAGTAAGGTCTCATTGTCTTTAAAACAAATGCCTTCTTTTTGTGTCACGTCATTGAGTTCAAACATTTCGGTCTTTCCGTTGAGGAAATTATCACCCTTAAAATCAGAAAGTATCCATACTTTACTGGAGCTAAGCAATGCAACTTTCTTGCCATCAGGGCTAATGTCGGCACTTGTAATGGCACATTTATGATAGTTGTTGCAGGCTTTAAATTTGCCTAACAATTGGGCTTTGTGACGGCCGGTTTGGTTGGGCACTTTATAGAGCATGACCGTGCCGTCAAATCCTTTGCTTCTGTTTTTGGTGAAAATGTAAAAGTTCCCTTTGTAGATAAAAAAAGATTCGGCATCATAAAAAAGCTCCGATTTCTTAGGGGGGAACTGACTTTGTTCAGGATAGTAAAATTCCACTTTAGAAGGCGAAACTGCCGTCTCATTTTTCAGGTCTCCTGCATTAATTTTGTAAATGCAGAGGTCTTTACGGATATTGTCATTATTGCCAAAATCACCTACATACAAATTGCCTTCCTCATCAGCAGTCAAATCTTCCCAATCTACATTTTTTGCATTTTCAAGCGTTACGGCATGCGCAATTTTTCCTTCTGGAGTAAGTCCGTAGATATTGTTTTTATTACCACTGTCTTCGGCTACCCAAATCAGATTGGAAACTTTTGAAACGGCTACGGCGGAAGCTTCTTTTAAAGGTAGTTTCTTCGTATTGGCAGGTATTTCCTGCGATGTTCCCGAACAGGAAAATAAGATTGAAAAAACAGGAAGAAAGGTAAGTGATTTCATAAGCAGATTTTAATACGTAAATATAAGAAAACGAGGATAAGAAACATAAATTGCCTATTCTTAAGATTTGCTTAATACTGACTTAACACTCCAATTTAATATTCTGTTCGCCGTTAACTTTGCAAAACAAACACTATGAATATGGAGGCCCCTAAGCCAAAGTTTAGATTGGCATTTTCCTCATCACGATTTTCGCTATTGTGGAATTTTTTTAAAGGATTTCTGCTGTTGTCATTACTGCTCCGCATTGTATTTATGCTTTGGCAGATGAATGAAGTATCCTGGAGTCCAATAGCGGTAATAAGGACATTGGCAACCGGAATGTTTTTTGACATAGGTGTGGTTGGTTTTGTAGCCTTGCCGGGAATCCTTTATCTGTTACTGTTTCCAAATCGTTATGTTGGTTCCCGATTGGACAGATTTCTTATTTGTTTTTTCTTTTCATTGACGGTGCTGTTGTTGGTATTTGTTTTTTTTGCAGAAATTACCTTCTGGGAAGAATTCCGTACCCGTTTTAATTTTATTGCTGTCGATTACCTTATTTATACGCACGAAGTTGTCAGCAACATACAGGAATCCTATCCGTTGCCCTATCTCATTTCGGGAGTGGCACTGATTACCTTTTTGATTGTCTTTTTGTTTCAAAAGAAAGGCATTTTTGCCTGGACATTTGCAGCAAAGACCACTATAAAAGAAAAACTTTCGGTATTTGCTGTTACTGCTGTACTGTTAATATTTTATATTGGATTTATAAAAAATACTCAGGCAGAATGGTCGTCCAACCGTTATAATAATGAGATTTCCAAAGCTGGAATCTATTCATTTTTTGCAGAGTTTCGCAATAACCAGATGGAATATACGCGGTTCTATACTTCTATTGATGCGAAAAAAGCTTTTGAAATTGCCAGAGAGCAGGTCAAACAATCAGATAGCCGTTTTTTAAAGGAGGACACCACTATCCGAAGAGATATAACAGACGTGCAGCCTTCTGGAGCAAAACCGAATGTGGTTTTTATACTGATGGAAAGTATGAGCGGCAGTTTTATGAAAGAATTCGGCAATGAAAAAGGCATTACGCCCTATATGGATAAACTGGCACAGGAAAGCATTTTCTTTAGCAATCTTTATGCTACCGGAACCCGAACAGTGCGCGGAATGGAAGCTGTAACACTTTGCATACCGCCTACTCCCGGACAGAGTATTGTAAAGCGTCCCGATAATCAGGGACTTTATACGGTTTCTAATGTTTTTAAAGCTAAAGGCTATCAAAACAGCTTCTTTTATGGTGGCGATGGCTATTTTGATAATATGAACAGTTATTTTGGCGGAAATGGTTTTACTATTTACGACCGCGGCAGAGGAAGTGTATTGAGTGATAAAATCAAAACCCGGCGATATAACATTGATGATAACGAAGTGACTTTTGAAAATGCATGGGGAATCTGTGATGAAAATATTTATGACAAAATGCTGAAAGTCGCAGATGAACATTATGCCACCCAAAAACCGTTCTTCAATTTTGTCATGACCACTTCCAACCATAGGCCATATACCTATCCGGTGAACAAAATCGATATTCCCTCCGGGACGAATAGGGATGGTGCTGTGAAGTATGCAGATTTTGCATTAGGGCAGATGCTGGAAAAGGCAAAAAGTAAGCCATGGTTTAAGAATACCGTTTTTGTAATTATAGCTGACCATTGCGCCAGTAGTGCAGGAAAAGATGAAATTGATGTCGCAAATTATCATATTCCGGCTTTTATTTATAATTTGCCGGGCCAAACACCGGAAAAAATTCAGCAGCAATGTTCGCAGATTGACTTGTTTCCGACCTTGTTTTCAAAACTACATTGGAATTACCGTTCTAATTTTTTTGGGAAAAATGTTTATGATAGGGAATATACAGAACGGGCTTATGTGGGAACCTACAGAAAGCTGGTATATATGAAGAAGGAAAAAGCCATGATTTTATCCGACCAGAAAAAACAGGCTTTTTATGATTGGAACAAAGAAACCAATGAACTTAAGCCTATTCCAATGGATAAAAAGTTTTTGGAAGAAACCATTGCGGGTTATCAGGCCGCCGATTATTTATTTACAAACAAATTGCTTAAAGAATGACATACATTCATTTTATAGTTAATCCCATTTCCGGGAAAGGAAAACACAGCATCACTAAAGAATTTCTGGGACATTATTTTCCGGAAACCGATTTTAGGCTTGAAATAGACTATTCCAACTATAAAAAACATGCAATAGACTTAACAAAAAAGGCAATAAGTCAGAAACCTGATATTATTGTAGCCTGTGGTGGTGATGGCACAATCAGCGAAATAGCTTCTCAGTTGGTCAATACCAATATAAAACTTGGAATTATTCCTGTAGGTTCCGGAAATGGCCTGGCTTCAAATCTTGACATTCCGAAAAATATAACGCAGGCTATCGAAATCATAAAGAAACAAAAATCAGTCGCGATTGATTCCGGAAGGGTAAACCAGCATTGCTTTTTCAGTAATATGGGACTTGGCATTGATGCCATGATTATCAAGAAATACGAGAGCACAAAAAAACGAACACTTTCGGCATATGTGAATGCTTCTCTTAAAGCAAGTTCACAGTACAAGCCGCAAAAAGCAATATTGCGGTATAATGGTAAAGAACATTTTGTTGACCCGTTTTTGCTTTTTATTTCGAATTCCAATGAAATGGGTTATAATATGAGCCTTACGCCAAAAGCCAGTCTTTCTGACGGCTATTTGGACATGTTGTATGTGCCACGCATCGGTTTTTTGGAAAAGATGTTTTTTGGCGGATTGGTCGTAGCCAAACAATGTGAAAAATTCAAAAAAGCAGAACACGCCATGATTCAAAGTTTAAGCGCCGAATTGCCGGACAGAATTTTTACTGATGTACAAATCGATGGCGAATATCACAGGTTGGAAACCAATAAGGTACAGGTAGATATTTTGCCGAAATCCCTTAACGTATTGGTAGCATAATGATTGACTTTTATCAAACTGTAGCATATGAATATCCTGGTAGCTGAAGATGAAATTGGTATTTCAAACTTCCTCAAGCAAGGGCTTGAAGAAGAAAATTATACGGTGACTGTGGCCTCTGATGGCGAAAAAGCACTGCGACTTGCCCTTTCACAACCTTTTGACTTATTGTTATTGGATTGGATGCTTCCCAAATTATCAGGAATAGAAGTTTGCAAATCATTCCGCAAAACCGGCAGGACAGCACCCATATTATTTCTGACAGCCAAAGATACCGTACAGGAAACTATTGAAGGACTTAAGGCAGGCGCCAATGATTATATTAAAAAGCCATTCAGTTTTGAAGAACTTCTGGAGCGTATAAAAGTGCAGTTTCGTTCTGCTGTTGCAGAAAATAGTTATGTGTTAGGGCCTATCCATTTGGATAAAGAAAAACATCAGGTTTTTATCCATAATGAAGAAGTCTACCTCACACAGAAAGAATTTTCACTTTTAGAATACCTCATCAAAAATAAAGGCACCGTATGTAGCAGAAGCCAGATTATCAAAGAAGTGTGGAACATACATTTTGATTATGAATCGGGAGTTATAGATGTTTTTATCAATTCCATACGGAAAAAACTTGGATTGCGAAAAGAAGAAGACTATATCAAAACTGTGCGTGGAATTGGCTATATTGCAAATGAAATCTAGCCAATTATGTCGTTGTCTTTCAGAAACAGAATAGCTGTATACAACCTTATCAGTGCGGCAGCGCTCATTGCCGTTGTTTTTGGAATAGTCTATTCTGTAGTTCGGCTTTCAGTCAATTATGACATCAATCACGATCTCGAAACAGAAATCCATTACCATCAGGAATTTGTAGAAAGCCAGCCAGTTAATCACCTCATGCTTGTTGAGCCTAGTGAATGGGAGGAAAGCGAGCACAATGAAATTAATGTCAATCCTGTATTTGTGCAGATTTTTGACAGCAAGGGCCGCTTTTATGAAAAATCCAGAAACCTCAAAGATGAGGCCCTGACGTTAAAGTTTGGTGAAGAAGAACCTTATACGGTTGATACTTTTCTGGCTGATATTCCTATAAGACAGATGCAGGCACCCTTGATGAGCCATGGACACACAGTAGGCTATGTTATTATAGCCATGTCGATGGAGCAGGAACTCAGGCTTCTGGATAATTTAAGTAATGTGCTTCTTATTGCCTTCTTTGCCGTATTGATGGCCTTGTTTTTTATTACACGCTTTATTGCAGGTAAAAGTATCAGGCCTGCGGTAGATATTATCAATACGGCCAGCAAGATTACAAATAACAATCTGGGTCAAAGAATTGAGCTTCCTAAAAACAAAGACGAACTTTTTGAATTGGCAACTTCCATAAACCAATTACTCGATCGTATAGAGGACGCGGTTGTGCGGGAACGTAAATTTACTTCTGATGCTTCCCATGAATTGCGAACACCTTTGGCTGTCATACAGGGAACTCTGGAAGTACTGATAAGAAAACCGCGAAATAGTTCAGAATATGAAGAAAAAATACAATACTGCATCAGTGAAGTAAATCGCCTGAATGATTTGGCAGACCAATTATTGCTGTTGGCCCGATTCGAAAACCAGAAAGCGGCGGTGCAGATAGAAAATATTGAATTGGATGAAATCATACTTCAGGTTTTGGAACGCTATTCCTCAAGAATTGCTGCTAAGAACATTGCTTTGAGTTTTGAATTCAGCGACCATTATAAAATACGCTCCGATGCTTATTTAGTATCGGTTATCATTGAAAACCTGATTTCAAATGCTGTAAAATATACCAAAGAAAAAGGCAGGATTGTCATTACGCTTCACGAATCAGAGGGAAAAATAGCCTGTCTGATTGCCGACAGCGGTGTTGGAATTGCTCCGGAAGACCTCCAAAAAATTTACAACGAATTTTTCCGTGCCGAAAGTCAGCGTCAGGCCATTAAAGGTACGGGACTTGGCTTGTCTATTGTAAAGAGATTGTGCATTCTGCTCAATGCGGAGTTAAATATCCAAAGTGATTTGGGTAAAGGTACAACAGCCACAGTGCTGTTTGATGCGGTAGATTATCGTGAAACAATATAAAAATCACGTTCTAATCGTTTTTTATGGCTCTTTTTTGATTTTGGAACCGGATTCATGTCAACGGTGAGCATTTTTTCAATTTTATAGTCCTTAAAAGTTTCCCGAAGCCTGGTGGTATCATCTATGTTGACGAGCAATCCAAACCGATTTTCCTTTGGAATTTTAATTTTACCATTGTTTATTATTAAAGGAATCGGCTCTCCATATTCCCAAATCATTTCAGGACAATAATTTTGCAGGTCATAAATCTTAATACGCTCTTTCGCTTTGACAGCATGAAGTTTTTGAGGCGAATAATAATCCGGATTTCCTAAAAATGCGCCAATCAACGGCAGGCCAAAAACTATAATGCAAATTTGGAAAGCGATAATGCTGTAAAAGACTTTGCCAAAATTGTTTTTTAGCAGTGACCGTATGATGATAATACCGCAAACCAGAGAAGCAATGGCTGCCAAAACATACCATAACCCGAATCCGTCCAAGGTTTTTAATACAAAAGGTAATACAAAAGGCAATGCTACAGCTATGATTCCAATCAGACCGAAAGCAAAATAAGCCATCCGTTTCTCATTTTTAGCCAGCGTTTTAAATTTTTCAAAAAGATACTCTATATAAAATCCGGTATTCAAAGCCATTGGAATCAGTACCGGAAGCAGGTATCTTGATTTTTTTTCAGGAATAAGCGATAATAATATTACGGATGCCAATGTCCAGAATAGAGTAAATCGGTAAGCCTTTAGATTGGTAACACGGGTTTTCATGTAAGGATAGAGCAGGGCAATAAGACTTGGGATGGTCCAGATGCCACTTTGTGTAAAAAAGCTCCAGTAATAGAAAAACGGACGTGTGTTGTAGCTCGCCCAACGTGATGCTTCTCTTGTGGTTGTTTCTAAAAATGATTCAGGGTCGGCAAACCGTACATACAAGGGCCATGAAAGTCCTATGGCTGTACCTAATGCCAATACCAAAATACCATAATGCCATCGGCTTCTTAATTTAAATCCATACGTAAATCCATAGGCAATAAGAAAAGGAAGAAATAGTGCATATAACGAAATAGGTCCTTTGCTAAGAAAAGACAAGCCGAAGAATAATCCGGATAGTATTGCATTTTTGGCTTTTGCGGAGTCTTCCTGCAATAGCTTCCATAAAAAATAAAGTGAAGCCATCATAAAGCTATGCGTATACATATCCCATTGGTTATCCCTGCCTCCAAAAAAGATATAAAAAGAAGTAATAAGAAGCAGGCCGTTATGAAAACTCTGTTTTTGGTTTAGTCCCAGATTTTTGGAGAATTTATATGACATCAATACCAGAAATACTGTCGCAAACACTACAGGCAGCCGTAAACCCAAAAGACTGTCAAATCCGAATAAGATTCCTGCCAGAGCTGTCAGCCATGTAGGTAAAGGCGGTTTTTCATAACGCGGCAGATTATTGATTGTGGTAAGCAGCCAGTTGTCATTAGAAACCATTTCCCGGGCCGTAATAAAATTTCGGGCCTCCATAATATTGACATAAATAATGTCAAGATGTGGAAGCAATAATGTCAGGCTAACAGCCAATAAAAGGAGCGGATATTTATGATGCAGCAGTTTTTTCATTTTTCAGGATAATTAGAATACTTCTGGAATAAATAATAATGCCTAAGAAATGCCCTGCAAAAAGAACCGGGTCTTTTCGAATAACGGCATAAGTGAGAATCAGTAATGAGCCAAAAAAACTAATCGTCCAGAAACCCAAAGGCAAAGACGATTCTCTTCGTTTTTCGGAATAGAGCCATTGATAGACAAACCGGAACGTAAAAAGTATTTGGGAAATGATTCCAAGCCATAACAGCCAAATCGGAATGTTTTCATTTTTTAATAGTCGGTCAAGGTCATAGGAATTATTATTGTATCCATAACCAATTAGCAGGACAGGAAAAAGTAGGATAAAGATGCGGAAAGCCTTGTGCAGCTTTTTCCATTCTCCCTGAAGCTGAAGGTTCCGGATATAGATATAATAGGTAATAGCCTGTCCGAGCATAATTGAAAAATCATCTCTCAAATAACCGTAAACAAATAGCAGGAAAGCGGCCAAGAGGCTAATTTGCCAGAACAATATAGGGGTGAGGATGCGTTTGTGTTTTTCGGAAATAATCCATTGGAGAACCAGTCGGCTCGAAAAAAGAATCTGTGCCGTAAACCCAATAGCATATATCAGCCACGAATTCATCCTTTACGGTTTATAGTGTAGTTGAGGTATTTTTTCTTCATCCACAAATAGGCAAAGCAATCTTGTAAGGGACCTATTAATCTGTTCCAAAGATGAAATTTGGATACACCGGCTATTCTGGGGAAATGTTTGACGGGCACTTGCCTGATTCTGCCATTTTGTAGTAATACCATAGCTGGCAGGAAGCGATGCAGGCCGTTGAACATGGGGATTTTTTTGGCTACATCCGTACGGATAATTTTTAGAGGACAACCCGTATCGTCCATACCATCATGTGTAAATGCACGACGTATTCCATTAGCAATTTTAGACGAAAGATTTTTGACAAAAGAATCTTTGCGGTTAGCACGCACACCGGTTACCAGTTCATAACTGTCTGCATATTCCAAAAGAATATTGAAATCCATAGGGTCAGTTTGCAGGTCGGCATCAATATAACCTACCCAGGAAGTATTGGCCGTATCAAATCCGGCCTTTATGGCTGCACTAAGGCCATAATTTTTATCAAAAGAAATAAATTCAAAAGCATCCGTATTACTACAAATCTCTTCTATGATTTTTTGACTAGTGTCTTTAGAACCGTCATTAACGAAAAGTACTTTTGCTTTTTTTTTGGCGTGTAGCATAAAACCGGACAGTTCCTGTTGTACCCTTAAGAGGTTGTCCTCTTCATTATAAACAGGGATTATAATTGTAAGCTCAAAGTCCATTTTAGTGGTTTTTTCTCTCAAATTTACTTCAAAATCAATGAAATAGAAGTCGGCTTAACATAAATTTTCCTTAAAGTTAATCTAAGAAGGAAAACATTTAGCAAAGGGTTTCTTAAATTTATAGAAACAAAAAAAATATCCAAATCATGCGAATGCTCGTTACAGGAGCCGCAGGCTTCATCGGATCACATTTGGCCGAAAGATTGCAAGGTCTGGGTCATGAAACGATAGGTTTTGATAATTTTTCAAGCTATTATGCTCCCGAACTGAAAGAGCTGAATGCGGGAATACTTCAAGACAAAGGTATAGTCGTGCATACCTTAGACCTTAGGGATAGTAACGCATTAGCTGATAGGACACCGGACTTTGACTACATTTTCCATCTGGCAGCGCAGCCGGGCATTTCAACCGATTGTACTTTTGAAGATTATCTTTCCAATAATTTTGTCGCAACTAAAAATGTGATTGATTTTGCACTGCGTTGTAAAAACCTGAAACTTTTTGTGAATATAGCTACATCTTCTATCTATGGATTACAGGCTTCTTTTGATGAAGAAAAAGTACCGGAACCCGTTTCTTTTTATGGCGTTACAAAACTGGCAGCGGAAGAACTGGTTTTGGCGGCAAGCAGGGAACATAAAATTAAGGCCTGTTCTTTGCGGCTTTATTCTGTATATGGACCGAGAGAAAGACCTGAAAAATTGTATAGCAAACTTATAGCAGCTGCTTTTTCCGGAGAAGTATTTCCGCTGTATGAAGGCAGCGGTTCGCATTTGAGAAGTTTTACCTATGTTCAGGATATTATTGATGGTATTGTCAGTGTCATAGGAAAAGAGTCTCAGGTAGACAGTCAGATTATCAATATTGGTACTGAGGAAGAACATACCACGCAGCAAGGCATTGATGCTATAGAAAAAATTACTGGAAAAAAAATAAGGATTGAATCCGTGGCACCACGTCCCGGTGACCAGATTCGTACACATGCCGTAATTGGTAAGGCAAGAAAACTGCTAGGCTATAATCCCGCAACTTCTTTCGAAGACGGGCTAAGGGCGCAGGTAGAGTGGTATACCACCTATTTTGCCTGTGAAGAAACACCATAGGTATAATTAAATCGAAATAAAAAAGCCCTTGATTTCAAGAGCTTTTTTATTGTAGTATGGAGATTAATCTTCTGCCATAACGCCTGCTTTTCTGTAAATAAAGCTGCCGTAAATATGTCTTCTGGCAAAACGGCTTGGCGATTCTGCATTAACCATTTTGATATACGTGTTTCTTGGTACGCCAATATATTCGTATGAATTCCCATCCAAATGCTGGATTACCAAAATCTGCTTCTCATAATAAAAATCATGGATATTAGACTTGGAAGTAGTTTCCTCATATTCCTCACGGTAACGCTCCTGGGTTTCCGGATTGATACTTACCAAAAAGTGATAGGCTTCAATAACCGATTTGCTCTTTTCCTCTGCTTCCAATCTTCCGGCTTCATCATCTACAAACTTATCCGGATGCGAATCCTTCATAGTATTTCTGTAGATGGTTTTTAATTCTTTTAGCGTTACGGTCTTGTCAACTCCCAAAAGCTTTCTGTGCTCAACAATTCTTTTCATAGTAATAGTACTTCCTTTTTTATCGGCTGCAAAAGTAGTTAAATTAGAATGTAAAATCCTAAGGTGTTCAGTATTAATTTGTAATGGCGATTGGAAGGTAGGCATATCTTATACTACATTAATCATATAATTAATCTTTTAGAATTTCCAACGATAATTACTGTTGTATCTAAATTACCCTAATTTGATTTATTGCCTACTTTATATTTATCTTTTTTTTAAAGTGTTTATTGTGTTGTCGTATGCTTGTTTATTTTCTTTTTTAATTCCTGAATATCCAATAAAAATATCACCAATTTTACGAACGCAGTAATATTTATCATCTTCTAGAAAAGACAATGATAATGTGTCATTATCTGTAAAAGAAATATAATCCTTAAAAGTCAGCAATGGATGAATTAATGGGGAGCTGGAGACTTGATCAGTACAGAAAATTTTTGATGAGTCTCTAAAAATATATTGATACTCCATTTCTGATAAACCAATTCGTATAATTTTTTGTTCAAAGGCTTGGCTTGGTAGTTTTATCGTATATGAACCGCTACTAAATTTTAAGGTTGTTGTCTTACCTGTTTTTTTATTTGTAGAACAAGAAATAATAAAAAGTAATAAGATAAATCCGAATAGATATAATTTTTTCATTTTCAATTAATAAAACTCTTTACAGCTTCAATCGTTACATCAGGAGCTTCCTTATGTGGAGTATGTCCAATTCCAGGAATACTAAAAACAGAAGCAGTACCATTTACCTGGCTGACTGTTTTTTCAGCTTGTTCCATCGTGCCGTATTCATCTGCTTCACCCTGAATGAATAAAAGCGGACAGCTAATGGCAGGTAAAAAATGCTCAATATTCCAACTTCTGAAATCAGCACGAGTCCAGGTTTCTGTCCATGCTTTAAAAAGTGTTTCAACCTTGTCGCCATGATATTTTTGCAGTCGTTCCGGAAGGTCAGTACTTTGGTAGATTTCCATGGCTTCCCGGATGCCTTTGAGCGTTACTTCCTCCACAAAAATATGGGCTGCTTCACAGATTACAGCTTTGATTTTTTTTCCATATCGGCTGGCGGTAATCAGAGCAATCGAACCACCATCGCTATGGCCAAACAAAATAGCATTGTCAATTGCTAAGGCGTTAAGCAGGCTGTCCAAAGAATGAGCTTCCGCTTCCAGATAATTTATGGGTCTTTCATGAGTAGGCATAGGGTCAGATTTTCCGTAGCCTAAGCGGTCATATACCAAAACGTTGCACTGTATTGCTTCGACCAGCTTTTGTGGGAAATCGCGCCATAGGCTTGTACAGCCTAAAGAGTCGTGAAGGAAAACAAGTGTCGGGCGGTTTTCGTAGGTTGTTTGAAATTCTATATAAAGTTTTTTCCCGTTGATGGGAATCCATCTGCCGTTGTTCTGTGTCATAAGGTTTTGGCTGTCTTTTTTAGACTTTTTCAAAAATATAAAATATTGGAGTGATGTTCATATGCCAGAGCATAAATAGCATGAAAGAAAACAAAATCAGTTTTCCGGCTTTTCCATTTTTACAATTTTTGAACAGGTTGCTGTTTTAATTTTGTTGGAATTAATTGGTTTAACCTATGATAAAGACTATCTTTTATCTGGCCTTTTTAATAGTCCAGCAATGTGCCTATTCCCAGTTGAAATATACTACAACCAATACGGCTTTGGTGAAACTTCTTCCTGTAAAGAAATATACAGGCAAACAATACCGATTGAGCATTGATATAAAGAATGAACCGTCAGACGATATAAGCGGTGGTACGGTTATGGTTTTGCAGACCAAAAAACAAGATTGGGAATTTTTGGAAAATACCCGTAAGACATTTTTTGCCCCTAAGGATTCCCAAACATGGAAAAGCTATACCATTACGGGAACTATTGATTCGGAAGCGTATAAGTTGTGGTTTACTTTGGCAACCTATGGTAATGGAGATTTCTATTATGACAATATGAAGTTTGAAATAAAAGAAGGAGAAAATTGGGTAGATGTGCCCGTTGAAGGAGGAGATTTTGAAAAATTATCGGCCGGGAATCCGCTCAAAGGATTTAAAAATGGAGAATCAGTAAAAAAGGAAGGATTGTCCGTTTCTTTGGTGAATCAGGAAGGACGGGGACAGTCGCTGCGCATACATGCCGAAGGAGGAACGATTGACAAAAGGTTTTTTTACGGGAATAATTCAGCCACAGGAAAATATATAAACAGTAAGGATGTAAAAATTTATTACGAAACCTATGGAGAAGGAGAACCCTTGCTTTTGCTTCATGGCAACGGCGGTTCCATAAGCAGTTTTGCAGGGCAGATTGAGGAATTTGCCAGAAACTATAAGGTTATTGCTGTCGATACGCGCGGACAGGGAAAAAGCATTGATATGCAAACAGAGCATTTTTCATATGACCTTTTTGCCGATGACATGAAAACGCTTCTGGATTCGCTTGGCTTAAAACAGGTGAATGTGGTAGGTTGGAGTGATGGAGGCAATACAGGATTATTATTGGCGAGTAAATATCCGGACTATGTAAAGAAACTGGTCACAATGGGGGCGAATCTGAATCCTTCAGACAACGCAATCGATAAAAAAATGCTGAAAACGATTGCAAAGGATATAAAACAACTAAAAGACCAAAAAAACGCAGAGATAGTGACAATCCGACTATTGGAAATGTTACTTCAGGAACCCAATATTCAGCCGGAAAGCTTAGGTGCAATCAAGGCAAAGACCCTCGTTGTTGCAGGAGAACACGACCTCATATTAGAAAACCATACCCGGTTGATTGGTGCCAGTATTCCGGGAGCTAAAGTTTCCATATTAAAAGGTCAGACTCATGAAGTTGTAGCAGATAACCCTAAAGTGTTTAATCAGGTGGTACTGGATTTTTTAAAAGAGCACTAACGAAATACTGTCAAAATATCTTTCAAAGTCATATATTGAAACATGAAAAATAAACTTCTCATAGCAGCATTTTGCTGCTTTTTAAAATCATACGGTCAAAAAACAGAAAAGGTATTTCTGGATAAAAATGACCCTTCGCATGAATGCTATACGGCAATTCTACCGGACAAAAGTCCTGTAGTGGGTTATCTGGTTCTGATTCCCGGCTTTGGCGAAACGGCAGAAAGAGTAATGCAGCAAACAGACCTGCCTTTGCGTTGTGCTGAAAAAGGGATACTCACTATTATTCCCACATTAACAGGTGGTGTAATGTCGTTTGGAGTTGATAATAGTAGTCAGAAATCATTAACAGCAATTATTGAAGATGCATCCAAAAAATTTAATCTTGCTGCCCGTCAGTTTTACATCGGAGGTTTTTCAATAGGAGGAAGTGCCGCGGTAAAATATGCAGAAATAGCGTTGTCTGGAAATTTTAAAAACAAGCCGGCAGCAATTTTTGCAATTGACCCGCCACTTGATTTTGAAAGGTTTTACAATTCCGCTCAGCGCGACCTTAGGCTTTCGGCAGGTTCTCAGCCCAATCAGGAGAATGTTTACATGGTTGGAAGAATTGAGCAAGTGATGGGAGGTAAGCCTGTTGATGCATTGAAAAGCTATCATGCCATTTCACCATATTCCTATTCAGACACGGAGCAAAAAGCCATCAAAAGCCTGGTTAATATCCCGATTCGATTGTATTCGGAGCCGGATGTAAACTGGTGGATAGAAAATAGAAATGCTGATTTTTCTGCAATGAATGTTTTGGATGGCTCAGCTATGGTCAATGAATTAAGAAGGCTGGGCAATCGTCAGGCAGAACTTATATTGACGGAAAACAAAGGATACAGAAAACCTGACAATAAAAGACACCCGCATTCCTGGAGCATTGTAGATAGCGAAGGACTGATTGGTTGGCTGTTGGGAAACAAAGGATAAAAGAAGTTACCATATAATATGCCGGATGCTTTTTTTAGTAAATTCGTATGCAAAGAATAGCAGAAATATTTACTATGTCAAAACTTTTTAATCCGGGTGTTTATTTTGAAATTCCTGTAACTAATCTGGAAAGAGCAGAACAGTTTTATACTTCCGTTTTTGGTTTTAAATTTGAAAAAGCCAGCATACATGATAATGAAATGGCACTTTTCCCTCTGGATGAAAATGCTTCGGGCATATCGGGAGCATTGGCCAAAGGAGAAATCTATAAACCCACAAAAGACGGAACACTTATTTATCTGAAGAGTAAAAAAATAGATGAAACCCTTAAACGGGTAATTAATAACGGGGGTACAATTCTGTTTCCTAAAACATCAAATGGCGAATGGGGTTTTGTGGCAGAATTTCAAGATAGTGAAGGAAACCGTATTGGTCTTTTGGAGGCATTGGAGTCTTAAGCAAATCTTAAGATAAGCTAAGGAGATTGGCATCATTTTGGGAGTAAGCAAAGTATTTTTACTATTGATTTGATTGTCAATAATTTTTTTTTCTACATTTACAACATGAAATTAACAAGGCGCATTTTTACTTCCTTTTTATCAGTCTACCTGCTGGTACTGATGATTATGCCTTGTAATGATGTACATGCACAAACACAAACGGTTTTTTCTACACAAACTTCTCAGGTTCAGAACGAGCAGCACCATGACGATTTTTGTACTCCTTTCTGTATCTGTGCCTGTTGTACTACTCCCATAATAATACATTCGGCTATTGTTTTTGACATGGTGCCGCATTTTGAAAATTCATACACAAAAACACCAAGTTTTTATAAGCCTGCCGTATCCAGTTTCTTCGGGTCGATTTGGCAACCACCTCAATTAGTATAATGTTGTGCCGATGTGAATCGGCTGATTTCTCGCGGGCTTTCCGCAAATAAATCCGTGCTGCGGAAAAAATCAACATTTATACTAATTCATAATCTATGTTAGATAAGATTATACATTTCAGCATCCATAATAAATTTATTATCGGGCTGTTTACACTGGCACTCATAATCGTAGGAAGTTATTCGCTTTACAAGCTTCCGATTGATGCCTTGCCGGATATTACCAATAACCAGGTTCAGATTATTACCAGTTCACCAACCCTGTCAACACAGGATGTAGAACAATTTATAACCTATCCGATTGAACAAGCCGTAAAGCCTATTCCCAAAATTGTAGAATTGCGTTCCATTAGCCGGTTCGGTCTCAGTGTGGTTACTGTCGTTTTTGAAGAAAATGCAGATATCTACTGGGCACGTGCGCAAATTTCCGAGCGCATAAAAGAAGCGGAAAGCATGATTCCCAAAAACGTAGGTACGCCGGAAATGGCGCCGGTCAGTACAGGATTGGGAGAAATATATCAATATGTAGTATTTCCTGAAAAGGGCTATGAAGACAAATACAATGCTACTGACCTGCGTACGATTCAGGATTGGATTATCAAGCAGCAACTTCTGGGAACGCCTGGAGTTGCAGAAGTCAATACCCTGGGAGGTTATCTCAAGCAATATGAGATTGCCGTACAGCCGGACAAGCTGAAAAGTATGGGAGTGACCATTCCGGAAATTTTTACGGCTTTGGAATCCAATAATGAAAATACGGGTGGAGCTTATATTGACAAAAAACCATATGCCTATTTTATCAGGGGAATTGGTATGGTTAACAATATTGAAGACATCAGTAAGATTGTGGTCAAAAATCAGAATGGAATTCCTATTCTCATTCGCGATATTGCCAAAGTGCAGATTGGTAGCAGTATTCGCTATGGAGCCGTAACCAAAGACGGTAAAGGCGAAGAAGTTAGCGGTATGGTCATGATGCTTAAAGGCGAAAACAGTGGCGAGGTTGTAAAAAGAGTAAAGGAAAAGATGGAACAGATTAAAAAATCGCTCCCTGAAGGCGTTACCATCGAACCATTTATGGACCGTACAAAATTGGTCGACAAAGCTATAAATACCGTACAGACCAACCTGATTGAGGGGGCACTTATCGTAATTTTTATACTCGTATTATTGCTTGGAAACTGGCGTGCCGGATTGGTTGTTGCTTCCGTAATTCCATTGGCATTGCTTTTTGCCATTACTATGATGCGCCTTTTTGGGGTTAGTGGTAACCTGATGAGCCTCGGGGCAATCGACTTTGGAATAATAGTCGACGGGGCCGTCATTATAGTAGAAGCCATAATCCACAGATTACAGGTGCGGAAACGGCAGAGCCTGACCGCCGCGCAAATGGATGAAGAAGTCTACCAGGCTTCTGTAAAAATCAGGAGCAGTGCCGCGTTTGGAGAAATTATTATCCTTATTGTTTACCTTCCTATTCTGGCTTTGGTGGGCATTGAAGGAAAAATGTTCGGCCCTATGGCGCAGACCGTTTCTTTCGCCATTTTAGGGGCTTTTATCCTGTCATTGACCTATGTGCCTATGATGAGCGCATTGGTATTAAAAAAGCAGACAGGACATACCAAAAATATAAGCGACAGGATTATCGAAGCCATCAATAGGTTTTACAGTCCGTTGCTTCAAAAAGCATTGCAGGCCAAAAGAGCCGTTATTATTTCGGCTGTCGGTTTGTTTGCATTTGCATTGTTCCTGTTCAGTTCTTTAGGAGGAGAGTTTATCCCTACGTTGGATGAAGGAGATATTGCAACACACCTTATCATTGCTTCCGGTAGTTCGCTGTCACAAGAAATTGAAGCGACTACAAAGGCCGAAAAAATATTGAAGGACAAATTTCCGGAAGTCAAAATGATAGTGACAAAAATAGGAAGTGCAGAAATACCAACTGACCCGATGCCTATTGAAGCCGGCGATATGATTATCCTGCTAAAGGATAAGAAAGAATGGACTTCGGCCAAAACCAAAGAAGAACTTATGGAAAAGATGGAAGAAGCATTACAGGAAATTCCGGGCGCGACTACCGAATTTTCACAGCCAATTCAAATGCGTTTCAACGAATTGATGACCGGTGTTCGAAGCGATGTAGCCATCAAGATTTTTGGTGATGATATCGATATGCTGGTCAGCAAAGGAGACGAAGTCTTACAGCTCATTCAGGGCGTAGAAGGCGTTTCGGATGCCAAACTGGAGCGTGTGGCGGGATTGCCTCAGATTACCGTACGTTACAACAAAGACAAACTGGCGCTTTACGGATTAAATATAGGCGACCTGAACAGAGTTATCCGTATTGGTTTTGCAGGCGAGGCTGCCGGATTAATTTACGAAAAAGAAAAAAGATTCGACCTGGTCGTTAGACTGGAAGCAGATAGCAGACAGGATATTTCCAATTTGAAATCTTTGTTTATTACGTTGCCATCCGGAAATCAGATTCCGTTAGAACAGGTGGCCGATATTCAATATGAAGACGGGCCAATGCAGATTAGCCGTGAAGACGGAAGACGAAGAATCGTGGTAGGCTTTAACGTAAGAGGCAAGGATGTGAAACGGGTAGTTGAAGAGATTCAGGCAAAATTAGACAAGCAATTAAAACTTCCGGACGGATATTATACAACCTATGGCGGTCAGTTCGAAAACCTGATTGACGCCAACAAGCGTTTGATGGTTGCCGTTCCGATAGCGCTGGGACTGATTTTCATCTTGTTGTACTTTACCTTTAAATCTGTCAAACAGTCGCTGTTAATCTTTACAGCAATTCCGCTGTCTGCCATTGGAGGAGTATTTGCTCTTTGGATTCGGGGCATGCCTTTCAGTATTTCCGCCGGAGTCGGATTCATCGCATTATTTGGGGTTGCCGTATTAAACGGAATTGTACTGATTGCCTATTTCAATCAATTAAAAAAAGAAGGAATGAACGATATTCATGAACGTATCAAAGAAGGGACAAAAGTGAGATTAAGACCGGTTGTCCTTACAGCTTCAGTAGCATCATTGGGCTTTTTGCCAATGGCAATCAGCAGTAGTGCAGGAGCAGAAGTTCAGAAACCTTTGGCAACCGTTGTAATTGGTGGATTATTGACAGCGACTATTCTGACGCTAATTGTGCTTCCAATCCTGTATTATTATTTTGAAAAAGGTTTTACCAAAAGCAAAAATACTGCAATAGTTTCAATTCTTGTCCTGGCGCTTTTTTCAGGTACTGCCAATGCTCAGGAAGTTCCTAAAAATTTAGGCTTGAAACAGGCTATCGAATTGGGCTTGAAAAACAATACGCTGATACAGTCTTCAGAGCTGGAAAGTAAGATGCAGTCGCAATTGAGAGGCACGGCATTTGACCTTCCCAAAACAGAAATTACAGGAACATTTGGCCAGTTAAATACCAATGCCCAGGATAAAAATTTCAGTGTTTCCCAAAGTTTTAGCCCTTTTCAATATGGAGCCAGAAGAAAACTATTGCTTGAAAACAGTAATTTAAGTCAGCTAAAAGCAGGCGTTACAAAACAGGAAGTAGTGTTTAATATCCGGCAGTCCTGGAATGCAATGCTATATTATTCCGAACTCAACAAAATGCTATCCAGACAGAATAAGCTAATGCAAAAATTTGTCCGTTCGGCCTCGCTTCGCTTTGATACAGGAGAAACCAATTCGCTTGAAAAAACTACGGCTCTGGCTAAACAGCAGGAGTTAGAACAAAAAATCAAGCAGAATGAGGCGATGATTCAGGTTGAAAAATCTAAAATCAGGACTTTTCTCAACAGTAAGGAAGAATTCACCGCAAGCGATACATCATTTGTAGCATTACCATCATTAACGGTTTTGGATAGTGCACTTGTCAGACAAAATTCAAATTACAAGCTGGCAAAACAGCAAGTAGCCGTTGCCGAAGCCGGAAGAAAAGTTGAAAAAGCCACAATGATGCCTGACATTACTGCGGGCTATTTTATCCAATCCTTCAAAGGAAATCAGGAAGTAAACGGAGAAACAGTTTCTTATGACGGGACGCCACGATTTCAGGGATTTACAGTTGGAATCTCGCTTCCGATTTTTGCAGGAAGCAGTGTTTCAAAAATCCAGGCCGCAAAAACAAATATTGAAGCACAGCAAAAAAATGCGGCCTATATGGAAATGCAGCTCATCAACCAGCATGAGCAGCAGTTGCAACAGTTGAATACCTTCCAGTCGCTGATGGATTTCTATAAAGGCACGGCACTTCCAAATGCAGACCTGATTAGCAAAAATGCAGAAAAGGCCTACCTGAATGGCGATATCTCTTATGTAGAATATGTACAGGGATTGGAAACCGCTTTGGAAATCAGAACGAATTATATCAATGCAGTAAATAACTTTAACCAGACTGTAATCAACTTGCAGTTTTTGGCGAATCAATAATAATAACATGAACAGAAAAAACATAGTATACGGAAGCCTTGCGGCAATTGCTATTGCTTTGATTCTTTATTTTTCACTTCGACATACCGAAAATGACGGCCATAATCATGATGGAGAGAAAACTGAAAAAGAGCCAAAAGAAGTAGCTACAGCTAAAGAAGTAGAGTTGAACGAAGCGCAATATAAAGCCGCAGGAGTTGAGCTTGGAACTTTTGCAATGAAGAATTTGAGCGAGGTCGTAAATGCCAATGGCTATACCAAACTGCCACCGCAAAATCAGGCAGATGTTTCGGTACACCTTACAGGAATCGTTAAGTCCATAAATGTGATAGAAGGACAGGCGGTGAAAAAAGGTCAGGTGCTGGCAACAATAGAAAGCCCGGAATTTGCTAAATTGCAGGAAGCCTATCAGACTTCAAAAAGCAATCTGGAATTTCTGACTTTGGAATATGAAAGGCAGAAAACATTGAGCGAAGAAAATGTCAATTCCAAAAAAGTCTTCCAGAAAACAAAGGCCGATTTTGAAACAGAAAAGGCAAGGTTGAGTTCCCTGAAACAACAGTTAAATCTGCTTAATTTGAGCGCAGGCACCAATTCAGGTTCCATTATGCCGGTTGTGGCGCCAATTTCGGGTTATATTACCGAAATAAATATCAAGATTGGCAGCAATGCCGAAGTTGGCAAGCCGCTATTGAGCATTGTCGACAATTCACAATTGCATGTCGACCTTTTGGTATATGAAAAGGATTTGCAGAAAGTAAAACCGGGGCAAAACATCCGGTTTGTACTCACTAATCAGGACAATACCGAAATAAAAGGAAAAGTCTTTAACGTTGGAAAAGCTTTTGAGAATGAAACCAAATCAGTAGCAGTTCATGCAGATATTATTAATAAAAGCCAGACACTGATTCCCGGAATGTATGTCAATGCCCTGATTGATGTTGGCGCAAGAGATGTTCAGGCATTGCCGCTTGATGCTATTGTCAAGGCCGAAGGAAGGGAATTTATCTTTATCCTTGAAGAAGGACATGAGGAAGAAGCACATGATTCAGAAGAAGGCCATTCACATGAAGACGGACACAAACATGAGGAAGCCGGTAAAATGTATCATTTTCAACGAATAGAAGTAAAAACAGGAACTTCTCAATTGGGATATGTTCAGGTTTCTGTGCTCCAAAAAATCGATGCCAACGCAAAGATTGTCTTAAAAGGAGCTTATTATATCCAAAGCCATCTGCTGAAAACTGAAGGCGGTGGAGGACACCAACATTAATTAAAAACAAAGATGTATGGCGCACGATCATAGCGAAATAGGACATTCGCACAGCCACGACAACCAATGGAAAGCTTACTTGCCCGTTATAGGTAGCTTTCTGCTTTTAATTCTCGGAATCGGGTTCGAGCAAACAGAAATGGAATTTTTTAAATATCCCGTAGATTTGATATGGTATATTGTCGCCTATCTTTTGGTAGGATTAAAAGTCAATTACCAGGCCCTTAAAGAAATCAGGAATGGAAATATCTTTTCTGAATTTTTCCTGATGTCTATTGCCACCATCGGAGCATTTTTTATAGGAGAATACTCTGAAGGTGTAGCTGTCATGTTGTTTTACGCCGTAGGAGAATTGTTTCAGGATGCAGCAGTCCAAAGAGCACAGCGCAGTATCAAAGCATTGCTTGACATACGTCCTGATACCGTAACCGTAATCCGAAACGGAGAGCCCGTTGTCGTGAATCCTTCGGAAGTAACCATAGGCGAAATTATCCAGATGAAACCGGGTGAAAAAGTGGCATTGGACGGCCAACTGATTTCGGAAACGGCTTCATTCAACACAGCAGCACTTACGGGTGAAAGCAAACCCGATACTAAAATAAAAGGAGAAGCAGTCTTAGCCGGAATGATTAATCTCCAAACCTTAATAGACGTTAAAGTTACCGCATTGTTCAGAGACAGTAAACTGTCCAGAATTCTTGAGATGGTGCAGGAAGCTACGGCGCGAAAGTCAAAAACACAACTTTTTATCTCCCGATTTGCAAAAATTTATACGCCAATTGTAGTGTTTCTTGCCATTGCCATAGTTTCCTTGCCCTATCTATTCGTAGAAAATTATGTATTTAGTGATTGGCTCTATCGCGGGCTGGTTTTTCTGGTAATTTCCTGTCCTTGTGCTTTAGTAATATCCATTCCATTAGGCTATTTTGGAGGAATAGGGCTGGCTTCGCGTAATGGTATTCTTTTTAAAGGCAGCAATTATCTGGACGTGATGACAAAAACAGACGTTGTGGTGATGGATAAAACCGGTACACTAACCAAAGGTATATTTGAAGTGCAGGAAGTGGTTTCGGCTATAGACCAAAAAGAATTATTGCTTCTGACAGCCGCTTTGGAAAGCAAATCCACGCATCCAATTGCCAATGCAATTGTCAGATACTCTGGCGGAAGCTATAAGAATGCAGCCGTTTCTGAGGTAGAAGAAATTGCCGGACATGGATTAGAAGGAATTGTAGAGGGCAAAAAAGTACTGGCCGGAAATCTTAAGTTGCTTAAAAAGTTTAATGTAGATTATGACAAGGCAATTGAAACCAAAGTGGAGACGATTGTGGCTGTGGCCGTTGATGAGGTTTATGCAGGTTATTTTGTAATTGCTGACGAACTGAAAGAAGATGCCAAAGAGGCGATTTCAAGCCTGCACGCATTAAATGTACAAACAGTAATGCTTAGTGGCGATAAACAGAGTATTGTAGACAAGGTCGCAAAAGAATTGGGCATCGATACTGCTTTTGGGAATTTACTTCCGGAAAATAAGGTAGAAAAAGTTCAGGAACTAAAAAATCAGGGCAAGACCATCGTGTTTGTTGGCGATGGCGTGAACGATGCTCCTGTAGTTGCCCTTGCCGATGCCGGAATGGCGATGGGAGGTTTGGGAAGCGATGCCACAATAGAAACAGCCGATGTAGTAATCCAAAACGACCAACCGGGCAAAATTCCTGCCTCCATAAAAATAGGAAAAGTAACCCGAAGGATTGTTATGCAGAATATCAGTCTTGCATTTGGCGTCAAAGTATTCGTGCTTATTTTGGGTGCCGGGGGTTTGGCTACTTTATGGGAAGCGGTATTTGCTGATGTAGGAGTCGCGCTTCTGGCTATTCTCAATGCCGTCAGGATACAAAGAATGAAAATTTAATAAATGAAGAAACCATCAATAACAATTGATGGTTTCTCTTTTTATGCGGTTGCTGGCTCAACAAGCCTTATAAGGCAATCTTATTTGATAGCAACTTTTTTAGAAACTGTAGAGTTCCCGGATTTGATTTGGATGATGTAAATTCCTTTTTGTGCGTTTCCTAAATCAATTACCTCCTGAGAAGCTACTTTTTTAGAAAGGATGTTTTTTCCTAATGAATCAAATACAGTAATGTCAGCATTTTCACCGGCAAAATCCAATTGGAACTGACCGTTGTTTGGATTTGGATATAATTTTATTTCGCTATCCAAAGCAGTAGTGCTTTTTTTGTTGTTAGTTGCAGCCGCTCTTGGAGAAGCACTGTAGCAAGTCCAGGCCACATCGTCAATTATTGTTCTGTTCACACTGTTTCTGATTTCGATAGTAGCGTTTCCGGATACGTTTATAGCTTGAGAATAAACAGTAGTAGCAGTTGATGTAACAGCAATATCACCTCCGTATTGTACTCCGTTTACGAATACTTTCAAAACAGAATCACCCGTAAAAACTCTTTGGTAGTTAAAAGTCAAAGTACCAATACCTGTAGTAATAGGAGCCGTGTTAGTCAAAGTACCTGTTCTTAGGGCAATAGCATCTCCATTCAAATCCTGATCCGTTCTTGCATCAGTAGCAGACCAGGTAATGCTGTTGTTTCCTGTCCAGGTTCTGTTGGCATAAGTACTTGAGCTGCTTCCTAAGTTAGAGAAAGTTTCTGTACCTCCAACACATGGAGCACCAGTAGTCAGGATTTCATCATAAGCAGGAAGTGAAGCATAGAAAGGGCTTCCAATACACTCGGCATTGTAAGGATAAATTACGATAGAATAGTTCGTGTTGGCAGTAAGACCTGTAACGTTAAAAGTTGTATTCGTACCGGCATAAACTACTTTACCATCGCCTAAAATATCATTTGCCTGATAAACAGTTCCGTTAACCGGAGCATTTACCACACCACTACCAGTGGTAATAACAGCAAGATATCCTGAAGCTGTAACACCAGAAACAGCAACTGAAGCAGAAGTATCTGTTATATTAGAACTTGTAATTACCGCTGTTCCTGTAGGAGCAACACAGTTTTCCTGAACGCTGGCTTTAAGCTCAATCTGGCAAGAACCTTCATTGGCATCATTGTTTACCACAGTAAGAGTTGCAGGCTTGTTTCCAAGAGTTGCACCGTTGAATTGTACTTCAACTTCAATAGCACTTAAAGGAACTACTGTGAAAGGTGCTGCCGGTGAAACTATAGTATAATTAACAGCATCGCTTAATGTAATAGCGCTTACTTCTAAATCCTGATTACCTAAATTCTCAACAGTAAAAATGATATTTTTGTTTGTATTTGGAAGCACAGCTCCAAAATCAATGGTGAAATTACCACACTCTTTTAAAATCAGGTCACTGTCAGAAAGTTGCAATTCAGGCCCGTTTGGTGCAGTATAGCAATTCCATGACAAATCATCGATAACAGTTCTGTTACCGCTGTTTCTGATTTCGATAGATACCGGTCCGGCAACATCAATAGCCTGAGAAAATGCAGTAGTAGTGTCTGATGAAACAGTAATGTCGCCACCATATTGTACTCCGTTTACGAATACTTTTAGTGTTGAATCGCCGCTGAATACTCTTTTGTAATTGAAAGTCAATGTTCCGATACCTCCGGCAACAGGAGCCGTGTTTTTAAGGATTCCGGTTCTCAATGCGATAGCATCACCGGTCAAATCCTGGTCGTTTCTTGAATCAGTAGCAGACCACGTTACACCGTTTTCACCTGTCCATGTTCTTGTTGTATACGTACTGGAAGCAGTACCTAAGTTAGAGAAGGTCTCATTTCCACCAATACATGGCGCAACCGGAGTTGTAAATGCTTCATCAATTGAAGTTTCTGTATAATATAATGGACCACCAGTACAGTTAGCATTATTATAAGGGAATACAAAAATATGGTATGATGTACTTTCTGTTAATCCGGAAAGAGAGAAAGTAGCGTTAGTTCCTTTGTAAGCAACAGTTCCACCACCTAAGCTATCGCCAACATTATAGTTTGTTGTGTTTGCTGGAGCAGCAGACAAAGTACCTGATGTTGATATAACAGCAAGATAAGCATCAGCAGTAGCGTTTGTTACAACAACATCAGCAGAAGAATGAGCAATGTTTGACACAGCAACGTCAGCACCGGTAATAACCGGAGCAGCACATTCCTGAAGAGCAGTTCCCGTTAAGTTAACAATACAAGAAGCCTCGTCAGCATCATCACTTGCAATAGTCAATGTAGAATTTTTGATTCCGGCTGTTGTGCCCTGGAAACGAACCAAAACCAATCCTGAACCTGACGGAGCAACCGTAAAAGGGACAGAAGGAGAAATGATTGTGAAATCTGTTGTATTGCTCAATGTCAAAGCAGAAACATTCAAAGCAGCAGTTCCCGGGTTCTTAACCGTAAAAACAGCATCATGATATTGGTTTACAGCACGCGAACCAAAATCAATTGAAAAATTACCACACTCGTGGTTTGCGCCTGAAGCATCAGCTAATTGAATTTCAGGAGCAGCAACGGCAGAATAGCAGTTCCATGTCAAATCATCAACAATGGTTCTGTTACCGCTGTTTCTGATTTCGATAACTGCATTTCCTGATACATTTACAGCATAAGAAAAAGTAGCAGCCGTTTCAGAAGTAACAGCAATATCACCACCATACTGAACACCATTTACGAATAGTTTCAGAGTAGAATTTCCGGAGAATACTCTTTTATATTTAAAGCTAAGGGTTCCAACACCATTAGCAATAGTGCTGGTGTTTTTCAAGGTGCTCGTTCGTAAAGCAATAGCTTTTCCTGTAAGCTCCTGGTCAGTTCTCGCATCTGTTGCAGACCAGGCTACACCATTGTCACCAGTCCAGGTTCTTGTAGCATAAGCGCTGGCAGCAGTTCCAATGTTTGAGAATGTTTCCGAACCTCCGGCACAGTCGAAAAGGTTCAGCGCCAAAGTACGGTAAGGGTTTTCAAAAAGGCCGGTTCCCTCAATAGGGTTGGCTAATAGTGCAGCGTTAAAAGCTGTAGATACATTTGTTTTAGATGTGCTAACCGGAGAAGAAGGTTTTCCAAAGGAAAGTCCCGATATACTTGCAAATACTAAAGCAGCAAAAAATCGTTTTTTAAACATAATTGTAAAATTTAAGATTGGAAGGAAATAGTGTTTTAAAGGATAAAATATACCTGCAGGGTTTATCGCTTTATCAATCCAAATTTAATTTTATTAATTTTTTAAGAACGGATTTTTAGGATAAGGATTTATTAAAAAATGGTTATTAACTATTTGAAATGCAGTATTTTATATTACAAATTGATAACAAATGAAAGTAAGATTTTTATTATTTTTTACTTACATTTATTTGGCGAAAATCAAACAATTCGAGGCGGGGACTGGCTTTGTGAACAAAATAACAGCGATTAATCTCAATTTGTGAGTTTCGTTTTGGTTACCCTAAATTTTACAAATCGTAAATAACCAGGACATTGAGAAAGTATCTGCATAAAATAACAAAAGGTAGTCTTAAAAAGATACGGGTTGGAGTTGTCAGGAATATTATAATATAAAAATGGTGTAGTCTAACTTAAGTTGTAAATTTGTTATTGAGATTTGTAATGTAAAAAAATACTATGGACACACTTTTTATTAAAAATATGGTTTGCAACCGCTGTATTATGGTAGTGCAAAATGAATTGGATAAATTGGGTTTAGACGTAAAAAGTATTAAGCTGGGTGAAGTAGTATTGGGGAAGGAAATTTCGGCTGAACAAAGAATTAAACTGGAAGAGGCTTTTTCACCGCTGGGTTTTGAGGTGATTGACGATAAAAAGAGCAGAATTATTGAAAAAATAAAAAACACAATCATTGAACTTGTCCACCATCAGGAAAACGGGGCTAAAACAAACCTTTCCGATGTGCTAAGCAGTAAGCTGAACCACGATTATAATTACCTGTCCAATCTGTTTTCCGAAGTTGAAGGCACCACAATTGAAAAATATTTTATCGCCCAGAAGATAGAAAAAGTAAAAGAACTGTTGGTATATGATGAATTGTCTTTAAGCGAAATTGCGTTTCGGATGAATTATTCAAGTGTTGCCTATCTAAGCAACCAATTCAAAAAAGTAACCGGACTCACGCCAAGCCATTTCAAGCAAATCCGGGAGGAGAAAAGAAAACCTTTGGATAAAGTCTAAAAATATATGCTTTGCGGCCCTGCGTCTTTGCGAGCAATATTTTCACGCAAAGATGCAGGTCCGCAAAGATTTTAAAGAAAAAGCAAGAATAACTATAAAAGACTTCTTCCCTAAATCTTACAAATCAATTCCAAAATTCCACAATAGCCTCCGTTGAAATTATACCCAATTTTGTATTGTAAATTAAAGCAAACGAAATATGGCAACAAATAGCAATAAAGAAATCATCTATCTTCCTTTAGAAGATGTTGAAAGCGAACATTGTGCATTAATAGTTGAAAAAGGATTAGCCCAGGTAAAAGGTATAGAAACCCATAAGGTAGAACTAAACAATCGCAGGGCGGCTATTACGGTTGGCAATAACCAGGTAGTCGGTGAGGCCGTAAAGGCAATCAAGGAATTGGGCTATGGCGTTACAACCGTAAAGCATACATTTCCAGTATTGGGAATGACTTGTGCTTCCTGTGCCAGCAGCGCAGAAAGCATTGTAACATTTCAGGAAGGCGTAGTGAGTGCCTCCGTAAACTTCGCAACAGGCAATCTAACGGTAGAATACCTGCCTAATATGACAGATGCGTCAAAATTGCAAAAAGCAGTACAATCAATTGGCTATGACCTGTTGATAGAAAACGAAACCAAACAGCAGGAAACCTTAGAAGCACTGCACGCCCAAAAATTCCAAAAGCTGAAAAATAAAACCACCTGGGCTATTATATTATCGCTTCCGGTAGTAGTTATTGGAATGTTTTTTATGGACATTCCCTATGCCAACCAGATTATGTGGCTTTTCTCAACTCCGGTAGTACTATGGCTGGGTAAAGACTTTTTTATCAATGCGTGGAAACAGGCCAAACACCGTTCTGCCAATATGGACACATTGGTAGCATTAAGTACCGGTATCGCCTATCTTTTTAGTGTTTTCAATATGTTGTTTGAAGATTTCTGGCACCAGAGAGGATTGCATGCCCATGTCTATTTCGAGGCCGCAGCCGTTATTATTGCGTTTATCCTGTTGGGAAAACTCTTGGAAGAAAAAGCCAAAGGCAACACTTCCACAGCCATAAAAAAACTGATGGGATTGCAGCCAAAGACAGTAATCATTATACAGCCGGACGGAACTGAAAAACAAATTGCCATTGAAGAGGTAAATGCAGGAGATGTTATCCTCGTAAAACCGGGTGAAAAAATAGCCGTAGACGGTATGGTCGTTTCAGGCAGTTCCTATGTAGATGAAAGTATGTTGAGCGGTGAACCGGTTCCGGTACTGAAAAAAGAAAACGAAAAAGTATTTGCCGGTACTATCAATCAAAAAGGAAGTTTCCGCTTTGAAGCCGTAAAAGTTGGTAAAGAAACAATGCTTGCCCAAATCATCAAAATGGTACAGGATGCGCAAGGAAGTAAAGCTCCGGTACAGAAACTGGTAGACAAAATTGCCGGAATCTTTGTTCCTGTCGTTATTGGGATTGCCATACTAACTTTTGTCTTATGGTTGATTCTTGGCGGTGATAATGGCTGGGTTCAGGGATTATTGGCGGCAGTCACGGTTTTGGTTATTGCTTGTCCTTGTGCGCTCGGACTTGCCACTCCAACAGCAATTATGGTTGGAGTAGGCAAAGGAGCAGAAAATGGTATTCTGATTAAAGATGCCGAAAGTCTGGAATTGGCAAAAAAAGTAACCGCTATCGTATTGGATAAAACGGGAACTATTACCGAGGGCAGACCACAGGTCACAGGAATCCAGTGGCTAAATAATGATGACACGGCCAAAACAATTTTACTAAGCATAGAAAAACAATCCGAACACCCGTTGGCGGAAGCTGTAGTAAAACATTTGGAAGACGTTTCAACAGTAGCCTTGACTTTATTCGACAGTATTACAGGTAAAGGTGCAAAAGCCAATTATAATAATGAAACCTATTTTGTAGGCAATAAAAAACTTTTGGCAGAAAACAATATCGTTATTGCAGCACCATTGCAAAAGCAAGCCGATGAATGGGGCAGCCAGTCTAAAACCGTTATCTGGTTCTCAGATAGCAAGCAAGCGCTGTCTGTTATCGCAATTTCAGATAAAATCAAAGAAACATCAGTCGAAGCCATAAAAGAAATACAGGAAATGGGAATCGAACTGTATATGCTTACGGGCGACAACGAAGCTACGGCAAAAGCCATTGCCGAGCAGACAGGAATTGGGCATTATAAAGCTGAAGTAATGCCGCAGCATAAGGCAGATTTCATAAAAGAGCTGCAACAGCAGGGTAAAGTTGTAGCAATGGTAGGCGATGGTATTAATGACAGTACGGCTCTTGCAACGGCAGATGTAAGTATAGCGATGGGCAAGGGAAGCGATATTGCCATGGATGTGGCCAAAATGACTATCATCTCATCAGACCTTACCAAAATACCACAAGCCATAAGACTTTCAAAACAGACAGTGGCTACCATCAAACAAAATCTGTTCTGGGCGTTTATCTACAACCTTATCGGAATCCCGATTGCGGCCGGAATACTTTATCCAATTAATGGCTTCTTGTTGAATCCGATGATTGCAGGTGCGGCCATGGCATTGAGTAGTGTGAGCGTGGTAACAAACAGCTTGCGATTGAAATGGAAAAAGTAAATCAGTAAATCTCACAAATCAAAAAGAAAATTACGCAATAGTTGCCTGTAAAAGAATAGCCAACTTTGTACTATAAAAATTAATTAAAATGAAACAGATGATAATTAATATACCCGATATGCAAAGCGCACACTGCCAGGCAAGGGTGAACAATGCGGTAAAAGAAATTGATGGCGTTCAGATTCAAAACGTGGAAGCAGGTAAAATAGCCGTTTCCATTGCATCTGATAATACAAAAAATGAAGTAGTAAAAGCTATTGAAAAAGCAGGTTACAGTGTTTTGTCAGAAAGTAGCAATAATGATTCTGATTGCGCTACAGGATGTTGCAATAATTAATTCTAATTAATAATAATCAAAAAAATGGAAAATAGAGAATTTCAATTCAAAACCAATATTAATTGCGGGGGCTGCGTTGCTTCTGTAAAACCTCACTTGGACAAAGCCGAAGGGGTTAACGAATGGAATGTCGACACTAACAATAAAGACAAAATCCTAACTGTAAAAACAGAAGGAATTACCAAAGAAGAGGTGCTTGACATTATCAAAAAAACAGGTTTTAAAGCAGAACCGGTATAAATTTAATTGTTAATGGTGATAAGGCCGTATTTTCTATTCATGAAAATGCGGCCTTGTTTTTTTATAAATTTACAGATGAAATAGAATTACCATAAAAAACGATTATGAATTTATATTTGTCCTCATTCCAGTTTGGAAATGAATCGGATAAACTTTGTGAGTTATTGCAACCTGGAGCAAAAATCGGACATATTACCAATGCTACAGATTGGCATGGTGCCGATGAAGCAAGGAAAAAGGCAGATTTGGAAAATGATATGGCTTTTCTGCAAAGCTTAGGATTTAAAAGCGAACATTTAGATTTAAAAGACTATTTTAACAGGAAAGAGGCTTTAGATGAAAAGCTCGCCGGACTTGACGGAGTTTGGGTGTCAGGTGGCAATACTTTTATTTTGCGACAGGCCATGCGTTTAAGCGGATTTGACACGATTTTCGGTAAACTACGCCAGCGTACCGATTTTTTATATGGAGGTTACAGTGCCGGAATATGTGTCTTATGCGACTCATTGAAATATATTGAAGAAGTAGATGACCCGACCCAATTTCCTTATAAGCAAATTAAGGAACCTATTTACGAAGGCCTGGGTTATTTTAATTATGGTATTTTGCCACACTACAAATCGGACCATTTTGAATCGGCAGCCATTTCAAAGGAAGTTGAAAAATGTATCGAAAATAAATGGCTGTTCAAAGCTTTGAGAGATGGAGAAGTTATCATTATAAAAGAGTAATTGACTGTCTGAAACTTTATAGCAAAAACGAATTCCTTTTCTTGCTTTGCGGCTCTGCGCCTTTGTGTGAAATAATTTGCTCGCAAAGGCGCAGAGCCGCAGGATTTATATATTAGAAATCATTGAGAAACTTTTAAATCTGTGTAATTCTTTAAATCTGTGGCTGGAATAAGAATAGGTTCCGAGATGCTAAGTTTAAATATTACTTTTTTAGTCTGGGTTTTGTTTTCATTATGGCGTAATACGAAGAAGTAAAAGCGGGTAAACTTTTATAACCCACCATAACAGCAATCTGGCTTAACGTATATTGTTTGGTATCAATTAATTCTATGCTTTTCAAAATGCGGATTAACTGCATGTATTTTTGCATGGTGATGCCAGTTTCCTGCTTAAAGATACGTTGCAGGCTACGCACGGACATGTTCGCAATGGATGCTAATGTGTCAATGTCAAAATTGTATTTAAAATGGGTATTGATATAATTGCAGACAGGCAACAAGCGGTTATCGGCAGGAACCGGAATCTGCAAAAACTCATTCTCATTACAAAAATGGGGCAGGCTGTTCAGCATCGCTTTCAGAAAAAGTGTTTGTTCCTCATCTTCATTCGGCAACTGATTCCATTTTTCGGCATACAAAAGCATTTCTTTTAAAATCGACGGTGCTGCAAAAACATGGACATTCTGGAAGAACTCATGCTCTGGCACTGATTTAAATAAGACAATCATCAAATTCACCGTTTTGGCATCGGAAGTAGTGCGATGTTCTTTAGCCGATGGAATCCAGATAACATGGTTTTGAGGAGCAAGATAGGTTTTCTGTCCGATGTGAAAATACTGATAACCGTCTTCAACATACGTTAGCTGATAACGTTGATGGGCATGGTCATATTCATCGTGCCGCCAGTTTTTTTCATACCACACATAGGCATCGGTCAATATGTTATCTACATATTGGCCTCTGCTTTTTTCAATCTGCCCACATTTTATATTGTCGTTTTGCATATACTTTATGGCAAATTTAATAAAAATGCCAATGCTAATTTTGTTATCAAACTTAATAGACAAGAAAAATGAAAAAAACATATTCTTTCCTGATAGGGATTTTAGTACTATTTATAATAAATACAGCTATGGCACAAGAACAGAAAGCAAAGGTTTTGGTTCTCATTTATTCTGATAATGGCGGAACCTACGAACTGGCAAAAGAAATAGCCAAAGGAATTGAAAGCGGACAAAATATTCAGGCAATTATCAAACAGGTAAAGGCGTCTGAAAATCCCAAACTAAAAAATATTCCCGTAGCTACGGTTGAAGAATTGGCCAATTATGATGGTATTGCTTTTGGTTCTCCGGTTTATTTTGGTAATATCAGTACCGGAATGAGCGAGTTTTTGTCAAAAACAATCGGTTTATGGTCAAGTCATGCTTTAGAGGGCAAACCGGCTACGGTTTTTATGTCGGCAGGAAGCGGAGCAGGAAAGGAACTGGCTTTACAGTCTTTTTGGAACAGTCTGGCTGTTCATGGAATGGTTCTGGTGCCTAACGGCATTAGCGGTTATGAAAATATCGATAAAAACATTCCACAGGGAAACTCTGTTTTAGGAACCACAAGCCTGGCCTCGTTAAACTCAGTTGAAAGACCATCCAAAAGCGAACGTTATCTGGCAGAAGTACAAGGGAAAAACTTTGCGAAAGTAGCTTTTGCTCTTAGAAGTGATGAAAACACCAAAAGCGTAAACAAAGTTGGGGTTGCGGAAAAAGATGTCAATCATGTCTTAAAGGACAAAAATATTGTACTACCGTCACTTCCTAAACCGGTAGGAAACTATGAGCTCTATGCACATTCCGGAAATCTGATATTTATCAATCAAGTAGCCCTGAAAGATGGCAAAATTGTCAATCCCGGTAAAGTAGGAGTGGATGTTACAGAAGAACAGGTAAAAGAAGCGACTACAGTAACCATGCTGAATGTTTTGGCCATACTGAAAGAGGCCGTTGGCGGAGATTTAAACCGCGTAAAAAAATGCGTACAGCTCATAGGTACATTCAACACACCAGATACCTATACCAAACATGCAGAACTTATGAATCCGGCTTCAAACCTAACGGTTGAAATATTTGGTGAAAAAGGCAAACATACGCGAAACACATCAGGAGCCAGTTCACTACCTGTAGGTTCTTCGGTTTCAATCCAGGCCATTTTTGAAGTTGAATAAATACAAGTTACGATTAAAATGAAAAATAAGATTAGTTTGTCACTGCTTAGCGTAATAGTAATTATACTGATTGGCGGCGGTCTGCGTTCACCTATTACTGCTGTCAGTCCGGTATTAAGTGAAATAATAGCCCTATTGCATCTGGACAATCTGCAGGGAAGTCTGCTAACATCCATCCCGTTGATTGTATTTGCCAGTTGTTCAGTATTGGTAAGCAAAGTTGCGGTCAAAGCCAATATCCATTACAGCATAATTTATTCGCTTATTTTCCTGATTATGGGATTGTATTTTCGGGTTTATGGAAACGTGCCTATGCTATACATCGGTTCATTTCTCATTGGTTTGGGAATTTGTATTGGTAATGTCACAACACCCGCCTATATAAAAAATCGGTTTCCCGAAAAAATTGGTATTATGACAGGTGTGTTTTCGGCAGCAATGAATTTGATGGCGGCTTTTGCGTCGGGTTTTAGTATTGCTATTGGAAAATGGACCAATTTAGGATGGAAGGGTTCTTTGGGTATTTGGATAATCTGGACGTTGCTGGCGCTTTTTGCAGTTGGAGCAGAAGCCTTTTCAGGTAAAAGAGCGTCTGTAAAGAAACCGGCAGCACAAACAACCAAAAGTGAATTCAATATATTCCGCTCCAAACAGGCCTGGAACATCAGTGTTTTTATGGGAATTCAGTCTTTAGTGTATTACTGTTTAGTGGCTCTGTTGCCAATAGTGCTGGTTGATTATGGAATGCAGAAAGAAGAAACAGGATTGGTGCTTTTGGTGGCTCAATTATCAATGCTGCCCGTCATGTTTCTCAGTCCTGTTATTGCGACTAAAATGAAAGACCAGAAATGGATGATTTTTGGTGTCGGAATTTTAATGTTTTCGGGAATAAGTCTATTGGCTTTATTCAAAACGCAATACGTTTATTTAGCGGCAGTCCTTGTCGGAATAGCAAGCGGTTGGGCTTTCAGCCTGTCCATCCTGTTTTTCTCGCTCAAAAGCAAAACGATGGCTGGTACTATTAAAGTTTCCGGAAAAGCACAATCGGTAGGTTATTTAATTGCAGCTTTCGGTCCGCCTGTTTTTGGAATGTTACACGATTGGGATACGTCCTGGAAAAGTTCGTTTTACTTCTTGATGCTGATGATTGTTATCATGGTCTTTTTTGGAAGAAACGCTGCAAAACCGAGATTTGTTGAGGAGCATTGATAGTGTGCGAAAAGATTTCTTTCAAAACTCTTTGCGCCTCTGCGTCTTTGCGAGCAATTATTTTCACGCAAAGACGCAAAGACGCAAAATTGTAAAACGCAATATATTGAACTTGTTAAAAATAAAAACAGGCAAAATGATTAAATCACTTTGCCTGTCTTAGTAGCGGGAACTGGACTCGAACCAGTGACCTTCGGGTTATGAGCCCGACGAGCTACCTACTGCTCTATCCCGCGATGTGCGTTTGTATTCTCAGTATGTCTTTCTTATTGGAAGCCCAATAAATCTTAGTAGCGGGAACTGGACTCGAACCAGTGACCTTCGGGTTATGAGCCCGACGAGCTACCTACTGCTCTATCCCGCGATGTTTCGGGTGCAAATTTACAACGATTATCTTAAATAACAAGCTTTTTTCTGAAAAATGTTTTATTTCCTGTATTGGGGTGATATGACTACCTTTGCAACATAAATTATTTTTGAGATGTCACATAAAGCAGGTTTTGTAAATATTATTGGAAATCCGAACGTAGGTAAATCTACATTGATGAATGCATTTGTAGGCGAGCGCCTGTCAATCATTACATCAAAAGCGCAAACTACACGTCATAGGATTTTGGGAATTGTGAATGGGGAAGATTTTCAGGTCGTGCTTTCAGATACACCGGGAATCATCAAACCTGCCTATGAACTGCAATCGTCCATGATGGATTTCGTTAAATCGGCTTTTGAAGATGCAGACGTATTAATCTATATGGTTGAGGTGGGAGAAAAAGAACTGAAAGATGAAGCCTTTTTCAATAAGATTATTCATGCCAAGATTCCCGTATTGCTGCTTTTAAACAAAATAGACAAATCAAACCAGGAACAATTGGAAGAGCAGATGGCACTTTGGAAAGAAAAAGTTCCGAATGCTGAACTGTATCCGATTTCTGCCCTGGAAAATTTCAACGTAAAAGAAGTATTTGCCAGAATCATAGAACTTTTACCGGAATCGCCGCCATTTTATCCTAAAGATGCCTTGACAGACAAACCGGAACGTTTTTTTGTCAATGAGATTATCCGTGAAAAAATTCTGATAAACTACGAAAAAGAAATTCCTTATTCTGTAGAAATCGAAACGGAAGAGTTTTTAGAAGATGAAGACATCATCCGTATCCGTTCTGTTATCATGGTAGAACGCGACACCCAAAAAGGAATCATCATCGGTCACAAAGGATTGGCGCTAAAAAAAGTGGGCGTTCAGTCACGTGAAGACCTGGAGAAATTCTTCGGAAAGCAAATCCATATCGAACTATTTGTAAAAGTGAACAAAGATTGGAGAAGCAATGCTTACCAATTAAGAAGATTCGGCTATAACAACAAATAATCAGGCAATAATCCTGTGGGCTAATGAAAAGAGTTCGCGCATTTGGGCAGCTCCTTTCTTTCTGTTAATTCGCGCTACAAAATACAATAGCAGCCAGATAATAGAAAGAACAGACATCATAAACAGGTCAAAACTGTTAGGTTGTGAAAGCGTCCATTTGGAATAGGCAATTATTCCGAAAACGATAAACAGTCCGCCTACAATAAAATGCATTGCCAGAAAAATAAACCATAAAATCGGGTCAGGGCCAAAAATTCCTTTCACATAAGTTCTGCCGTCTTCATAAGAATCCAGTTCAATGTGTAGCGAAGGCGACCAGAACTCTCTTCGGAACATTCCAACCCCTAGCCAGATGTGGTTTCCGGCATTTCGAAACTTAAAATCTTCCGATGCAAAAGTTTTAATTTTTTCATACGTAGACTTTATCTCGCCAATTGTCTTAGGCGAAAACTGCTCGAATTTGGGACGAAGTTGTATGTTTTTATCAAGTTCCATAATAATTCCTATAACAGCAAAACGATTATTTTTATTTTGCTAAAAATGCTAAATTGTCGTTAAAGATTTAAGGTTAGAAATGGCACGAAACGATAAGGCCTGAACTTTCCGCTTTTTACTTGAAACAAAAACCGTACCTTTGCAAAATATTTTAAAAACAGTATGAACAATATCGTTGCCATTGTTGGAAGGCCAAATGTAGGAAAGTCAACACTTTTTAATAGGTTGATTCAAAGAAGAGAAGCTATCGTAGATTCAGTTTCGGGTGTAACCCGTGACAGGAATTACGGCAAAAGTGAATGGAATGGAAAGGAATTTTCGGTAATTGATACCGGTGGTTACGTTCGTGGTTCAGATGACGTTTTTGAAGGCGAAATCAGAAAACAGGTAGAACTGGCTATTGATGAAGCTGATGTTATCATCTTTGTCGTTGACGTAGAAGAGGGCATCACTCCAATGGACGAAGCCGTTGCAAAATTATTGCGTAAAGTCACCAAGCCGGTTTTATTGGCGGTGAATAAGGTTGACAATGCCATGCGTGAAAAAGACGCGGTCGAGTTCTATAACTTAGGCTTGGGAGATTACTACACATTTGCCAGTATTTCCGGAAGTGGAACAGGGGAGTTGCTTGATGCCCTGATTGAAGCTTTCCCGGAAAAGCCGGAACCTACAAAAGAAGAATTGGAATTGCCTCGTTTTGCAGTGGTAGGACGTCCAAATGCGGGTAAATCCAGTTTTATCAATGCACTGATTGGAAAAGAAAGATATATTGTAACCGATATTGCGGGAACTACTCGTGATGCTATTGATACCAAATTCGACCGTTTTGGTTTTGAATTTAACCTTGTCGATACGGCTGGAATACGTCGTAAGGCAAAAGTAAAAGAAGACCTTGAGTTTTATTCTGTCATGCGTTCGGTTCGTGCTATAGAGCATTCAGACGTATGTATTCTTATAATTGATGCAACCAGAGGCTTTGAAGGTCAGGACCAGAATATTTTCTGGTTGGCAGAAAAAAACAGAAAAGGAATCGTTATTCTGGTTAACAAATGGGATTTGGTCGAAAAAGATACTATGACAACCAAAGAATACGAAGCTAAAATCCGCAAGGAATTGATGCCTTTTACTGACGTGCCAATCATTTTTACTTCGGCCTTAACCAAGCAGCGTTTGCTAAAGGCTTTGGAAGAAACGGTAAAAGTATTCGAGAACAGAAAGCAGCGAATTGCTACGTCGAAATTTAACGACCACATGCTCAAGATTATCGAAAACTATCCGCCACCGGCTTTAAAAGGGAAATATGTGAAAATCAAATTCTGCATGCAGTTGCCAACACCAACGCCACAGTTTGTATTTTTTGCCAACTTGCCACAGTATGTAAAAGAACCGTATAAGCGTTTTCTCGAAAACAAAATCCGTGAAAACTGGGATTTTTCCGGAGTGCCGATTGATATTTACATCAGAGAAAAATAATATTTCATATGATAAAAAAAGGGATTGCATTTTGCAATCCCTTTTTTTATTAACACCATACCATAAACATTTTTTTTGATATAGCTGTGTTTTTTAGTTTTTTTGATGATTTGTTAAAAATTATGTAAGAAATTATTTCTTTCCATAATAAAAGTTGTAATTCGCAGTTTTTATTTTCTTACAAACTATAACTAAAAGTACATTTTAATGCTAAGAACCATCCTCCCAGTTCTCTTCGTCCTTTTATCGTGCGCAGCGTTTGGACAAAATTCATTTACCATTAAAGGAAAAGCAATCAGTAAAGAGGTAAATCTGCCTCTGGAATCAGCTACCATCTACATTACAGCAGCAAAAGATTCAACCGTCATTGACTACACCATTTCGAATAAAAACGGAAACTTTTCCATTTCGGTTAAGAAATTAAACCAGCCATTCATTGTAAAAGTAGCTTCATTGGGATATCAGACCTGGGAAAAAGAATTTCCTAAACTGACATCTGATATTGATATGGGAGAAATTTTTATTTCGGATGCAGTTACAACTTTAGGAGAAGTAGAGATTGTAAGCGAAGCACCGCCTATCCGAATCAAAAATGATACGCTCGAATTCAATGCTTCTTCTTTTAAAGTGCGTCCTGATTCTAACGTTGAGGCGTTACTGAAGCAATTGCCAGGTGTTGAAATAGACAAAGACGGAAAGATAAAGGTAAACGGAAAGGAAGTCAATGAGATTCTTGTCAATGGGAAATCATTTTTCGGGAAAGATGGGAAGGTAGCCATAAAGAACCTGCCTTCTGAAATTGTAGATAAGATTCAGGTTTCAGATACAAAAACAAAAGAAGAAAAACTCTCTGGCGATGCGGCAAGTTCCGATAATAAAAGTATTAATATCACCATACAGGAAGATAAGAATAAAGGATTGTTTGGGAAATTTACAGGAGGATATGGCACAGACAAGCGGTACGAATCCAGCGGTCTGGTAAATTATTTTAAGGACAAGCAAAAAATAAGTATTCTCGCCTCATCCAACAATATCAATTCTGTAGGGTTTTCTATGGATGAGATTTTCGATGCCATGGGTGGAGGACGGAATTTTTATAGTAACAGTAATGGTTCTTTTGGCATAGACGGCATGAACTTTGGCGGAAATGAAGGTATTACACAGTCGAGTATGATTGGACTTAACTTTGCAGACGAATGGTTTAAAAAGCTGGAGCCTAACGGAAGTTATTTTTATACCAATTCCAAAACGGACAATGATACGCGTAGCCGTACTGAAAACTTCCTGACATCTGAGAACGGGACCAACAGTTCTTTTATCACGGAATCGTCAGGTACGACAAGAAGAACAAGCGATGGGCATAATTTTAATCTGGAACTTGAATATAAGATTAACCCGTCGTTGACATTATCGGTTCGTCCAAGTTTGGTAAAAAACAATTCGGAGTCGAAAAACTTTTCAGAACAGTCCTCTACAAATGATTTAGGATTGGTAAACGAAAGTACCAATTCATCAAAATCAAATAATGCTTCCTCCACTTTTGGAAATGAGTTATATCTACATAAAAAATTCAAGAGAAAAGGAAGAAATTTTGGTTTCACTTTTAATAACACAAATAAGAGTAACGATAAAGACAATATAACAAACTCTGAAACCTATTTCTTCCAGGACCCGGACAGGACAGAAGATATTCGTCGCCAAAGAGTGTATGATGATGAAAAAGACAATACATATTATACACGAATTGGATATTCAGAACCCATAACCGATTCGTTGAGTATAACAATCAGAGGATCATATGAATGGAAAGATTATGACAATACTAAATCAACATTCAATCAAAATGCATCGTCAGGACAGTATTCGGAATTCAATAACCTGCTCTCGTATGGTCTCATGTCAAAAACAAGGACATTTAATCCTGGGGCTTCCTTTAATGTGAGAAAAAGCAAGTATTCAGGAGGCATGACTCTGGGTACAAAAGTTATCCGTATGGAAAATACCTCGCAGTATGACGGTACTACCACTCATGTGGATAAAAATTATGTATACCCGTCAGCAAATGCCTGGTTTAATTACAGGCTCTCAAAGTCAAAATCGTTTTATATGTATTATAATTTCGATGTGCAATTGCCAACAGCAGCACAAATACTTCCTGTGGTTGACCTGACCAATCCTTTATTTCAGATTTCTGGAAATCCGGACCTGAATCCTACAAAAAACCATAGCCTTCACCTGAACTATAATAATTATGATTATGCCTCTAAGTCCGGGTTTTACTTATATGCAGGGTTTAATTATTACGAACAGCAGATTGTTTTTTCAAGAGTTTTTAATCCGGTTGACTTAATCAACAGAGCTGATTATCAAAACATCAACGATACCTATAATAGCTATGGCGGAGCAAGCTGGAGCAAGTCTATAAAAAGGGAACAGCATACTTTTAGATTTGATATAGGAGCAAATGCCAACTATAACCTAAATAAAGGATTGACCAATAATGCCTTATATGAAGCAAGAGGGTTGGGTTTGAGTCCTCAAGTCAGAATAGCATGGGACTACGGAGAACTGCTAACCATAGAACCATCTTATACTTATACATGGAATAAGACTAACTATGAAAATTATTCAGTGAGTAGTTCGTCTAATTTTACGCATAATTTTAAAATACAGACAACAAGCCATTGGCCAAAGCATTTTGTTTTCGGAAACGATTTTGGATATACTTACAATTCTAATATTTCTGACGGCTATAAAAAGGATTTCTACCTTTTGAATACAAGTTTAGGGTATAATTTTATGGAAGATAAACTGTTACTTAAAGTCAAGGTATATGACGTGCTGAACCAAAACCAGAGCGCCGTAAGATACATCAATCCGGAATCTATTGAAGATATCCAGAACACGGTATTGAAAAGATATGCTATGTTTTCACTCACATATAAGATTGAAAAATTTGGCGGAAAGAAAAAAGAAGGAAATAGTTTTAGCTTTTAAGGACACTCATTTTAAGAAGATTTAATATTCTATTTGGTAAATTAGCAGACCAAATTAAATATTCAATGAAAAAAAATGTAGTAAGCGCATTGTTAGTAATGGCTTGTTTTACCGGATTCGCTCAGGATTCTAAAAACAAGCCATTTGTAGCAAGCGGAAAAAAAATCAAGGTATTCACCACAGCAGAGAATACCAGTTTAAGACTCAGCCCAACTTCGGGTTCTGAGTTCAGGCCGGCAAAACAACCTTTGGAAAACGAAGTTTCGGTTTTCGTAAACCCGGATAAGCAATTCCAAACCTTCATGGGAATAGGTGGAGCCATTACGGATGCAAGTGCCGAAGTTTTTGCCAAACTTTCAAAACAACAGCAAAAAGAATTTCTGGATGCGTATTACAGCAGGGAAAAAGGAATAGGCTATTCTTTAATCCGCACCACCATCCATAGCTCTGATTTTAGTAGTGCGAGCTATACCTATGTCAATGAAAATGATAAAGACCTAAAATCCTTTTCAATCGACCACGACAAAAAATACAGAATCCCGCTTATCAAAGATGCAATGAAAACGGCTGGCAAAGAAATGACTTTGTATGCAAGCCCGTGGAGCCCTCCGGCATTCATGAAAGATACCAAAACGATGTTGAAAGGTGGAAAATTAGCTCCTGAATTTTACCAATCATGGGCCAATTATTATGTGAAATTCATCCAGGCCTATGAAAAAGAAGGTATTCCGATTTGGGGAATCACGGTACAAAACGAACCAATGGCAACCCAAACATGGGAGTCCTGTATTTTTACGGCCGAAGAGGAAAGAGATTTCCTGAAAAAATACTTAGGTCCTACTATGCAAAAGAACGGGCTGGAAAACAAAAAAATAGTAGTTTGGGACCATAACAGAGACCTGATGGTGCAACGTGCCAATACAATTTATTCTGACCCGGAAGCTTCAAAATATGCATGGGGAATGGGTTTCCATTGGTATGAAACCTGGAATGGCGGAAAACCGATGTTTGATAATGTAAAATTAGTAGCCGATTCTTTTCCTGATAAAAAACTGATGTTTACAGAAGGCTGTATTGAAGCATTTAATCCGGCACGTTATCAGTTTTGGGCTAATGCGGAACGTTACGGAATCAACATGATTAACGATTTCAATAACGGAACCGTTGCCTGGACAGATTGGAACATTCTCCTTGATGAAAAAGGCGGGCCAAACCATGTGTCTAACTTCTGTTTCGCCCCAATTCACGGAGATTTAACGGCAGGTAAGTTAATTTACACGCCATCGTATTATTACATAGGGCATTTTTCAAAGTTTATCCGTCCGGAAGCCAAAAGAATAAGCACGGCAGCCAGCAGAAGCCAATTGCTAAGCACAACATTCCTGAATACAAACGGAGAAATGGTAACTGTAGTGATGAACCAATCGGATGGTGAAATAAAATACAAGCTGTTTGTAGGTGATTCAGAATCGGAAGTCACAATTCCTGCGCATGCGATTCAGACTTTAGTCTACTAAAATCGTGCTTAGCGCCTTTGTGTCTTTGCGAGAAATAGTTGCACGCAAAGACACAAAGACGCTAAGTTTGACTGCAAATATTTATAAAAAGAAAAGACTGCTTTAAGCAGTCTTTTTTATTGTTCTATTTTTACCAGCTTCCTCCGGCACCGCCGCCACTAAAGCCGCCGCCGCCGAAACCACCTCCAAAGCCTCCGCCTCCGCCAAATCCGCCTCCGGAAGAGCCTCCAAAGCCACCGCCTCCGCGCCCAAGACTACTTAGGATAATGATGTCAGAAAGGTCTAAACCGCCACCACGATTCCCTCCATTTCTGTTATTCTTGTTTTTGGAAAGAATAAAAAGAATAACGATAAAAATAATGATGAAAACGACCAGGCCGCCAGAGTTTGATTCTCCTCCGTTAGAGCCTTTTCGGGTTCCTTTGTATTTTCCTTTCAATACATCAAAAATGGCATCAGCACCTTTATCCAGGCCCTGGTAATAATTGCCTGCTTTAAATTCAGGTATTATTATGTTCCGTATAAGTTCTCCGTTGATTCCTGCCGTTAGTCTGTCTTCAACGCCATAACCGGGAGCTATCCATATTTTTCTTTCTTTTACAGCCAATAAGATAAAAACACCGTTGTCTTCTTTTTCCTGACCTACGCCCCAGGCATGGCCCCATTTTGGAGCTAAAAGCCCAATGTCTTCGCCATTTATGGTAGGAACAGTAACCACTACAATTTGCGTAGAGGTAGAATCAGAATAACGAATCAGTTTTTCTTCCAGCTTTGCTTTATCAGCACCAAGAATGTTGGCATAATCATAAACGCTGGTCTGAAAGCTTGGTTTTTTCGGAATATCAAATTGAGCATATCCGGTTTGTACCAGCAACAGTAAAAAAAAGGATAACAGGAACGTATTTTTTATAGGGGAAAATTTCATTTATCCTTTAGATATTTCGTTAGATAATTCATTCGTGTCATCTTTCTCAAAAGGGAAATATTGTTTCAGTCGTTCTCCGGCTCTTAAGATTCCGGAAACAAGCCCGTCTTTGTATTTCTTTTCTTTGAAATGAGAAATGACGGTATCTTTTGTGCAATCCCAGAAATCCTCCTCAACCATTTTATGGATGCCCTCATCTCCAATAATTGCAAAAGTATGGTCTGAAACACCTACATAAAACAGTACGCCGTTGCGCATACTGGTGTTTTGCATACCCAAAAAATTAAAAACCTCCTGGGCTCTTTCGAGCGGAGGTTTTTCAGTATGGTCTTCAATGTGCACCCTTATCTCTCCCGAAGTGTTTCTTTCTGCCTGCGAAATAGCCTGCACGATTTCGTTTTCTTCTTCCCGAGTAAGGAAATCTTCAACTTTTGACATTGATTCGTGTTTTTAGAATTTTACTTCTACAGGTTTTTCAGCGCCTTCAACTGATTTAAAATATGGTTTTTCAGGATAGGAACCTCCCAGGAATAAACTGTTCGGGAAGCTAAGCACATAACCGTTGTAAATCTGAACCTGCTCATTGAAACGCGTTCTCGCTGTAAGGATTTGGTTTTCTGTACTGGCCAATTCATCTTGCAGTTTCAGGAAGTTTTCATTTGCTTTCAATTGCGGATAAGCTTCAACAGAAACCAATAATCTGGAAAGGCTGGAAGATACATTAGATTGTGCCTGTTGGAATTGTGCCATTTGTTCCGGAGTAACATTACTTGGGTCAATTGTCATAGAAGTTGCTTTTGCACGGGCTTCCACAACTGCAGTCAGGGTTCCTTTTTCGAAATCGGCAGCTCCTTTTACGGTATTGACCAAATTGCCAATAAGGTCATTTCTTCTTTGGTAAGTAGTCTCAACATTTCCCCATTCTTTTGAAACAGCCTGATTGTGTTTCAATGCCGTATTTTTAATTCCGACAACCCAGAATCCGATAATTACTACCAATACAACAATAATTCCCAGAGGTATTAACCATTTTCTCATTTTGCTTTTGTTTTTAGGTTTATTATTTATTTGTTTTCTATTTTTAATTATAACGCTATAATTCGTTTTTAATATTGGTCAGCTGGGCTTTTATGGTTTCCAGCTTGCTGATGATTTCAAATTTATCCAAAGTCTTTTTCTGGCCTTCCTTTAAATGCGTTTTGGCACCTTCAAGGGTAAAGCCTCGTTCTTTGACCAGATGATAAATTAACTGGAGATTTTTTACGTCTTCGGGCGTAAACATACGGTTGCCTTTCGCATTCTTTTTAGGTTTCAGGATATCGAATTCCTTGTCCCAAAATCGGATGAGCGAAGCATTCACGTCAAAAGCTTTGGCTAGTTCGCCAATGCTGTAATATCTTTTATCCGGCGATAAGTCTAAATGCATTAATCTAAAGATTGGTTTTCCTGGTTAGCTAATTTTGATATGGCCGCAAACTCTGCTGCCGAAATATTTCCGTAATAATAATTCAATGGGTTTACGACTTCTCCGTTTTTATGGACTTCATAATGCAGGTGTGGTGCCTCGGAACGCCCTGTACTTCCTACATAGCCAATCACATCACCCCGTTTTACTCTTTGCCCGGCTCTTACTTTATATTTGCTTAAATGCCCATACAATGTTTCATATCCAAATCCGTGCCGAATTACGATATGGTTTCCATAACCGGATGCCGTGTTGTCTGCCCGTTCTACTACACCGTCACCGGTTGCATAAACCGGAGTTCCGGTTTTGGCAGAAAAGTCCATTCCTGCGTGGAATTTCCTGATTTTGGTAAACGGGTCACTACGGTAACCGAATCCGGATGCCATCTGCTTCAATTGCTCATTTTTGACTGGCTGAATGGCAGGAATTGCTGTCAGTAGTTTTTCTTTTTCTTTTGCCAGCTTTAGGATTTCGTCTAAAGATTTGGATTGGATAACCAATTCTTTGGATATAATATCCACGCGTTTTGTCGTACTGACAACCAGTTCGGAATTGTTATAGCCTTCCAGTGCCTTGTATCGGTTCACGCCGCCAAAACCTGCCTTTCGCTGTTCTTCAGGAATAGGTGAGGAGTTGAAGTAAACACGATACAAATTATTGTCACGTTCCGCAACGTTTTCCAGAACTTCATCAATCTGGTCCATTTTTTTGTTCAGGATAGCATAATTGATTTTCATGTTTTCAATCTCACGGGCCTGAAGTCTGTCCTTGGGAGTTTCAAAGAACGGTGTATTGATTAATATCACGAAGCATAAAAATCCGAACAATGCCGAAGCCAATAAAAATAAGGCGATTACGCCTAGTTTTTGTCCTTTTTTGGGTTTGATTTTCCGGTAAGCTAAATTTTCGGTATCGTAATAATATTTTACCTTCTTCATATTTTAAAATATGCTATTTTTGCAGCTTTATTAGCGGTAAACTAATTAGTTTTAAAAGTTTACTGATAACAACAATTGATTATTATTTTCAATTGTATAAATGTTATACGAACAAATTTAAAAAATGTTTCATAGGTTCGTCTTATTATTTTTAGAATAAAGAAATTTACTCCAAGACCATAAACTAATATTTCAGATGAAATCACAGGATATCAGAAAGCAATTTTTACAATTTTTTGAAGAACGCGGGCATTTAATTGTGCCTTCAGCGCCTATCGTTTTAAAAGACGACCCAACCTTGATGTTTAATAATTCTGGGATGGCGCAGTTCAAGGAATATTTTTTGGGTAACGCCACGCCAAAAAGTAAAAGAATTGCCGATACCCAAAAATGCCTTCGCGTTTCCGGTAAACATAACGATTTGGAAGATGTAGGTTTTGACACCTACCACCACACCATGTTTGAAATGTTGGGGAACTGGAGTTTTGGTGATTATTTCAAAAAAGAAGCGATTAATTGGGCCTGGCAACTGCTGACAGAAGTCTACAAAATTCCAAAAGAAAACCTGTACGTTTCTGTTTTTGAAGGCAATCCGGCTGAAAATGTACCGTTTGACCAGGAAGCCTGGGACATCTGGAAAACGTTGGTCGATGAAGACCGTATTATACTTGGAAATAAAAAAGACAATTTCTGGGAAATGGGAGAACAGGGACCATGCGGGCCGTGTTCAGAAATCCATGTCGATTTGCGCAGTGAAGAAGAAAAGGCACAGGTTTCTGGAAAGAGCCTGGTCAATAACGACCATCCGCAGGTTGTAGAAATCTGGAATAACGTTTTTATGGAATTCAACCGTAAGGCTGATGGTTCTCTTGAAAAACTACCGGCTAAGCATGTGGATACCGGTATGGGATTTGAGCGCTTGTGCATGGCTTTGCAAGGCGTACAGTCCAATTATGACACAGATGTATTTACACCGCTCATTCGCGAAGTTGAATCCATCACCGGAAAAAAATATACTTCAAACGAGGTTAAAGATATAAGCGAAGAACAAAACAAAACCAATATTGCGATTCGTGTTGTTGTAGACCACGTTCGTGCGGTAGCTTTTGCTATTGCTGATGGTCAATTACCATCTAATACGGGTGCAGGTTACGTTATCAGAAGGATTTTGCGTCGCGCTATCCGTTACGGATTTACTTTCCTGAATACGAAAGAACCGTTTATTTATAAATTGGTTGCTGTTTTGGCAAACCAGATGGGAGAGTTTTTTCCGGAAATCAAAACACAGCAAAATCTGGTTACCAATGTAATCAAGGAAGAAGAAGCTTCTTTCTTGCGAACACTGGACCAGGGGTTGCAGCTGCTTGAAAATGTTGTCAAAGAAACAAAAGGGAATGAGGTTTCGGGAGCAAAAGCTTTTGAACTGTATGACACTTTTGGTTTCCCTAAAGATTTGACTGCATTGATTCTGAAAGAAAAAGGCATGTCCTATAACGAAAAAGAATTTGATGCCGAACTGCAAAAGCAGAAAGACCGTTCCCGTGCCGCATCAGAAACTTCAACAGACGACTGGACTGTTTTGGTGGAAGGAAACATTGAAACTTTTGTAGGATATGATGAGGTAGAAAAAGAAGTAAGAATAACACGATATAGAAAAGTAGATTCTAAAAAAGACGGTAAGCTGTACCAGATTGTTTTAGATGCTACACCATTTTATCCGGAAGGTGGAGGTCAGGTAGGTGACAAAGGAACATTGTTCACGCCAAACCAGGCCATCGAGATTATCGATACCAAAAAAGAAAACAACCTGATATTGCATTTTGCAAAAGAATTGCCTGAAAATCCGCAAGGAAAATTCATGGCATTGGTCAATACCAAACTGCGAAGCGAATCGGCAAGCAATCACTCGGCTACGCACTTGTTGCACCAGGCCCTGAGACATGTTTTAGGAACACACGTAGAGCAAAAAGGTTCGTTGGTAGCGCCTAACCATCTTCGTTTTGACTTTTCTCATTTTGCAAAAGTAACCGACGAAGAATTGAAGGAAGTAGAAACTTTTGTAAATGCAAAAATCCAGGAACAGCTTCCGTTGATTGAAAGAAGAAATATTCCGTTCAAACAGGCAATCGAAGAAGGTGCTATGGCATTATTCGGAGAAAAATACGGCGATACGGTACGTGCTATAAAATTTGGCGACAGCATTGAACTTTGCGGAGGAATCCACGTTGGCAATACGGCAGACATCTGGTATTTTAAAATTGTAAGTGAAGGAGCGGTGGCTGCCGGAATACGACGTATTGAAGCCATCACAAATGAAGGTGCAAAAGAGTTTTTTGCTTCTCAGGAAAATGCTTTGAAAGAAATAAAAGAAGCTTTGAAAAATCCACAGGATTCATTAAAAGCGGTTGTTTCTTTACAGGAGGAAAATGCCAAATTGAAAAAACAGGTGGAGGCTTTGCTGAAAGAAAAAGCAAAAAATCTAAAAGGCGAATTGGTTTCTGAAATCGAGGAAATCAATGGCCTGAAATTTTTAGCTAAACAAGTCGACCTGAATCCGGAAGGGGCGAAAGATCTGGCTTATGAATTGGGTAGCCTTGGTACGAATCTTTTCCTGGTTCTGGCTACAGCCGAAGAAGGAAAGCCAATGCTGACATGCTATATTTCTAAAGAATTGGTAGCAGAAAGAAACCTGAATGCCGGACAAGTTGTTCGTGAACTTGGAAAATATATCCAAGGTGGCGGTGGTGGTCAGCCTTTCTTTGCAACAGCAGGAGGAAAAAATGCAGACGGAATCAGAGAAGCGCTTGAAAAAGCAAAAGATTTTATAAAGTAACAGATTTAAAATGCATAAAAAACCACAACAGTACTGTTGTGGTTTTTTGTTTTTAAGAGGAATTATTATTGTTGTGGCATTTTGCTGAAATCCATAAAAAGAACGTTCCAGCGGTGGCCATCCGGGTCACTGAATCCGCAACCATACATCCAACCGTCTTTTTCACCCGGTTGGGCATAAAGTACTGCTCCGGCAGCCACGGCTTTGTTAGCCAGTTCGTCAACCTCATTAGGAGATTGTGCGTCGATTGAAAACAGGGTTTCGGTACCTTTTGCCGTGTCTGCAATTTCGTTGCCGCTAAAGCTCTTAAAAAGCGCCTCAGGAAAGAAATTAACCACTACATTCTTGTCTCCCACAAAAAACGAAGCCATTGTAGGGTTTTCGCTAAATTGTAAATTTTCCCTAAAGTCAATCGCTTTAAAGAAAGCCCTGGTTTTGCCAAGGTCTTTTGCCGGAAGATTTATCCAAAATTCTTTTGCCATAACTGTTGTTTTTTAGTTGTGTAATGATTTACAGTGTCTCTGTATATTTTTTGAAATTATCCATGATGGCTTGCCATCCTGCTTTTTGGAATTCGATAGGGTGCGTATTTTCAGGGTCGAAAGTTTCCGTTACTTTTACGGTATCACCGGAATCTTCGAAACTAACACTTACCCGGCGACCATCACCCATTACATATTCTATTTTTTTATAGTTCTCGACCTGGGTGTATTCGCCTTCGAAATCAAATGCCATACTGCCGTCTTTAGCCGCCATCTTTGTTCTGAATTTTCCTCCGATTCTCAAATCGTTTTCTGCTTCAGGAGCGTGCCAATCTTCAGATGCAAAACTCCAGTTCATGGTGTGTTGCGGTTCTGTAAAGCTTTGCCATACTTTGGAAATAGGAGCTTTTACGGTAGTTTCTACGGTAATTGTTTGATTTGAATTGTTCATTGTTTGTTTTTTTAAATGATTGATTTTGTTTTTGCCTTTTACAAAGGTAAATTGAAGCTATGGAAATGAGAGGTTGTAAATTAGACAATGTTGAGGGCGAAACAGGACAGCTGTCATATCGGTTTCAATAAAGAAAATAATTTCAGGAAAAATATTGCAGACACAGATCTGATTCCTAAAAAGATTTTTCTGCCAAAGCCAGTCAAATAAGGACATGTGAGCGATTTCTTACCTGTTTTTTGTTCGCTAAACGCGAACTAACGATGTTAAAATTTTGATTTTCAGTGCTATAAATTGAGATTGTTTGGGTTATTTTCCTATCTTAGGACTGAAAAAGAAAAACATAGTATTAATCCCAAATTTATTATCATGGAAAATGACAAAAAATTGAAAAAACCTTTCTTTGCCAACTTTTTGGAAAGCCAGGTTCCTGAAAAGGAAATGGAACAAATTAATGGTGGAACTGATGCAGTAACTATGAAATTCCCATCAGATGGTGAAGATGGCCCAGGCCAGGTAATCACAAGCAGAGTCAAAGATCTTTATCAGACGATGAAATATCCGTCTGATAGTGACGAAGAAGGAGTCGAGCTTTAAGATTTGATGAAAGCAACAGTGTTTCTATCTGGAAATACTGTTGCTTTTTTTTTGCTCAAGAGGGATATGCTTGGGCTTTTTTATTTAAATATTCCTAATTAATGATACTTTGTCTGACGCACAGCAATGATCTCTATACGATAGATATAGTGATGAAAAGGCTGAAAGAACTGGGGAAGGAGGCCTATAGAATGAATAGTGACCTTTTTTCGTCCAAACTATCTTTTGATTATTCGCTTTCCGATAATAAGAATACTGTCCAAATCCAAATTGATGACCGTGTCATTGATGCCAATGCAGTGGAAGCTGTTTGGTACCGAAAACTTTGGCAGGCAGAAGCTCCTGACGAACTCGATGATGATTTTAAAGAAATCTATCTTCAGGAATATTACACCATGCAAAATATCTTTTTTGAATCGCTACGTGATGTTCCCTGGTTTAATCCAATGGCAAAAGACCATGAAATAAGCAATAACAAGTTCGGACAATTATCTGTTGCCGCACAAAATGGCATTGAGACACCCAAAAGTCTTTTTACAAACAATCAGGAACAGGTAAAAGCGTTTTTCTATGAGGAATGCAACAAAGAGATGATAGCCAAGCTTCATGGTACACTTTCCCGAAGTATGTTGGGCAATACACCTTTTTTCCCTACTACACAGATAACAGAACCTAATCTGGCCGGCCTTGCTACCCTGATTTACTGTCCCATGATTTTTCAGGAAATGATTCCGAAGGCCTATGAACTCCGCATAATTTATGTTGATGGCGAATTTTTTGCCGGAAAAATAAATGCCGGACAGTCAGAACGTGGCAAAACAGACTGGCGTATTGCAACCGATATTTATTTTAAATGGGAACCTTATAAACTTCCAGACCCGGTTGCAACTTCGCTTACAAAAATGATGCAACAGATAGGACTCTTTTTTGGCGCTATTGACATGATTCGCCATCAGGACGGGCGCTATATTTTTCTGGAGGTAAATCCTCAGGGTGAATGGGGAATGCTGCAAAGAGATTTAAGCTATCCTATTGGGGAAACCATAGCCGAAAAATTAGTCGCGAGGTTAGAGTAGCGGTTCCTTTCCCTAATCAATTAAACTCCCAAAATTCTATGAAAAAAGTACTGATAATTACACATACTCACGATAACGAATCTATAGAGACTGTTACGCAACAGCTAAAAAAATATAATGCCCGGGCCATACGTTTTAATGTCGATTTATATCCGTTGCACTACGGATTGACAAGTTGTTTTGAAGACGGGCAATGGAAAGTCTATCTCGACCACAACGGTGAAAGGGAGTCTTTGCATGACATTGCAGCATTGTGGTACAGACGTAGCCATAATCTGGGAAGCGGTTTGAGCAGCGTCTTGGAAGGGGAATATTTGTCTTCAGCGCACGGAGAAATAAGAACCACGCTTTTTGGAATGCTGGAAAGTATGAATTGCTTCCAAATAGGCAAATTCAGCCAATACAGAAGATTGGACAGCAAAGAAGAACAGATGAAAATTGCTTCTTCACTCGGATTGAAAATTCCGGAAACCTGCATAACGAACAATCCGGACGAAGCTAAAAAATTTGTACTCTCACATCCCAAAGGAGCAATTACAAAAATGCAAAGCTCTTTTGCCATTGACAGAGGAGGAGTGGAACATGTTGTATTTACCAATGTCATAAACGAAGACAATCTGGATGCGATTGACAGCTTGCAATATTGCCCGATGCAGTTCCAGGAAAAACTGGAAAAACAGAAAGAGTTACGAATAACCATTGTGGGTGATGCTGTTTTTTCCTTTGCGGTTGATTCCCAAAAACTGGACAACGCTAAAATTGATTGGCGTCGTGAAGGTGTTGAACTGCTGGACCAGTGGGAACCTTATAATTTGCCGGAACCCATAAAACAAAAATTATTGAAAATGATGGATATCTACCAGATTAACTATGGTGCGGTAGATATTATTGTTACTCCTGAAAACGAACATTATTTCCTTGAAATTAATTCGGCAGGAGAATTTTTCTGGCTCGACCGACTTATTGATGGTGCAATTTCAAACCAGATTGCCAAAGTTTTGTCTGACGAAGCACCCAGACGTTACATCCCGGTATTCTAAAAACTTAATCCCGGCCTTATCAAGGCCGGTCTTTTTTTAAACTCCCACTATCCATTATCCACTATCCATTATCCACTACCCACTATCCACTATCAACTATCCACTATTAACTATCCACCAGTTCCCTATCTTTGCAACTAAAATTCTAACAAATGCAATTCACTACGCCTGTACCAATACCCAAAAGCTCTCATTCAATCGATTATGCTTCGAAAGTTGTTTCATTGGGTTCCTGCTTTGCCGAAAACATGGGAAACAAGCTGGATTATTTTAAATTTCAGAATACGACCAATCCTTTCGGAATCTTATTTCATCCGTTGGCGTTACAGAAAATAATACACAAAGCGGTCCGACAGGAACTGTTCTCAGAAAAAGATGTTTTTTATCATAACGAAAGATGGCATTCATTTGACGTACATTCTGAGTTGAGCCTTGCAGACAAGACAACGTTTTTGGAGAACCTTAATTCTGGTATAGGGAATTTTCACAATGCTTTACTGGAAAGTTCGCATGTTATAATCACTTTAGGAACCTCCTGGGTTTATCGGAAAATTGAAACGGATGCCATCGTGGCAAATTGCCATAAAGTGCCTCAGGCGGCGTTTAAAAAAGAATTACTTTCTGTAGTACAGATTAAAGAAAGCCTTTTAGAAATTATCGGAACCATTTTGACTTTCAATCCGAAAACGAAATTGATTTTTACAGTTTCTCCTGTGCGTCACATCAAAGATGGTTTTGTGGAAAACCAATGGAGCAAAGCCAATCTAATTTCGAGCCTTCAAGAGGTAGTCCATGCTACAGAAAGCACCTCTTATTTTCCAAGCTATGAAATTATGATGGATGAATTACGCGATTACCGCTTTTATGCAGAAGACATGATTCATCCCGGTTCATTGGCGATAGATTACATCTGGAAACGGTTTGCAGAAACCTGGATATCGGAAGATGCTTCTTCAATAATGCCGGAAATAGACAGTATTCAGAAAGGACTGAACCACAGGTCATTTAATCCGCAATCAGAACAGCACCAAAAGTTTTTAGAAAACCTTCAGAATAAGATATTGGTTTTGAAATCGAAGTATCCATTTATGGAGTTTTGAGATAGTAATAGGTTCATTTTTATAAGAATACGGCAGATGCCGTATTTTTTTTTGTTTGGAATAAAGGGAATTTTGGAATGTTAAACCTAAAAAAATAATTTATTATGAAACCAACAACTTTACTTTCAAAAATGGCTATCGTTTTCTTTTTCTTTCTCGGAACGACAGCCTTCTCCCAAAATTTAGTTCCGGCAGAAAATCTGACTCCGGCACTTTTAAAACAAACATTTGAAAATGCGTATATCAAGGTTCTGGAAACTCAGGATGGCTTTATTAAGGTGCAGGATACGTATGATGTCTTTATTGATATCGACCCTTCAAAAAGATATGTTTGTTTTAGCAGTTCTTATTCTTTAGTGGCCGGCACTTCTCCAAAAGATGCCCTGGAATTGATGAATATGCTAAATACAGACATCATTCTGGTAAAGAGCTATTATATCGAAAAAAACAATTCAATTAACTACATCGCCTATTTCTGGACAGAAAGAGGATTTAGTCCGCAGTCAATGGTTAGCGCTTTTAAGATGTATGTTTCGGCCTTGACACTTTCACTTCAAAAAGACACCAAGAAGATTATAAAATAAAAGCTATAGCATCCCTTTAAAATCAAACAAATTTTAATAACTAACTTAAAACTTTTAACTATGAAAACATTAAAAACATTAGGAGCAATGTGTCTTTTGGCCACAATCTTATTTTCATGCAGTAGCGATGATAGCGGTGGAGGATCAAATTCAGGAGGATTTTCGCTAACAGCAAAAGTGAATGGAGCCAACTATTCCAATTCCAATTATTTTGACCCGATGGCGGTCATTACAAACAACATTCTGGTTATCCAAAGCAGCGATAATGGTGGAAACTCAATTCAGATTCAGGTTATGAATTATAACGGAGTTGGAAGCTATACTTCAGGTAACAATAACCTGATGGCGGGATATATTAATTATCTTAAAGCAGGAGCTACATTAGGCCAGTTCAAGACTTTTACTTCGGTTAGAGGTGATGGTTTGGTAGAAATTACGGAAGTGACAGATACTTACGTAAAAGGAACATTTTCAGCGACTGCGCCAGAGAATGTCTCAAATTCTACAGAAAGTGTGGAGATTACAGAAGGAACATTCAAAGCTAAAATCCAGACGGCTCAATAAAAGTCTTGAATTTAAGAGTGGAAATACGGACTTGTAAAGTAATCCGCATTCACAGTCTAACACAACAATAAAAGTTGTTGACTTGTCCTTTTCAGGCCGCAGTGGGAAAATAGTTTTGTGCGCCTGGAAAGGACTTTTTTAATGAGGCAAGATTTTTTGTATTTTTAAAGAGCCCAAATCGTTTTTGTCTGTTATATCTTGAGACTATGCACTTAAAAACTAAATTTATTTTGGCAGTTTTCCTTCTGTTTGGAGCTATTTCCGGTTTCAGTCAAGCCAATAGGACAAAAATTAACAGTTTAAAAAAGCAGATTTATTCTAAAAGCAGTGTTTCCAAAGCGAAATCGCTGATTCTGCTTTCGGATGAATTGTCAAGTTCCAATCCCGAAAATTCACTTTTGTATGCCCGGGAAGCGTTAAGAACTTCACAGGAAATCAAAAACGACAGTCTTATTTCGGTTAGCTATAACAGTATTGCCTTAAATTTTGAAGTTCGAAGCAAACTGGATTCGGCACTTTTTTACCATAAAAAAGCCCTCGATATTCGTATCAAATTGAAAGACCGGATTGGAATGGCAGACACTTTCAACAATATCGGGATTTGTTTGGACCAGCAGGGAAAATTTCAGGAAGCATTGGAAAACTATTTCAAAGCCCTGAAAATATATGAAAGGAAAAAAGACAGTGAGAAAATAGCGATGACCTATGTAAACATCGGAATCGTTTATAAAACCCAAAAAGAATACGAAAAATCGTTAGACTATTATAAAAAAGCTAACGCCATCTATGCCCGAAACAAATCAGAATTTGGTTTTGCGGCTACCTCAGGAAATATAGGTTCTGTTTTGATTGATTTTAAAAAGTTCAGAGAATCAATACGCTATTCGGAACTGGCAAAAGAAGGCTATCAAAAATTGGGTTATGATAGGTATGTGGCCTATCCGGTTTCTAATATTGCAATTGCTTACGATAGCCTGAAAGAATATGATAAGTCAGAAGTGTTTTATTTGCAGGCCATAAACCTGCATAAAAAATTTAAAAATGATTATGAAATAGGGAATATTTCGAATGCCTATTCCAGAAGTTTGAACAAGCAATCAAAATTTAAGGAAAGTATTCGCATTTCTGAAGAAGCTTTGGGCTATATAAAAAAGGCAAAATTATTTCCTCTGGAAGTCAATGCTTTAAAAAATCTCGCCAATGCTTATGCGGGTATTGGAAACTATCTAAAAGCTTACGAACTGTCAAGTGCCTATTCCAAAGGCAGGGACGCTCTTTTTGAAGAAGAAAAAACCAAAGCCGTTTTTGAGTTGGAAACTCAGTATGAAACGGAAAAAAAGGAAAGGGAAATCCTGATACAAAGAGCGAGAATTGCAGAGAATGAGTTAAAAATTGAACGTAAAAACCTCATGATTCTGGCGGTTGTTTTTCTGTTGTTGCTTTCCGTTTTAATAGGTTGGCAGTTTTTCAACAGGCAGAAACTAAAAAACATACAGCTTCAAAAAGAAAATGAACTTAAAGATGCACTTTTAAAAATCGAAACCCAAAATAAATTACAGGAGCAAAGGCTTCGGATTTCAAGAGACCTGCACGATACTATTGGTGCACAGCTGACCTTTATTATTTCGTCAATAGACAATCTCAAATATGGCTTTCAGATTGAAGACGAAAGGCTGCAAAACCGATTGGCGGGAATCAGCGAATTTACCAAAGAAACTATTTACGAACTTCGGGATACAATTTGGGCGATGAATATGAACCAGATAAACTTTGAAGATTTAAAATCAAGAATATCAAACTTTATTGATAATGCCAAAATCTCTTCTATAGGAATTGATTTCCAATTTGTTTATTCTGATGCCGGTTTGTGTAAAAGGACATTTACATCTGTAGAAGGAATGAATATTTACAGGATTATTCAGGAAACAATAAACAATTCCATAAAACATTCCGGAGCTGGAAAAATAGCAGTAACCATTGATGGAGATGAAGATAATCTGGTCATAGAAGTAACAGACAACGGCAAAGGATTCAGTCCCGGGCTGAATAAGGAAGGAAACGGACTCAATAATATCCGAAAACGAGCCAAAGAAATTGGAGGTGAAATTGAACTTAATTCTAAACCGGGTGAGGGAACAGCCATGAAACTGTTTCTTCCCAACAACGCCTAATCGAACAAAACCATGTCCATCAAGATAGCTATAGCAGACGATAATTACTTTTTGCAGAAAACCATTCTGGAGAAATTGTCTTTTTTTACCGAATTACAATGCCGGTTCACGGCACTTAACGGGAAAGAGTTGCTTGAAAAACTCGAAGCCAACCACAATATTGATTTGATATTGATGGATATAGAAATGCCTGAAATGGACGGTATAGAAGCAACAGAACGTGTGAAAAGCAAATATCCGCATATCAAAATTATCATGCTGACTGTTTTTGATAATGATGAAAACATTTTTAATGCCATTAAGGTTGGCGCAGACGGTTATTTGCTGAAAGAAGTAAATCCAAAAGATTTGTGTCAGGGCATTTTGGAAACCATGAATGGTGGTGCGGCAATGAATCCTTCAATTGCCCTAAAAACATTAAAACTGCTTCGGAATCCGATAGAATTTGAACGAAAATGCGTTGAAGAAGTCAAGCTCACGTCCCGAGAAATAGAAGTTTTAGAACAGCTTAGCAAAGGTTTGAATTATAATGTAATAGCAGACAATCTTATTCTTTCACCAGGCACGGTGAGAAAACATATCGAAAATATTTATGGCAAGCTTCAGGTGCACAACAAGATTGAAGCCATTGAAAAAGCCAAAAACAACAAGTTGATATAGACAAAATCTTTGCAGGACATTATTAAAATTCTGTAACTTTATAGAAAAAAGAAATGCGAAGAATCCTCATCATAGCCGGAATAGTAGTAGCCGTTATTTTAGCCTTTCGTTTTTGTGAATTCAAAAAAGATGACCGTTCCACAATAGAATATGACACCAATCTTATTCAGGAACGAATTGTGAATGTAGGTAAGTTGATTGTTACAGAAGGACATTTTGCCGAAGTGCTTACCTATAAAGACCAGGAAAAATATTTAATGGACCTGATTTCTTTTGAGAAGAAGGCATTGGTTATTGTAAATGCAGATGTGACTGTGTCTTATGACCTGAGACAAATGAAATATGATATTGACGAGAAAAACAAAACGATAACAATCAAATACATTCCTAAAGAAGAAATAAAAATAAATCCTGATATCAAGTTTTATGATATTAATCAGAGCCGTATGAATCCTTTTACAGGCGATGACTACAATAAAATCAATAAGTCTGTAAAGGCCAATCTGGCCAAAAAAATAGAAAAATCATCTTTGAAAACAAATGCCCAGAACAGGCTGATTAGCGAGCTTTCCAAAATATTGATTACGACCAATTCAATGGGATGGACCCTACGCTATGACGGGCAGACTGTAAATGAAGAATCGATTGACAAAGTGTTGCTTTAGCCAATCAATTCCCTGTTTTTTTATAGATTAAACGCTTTCGTTCTCAAAAATTAATTCCAAACCACCGGAAATTAAATGTGCTATTTCAGGACGGGTTTGTTTTAGTTTTTCGAGATAAATAAGCACTTCCTGTAAGAAATCGGTTTGATGGTTCTTGTCGAGTAATTCGGCAATTTCTACTGCCAAAAGCCAATCCTTAGGATGGTTTTCTTTTAGTATTTCAAAGGTTTTTTCAATAGTCATAAACGGTGTCTTCCCTTCACGCATATTTCTGACGTTCAGGTAAAGGCTTTCCAGCTCTTCTCTTTCCGTACTTTTTTTGGCCTTTATAGTTTTGCTTGAAGGCACATGGTTAACCAGGTTAAAACTTCTGACATCGGCTGGTCCGGAAAAAGCGGAAATTACTTTTTTGCCTACAGCCATATCATATATTCCCCATTCCGGTTGGAAAAGAACGGTGTCGTTATGGGTTACTGTACAATCTTTAAAACTAATCAGAATAATTTTTCCCTGAATATTTCTTGTGCCGGTAATAATTTCTCCCGTAACGGTAATATCACCCTGGAATTCGAGCGTAACACGTTCTCCTTCATAAATACCGTATGCTTTTAAATCTCTCGGACTCATGTCCTCAATAGCCAGATTGATTCCTTTGAGTTTGCCAATTGGGCTGCCAAAGCCTTCTGAATGATAGGATGTAGAATGTCCAACCAGTTCTTTTTCTCTGTAAGATAGGGCAGTTTCTCCCGTGGTTTGTACATAAACAGGTTTCCCTTCACTTTCAATAACGTTGGTAAATACGCCTGAAATCTGTATTCCTGTACTTAATTCAATCGTGCCTAAAGCTTTTGACTGTATTAATTTTTGAACACCTGAAAGTCCTCCGGTTCGTAGGGCCATAGTGTTGGCAAATTCTTCCAAAACCTGACTCAGGTGTGCGAAATCCGGAGTAACAAAAAGTTGCGGCTGCGGTTTTGTAATATCAAAACTTTGGAAAGCCGCCGTAATATCATAAGGAATCTTTTTTACATTATCGGTCATACACCAGGTGCTTTCTCCAATTGAAGAAAGTAATCCGGCACCGTAAATTTTCGGATTATTGATGTCGCCTATCAATCCATATTCTACTGTCCACCAATGCAGGTTTCGGATAAGTGCCATTTCAGACAATTCACCCATATCGTTTTGAAGTTCGTCCACCTTTTTTTCAATAGCGTCGATTTCGTCCTGCGGTGTTCCTTCTGCCTCTTTTAGGATAGAAAGCAGTCGGATGGCTTCATACATTTCATAATCTCTGGAAGATGAGATAGCCTTGCAGCCAATTTCGCCAAACCTTCTCAGGTATTCGGCATATTCCGGATTAGCAATAATGGGAGCATGGCCGGCACCTTCGTGGATAATATCCGGAGCAGGCGTATATTCAATATGTTCCAATTGTCGGATGTCGGAAGCAATTACCAAAACATTGTAGGCCTGGAATTCCATAAAAGCATTTGGCGGGATAAATCCGTCAACAGCTACAGCCGCCCATCCTATTTCTTTAAGGATGCGGTTCATACCATACATATTTGGAATGTTTTCTATTTCCAAACCTGTTTTTTTCAATCCGTCCAAATATGAATTGTGTGCTACTTTTGAAAGATAATCCACATTTTTACGCATTACATAGCGCCATACAGCCTGATTGATAGGTGTATAGTCTTCATAATCCTGCGGTTTTATAAATTGCTTTAAATGTTCAGGAAGTCTGTCAATTAATGGGTTGCTTTCAAAAGGTGCATTCATGTTTTCAAACGTTGTAGTTTTTGTAAAATTACAAATCTTTAGCAGAAACATGTCTTAAAAAATTTAAAAAATAGTCGAACACCTGTTGTTGTGAATAATCGAAAACCAGGCTATAAAAAAACCGCAAGAAATTGCGGTTTTTAAATCGTATTATTATTTCTTTCCGGGAGGATATTTCTCCAGGATTTTTTTGACAAATTCCTTGATGCGCTCATCTTTTTTGTTGATGTTCTGCGTCAGTACGCCTACGCCTTCACCTTGCCAAATCAGTTCTTTTTTTCGGGCATCAATCAGGTCTATATATAGGGTTCCTTCTGTTGTAGTAGAAACGGTAGTAGACCTGCCGCCCCACATCCATGGGTTCCAGCCCCATCCCCAACCATAGCCCCATCCGGCATTGAATTGGTTAACATCAACCTGCTGTCTTGACTTGGTAAAAATATTAACCAGAAGGTCCGGATTTTCGCTTTTTGTTATTCCTTTGGCAGTTAGTTCTGCATCAATTGCGTTCAGTATTCTTCTTTTATCAAGGTCAGAAATTTCAACTTTATCAATGCCTGATTTGAAAAAGGCAAATGATTTGTAGTTGGCAAAATCAACATTTTTGTCATAATCCGTAGCAACATGTACCGATGAGCAGGATGCCAGCGCAAAAAGAAAGAGCAGGGGTAATAATTTAATTGTTTTCATAGCAATTTGTTTAATATTTTATTGAGAATGAGTTATTTGTTCTTTTTCTTTTCTTGAAAACTTTTTATTGCAGCAGCAATGCTTAAAATTGCAGCGGCTGTCAGGACAACGATTTTTAATCGTACATTTTCAAAAAGCATCCCGAGAATAAAGAACCCAAGGCTCATAAACATTAATGAAATACTGTTTAGCGTTTTCATGATTGCTTAATGAAAATTTTAAAAATCCAAAAGGCTTTCGTCTACCTTATTTGGAAGCGTAACCTTTAATAACGGTTGTGCTTCCATTGCCCTTTTTATAGCAAAAATGGCACCGTCATTTCTGGCCCAGCTTCTTCTGGAAATCCCATTATTTACATCCCAGAAAAGCATGGATTCCAGGCGTCTGGAAGCTTCCTTTGAACCATCAAGAACCATACCAAAGCCACCGTTAATAACCTCGCCCCAGCCAACGCCACCGCCATTATGGATAGAAACCCAGGTTGCGCCTCTGAAACTATCGCCAATGACATTATGGATAGCCATATCTGCAGTAAATCGGGAACCGTCATAAATGTTGGAAGTTTCTCTGTAAGGCGAATCTGTTCCGGAAACATCGTGGTGGTCGCGGCCTAATACCACATAGCCAATTTCTCCTTTGGCAATTGCCTGGTTAAAAGCTTCGGCAATCCTGATTCTTCCTTCGGCATCAGCATAAAGAATTCTGGCTTGTGAACCCACGACCAGTTTGTTTTCCTGAGCGCCTTTAATCCATTGGATATTATCCTGCATTTGCTGCTGGATTTCAACCGGAGCTGTTTTGGACATTTCTTCCAATATTTTTGAAGCTATTTCATCAGTTTTTTGCAAATCTTCAGGTTTTCCTGAGGTACAAACCCAACGGAAAGGTCCAAATCCGTAATCAAAGCACATTGGACCCATAATATCCTGTACATAGCTCGGATATTTGAAATCAATACCGTTTTCGGCCATTACATCTGCACCTGCACGCGAAGCTTCCAAAAGGAAAGCATTTCCGTAGTCAAAGAAATAAGTTCCTTTGGCTGTATGTTTGTTGATGGCGGCTGCATGTCGGCGTAATGTTTTCTGTACTTCGGCTTTGAATTTTTCAGGGTCATTGGCCATCAGTTCATTCGATTCATCAAAAGTATATCCGGTAGGATAGTAGCCGCCAGCCCATGGATTATGTAATGAAGTCTGGTCTGAACCTAAATCGATATGCAGGTTTTCCTGGTCAAATCGCTCCCAGACATCAACAACATTTCCTAAATAGGCAATAGAAACTACTTCTTTATTTTCCAGAGCTTTTTTTACTCTCGGAACCAATTCGTCAATATTTTCTATGATTTCATTTATCCATCCCTGTGAATGGCGTATGTGTGTGATTTTTGGATTGACTTCTGCGCAAACCGTAACACAACCCGCAATATTTCCGGCTTTTGGCTGTGCTCCGGACATTCCGCCTAATCCTGAAGTGACAAAAAGGTGTCCGCCAGGTGATTTTTTTATTTTTCGGAATCCGTTTAAAACAGTAATTGTTGTTCCGTGAACAATACCTTGCGGTCCAATATACATATAACTTCCTGCCGTCATTTGTCCGTATTGTGAAACTCCAAGGGCATTGAATTTTTCCCAATCATCCGGTTTGGAATAATTAGGAATAACCATTCCGTTAGTAATAACAACCCTTGGTGCTTCTTTGTGAGATGGAAATAATCCCATCGGATGGCCGGAATACATAACCAAAGTCTGCTCGTCGGTCATCTCAGAAAGGTATTTCATAGTTAGCAGGTATTGTGCCCAGTTTTGAAAAACGGCACCATTACCACCATACGTAATTAATTCATGCGGATGTTGCGCCACAGCATAATCCAGGTTGTTTTGAATCATGAGCATAATCGCCTTTGCCTGTTCTGATTTTCCCGGATATTCTGAAATCGGCCGGGCATACATTCTGTAGTCCGGGCGTAAACGATACATGTAAATTCGGCCATAGGTCTCCAATTCATCTCTGAATTCTTTGGCCAAAACCTCATGATGTTTCGCATCAAAATAACGCAAGGCATTGCGGACAGCTAATTTTTTTTCCTCAGCAGAAAGAATTTCTTTTCTTTTTGGCGCATGATTTATATCGGTTTCGTATGGCTTTGGTTGCGGCAAAACCGATGGAATGCCTTGTTGTATTTGTTCTTGGAAAGTCATTTTAGTTGTTAATTTCAGGGCTGTCTTTTGGCCCGTTAGTATATATGATTCTAATTCGTTTTTTCGCAGGATAATAAGGTTACCTATTTTTTATTCAGCCCTGTTTTTTTATCGAACCCGTAAGGACAGTGCCGGCATCCGCTCTTGCAACAGTAACCCCTTTTTAAATGGTGTTTTTCTGTAAAGCACTTGTAACCTTCGGGCGTATAATAAAAATCTTCGCCTTCTTTTAATTTATTTTCATTATTTTGCTCATTCATAAATACAAATTTATAAACTTTATAATGAATGTTTCTAATCGTTTCCAGATATTTAATTCCTAAAGGTTATCGTGGCATAACATTGTTCCCGTTTGTCATTCTTAAAAATCCTTTAGACAGGCAAAATAGGGTATTGGTCAATCATGAAAAGATTCATATCCGCCAACAGCTGGAATTTTTAATCATTCCTTTTTTTCTATGGTATTTCATAGAGTATGGATTAAGGCTGATTCAATATAAAAACAAGAACTTGGCTTACAGAAATATTAGTTTTGAGAGAGAAGCCTATTTCAATGAATTTAATTTGGATTATATAAAAAACAGGAAAGTATGGGGTTTTAGAAAGTATTTATAAATCCCCTAAATCTAAATGTTATATGGTCGAAATAAAAAATCAATTGATTCTTAAGACGAACAAGGTTGATGTTTTCATAAAAAGGGAAGACCTTATTCATCCGTTTGTTTCCGGAAATAAATATAGAAAGCTCAAATATAACCTGCTAAAAGCTAAAGAAGATGGATATTCTGTGTTGTTGACTTTTGGTGGTGCTTTTTCGAACCATATCGCAGCTGTTGCCTTTGCAGGAAAAGAAAATAATTTTAAAACCATTGGGGTAATCAGAGGTGATGAATTGAGAGAGAAAATCGAAGACAACCCAACCCTGAAATTTGCTCAGGAAAACGGCATGCAATTTGAGTTCATTTCAAGGGCGCAATATTCGGATAAGCAAAGTCCGGAATTTGAGGAGGAATTAAGACGCAGGTTTGGTAATTTTTATCTTATTCCGGAAGGCGGAACAAATGAGTTAGCGGTTAAAGGCTGTGAAGAAATACTGACCGCTGACGATGCGCAATTTGATTATATCTGTTGTGCAGTGGGAACGGGAGGCACGATTTCGGGAATTATTAATTCGGCATTGCCGCATCAGAAAGTTTTGGGATTTCCGGCGCTAAAAGGGGATTTCCTAAAAAAAGAAATTCGTAAATTTGCCTCAAATGAAAATTGGGAGCTGATTGCTGACTATCATTTCGGCGGTTATGGAAAAGTGAATTTAGAACTGATTGAATTTATAAATAATTTTTATCAGGATAATAATGTTCCGTTAGACCCCGTTTATACTGGAAAGCTTGTCTTTGGTGTTGCCGATTTGATTGAGAAAAATTATTTTCCCGACAAGTCGAAAATCTTGATAATCCACACAGGCGGATTGCAAGGCATCCAGGGCATGAACACGGTATTAGAGAATAAACAATTACCCAAAATAAATATCAATGTTTAAAAAAATCTTCTTTCTATTGACAATTGCAACGCTGGCTAGTTGCGGTTCTTCAAAGTCAAAGGTAGCTACGACAAAAAAAGCGGCTTATAAGCCGAAAAGAGAGGTAGCAGCAAGAAAAACTCACACTGGAAAAACAGTATCAACTACCAAATCCGGTGCTGGCTCAGGTCGTACTACAGAAGTTATCGAATCAACTTCAAAGACAATCGTATATAGCGATGTGGTAAACAGTTATGTTTTGCAATACAAAGACATTGCAAAAGGAAACATGAAACAGTATGGAATACCTGCAAGTATTATTCTGGCGCAAGGAATTTTGGAATCGGGCGCTGGTTCCGGAACTTTGAGCAAAACAGCAAACAACCATTTCGGAATCAAATGCCATACAGGATGGACCGGAGAAAGTGTCCGTCATGATGATGATGCCGAACAGGAATGTTTCAGGAAATATAATGACCCGGCTGAATCGTATAGGGACCATGCAGAGTTTTTGACAGGAAGGAGTCGTTATGCCAGCCTTTTTAAGTTAGAAAAAGGAGATTATCAGGGCTGGGCAAAAGGATTAAAAGCTGCGGGATATGCAACAGACCCAAAATATCCGGATAAGTTAATCAGCTATATTGAACGATACAATTTGCATCAATATGATGCTGAGGTTTTAGGTGTAGAGTTTACGCCTATCCAGAAAAGTCAACCGGTAGCCGTGAATACGAGGCCGGGCAATACGGAAGGTTTTTATGAAGTGACAAAAGGAGATACCTTATATTCGATTTCAAAAAAATTCAATACTACTGTTGACGATTTGAAAAGATTGAATAATCTTTCTGACAATGCCATTTCGATTGGACAATTTATAAAAGTAAAATAATTTAATCTTAACCTCGACAGGGTTCCAAATCCTGCCAGGGTTGTTAATTAAAAGTATGTTATATCAAAGAAGCAGCCAGCTTTTTGCTCAGGCTGAAAAAGTAATTCCCGGAGGAGTCAATTCTCCGGTTCGTGCGTTTAAAGCTGTTGGTGGCACACCAATTTTTGTAAAATCTGCTAAAGGAGCTTATCTGTATGATGAAGACGGAAACAGACTAGTGGATTATATTAATTCCTGGGGGCCAATGATTTTAGGACATGCCTATGATCCGGTTGTCAATGCTGTAATTGAAAGGGCAAAGTTGGGAACTTCTTTTGGTATGCCTACTGCTTTGGAAACAGAAATTGCGGAATTAGCAGTTTCTATGGTTCCGAATATTGATAAAATCCGGTTTGTAAATTCTGGAACAGAGGCCTGTATGAGTGCCATACGTTTGGCAAGAGGTTATACAAAGAGAGATAAGATTATCAAATTCTCTGGTTGTTATCACGGACATTCCGATTCATTTTTAATCCAGGCCGGTAGCGGAGCCATTACTTTTGGAGCGCCAAACAGTCCCGGAGTAACACAAGGAACGGCAAAAGATACTTTGTTGGCCAGATACAACGATATTCAAAATGTGGCTGATTTGTTCAATGCTAATAAAAATGAAATTGCAGCTATAATTATTGAACCTGTAGCAGGAAATATGGGTTGTATTCCTCCAAATGAGGGCTTTTTAAAGGCTTTAAGAAGTCTTTGTGATGAAAATGGTGCGCTGTTGATTTTTGATGAAGTAATGACAGGGTTTCGCCTTGCGAAAGGAGGAGCGCAAGAGTTTTTTGGTATCAAAGCAGACATTATTACTTTTGGGAAGGTTATAGGCGGTGGACTTCCGGTTGGAGCATTTGCTGCAAGAAATGAAATTATGAATTATCTGGCGCCTGTCGGGCCTGTATATCAGGCAGGAACTTTGTCTGGAAATCCTTTGGCAATGGCAGCAGGTCTTGAAATGCTGAAAGCTTTGAATGCCGATGCCGATATTTTTAAAAGATTGGATGAAAAAACAGCTTATCTGGAAAAAGGGATAAGAGAAAAATTAACTGCTAATGACATTGCTTATACAATTAACCGGGTAGGTTCAATGATTTCGGTACATTTTGATGAAAATCCGGTGACGGATTTGCAATCGGCTTCAAAAGGCGATAATGAATATTTTAAGAAATTCTTCCATGGACTGCTACAGGAAGGAATTTATATAGCGCCATCGGCTTATGAAACCTGGTTCATTACAGATGCACTGACTTATGAAGATTTAGATTTTACAATAAATGCTGTCGACAAAGTATCGAAGCAATTCTAAATACAAAAGGCTTTCCAATTGGAAAGCCTTTTTTTATTGAATCTCAGAAGATTAATTCTGAGTCAGTTGTTTTAATAATTCAGGATTGCTGTCGATTTTTGCCATCTGTTCCGCACTTAAAGTACCTCTCAATTTAGCATCAATCGATTTGTAAATTACTTTTTTCTTGTCATCAGTAAGTCCTGGCTTCGATAGCGCTTCATGTTTCTTTTTGAAAAGTTCCAGAAAAGTCGCTTTATTCTGCTCGCTTAATGTTACTGTTTCGGATAAGGAAGCAACATCTTTTTTTGCAAGATCAGCAGGACTTGTCTGGGCAAATGAAGCAATCGTGAATGCAAAAAATACCGATAGAATAGCAATAAATTTTTTCATGATTAAAATGAATTTGTTTTGATAATAGTATATCAAATTTGAAGCCAAAATACGATAATTTCAAAAAATATTCAATATTTACTTACTTTTTTTCAGCTCTTTTTCTTCTTTCCTGAAATTTTTCTTTTGCCTTTTCACGTTTTTCAGCTTTCATTTCGTCCCATTTTTTAGATTGGTCCGGAGTTAAAATAGCTTTAACTTTAGTGTCGAAAGCTTTCATTTCTTCATTTCTTTCCGTGCGTTTTGCCTGCATTATTTTTTCTCTTTCCGCCTTTTTTGCTTCCCTTTTTGCTGACTGCTCAGAAAGAAGTGTCGCCATTTGTTTTTGTTGAGATTCGTTTAGTCCAAGATCTGTAGTCAGTTCTTTTAAGTGCTTTTCATTACGCTGTTCCGGTGTTAGCCTTTCCATTTTAGCTCTGTCCATTTTTTTGACAACTGGTTTTTCTTGTGCAAATGATGCCATTCCTATCATCAATACTGCAAATACAAACATTTTTTTCATAATCTTTTCTTTTTTAAATTTTTAGTTTGATAATAAGACCGAAGTAGGAAAGAAAGGTTTAATCTCCAGTTGTATTTTTTGTATTTATTTAGTATTTAAAATAAAAAAAAACCGCCATAGGGCGGTTTTTTTGTATATAATTCTAAAAAAATTATTGAGTTAATTTTTTAAAGAGTTGTTGGTTTGCTTTTAACTTTCTGAATTGTTCAGGAGATAATATCTCAGCTAATTTTGTCTCAATTTCTGTAGAAAGCTGAGCTTTTTGTTCTGCGGTCACATCAGTTCGTGAGATTAAAAATTTATGTTTATCATAAAGCGTTTCCTTGATGTCTTTTTCTATTTTCTTAGATATAGGTATTACTGCGTTTAGTGCAGCAAAATCCGCTTGGGCAGATGCATAAGCGTCTTTTTGAGATTCTTGAGCACTTGCTCCAATTGAGAATGCAAGGAAAAATGCAAGAATAGCAAGTATTTTTTTCATAATAGCTGATTTGATTAGGTTTAAGAAACCAAATCTAAATCATTTAAAAATAAAATCAAAGAAATATAATTGTAAAATTGATGGTTATGTAATTTTTTAACAGGTTTTGCTGCTTTTCAAAGTTATTACGATTCTGGTAATAAAAAAAAAGACTGTCCAAGGGAACAGTCTTTTTGAATATTGTGTCAAGCCATATTATCCGATGTAGTGGACTATTTTGTCTTCACCCTCAATAGATACTTTTGTTAAAGCATGTTTTGCCAGCGATTTCATAGAAGCATCCCATTTTTTGCCACTCAAATCTGCTTTGACTTTTAACAGGTTTAAAGGCATGGCATTTTCATTAGTTTTCAGGATTTCAATAATCCCTTTTTCTTCTGCTGTAAGCTCAACTTCTACAGTTTTTTTCTCAGGACGCATCTGTGGAAAGAATAGTACTTCTTGGATAGAAGCATTGTTGGTTAGGAACATTATCAATCTGTCCATTCCTATTCCTAATCCTGATGTAGGAGGCATTCCGTATTCTAAAGCTCTAAGGAAATCATAGTCGATAAACTGTGTGGCTTCATCGTCACCTCGTTCAGACAATTTCAATTGTGCTTCGAATCGCTCTCTTTGATCGATAGGGTCGTTCAATTCGGAATAAGCATTCGCCACTTCTTTTCCGCAGACCATCAGTTCAAAACGTTCCGTAAGTTCCGGATTGTCGCGATGTTCTTTGCAAAGTGGGCTCATTTCTTTTGGGTAATCGGTAATGAAAGTTGGTTGGATAAAGTTTCCTTCGCATTTTTCGCCAAAAATTTCATCAATTAATTTTCCTTTACCCATAGTTTCGTCAACTGCAATTCCCATAGAACGTGCGGCTTCAAAAATTTCTTTTTCTGATTTTCCGGAAATATCAAATCCTGTATATTTTTTAATGGCATCGGTCATCGTTACACGCGCATATGGGGCTTTGAAGCTTACTTTGTGTTCGCCAAATGTTGCTTCAGGAGTTCCGTTTACCGCTACTGCGCAATGCTCCAGAAGATTTTCTGTGAATTCCATCATCCAATTGTAGTCTTTGTAGGCTACATAAATTTCCATGGCGGTAAACTCAGGATTGTGAGTTCTGTCCATTCCTTCGTTTCTGAAGTTTTTAGAAAATTCATATACGCCGTCAAAACCGCCTACAATTAATCTTTTTAAATACAATTCATTAGCTATTCTCATGTATAAAGGAATGTCTAAAGAATTATGATGCGTGATGAATGGTCTTGCTGCGGCACCTCCCGGTATAGATTGTAAAATGGGAGTTTCTACTTCCATGTATCCTGCCGTATTGAAAAAGTTACGCATGGCGTTGAACAGTTTTGTTCTTTTTACGAAAACTTCTTTTACTTGCGGATTTACAACCAGGTCAACATAACGCTGACGGTAGCGCAATTCCGGATCTGTAAAACCATCGTGAAGGTTGCCTTCAGCGTCGATTTTTGGTAATGGCAATGGACGAAGTGTTTTGCTCAATAAGGAAAAATTGGTCACAAGGATTGATTTTTCGCCTACCTGTGTGGTGAACAAGGTTCCTTCAACGCCTATAAAATCGCCTAAGTCAACTAATTTTTTAAAAACTTCGTTATAGAGCGTTTTGTCTTCGCCGGGGCATAATTCATCACGATTTACATAAATCTGAATGCGTCCTTCGCTGTCCTGTAAGGATGCGAATGAAGCTTTTCCCTGAATTCGTGTACTCATCACACGACCTGCAACAATCACCTTCTTTCCTTCTTCAAAAGTGTCCTTGACCTGTTTCGAAGTGTGTGTCACTGGAAACAAATTAGCCGGATATGGGTTGATGCCGAGTTCTCTCAGTCTGCCCAACTTTTCTCTTCTGATGATTTCTTGTTCTGAAAGTTGCATATAGTGTTAATTTTAAGGGTGCAAAGATAATTAAAAGTTGGTATGTCAGAAAATCAAAAAAATGAAAAGATGAAAAAAAGGCTGCCATTTAAATGCGCAGCCTTTTTAAAGGTAGAATTTCAGCCTGTTTAGTTGGCTATTTTTTTGATATGCATAACCTGGTCTGAAGTCAATATTTTTAGTACTAAAATTTGATTGCCAAAGAAGGAGTTGTCCAAACTGGAAGTGTTGTTGTTAATGTTGGTCTTATGGTAAATTAGTTTACCGGTAAGGTCATAAAGTTCAACACTGTCTATTAAGCTATTGGAGCTGTTGATGTTTAAAAGGCTGTTTGAGTTTGATACAACCAGTTTGTTCTGGTTTTTTACTTCATCAATTCCTAAGGCAGGCTGGATATTGACAGTGTAATCTTCTGTTTCTCCATATTCGGAATCTTCATCACAAGCCTGGTCATCTGTAGCTGCTGCTGCGCCAACTGCCGCTACACGAACTCTCATTCTTTTATTTCCGACGGTAGTAGTTGTTGGGATTGTGATGTTTCCGGTTACAACGCTGCCGCTTCCCGTACCAATGTATGTGAATTCGGAAGCTTCAAAAGAATTGTTTCCGTTATAATCAATCCATACGCTTACAGATTCGTTAGACCATCCGTCTCCTACGGTCACTGAAATAGGGTAAGAGGATCCCATGTTAAGGTTAGGGGCTGCTAGTGCTGTAAAATTACTATATCCGTTACTGCCACATGTGCTGGCATTGGTCAATGTTCCTATTGAAACATTTAGGATTAAATCGTCATCGGTACAGTCTAATACTGGCTGGCAGTATTGGGAATGTGCCTGAAATCCTAATGAACAAAAAATAATGCCGAAAATAAATTTCATGTTGTGAAATCTAATGCAGGCAAATTGTTTTTTTTGATTTTTAAAAGTAGTTTTCCAATTCATAATAATGCGGTTTAATAGGTTGTTTTTTATTAATGTATAAATTTAAATTTAAATAAAATTAATTTAATATATGTAAATAGTTAATTTTTAATGATTTTATTATTCAGTTTGTGTGTGTTTCGGGTTGTGTAAATCGTGGTGTTTAAGTTAGTATCTTTGTGCTAATTAAATTTTGAATTATGAATAAAGAGATTCAGCTTCTGGATTTGGGCCGGAAAGACTATAAAGATACCTGGGAGTATCAGGAAAGCCTTTTTAAAGATATTCTTGATTTGAAAATAAGAAACAGGAGAGAGGAGTTGGGGTTGCAGACTCCAAATTACTTTCTTTTTGTGGAACATCCGCATGTGTATACACTAGGGAAAAGTGGTGATTTTAATAACCTCCTTTTGAGTGAAAAAGAATTGGAGGGCAAAGGCGCTACTTTTTATAAAATAAATAGGGGGGGTGACATTACCTACCATGGGCCTGGTCAAATTGTAGGTTACCCGATTTTAGATTTGGAAAACTTTTTTACAGATATTCACAAGTACCTCCGTTTTCTGGAAGAGGTTTTTATTCGTGTTTTGGCAGATTATGGGCTTACTGCAACCCGGAGTGAAGGGGAAACCGGTGTCTGGTTGGGTGTAGGAACGCCTTTTGCAAGGAAAATATGTGCTTTAGGAGTGCGTGCTTCCCGCTGGGTCACGATGCATGGTTTTGCTTTTAACGTAAATGCTGACCTGGGGTATTTTGATAATATCATTCCGTGTGGCATCCGGGGCAAATCGGTAACGTCTTTAAATGTAGAGCTTGGCAAGGAAGAAATAGATATGGAAGAGGTGAAAGAAAAAATAAAAAAACACTTCACGGAACTCTTCGAATCGCAGTTTGTTACTTTTAAGGCTGCGATGGTTTAAAATTCAATTTCTAACTGCTCAGGCAATAAGCGGAACGACATCCTGTGGTATTTGGTCGTGCCGTATTTCTTTATCGCTTCCCTATGTTCTTTGGTCGGATAGCCCTTGTTTTGTTTCCAATTATACATTGGAAATTCTTCGTGAATCTGATTCATGTACTCATCCCGGTATGTTTTTGCTAAAATAGAAGCGGCGGCGATACTCAGATATTTACTATCGCCTTTGATGATGCAGCTATGCGGTATGTTGGCTACGGGTTTGAAACGATTGCCGTCTACTATAATATAATTAGGTATGGGATTCAGCTTTTTTATGCATTCCTGCATGGCATGGATTGAGGCGTTCAGGATATTTATCTCATCAATAATTCCCGGCTCAATATGGGTAACGGAATAACATAGGGCATTTTCTTCAATAACAGGTCTCAGGAAATCTCTGTTTTTTTCTGACAATTGCTTGGAATCATTTAATAATTCATTAAGAAAATCTTCGGGCAGAATTAATGCGGCGGCAGTTACAGGTCCGGCAAGACAGCCGCGTCCCGCCTCGTCTGTTCCGCATTCAAAGTTTAAATTGGAGTAACTATTAAGTAACATTAACATTTCGGAATTTTAGCAAAAATATAAAAAATGACGCAACCTTTTGAATTTTGTGTATCTAATATGAAGGATATCTGCATAAATCTGAAATATTAGGCTTCTTTAGCGTTAATAAAAATATTATTCCGAAGTAATATTTGTTTATTTAAGAAATTATTAAGAAGTTTGCAAGATAACTAACTCAAATAAATTTAAATATGAGATCTAAGTTCAAATGGATTTTTGCGCTTTTACTAGCGTTTTCAATGCAGTTTTCCTTCGCACAGGAGAAAACTATTTCTGGTACAATTACCGATGGTCAGGGCTTGCCATTGCCAGGTGTTAATGTTGTAGTTAAAGGAACAGCTCGTGGAACACAGACTGATTTTGATGGTAAATATTCCATCTCAGCAAGTCAGGGTGAGGTTTTGCAGTTTAGTTTCGTAGGTTATAAAACTTCAACGGCAACTATTGGGGCTTCAAGCGTAGTAAATATGGCTATGCAAGAAGGTGACGAGATGCTTAATGAAGTAATTGTTACTGGATATACAAGTACCAAAAGACCTAAAAGTTTGGCGGCAGTAAACTTTGTAAGTATTGATGAAGTCGAAGAAAGATCAAATGCTTCGGTAATTCAAAACCTTCAAGGTATGGTTGCTGGTTTGAATATTGGTACTGGTAGTGGTCAGCCTGGAGCTGATAGTACTATCCTTCTTAGAGGTGTTGGGTCGATCAATGGTAACATAGAGCCATTGTTTATTGTTGACGGTATGCCTGTTGATGAAGATGGATTCAGATCTATAAACCAAAATGATATTGCATCGATTGCGGTTTTAAAAGATGCGGCTGCTACTTCTATTTATGGTAACAGAGGTGCTAATGGTGTTATTGTAATTAATACTAAGAGTGCTAAATTTGGGCAAAGTTTAGAGGTTAAATATCGTGGACAGTATGGTATTACTGAGCTTCAAAAGTTTAATATTGATGTGATGAACTCTAGACAAATTTTAGAGTTCCAGAAAAAATATAATGACGGTTTAGGAAGTACTTTGACTGATGCTGAAATTGCTGAGGCTGCTTTGGTTAATACAAATTGGAGAGATGTATTCTTCAGGACTGGTGTTACTCAACAACATGATATTTCATTTTCTTCGGGTTCTAAAAACTCAAGAAACTTTACATCTATCGGTTTTATGGATCAAGATGGTATCTTCATCAATACAAACTTTAAAAGATTTAACTTTAGAAATAACTTCAACGGAAAATCAGATAACGAAAAGTTTACTTATGCTTCAAACATCAATGTTAACTTCTCTAGAAGTACAGGTATAGATGGTGCTGGTTCTAACGCAACATTCTTTGCTCCTTTTACGGCTGCTATCAGAGGTTTACCTTATGTTGATTCAACAACAAAATTACCGTATAATGATGTGGCTGCACTTTCACCAACTAATGCTCCTTTAGTATTATTGGATGCTTCTAGGATGAATACGGATGTTGAAGATGAGCTTAAAATCTTAGCTAATTTTAATGCAGATTACAAAATAACTGACAATTTTACTGCAGGTATTAACTTAGGGGTTGATTACTCAACTTTTAATAACTTAGAAATTTTAGATCCGTTAAGTTTACTAGGGCCTTTCCAAGTTGATGCCCGTGCTCAATTCGGTGGTATTCATGATGAGTCAACTTCAAGAGATTTTAGATTTAACAGTACTACTTATTTGAAATATAATAAAGTATTTAATGACAAACACTCGTTAAATGTAGGTTTATATACAGAATACTACAAAGCTCACTACAATGGATTTAACTTCCAGAAGAGAGGTTTGGATCCTAGATTGACTGGAACTGGATCGGCTTTTGTTCCTGGAACTACTATTGAATCTTGGCAAACATTGCCTCCATATATCCCAACAATTGGTTCTTTTAAAGTTCAGGAAGGTTTATTCTCTTATTTTGGGCAAGCTGATTATGACTATGCTGAAAAATATGGTCTTAGCGTGAATGTAAGAAGAGATGCTTCTTTCAGATTTGCAAATGATAACAAATGGGGTACTTTCTGGTCTGTTGCAGGTAGATGGAATATCGATCAGGAAAGTTTTATGGAAGGTTCGGCATTTAATATGTTGAAGTTGAGAGGTTCTTATGGTACTTCTGGTAACCAAAGAGTTGATAACGCACAATACAGTGTGTTGAGTTTAACTCGTACGCTTTTTGGAGCCGGTACAGGTTATAACGGAACTACATCGACAGTTCTTACACAATTAGCGAATCCAAATGTACAGTGGGAAGAAATTGCTCAAACAAACGTTGGTTTGGATTTCGGAATATGGCAAAATAAATTAAACGGTAGCTTAGATGTTTATAAGAAAGAAACTACTAAACTTTATCAAAGTTCTCCAATTTCTCCAGTACAAGGAACTTCTAGTATCAGTACTAACACTGGAAGCTTGGAAAATAAAGGTATCGAGTTAACATTGAACTATAATATCTTCAAAAACCAAGATTGGGATATCTCTGTTGGAGGTAATGGATCTTATAACAAGAATAAAATTAAAGAATTGCCAGCTTCTACAAATGGATTGGTATTTGGTGGAGGTTCAACAGCATTGGGTACAGGTGAGCCAATCGGTTCTTTCTACGTAGTGAGATATGCAGGTGTTAACCCGGCTAATGGTAATCCTTTGTTCAGAACTGCTGATGGTGGTTTGACAGAAACAATTACAGATGCTAACAGAGTATTTACCGGAAAATCTCAATATCCAGTTTGGCAAGGAGGTTTCAATACAAGTATTACTTACAAAGGATTTAACCTGTATACACAATGGAGTTTTGTTGCTGATATCTACAGAAACAACTTGGATTTAGCTACTTTGGAAACTGGAACACCTGGTTCATTGAACAACGGAGGAAACAGATCTACTACTATGTTGAATGCTTGGCAAAATCCTGGTGATATCACTTCTATCCCAAGAGTTGGTCAAGGATATAATGAAATTGACTATATCAACAGTACAGATAGATACCTAGAAGATGCTTCTTACCTAAGATTGAGAAACATTAAACTTAGCTATAACTTTACTTCTGACCAATTGAGCAGAACATTCTTGAAAGGTCTTGGTTTCTTCATTCAGGCTGAGAATATTGTTACTTTCTCTTCTTGGAGAGGTTGGGATCCTGAATCTAACTTTAGATCTACTGATAGAGGTCAGTATCCTACTCCAAAAATCTTTACTTTTGGAACATCAATTAATTTTTAAAAAAAAAAGAATATGAAAAAATCGATATTATTATTACCAATTTTTTTCTTGATGCTTTTTTCGTGCTCAGATGCGTATGATATCGCTCAAGATAATGAATTGTTAGAAGAAGATGCTTACGTTACTATCGGGCATTTAAGATCTGGTTTGAATGGAGTTTATGCTGCCTATGGACCAGACGGGGGAGGTGATGCCCTTGTTTTCAATGACTTGTTTACAGACAACATGAGAAGAGGTTCGAGTAATAATGGACAAGGATCTGAAGAGTATAATTTCCTTATGCAACCTAACTCGGATTTGCCTACTGTAATGTGGTCTAACAGATATGCTACTATTAACAGAGTGAATAGAGTTTTAAGAGCATATGACAGATTGTATCCAAATTTTACTACTGCAGAAAAAAGATCTGCTGATCATATTAAAGGTAATTTATTGGCAATGAGGGCTTTGTGTCACTTTGATTTATTTCAGTATTTTACTGTTGATTACAAAAATGCTTCTGGATTATCTGTGATTAAAATGGATTTTGTACCAGCATCTACTTTTGATGTTTTCCCAAGAAATACTGTTGCTGAAATCACTGATTTTATCAAACAGGATTTAACAGATGCTAAAGCTTTATTGAATGGTGCTCTTGCGCTTAGACCAGGTGAAACGGCTGTTCCGTCTGATATAGCTACATATAATTCAGTTATTTATTTAAGACCTGTTGCTGTTGATTTTATCAGATGTAGACTTGCATTGTTGGAAGGTGATTATCCAACAGCTCAAAGTTTAGCTACAACTTTATTGGCAGGAACTCCATTAACTCCTAGAGCAGGTTACCAGGCAATGTATACAGATGCCAGCCCGGGTGAAAGTATCTTTAAATTATCTAGAGTAATTAACAATAACAGTATCCCAGGTTTGTTCTATTTTAACTTTAGTACTACTGGTCCAATCGATCCGTTTTTGTTTGCATCCAGACAGTTATATAACACATTTACTTCTACAGATATCAGAAGAACTGTTATCTATGGTAACATCGTAGCAGGATCACCGGAAGAAATTAATGCTGTTTTCCCAATCCGTAAATATGTTGGTAGTTCAGATGGTCCAAGAATTAATGATGTTAAATTGTTCAGATCTTCTGAATTGAAATTAATCATTGCTGAGTGTAAAGCTAGAAATACAGATCTTCTTGGTGCTGCTACAGAAGTTCAGCAATTGAGAGCAAACAGAATTTCAGGTGCTAATCCACTACCTACTTATGCTAGTTTAAATGCTGCTTTAACTGACATTTTGTTGGAAAGAAGAAAAGAATTTGCTTTTGAAGGTCACAGATATCTTGATTTGAAACGTATAGGTGGTGAAATTAATGTTGGTGTTGATAGATTAGCAGATGATGCTTTCACATTTAATGCTCCTACTTCTTTGCCAGCGGGTGATTACAGATTTACTATGCCAATCCCTACGACAGAAGTATCTGCAAATCCTACAATTGTTCAGAATCCTAATTATTAATTTATTGTTATGAAAAAACTTTTTATCCTATTGATTTCTGTTGCATCTTTCGTAAGTTGCTCAGATCCAGATGGAGTTACGTACAATGAGAATTTGACGTATGTAGCTTTTGAAAAAGCTGCCTATAACTTACCGATACCGGTAAATTCTAGTACTTCAGTTGATATTAAATTTGTTGCCAGTAACAAATCTAATGTTGCCAGAACTTATAACTTAACAGTTGTGGCTGAAGAGACAAATGCTAATCCGCTTACTTACAGTGTTCCTGCAACTTTGACTATTCCTGCAAATTCATATGAAGGTATAGCTACTATTACAGGTACTGATAATGACTTAGTAGATTTTGCCATTAAAAAATTGGTTATCCAGGTGTCAGGTCTTTCTGCTAAAGAATCTACAGATACTGAGAAGATAACTCTTAACGTTTATGAAGTTTGTCCACTTGTAATAAATGATTTCGTTGGTCCGTTTAATATTAACTCATGGTGGTTGGAAGGTCCTTCGACTAATGATGTTATTGCGGGTACTGCGGCAAACACTCTAGAAATTCTAGATTATTTTGAAAATGCTAATTTTGTTATTAGCTATGATGCTAACAACAATGTTACTTTTGCTCCGCAAAATACAAATGTTTACTACAATGACGGTACATATCAAGGTTGGATTTATGCAAGAATGTCTACAGCTCCTGCAAATGTTTCAAAAATTGATCCTTGTACAAACAAAATTTCACTTTGGATTAGTTTCTATATTAACGGTGCTGGTGTAGGTTACCCTGATCAGTTAGAAGTTTTTGTGAAACAATAATTTGAAATTTAAAATATTGTTCCTATCAGAAGGCAGTTATGAATCGATTCATAACTGCCTTTTTTTTATAATCTGTTTTTGATTTCAGTAAGATTTTATATTTAAAGCTATATATTAGCTTTTTTTATTTATTTTTGTTATCTTACTAAATTAATTTATTATGAAACACTTTTATATTTTTCTAGGTGTTCTTTGTTCCGGTACTATTTTTTCTCAGTCCAAGGAGGAATTGAAGAGCGTTATAGAGAATACGAATGTCTCAGAGCTAATGGTTCTGAAAAATCAATTTCAAGCCGAATTTCTTCAGCGTCAACAACGAATTAATGAGTTTTTACTGAAAAATCCTAAAATGTCTAGGGTGGTAAAGGATGAGTTTTCCAAGAAAGAGATATATGATGTTTTAGACGGTAAAGAAGTACTTTACTATGAAACATCTAATGCAGGATCTTCTGCAACTATTCGTACCAATAGATTGTATTCTGGAGGTTCGTTAGGTCTTAATGTACAGGGTCAGGGAATGAAAGCCTATGTTTGGGATGGAGGTGGAGCGAGAACAACGCATGTCGAATTTCCCAACAACAAAGTAAATATATTAGACGGTGCTGCTCTTGATGATCATGCTACACACGTTACAGGGACGATTGTTGCTCAAGGGCTTACTGCAAATTTGAAAGGTATTGCTTTTGATGCTTCAGCCGATAGTTACGATTGGAATAATGATTATAATGAAATGGCAACCCAGGCTGCGGTGGGAATGTTGGTTTCAAACCATTCTTATTGGATAGGACAAAATGCCAGATGGGTATTTGGAGCTTATGATAACAGAGCCAGACAATTTGATTTAATTGCTTTTAGTGCGCCTTATTATCTTGCCGTTACGGCTGCGGGTAATGATAGAAATGACGTTAATGATCCTTTAGTAGGGCCACAATTAAATGAAAAATTTGGTTATGACCTGATACGAGGTATGCAAACAGGGAAAAATTTCTTGACTGTAGGAGCTGTGAATCAGGTAACCAATTATACTGGTCCAGACAGCGTTGTAATGTCTGCTTTTAGTAGCTGGGGGCCTACTGATGATGGTAGAATAAAACCTGAAATAGTAGCTAAAGGTGTTGGGGTTAGATCGACGCTTGTTGCTTCAGATACTGCTTCTGGGCTTAAAAGTGGTACTTCAATGGCTTCACCGGCAGTGGCAGGGGCGGCATTATTGATGCAACAGCATTACCATAATATTTATAACAATTTTATGAAGGCAGCAACCCTAAAGGGATTGCTATTGCATACGGCTGATGAAGCGGGTTTCTATGATGGTCCAGATTATGAATATGGTTGGGGGTTATTGAATGCAGAAAGAGCGGCGAATGTTATCACAGGTAAAAATACAGGTGCTACTATAATAGATGAATTGACTTTAACTAATGGTGAAACATATACTAAATCGATAACAGTAAATGGTACCGAGCCATTACAGGTTTCCATTTCGTGGACCGACAGAGCAGGGAATGCTAACAGTGGTACTGTTGATTTGCCAACTTTAGCCCTTGTAAATGACCTGGATGTAAGAGTGGTAAAAACAGATAATACTACTTATTTTCCATGGACGCTTGATCCGGCTAACGTATCTGCTGAACCATCAAGAACTCAGGATAACTTCAGAGATAACTATGAAAAAGTACAGGTTGACAATCCTGGTGGAACATACAATATCGTAGTAACTCACAAAGGTACATTAACAGGAGGTTCGCAAAACTTTTCATTAATTGTTTCTGGCCCTCAAGTGTTGAGTACAAATGAAGTGGTTAAAATTGATGACGCAATATCAATTTATCCAAACCCTGTAGCTAACAGTTTGAATTTTGCTGTTACAAATTCAATTGTTTTGTCTGATGTTTCAATTTATGATGTGACAGGAAAACAGGTTATTTCAAGTAAAGATTTGTCATCAAACTCTATTGATGTTTCAAGACTTCAATCAGGAGTTTACTTTGCAAAATTTGTAAGTGAAGATAAAACAGTTACCAAAAAATTCATCAAGCAATAAATCCTTGAAGTATATACAAAACCCGCTTTTAAAGCGGGTTTTTTTTATGTTTTTATTTTGCTTAAAAAAAGTATCTTTGCTCAAATTGTATCTGAATGGCAAAGTTTTTTTATGTAGCGCTATTTTTATTACCACTTTTTGTCTTTGCGCAAACAAAAGACCCACAAACAAAAGGGAATATTGCTGCTGGCAAAGAAAAAAAGGTTCAATTAACAGAACCTGCCAAAAATGACACTATTGCTACAATTGATATGTACAAGATTATCACTCTGCAGCATGATACTACCTATGTTGATACTTCCTTAACCATACAGAAAGAGTATAAATTCAATTATCTACGGAAGGATAATTTTGGGCTACTCCCTTTTGCCAACGAAGGACAGACTTTTAATACGCTTGATTATGGCTATAACAAAACGACAGCCTATCCGGGATTTGGATTCGCAGGAAAACATTTTAATTATCTTGAAGTAGACGATATAAAATACTATAATGTTGCTACGCCAATGACAGACCTTTATTTTAAAACTGTTATGGAACAAGGCCAGATGATAGATGCTTTTATTACCCTGAATACGTCTGAAAGGTTAAACTTTTCAATTGGATACAGAGGTTTGCGTTCGCTTGGAAAATATGTGAATCAACTTTCAAGTAACGGGAATTTCAAGTTTATGACCAGTTATAATACCTCAAATGAAAGATATTTTTTAAAAGCACACTTTACAGGCCAGGATCTCACCAATGGAGAAAATGGAGGTATTGTAAATCTGGAAGACTTTGAAGGTGGTGATAGTGAATTTGACAACAGGGCAAGGCTGGATGTGTATTTTTTAGATGCTACTTCAATCCTTAAAGGGAATCGTTATTTTGTAGACCATCATTTTAGAATCAACGCCAATAAAAGTACCAACAACCTTTATGTAGACCACCAGTTCAATTACGAGAATAAGTTTTTTGAATATACACAACCAACAATCGTTACCTCAATCACTACACCGGCACAAGGAACAATCAGAATGTCCAGATTTGGAAGTTCCTACAGATCAAGTAACATAAATGACAAAACCCGTTATAACAGGATGTATAATAAAGTTGGGGCGACTTATGAAAACAGTACATTAGGACAGTTCCAGTTTTTTATAGAAGATTTCAGATACAATTATTTCTATAACCGTATAATTATAGAAAGCCCAACATATACCATTGGAAATCTGTTATCCGATGAATTTAATGTGGTCGGCGGGCAATATACTTATCAAAAAAACAATTGGAATGGAAGGTTTTTATTTTCAAGCTCAATTTCCGATCAGAAAATGTCTACGCTTGATGCGAACCTGTCCTACAAATTTGATGAGAAAAACAATATACATTTCCAATACCAGAATCTGAGTAAGGTTCCGGATCATATATATAATCTTTTTCAAAGTAGCTATATAGATTATAATTGGGCTAATAATTTTGAAAATGAAAAGATAAATAGCCTGAACGTAAATGCAAATACGCAATGGGCAAATGCATCCTTGCAGGTGTCAAACTTGAAAAATCATTTGTACTTTTTTAATGAAAGTACCTCTCAGGACACATTAACAATTAAACCGGCACAATACTCCAAAGCAATTAATTATTTGTCGCTGAAAGTGTCTAAAGAATTTAAGTTCAGAAAATGGGCGCTTGACAATACTGTCCTTTACCAAAAAGTAGCCCAGGACGATGACATTATAAATGTTCCACAATTGGTTACAAGAAATACGCTTTATTATTCTACCCATGTTTTCAAGAAAGCAATGTTTTTACAGACAGGTGTAACATTCAGCTATTTCTCGAAATATTATGCAAATGATTACAATCCGGTTATAGGTGACTTCTATATCCAAACCAAAAGAGAAATAGGAGGTTTTCCAACGTTTGACTTTTTTGTAAATGCTAAGATTCGCAATACAAGAGTCTATCTGAAAGCAGAGCATTTCAATTCGGGTTTTATGGATAAAAATTATTATTCGGCGCCTAATTATCCATACCGTGATTTTATCGTGCGTTTCGGATTGGTTTGGAATTTCTTCTCTTAAGATTTTTATATCGCAACTCAGAAGACGTATAATTTATACTTCATAATTCGTAATTAATTTTGTAGTTCCTATCTTTGTAGCTTAAAAAAATCACGAATTATACATGAAATACGCAAATAATATATTAGAAACTATAGGGAATACGCCCTTAGTAAAACTAAACAAAGTCACTAAAGAGGTCGATGCTTTGGTTTTGGCAAAAGTAGAAACCTTCAATCCCGGCAATTCGGTTAAGGATAGAATGGCGGTAAAGATGATTGAAGACGCCGAAGCTGACGGACGACTAAAACCAGGTGGGACTATTATTGAAGGTACCTCCGGTAATACAGGGATGGGTTTGGCTTTAGGTGCTATTGTAAAAGGATATAAGCTGATTTGCGTAATTTCTGACAAGCAATCCAAAGAAAAAATGGATATTCTTCGTGCAGTTGGAGCACGGGTTGTGGTATGTCCGACAGATGTTGAACCAACCGACCCACGTTCTTATTATTCAGTTTCCAAAAGACTGGCTGAAGAAACGCCAAACTCATGGTATGTCAACCAATATGACAATCCGTCTAACTCTTTAGCTCACTATGAGCAAACCGGTCCGGAAATCTGGGAACAGACGGATGGAAAAATCACGCATTTTGTTGTGGGTGTAGGGACAGGTGGAACTATTTCCGGAGTCGCAAAATTCCTGAAAGAAAAAAATCCTAATATTAAAATTTGGGGTGTTGATACTTATGGTTCTGTATTTAAAAAATACCATGAAACCGGAATTTTTGATGAAAATGAAATTTACTCCTATATCACAGAAGGTATAGGTGAGGACATCCTTCCAAAGAATGTTGATTTCTCACTAATAGATGGTTTTACAAAAGTAACCGATAAAGATGCAGCAGTTTATACAAGAAAAATTGCCTTGGAAGAAGGGATTTTCGTTGGTAATTCAGCCGGTTCAGCTATAAAAGGTGTGTTGCAGTTAAAAGAGCATTTCAAGCCGGAGGATGTCGTTGTGGTTCTTTTCCATGATTCAGGAAGCCGTTATGTGGGTAAAATGTTTAATGACGACTGGATGCGTGAAAGAGGATTCCTTGATGAAGAAATTACAAAAGCGGAAGACGTAATCAAAGATCATATAGATAAACCATTGGTGGTAGTTCGTACAGAAGAATTAGTTTCTCATGCCATTGAAAGAATGCGCAAATATAAAATTTCACAAATTCCTGTAATCGATATCAATGGTTTTGTAGGATCGGTTGATGAAACGGATTTATTCCAAAGCTATGTTTCAGATAAAAATGTAGCCGATAAACCAATTAAGGAAGTTATGGGCAAGCCTTATCCGATTGTGAAATCGGGAACTTCAATAGAAGAAGTTTCTAAATTGTTCAGCAAAGACAATCAGGCTGTGCTGGTTGATTTGGGTAACGGGAAACATCATATTATTACCAAATACGATATTATTGGTTCTATAAAATAATAGTTCAGACAATAAAAAAAGCCTAACATATTTGTTAGGCTTTTTTTATTGAAAAAAATGGATTAATCACCAATTAAGATTCCTGAAACATTCCAGGAACTAAAACCGCCGCCTTCATTAGGACCTTGAGGAATTTTTATCTGAATAGTATGTTTTCCTGCTTTTAGGTCGCCTAATTCGATTAGCATAGGGTTGGTTACTGTTCCGGGACACCAGTTGGAACGGCTATAGTCGGACGAAGATAATCCGTTGTTGAAATTGCCTGAAGCCGGATTAAAAAGACGATAAGAACCGCAATCCATTCGCCAGGGAATAAACCCGAATGCTTCTTTTCCATCCAAAAGAATTGTGTTTTTCTTTGGAACAAACTCATCTCCATTTTCCCATCCCCCATGTCCGGTTGTAATATAACGGAGTTTGGCATTTTTTACATCTTTTTCCAAAACGAAATCTACAACCAGTCCTTTTTCATTATTGAACATTGTTGCATATTCCTGGCCGGCCATCTCCATGATGTTGGTCGTGTTGAAAAGCGGCAATACAAAGCTGTCTTTAGGAGATTGTTTCTCTTCTCCATGAATTGTAATGTTAAGGCTTATCTTATGCCCGCCTTTATCATAATTTCCAATAAAAGTTCCTATATAAACTTCCTGATTGCTCAAGGCAGAATACAGTTCTGAAATATCCTGACGATAAGGTACACTTTCGTGCCAGGTCTTGTCTTTTAGCTGTATGTGTCCATACTGTTTGATGCCAAAAGGAGTAAAGAATCGCATTAATTCTAATAGTGGCGAAAACTCGCCTGTTTTTATTACGCCCTGATATTGTTTTCCATTTCCGTTCTCATAGACAGGAAGTGTCTTGGCTCCATTTTTCAGTCCTTCCATAAAAGAAAATTTTTCTTTGGAAGGGATGGCGAAAACGGTTCCAGTCCTGTCATACGCATCTCCGTTGGATTGTTCTTTCAGGTCAACAAATACCTGGCTGCCCGATTTGATTTCAGGAAACTTTATTTTTTTCAGAATAATCGTCCCGTTCGCAAATCGGAGAATACTGTCGTTTGATTTTGATGCATCGGAAAAATTAATGACTTCGTTTTCAAAAACCGGAATGGTAATAAATCGGCTTTTCCACAGTAGGTCGCGATAGGTTAAAGCGTCAATAGCTGAAAAGTTACTTTTTAATGTAAGTAAGCTGGTTGGTATCGATTTGATTTTTTCAATTTTTGTTGCAGTAATAATGTAATTGTTATTACGGTTCATTTCGAGTACCAAACCTAATTTCTGTCCTAAAATGCTTGGCGCACCTTTAATATTAAGATCATTCGTAAACCACAGCTCAATAGTATTTGAGTTGATAATCGTCTTTGCCTTTTTACATTTATATCCTAAAATAGTGCGGGTTTCATTTCCAATTTCAAAGGTTTGTTTTGCCAGAGACAAGCTGTCAACAGTAAAAATTTTTCTTGAGGCAGAAAGACGTGCAAGTTGAATGACATTAGAATTTTTGGAAATAAAAGTCTCTTCAAAAGGATATTCGGCTTTGCCGGTAATATTGTTTTCAGAAGTAATGATAGATTCATTGGCATCCGAAAATACCAAAACAGGATCCTGGCCTTCGATTGTTTTTCCGTTTGAAGTTCTGGAATAGGTTATTTTATAGGCCTTGTTGTTTTTTTGAGCCGTAGAAGCAATCGTAAAAAAAGCAAAAATGATTAAGAAGTAGTGTTTCATGGTTCATATAATAGTTAGTATCGCAAAGATAGATTTGTTTGTTAAATAATATTTGCTACATTAGTTAATCTTTTGAGTAATACACGCCTAATAATAATTTTAAGATCCATACAGATGAAAGAAGATTTTCTGCATTTTCTCTGGCAGTTCAAAAAGTTTGATCTTGCCCAATTATACACTACTCAGGGTGAAAAACTCACTATTATCAGTTCAGGGCTCTATCTTCAGAAAGCCGGGCCAGATTTTTTTAATGCCCAGATTGTTATAGGTGCCCAAAAATGGGCCGGAAATGTTGAAATACATCGCAAGTCATCAGACTGGTATTTGCATAACCATGAAACTGATCCTAATTATGATAATGTAATTCTTCATGTTGTTTGGGAACATGATATGGAGGTTTTCAGAAAAGACAATACGGAGCTAGCCGTTTTGGAACTGAGTAAATTTGTTTCTGGAAAAATGCTGGAGAATTACCAGACATTAATGATGGACAAGACCTGGATCTATTGTGAAAAACAAATTACTCTGGTTGATGGTTTTGTGCTGGACAATTGGAAAGAACGGCTGTTTTTTGAAAGGCTTGAAAAAAAATCACGATTGATATGGAATACATTTTCAGAGACCTTAAATGATTGGGAAGCTTTGTTGTTTTGCCTTTTGGCGAAAAATTTCGGATTAAACAGTAATGGAGAAACCTTTTTAAAGATGGCGCTTTCTATTCCTTTCCAAAAAATCAGAAAGGAAAGTTTTGAGGTTAAAAATTTGGAAGCCTTATTTTATGGGAGAGTCGGATTACTTTATAATGAAAATGAAGATGTTTATTTTCAGGATTTGAAAGGACGATGGGATTATTTAAGAAATAAGCATATTTTGAAAAGAATATATGTAGACCCCGTGCAGTTTTTTAGACTTCGCCCAAGTAATTTTCCAACGATCAGACTTTCACAATTGGCCAATCTGTATCATTCAAAACCAAATTTATTTTCGAAAATAATAGAAAGCAAGTCGCTTGCAGAGTTTTATAAAATATTTGATGTGTCTGCTTCGGACTATTGGAGTGACCATTATCAGTTTGACAAACAAAGCCGCAGAAAAGAAAAAAAGCTTACGAATGCTTTTATTGATTTATTATTGATTAATACTGTTGTGCCGCTAAAATTTGCTTACGCTGCTTATGTAGGTGATGATATTTCTGAGGAGATTGTACAATTGCTTTCTGAAATTCCGGCAGAGAAAAACATAATTATCGATAAGTTCCGCGATTTTGGGATTGTTGCGAACAATGCCTATGAAACGCAGGCCTTATTACAGCTCAAAAATGAATATTGTAACAAGAAACGCTGCTTGGAATGTGGAATCGGGCTCGAACTCATGAAAAACTGAAAATAGTAGTATTAAAAAAATGGAAAATGCTTACTTTTGAACTTTCCAATCATATGTCGTTTATAACAAACATCAGGCACTTTTTTGAAAAGCACGGCTTTGAAGTATCGTCCCGTTTGGCAGACAGGCTCGGGATGAGGGCTTCCAGTGTCCGATTGTTTTTTATCTATATTTCCTTTTTTACTGTAGGTCTCTGGTTTGGGGTTTATCTCACACTTGCCTTTCTGGTCAGGTTAAAAGACCTTGTCTATACAAAACGGAGTTCCGTTTTTGATTTGTAAATTCTTTATTTACACCATTTCTTTTTTCTACGCCAACCAATTTCTTATATATGCCAATAAACAAATCTTTCTTCAGGTTTGATTCCAAACAACGCATGGGTATTTTTGTACTACTCATGATTATACTGATAATACAGTTAACGGCTTATTTTATTGATGTGACAATTAAGGAAGACGTCTCTGTTGAAAAACAAGAGTGGCTTTCTCTTCAAGCAGAAATTGATTCCCTGAAAATTGCAAAGACAAGCAGTAAACCGGAAATGTATCCTTTTAACCCTAATTTCATTACAGATTATAAAGGCTATAAATTAGGGATGTCTACCATTGAAATAGACAGGCTTCTGGAATTCAGAAAGGCAAATAAATATGTAAATTCTGCACAAGAATTTCAGACAGTCACAAAAATTTCCGATTCATTGTTAAATGTCATTTCTCCGTATTTCAAATTTCCGGATTGGGTTAAAAATAAGAAGAATGATTTTTCACAAGAAAAACAGCCTGCGTTTAAGAAAGAGAAAATAGCACTTATCGATATCAATAAAGCGACCCAGGAAGACCTGATGAAAATATATGGAATCGGACCGGGTTTGTCTGAACGGATTTTGAAGCAAAAAGATTTGCTGGGAGGTTTTGTCAGCATGGAGCAGATGAGTGACATATGGGGATTATCGCCGGAAGTTATTGAAAAGCTAAATGTGCAATTTTATGTTGGATCACTGACGGAAATTAAAAAAATAAAAATAAATGATGCATCTGTAAAAGAACTGTCTCAATTCCCGTATTTTAGATATCCGGTTAGTAAGGAAATAGTCACTTACAGAAGCATGAATAATGGGGTTTTAACTATTGAGGATTTAACAAAAGTTAAAGGTTTTCCTGTTGAAAAAATAAAAATAATTGCTTTATATTTGGAATTCTAAAAAAATGATATAAAAATACCCTTAATTATATATATGAATTCAACATACTTTACCGAAGAACACGAATTATTTAGAAAGAGCCTACAAGATTTTTTACAAAAAGAAGTGGTCCCGCATATTGAAAAATGGGAAAAAACAGGAACAATAGAGCGTTTTATTTGGAAAAAATTTGGCGAAATGGGTTTCTTCGGAATCAATTATCCTGAAGCTTACGGAGGGATGAATTTGGATTTATTTTATACTGTGGTCTTTTTAGAGGAGCTTCAAAAAATTAAATCTTCTGGCTTTGCAGCAGCAATGTGGGCTCATGCTTATTTGGCAATGACACACTTAAATGCAGAAGGCGACGAGAGAATCAAACAGGATTATTTAGCTACGAGTATTTCAGGAGATAAAATAGGGGCATTGTGTATTACAGAGCCTTTTGGAGGAAGTGATGTTGCCGGAATGCGTACAACAGCAGTTAAGCAGGGTAATAAATATGTTATTAATGGCTCAAAAACTTTTATCACAAACGGTGTCTATGCAGATTATTATGTAGTAGCAGCCAAAACAAGTCCGGAATTGGGCAATAAGGGTATAAGTATGTTTTTGGTGGATTCGAATCTGAAAGGAATAGCCACTACAAAACTGGATAAATTAGGATGGAGAGCTTCAGATACTGCCGAAATTGCATTTGATAATGTTGAAATTCCCGAAGAGAATCTTATGGGAGAAGAAGGAAAAGGTTTTCCTTATATTATGCAGCATTTTGCACTCGAACGATTGATTATGGCAATAAATGCGCATGCGAGAGCTGAATATGCCATTGAATACACTATAGGATATATGTCGGAACGTGAGGCGTTTGGAAAAACGATAGACAAATTTCAGGCATTAAGACACACCATTGTTGAACATGCGACAGATGTGGAACACTGCAAAATATTTAACTATGCCACAGTTGCCAGGCTAAACCAAAAAGAATATGTGGTGAAAGAGGCCTCGATGGCTAAATTGAAATCTACTAAAGTGGCTGATGAAACAATCTATAGCTGTTTGCAAATGTTAGGAGGTTATGGATATATGGAAGAATATCCTCTGGCGCGTTTATTAAGAGATAGTCGTTTAGGTCCGATTGGTGGAGGAACCTCAGAAATTTTAAAAGAAATTTTATCGAAAATAATAATCGACAAGCAGAATTATAAACCGGCGGTAAAATAAATTTCCAATTTATAATTCTTAATTCATAATTATTTTATAAGTTTGCAGCCTTAATGAGAGGAGGTGTCATACTTATGTTAATTATACCAATTAAAGACGGAGAAAATATCGATAGAGCATTAAAGCGCTATAAGAGAAAATTTGATAAAACTGGAACAGTTCGTCAATTAAGAGCACGTCAGGCTTTCATAAAGCCGTCTGTTGTCAGAAGAGCTCAAATCCAAAAAGCTGGTTACATCCAAAGCCTTAGAGATCAATTAGAAAATTAATATTAATTTTCTTCAAGATAAAACCGTTAGTCATGAAAGTTTAATACCTTTGATGCTAACGGTTTTTTTATGCTTGACAATAAAGGATCATTTAAGGATTATCTTCAAAAAGAGAAAAAATATTCCCTTCATACGGTTACGGCCTACAGTAATGATTTGTCTGATTTTGAGGCTTTTTTAAAACAGGATTTTGATCAGGACAGTCTGGAGGATGTGAATTACAGTCAGATCCGAAGCTGGATTGTTTCCCTGGTCGATGCCGGTATCTCAAATACGTCGGTTAACAGGAAAATTTCTTCCCTGAAATCATTTTATAAATTCCTTTTGAAAATAAAGCGGATTCAGGTAAGTCCGTTGCTGAAACACAAGGCGTTAAAAACGCCAAAAAAACTACAAATCCCTTTCTCTGAAAAAGAATTAGATAATGTGTTGAATTATATTGTCTATCCGGAAGGTTTTGAAGGAATTCGCGACAAGCTTATTATAGATTTGTTTTATACGACAGGAATACGTCGGGCGGAACTGATTGGGCTTAAGGTAGCCAACGTAGATTTGTCGAAAGGTGTTCTGAAGGTTTTGGGGAAAAGAAATAAAGAGAGGATTCTTCCGATGTTACCCGTGATACAGGAGCAAATACGCTTGTATTTGTCTGAAAGGGCTGGTCTGGAAGAGATTAAAGACGGGGAGTTTTTCTTTCTTACGTTAAAAGGAGTTAAATTAAGCGATTCGCTTGTTTATCGACTAATAAATATGTACTTTAGTAATGTCTCGGAGAAAGTAAAAAAGAGTCCGCATGTCTTGCGACATACCTTTGCGACTCATATGCTGAATAACGGGGCAGATTTAAACTCAGTAAAAGAATTATTAGGACATTCCAGTTTGGCATCCACTCAAATATATACCCACAGCAGCTTGGCTGAGCTGAAAAAGGTTTACGGAGATGCGCATCCCCGGAATCAGAAATAATTCAAAAATGTTCAACCATGTAAAATTTTATTATTATGAAGGTAAACGTTCATGCAGTTAACTTTAATGTTGACGGAAAGCTTGTAGCATTCATTCAGGCCAGATTGGATAAGTTAGAAAAGTACTATGACAGAGTGGTTTCGTCAGATGTTTTTTTGAAGGTGGAAAAAACGAGTGATAAGGAAAATAAGATAGTGGAGATAAAAATCCATGTTCCCGGAGATGAGTTTATTGTCAAAAAACAATGTAAAACATTTGAGGAAGGAGTAGAACTTTCGTCTGAAGCTTTAGAGAGGTTGTTGGTGAAACGAAAAGAAAAGATAAGAACACATATATAATATAATTTTTTTTCAAAAATATTTTGATTAAGAAACAAAATGATATACATTTGCAGTCCGTTAGAAATAGCGGACTTTTTTTATTGAGTTTGCCGGTGTAGCTCAGCTGGCTAGAGCAGCTGATTTGTAATCAGCAGGTCGTGGGTTCGAGTCCCTCTATCGGCTCAGTTCTTTTATTAGATTGAAAACAAAATGGTTAGGGGAGATACTCAAGCGGCCAACGAGGACGGACTGTAAATCCGTTGGGAAACCTTCGCAGGTTCGAATCCTGCTCTCCCCACAAAAAAAATGATTTGTGGGTTAGGATTTAAGATTTGTGTCTTAAATCAAAAACCTTAAATCAGAAAATCCTAATCGGGATTCCCTGCCGGTGTAGCTCAGGGGTAGAGTGCTTCCTTGGTAAGGAAGAGGTCACGGGTTCAAATCCCGTCATTGGCTCAAGTAAGTAAGAATTTGAACACTAATATATAACTAAGATTAAAATTAAGTAAAATGGCAAAGGAGAATTTTAACCGTTCCAAACCGCACTTAAATATAGGTACAATTGGACACGTAGATCACGGAAAAACTACATTGACTGCTGCAATTACTAAAGTAATGGCAGAAGCTGGTTTTTCTAAAACAGCTGCAAAATCTTTCGATCAGATTGATAATGCTCCTGAAGAAAAAGAAAGAGGTATTACGATCAATACATCACACGTTGAGTACGAAACTGCTAACCGTCACTACGCACACGTTGACTGTCCAGGTCACGCGGATTACGTAAAGAACATGGTTACTGGTGCTGCTCAGATGGACGGTGCTATCTTGGTTGTAGCTGCTACTGACGGACCAATGCCGCAAACTCGTGAGCACATCCTTTTAGGTCGCCAGGTAGGTATTCCTAGAATCGTTGTATTCATGAACAAAGTGGATATGGTTGATGATGCTGAGTTGTTAGAGCTAGTTGAAATGGAAATCAGAGACTTGTTGTCTTTCTACGAATATGATGGAGATAATGGTCCAGTTATCCAAGGTTCTGCTTTGGGTGGATTGAACGGAGATGCTACATGGGTTCCTAAAATTATGGAATTGATGGAAGCTGTTGACAACTGGATTGAAGAGCCAGTTCGTGACGTTGCTAAGCCATTCTTGATGCCAGTTGAAGACGTATTTACAATTACAGGTCGTGGAACTGTTGCTACAGGTCGTATTGAAACTGGAGTTGCAAACACAGGAGATGCTGTTGAAATCATCGGTATGGGAGCTGACAAATTGACTTCTACAATTACTGGAGTTGAGATGTTCCGTAAAATCCTTGACAGAGGTGAAGCTGGAGATAACGTAGGTTTGTTGTTGAGAGGTATTGATAAAGCTGATATCAAAAGAGGTATGGTTATTATTAAGCCAGGATCAGTTAAGCCACACGCTAAATTTAAAGCTGAGGTTTATATCTTGAAAAAAGAAGAAGGTGGTCGTCACACGCCATTCCACAATAACTACCGTCCACAGTTCTACGTACGTACAACTGACGTAACAGGAGTTATTGCTTTACCAGCAGGTGTAGAGATGGTAATGCCAGGTGATAACTTGACTATCGAAGTTAGCTTGTTGAGCCCAATTGCAATGAACGTAGGTTTACGTTTCGCTATCCGTGAGGGTGGTAGAACAGTTGGTGCTGGTCAGGTAACTGAAATTTTAGACTAATTATCTATTAAATAAATAGCCAGCAGAGAGCCTCTGGGTTGCTCTGCTGGTTTTTAATAAACGGGCGTAGTTCAAGGGTAGAATAGCGGTCTCCAAAACCGTTGATGGGGGTTCGAATCCCTCCGCCCGTGCAAAAATAAATTACAATGACAAAAGTTGTTAATTACATAACCGAAGCTTTCGGTGAATTAAAAAATAATGTTACTTGGCCGGAATGGGCAGAAGTACAGCGCTTGACAATTGTAGTTGCTGTTTTCTCTGTAATATTCGCCTTGGCAACATGGGGAGTAGACGTTGTTTTCGCAAAAGCATTAGCTGGTTTCTTTAATTTGATAAAAGGTTAATTTTTTGAGATGGCGGATAATAATGTGAAAAAATGGTATGTGGTCAGAGCGGTAAGCGGACAGGAAAACAAAGTCAAAGCTTATATCGAAACTGAAATCAACAGATTGGGAATGGCTGATTATATTTCTCAGGTGCTTGTACCTACTGAAAAAGTAGTGCAGGTAAGAGATGGGAAAAAAATCAGCAAAGACAAAGTCTATTTTCCTGGTTATGTAATGATTGAGGCTAATCTTGTTGGCGAAATACCTCATATTATCAAGTCTATTACTAGTGTTATTGGTTTCTTAGGGGAAGTTAAAGGGGGTGACCCTGTGCCTTTAAGACAATCTGAGGTAAACAGGATGTTAGGAAAAGTAGATGAGTTGGCTGTTAAGACAGACAATCATGCTATTCCTTTTACTGTTGGAGAAACAATTAAGGTTGTTGATGGTCCTTTCAATGGTTTCAACGGAACTGTTGAGAAAATCAATGAAGAAAAGCGTAAGCTTGAGGTAATGGTGAAAATTTTCGGTAGAAAGACGCCATTAGAATTGAGTTTTATGCAAGTTGAAAAAGTATAATTTTTGTTACACATATAGTAAAAACCGCATCTATCGCTTCCAAGATGATGCGTTAAATTTTTTAAACAATGGCTAAAGAGATTAGTAAAGTAGTTAAACTACAAGTTAAGGGAGGTGCCGCGAATCCATCGCCACCGGTTGGACCTGCTCTGGGTGCTGCTGGGGTTAACATCATGGAGTTCTGTAAGCAATTTAATGCTAGAACACAAGATAAGCCTGGCAAAGTGTTACCAGTACAAATTACTGTTTACAAAGATAAGTCTTTCGACTTCGTTGTAAAAACACCACCTGCTGCTATTCAACTATTAGAGGCTGCAAAATTGAAGTCTGGTTCTGGAGAGCCTAATCGTAAAAAAGTAGCGAAAGTTACTATGGATCAGATTAGAGCTATCGCTGAGGACAAGATGGCTGATTTGAACGCGTTCACAATTGAGTCTGCTATGAGCATGATTGCTGGAACAGCTAGATCTATGGGTATAACTGTAACGGGAGACGCTCCTTCTAATTAAGAAAAGACATGGCAAAATTGACAAAAAAACAAAAAGAAGCTGCATCAAAAATTGAGAAAAACAAGCTGTATTCTTTGAAAGATGCTTCTGCATTAATCAAGACAGTTGCTTCTGCAAAATTTGATGAGTCTGTTGATATCGCTGTTAAATTGGGTGTAGATCCAAGAAAAGCAAATCAAATGGTTAGAGGTGTAGTAACATTGCCTCACGGAACTGGAAAAGATGTTAGAGTTTTGGCATTGGTTACTCCAGATAAAGAAGCTGAAGCTAAAGCTGCTGGTGCAGACCACGTAGGTTTAGACGACTATTTGCAAAAAATCAAAGATGGTTGGACAGATGTTGATGTAATCATCACTATGCCGGCTGTAATGGGTAAACTGGGACCATTAGGAAGAATCTTAGGGCCAAGAGGTCTTATGCCAAACCCTAAGACAGGAACAGTTACTATGGATGTTGCAAAAGCAGTTCAGGAAGTAAAATCAGGTAAAATCGACTTTAAAGTTGACAAGACTGGTATCGTTCATGCAGGAATCGGAAGAGTTTCTTTCGGTGCTGAGCAAATCTCAGAAAATGCGCATGAAATTATTCAAACATTAATCAAAATGAAACCAACTGCAGCGAAAGGTACTTACATTAAGAGTATCCACATCTCAGCAACAATGAGTCCTGCTATTGCTTTAGATCCTAAAGCGGTATAATTGGTAGTTAAAAATTTTTAGTATGACTAGAGAAGAAAAATCAATCGCGATTGGAGATTTAACTGCACAGTTAGCTGGTACAAATATTGTTTATGTAGCAGATATTTCTGGACTAAATGCAGAAACTACTTCAAGTTTAAGAAGAGCTTGCTTCAAAGCGGGTATCAAACTGGAAGTTGTTAAGAACACATTGCTTGAAAAAGCTATGGAAGCTTCTGAAAACAACTACGGTGAACTACCAGGAGTTTTGAAAGGAAACACTTCTATATTCATTGCAGACGTAGCTAATGCTCCTGCAAAAATCATTAAAGAATTCCGTAAAAAATCTGATAAGCCAGTTTTTAAAGGGGCATTCATCAACAATGAAATTTACATTGGAGATAACCTTTTAGATTCTCTTGCTTCACTTAAATCTAAGGAAGAAGTTATCGGAGAAATCATCGGATTACTTCAGTCTCCGGCTCAAAGAGTTATTTCTGCTCTTAAGAACCAATTCGCTAGCGAAGAAGGAGCTGAGTCTTAATCAGTACGCACAAATAAATTATATTTAAAAAATCATTTAAACGATAGAAAAAATGGCAGATTTGAAACAATTCGCAGAACAATTAGTTAACTTGACTGTAAAAGAAGTTAACGATTTAGCAACAATATTAAAAGAAGAGTACGGTATCGAACCAGCTGCAGCTGCTGTTGTAGTTTCTGGTGGTGGTGATGCTGGTGCAGCTGCTGAAGAGCAAACAGAATTCACTGTAGTATTGAAAGATGCTGGTGCTTCTAAATTAGCTGTTGTTAAAGCTGTAAAAGAACTTACAGGTTTAGGTCTTAAAGAAGCTAAAGACTTAGTTGACGCTGCTCCTGCAAACGTTAAAGAAGGTGTTTCTAAAGACGAGGCTGAAGGTCTTAAAAAATCTTTAGAAGAAGCTGGAGCTGTAGTTGAGCTTAAATAAGCTTACTAAGTTACAATAACTAGGTTTAGGCCTTGGACAGAGACGTCCAATGGCCTAAACCATTTTTCGTATAATAAAATTATATCAAGTTTTATTATAATAATAGTTTAAAATACGAAAAAGTTTTTGATCAATACGAAGACAAAAAATCAAACCGGATTACCCTGTTTTATTTTTCAAGATGTATTGATTACAAAAAGAAAAGTATAATTAAACAGTGTTTTACACAAAAAACTACTTTTTTTTAATCAAAATTTTGTCCATTGATGATAACAAATCAGACTGAAAGATTGAATTTTGCCTCGACAAAAAATATTCCTCAGTATCCGGATTTCCTGGATATTCAGGTAAAATCTTTTAAGGATTTTTTCCAACTGGAAACTAAATCTGACGAAAGAGGCAACGAAGGGCTTTACAATACCTTCATGGAGAACTTTCCAATCACAGATACAAGAAATCAATTTGTATTGGAATTCCTAGATTACTTTGTTGATCCACCACGTTATACCATTCAAGAATGTATAGAAAGAGGACTTACTTATAGCGTTCCTTTAAAAGCCAGGCTAAAGCTATATTGTACAGATCCAGAGCACGAAGATTTTGAAACTATTGTACAGGATGTATATCTTGGAACAATTCCTTATATGACGCCAAGTGGTACATTTGTTATCAATGGTGCTGAACGTGTTGTTGTTTCCCAATTACACAGATCACCAGGTGTTTTCTTTGGACAATCGTTTCACGCAAATGGAACCAAATTATATTCTGCCAGAGTAATTCCTTTTAAAGGTTCCTGGATAGAATTTGCTACCGATATCAACAGCGTAATGTATGCTTATATCGATAGAAAGAAAAAATTACCAGTTACAACTCTGTTCAGAGCGATTGGTTTCGAAAGAGATAAAGACATTCTTGAAATTTTTGACCTTGCAGAAGAAATCAAGGTATCAAAAACAGGACTTAAAAAATACATTGGCCGAAGATTGGCTGCACGTGTTTTGAATACGTGGCATGAAGATTTCGTAGATGAGGATACAGGAGAAGTTGTATCTATTGAGCGTAACGAAATCATCCTTGATCGTGATACAGTTATCGATAAAGATAATGTTGAAGAAATCATTGATGCCAACGTAAAAACAATCTTATTGCATAAGGAAGATGCAAATCAGGGAGATTATGCTATCATCCACAACACTTTGCAAAAAGACCCTACAAACTCTGAAAAAGAAGCTGTTGAGCACATCTACCGTCAGTTGCGTAATGCAGAACCGCCTGATGAAGAAACAGCTCGTGGCATTATTGATAAATTGTTCTTCTCAGACCAACGTTACAACTTAGGTGAAGTAGGTCGTTACAGAATGAACAAAAAATTAGATCTTGATATCCCTATGGACAAACAGGTTTTGACCAAAGAAGATATCATCACTATCGTTAAATACCTGATCGAGTTGATCAACTCTAAAGCAGAGATTGATGATATCGATCACTTGTCAAACCGTCGTGTTAGAACTGTAGGCGAGCAGCTTTCAGCTCAATTCGGTGTTGGTTTGGCTCGTATGGCCAGAACCATTCGTGAGAGAATGAACGTTAGAGATAACGAGGTGTTTACACCAATTGACTTGATCAATGCCAAAACATTATCATCAGTTATCAACTCTTTCTTTGGAACAAACCAGTTATCTCAGTTCATGGACCAAACAAACCCATTGGCAGAGATTACACACAAAAGAAGATTGTCTGCCCTTGGACCTGGTGGTCTTTCGAGAGAAAGAGCAGGTTTCGAGGTTCGTGACGTTCACTATACGCACTACGGACGTTTATGTCCGATTGAAACACCGGAAGGACCAAACATCGGTTTGATTTCTTCTCTTGGGGTTTACGCAAAAGTAAACGGAATGGGATTCATCGAAACTCCTTACCGTAAGGTGACTGATGGAAAAGTAGATTTGGTTTCTGAACCGGTTTATTTGAGTGCTGAGGAAGAAGAAGGTAAGATGATTGCTCAGGCCAACATTGAAATGAATGATGATGGACAGATTACTGCCGATAAGGTAATTGCGCGTGAAGAAGGTGATTTCCCGGTTGTAGAACCAAATGTTGTTCACTATACAGACGTTGCGCCTAACCAGATTGCTTCGATTTCTGCATCTTTGATTCCTTTCCTGGAGCATGATGATGCGAACCGTGCGTTGATGGGATCAAACATGATGCGTCAGGCGGTTCCTTTATTAAGACCGGAAGCTCCAATCGTGGGTACAGGTCTTGAAAGACAGGTAGCGTCTGATTCCAGAGTTTTGATTAATGCAGAAGGTGACGGAACAGTAGAATATGTTGATGCTAATATCATCACTATTAAATATGACAGAACTGATGAAGAAAGAATGGTAAGTTTTGACCCGGATGAAAAAACTTATAATTTGATCAAATTCAGAAAAACCAACCAGAGTACTTCAATCAACCTGAAGCCTATCGTAAGAAAAGGGGACAGAGTTGTTAAAGGACAGGTGCTTTCAGAAGGTTATGCAACTCAAAATGGTGAACTTGCTTTAGGTAGAAACCTTAAAGTAGCGTTCATGCCTTGGAAAGGGTACAACTTCGAGGATGCAATCGTAATCTCTGAAAAAGTGGTTCGTGATGACATTTTCACCTCTATCCATATCGATGATTATTCATTGGAGGTTAGAGATACTAAACTGGGTAACGAAGAATTAACGAACGATATTCCAAACGTTTCTGAAGAAGCTACCAAAGATTTAGATGAAAATGGTATGATCAGAATTGGAGCCGAAGTAAAACCTGGCGACATCCTGATTGGAAAAATCACTCCAAAAGGAGAATCAGACCCAACACCGGAAGAAAAACTTTTAAGAGCAATCTTTGGTGATAAGGCTGGTGATGTAAAAGATGCTTCATTGAAAGCTTCTCCTTCATTACACGGTGTGGTTCTTGATAAAAAATTATTCGCGAGAGCGGTAAAAGATAAACGTAAGAGAGGTAAAGACAAAGATGATTTGGCTGCTCTTGAAATGGAATTTGAAACCAAATTTGTTGAATTAAAAGACAAGCTTGTTGACAAACTTTTCAATATCGTAAACGGAAAAACTTCGCAAGGAGTTATGAATGATTTGGGTGAAGAAGTATTGCCAAAAGGTAAGAAATACACTCAAAAAATGTTAAATGCTGTTGAAGATTTCGCACACTTAAGCAAAGGACAGTGGGTTGCTGATGACGAAACCAATAAAATGGTTAACGACTTGATCCACAACTATAAGATTAAGCTAAACGATCTTCAGGGAGCATTGCGTAGAGAGAAATTCACGATTACTGTTGGAGATGAGTTACCAGCCGGAATCTTGAAATTGGCAAAAGTGTACATTGCTAAAAAACGTAAGCTGAAAGTAGGGGATAAGATGGCAGGACGTCACGGTAACAAAGGTATTGTTGCCAGAATCGTTCGTCACGAAGATATGCCTTTCCTGGAAGACGGAACACCAGTTGATATCGTATTGAACCCACTTGGGGTACCTTCACGTATGAACATCGGTCAGATTTATGAAACAGTACTGGGATGGGCCGGACAAAAATTGGGTAGAAAATTCGCTACGCCAATCTTCGACGGTGCTTCTTTGGATGAAATCAATAAATTGACTGACGAAGCCGGAATCCCAAGATTCGGACATACTTACCTTTATGATGGAGGAACAGGTGAGCGTTTCCACCAGCCAGCAACTGTCGGAGTTATCTATATGCTGAAACTTGGACACATGGTTGATGACAAGATGCACGCACGTTCTATCGGACCATACTCGTTGATCACTCAGCAGCCTCTTGGAGGTAAAGCACAATTCGGAGGTCAGCGTTTTGGAGAGATGGAGGTTTGGGCTCTTGAAGCTTACGGTGCATCAAGCACGCTTAGAGAAATTTTGACTGTTAAATCGGATGACGTTATTGGTAGAGCTAAAACTTACGAAGCTATCGTTAAGGGTGAAACTATGCCAGAACCAGGATTGCCAGAATCGTTCAACGTATTGATGCACGAATTGAAAGGTCTTGGATTAGACATCAGATTAGAGGAATAGTTTTTAGTTCCGGAGTTTAGGATATCCATCCTAAACTCTGGGCTTTAAGCAAATAAAAGGTTTTCAATATCACAATATCAATAGTAAAGACTATGATGAACAGAAATAAAGATAAAAACCAAATTAAAAGGTTTGACAAAATTTCGATAGGATTAGCTTCTCCAGAATCTATCTTGGCTGAGTCAAGAGGTGAGGTTTTGAAGCCGGAAACTATCAACTATAGAACCCACAAACCAGAGCGTGACGGTCTTTTCTGCGAACGAATTTTCGGTCCTGTAAAAGATTTCGAATGTGCTTGTGGTAAATATAAAAGAATCCGCTACAAAGGTATCGTTTGTGACCGTTGTGGTGTGGAAGTTACTGAAAAGAAAGTACGTAGAGATAGAGTAGGTCACATCAATTTGGTAGTGCCAATTGCTCACATCTGGTATTTCCGTTCACTTCCAAACAAAATTGGTTATATCCTTGGACTTCCGTCTAAAAAACTGGATATGATCATTTACTACGAAAGATATGTAGTAATCCAGCCAGGTATCGCTAAAGGTCCTGATGGAGATTCATTACATAGATTGGACTTCCTGACAGAAGAAGAGTATCTGAATATTTTGGATACGCTTCCAATGGAAAACCAATATTTGGATGACAACGATCCAAACAAATTCATCGCCAAAATGGGTGCTGAATGTATCATGGACTTGTTGGCAAGAATTGATTTGGATGAATTGTCATACGAATTAAGACACTCTGCAAACAACGAAACCTCTAAGCAACGTAAGACTGAAGCTTTAAAGAGACTTCAGGTTGTTGAATCATTCCGTGAGTCTAACGAAAACCGTGAGAACCGTCCGGAATGGATGATTATGAAAGTAGTTCCGGTTATCCCGCCAGAATTGCGTCCGTTGGTGCCGCTTGATGGTGGTCGTTTCGCAACGTCAGATTTGAACGATTTGTACAGAAGAGTAATCATCCGTAACAATCGTTTGAAGCGTTTGATGGAGATTAAAGCGCCGGAAGTAATCCTTCGTAACGAAAAACGTATGTTGCAGGAATCTGTTGACTCGTTATTCGATAATACAAGAAAAGCTTCTGCTGTAAAAACAGAATCTAACAGACCGTTAAAATCACTTTCTGATTCCTTGAAAGGTAAGCAGGGACGTTTCCGTCAAAACCTTTTGGGTAAACGTGTGGATTATTCTGCCCGTTCGGTAATTGTCGTTGGACCTGAATTGAAATTATTCGAATGCGGTCTTCCAAAAGATATGGCAGCTGAACTTTACAAACCTTTCGTAATCCGTAAGCTGATTGAAAGAGGAATTGTAAAAACAGTAAAATCTGCCAAGAAGATTATTGATAAAAAAGAACCGGTAGTATGGGATATCCTTGAAAATGTAATTAAAGGACACCCTGTATTACTGAACCGTGCTCCTACATTGCACAGATTGGGTATCCAGGCGTTCCAGCCAAAACTAATCGAAGGAAAAGCAATTCAGCTTCACCCATTGGTTTGTACGGCATTTAACGCGGATTTCGATGGTGACCAGATGGCGGTTCACTTGCCACTTGGGCCAGAGGCTATCCTGGAAGCTCAATTGTTGATGTTGGCTTCTCACAATATCTTGAACCCTGCTAACGGTGCTCCAATTACGGTACCTTCTCAGGATATGGTTTTGGGTCTGTACTACATGACCAAAGAGCGTTTGTCTACTCCGGATCACAAAATTTTGGGTGAAGGATTGACATTCTACTCTGCTGAAGAAGTAAACATTGCCTTGAATGAAGGAAGATTGGAATTAAACGCCCGAGTGAAAATCAGAGCTAAAGATTTCAATGAAAATGGAGAATTGGTTTATAAAATCATCCAGACTACTGCAGGACGTGTACTTTTCAACGAAGTGGTTCCTGAAGCAGCCGGATATATCAACCAGGTATTGACCAAAAAATCGTTAAGAGATATTATTGGTGGAATTTTAAGCGTAACAGATGTACCTACAACTGCTGCCTTCCTTGATAATATGAAAGATATGGGTTACAGATTCGCCTTCCGCGGAGGTCTGTCATTCAGCTTGGGAGATATCAAAATTCCAGATCAAAAACAATCATTAATTGATGATGCCAACGAACAGGTAGAAGGTATCTCAATGAACTATAACATGGGTCTTATCACCAATAACGAACGTTACAACCAGGTTATTGACGTGTGGACTTCAACCAATGCTTTGCTTACAGAATTAGCAATGAAAAACATTAGAGAAGATCAGCAAGGATTCAACTCTGTGTATATGATGCTTGACTCTGGGGCAAGGGGTTCTAAAGAGCAGATTCGTCAGTTGACCGGTATGCGTGGATTGATGGCTAAGCCTAAAAAATCGACTGCCGGTGGTGGTGAAATTATCGAGAACCCGATTTTGTCTAACTTTAAAGAAGGTCTTTCCATCCTTGAGTACTTTATCTCTACTCACGGTGCTCGTAAAGGTCTTGCGGATACCGCTTTGAAAACGGCGGATGCGGGTTACTTGACAAGAAGATTACACGACGTTTCTCAGGACGTTATCGTAAACACAGAAGATTGCGGTACGTTGAGAGGTGTTGAAGTAGGAGCATTGAAAAAGAACGAAGAGATTGTTGAGACTCTTGGAGAAAGAATCTTAGGACGTGTAGCTTTACAAGATGTAATCAACCCGCTTACCAGCGAAGTTTTGGTTGCAGCTGGTGAACAAATTACAGAAGCTGTTGTTAAATTGATTGACGAATCACCAATTGAAAAAGTGGAAGTTCGTTCGCCATTAACATGTGAAGCAGACAAAGGAATTTGTGCTAAATGTTACGGAAGAAACTTGGCAACCGGAAAAATGACCCAAAAGGGTGAGGCTGTTGGTGTAATTGCAGCACAGTCAATTGGTGAGCCAGGTACACAGTTAACGCTTCGTACATTCCACGTTGGAGGGGTTGCTGGAGGTCTTTCTGAAGAATCAAGCATCACTACAAAATTCAGCGGTCGTCTTGAAATTGAAGATCTTAAAACTGTTAAAGGAGAAGATCTTGAAGGAAATACTACTGATATTGTGATTTCTCGTTCAACAGAATTAAAATTGATAGATGTTAAGACAGGTATTGTTCTTAATACACATAACATTCCTTACGGTTCAAGCATCTTTGTTAAAGATGGTGACGTTGTTGAAAAAGGAACGACTATCTGTAAATGGGATCCGTATAACGGTGTTATCATCTCTGAATTCACAGGTAAAGTAGCCTATGAAGATTTAGAGCAAGGACAGTCATACCAGGTTGAAATCGACGAGCAGACAGGTTTCCAGGAGAAAGTAATTTCTGAAGGAAGAAATAAGAAATTGATTCCTACTTTATTAATTTACGGTAAAGACGGCGAATTGATCCGTTCTTACAACTTACCGGTGGGTGCCCACCTGATGGTTGAAAACGGTGAGAAGATTAAAGCAGGTAAAGTTTTAGTAAAAATACCACGTCGTTCTTCAAAAGCAGGAGATATCACAGGAGGTCTTCCAAGAATTACCGAGTTGTTAGAAGCTCGTAATCCTTCGAACCCGGCTGTTGTTTCTGAAATTGATGGTGTTGTTTCATTTGGTAAGATCAAGAGAGGTAACCGTGAAATCGTAATCGAGTCTAAATTTGGTGAAATCAAGAAATATCTTGTAAAACTTTCCAGCCAGATTCTTGTACAGGAAAACGACTTCGTAAAAGCAGGTATGCCATTGTCTGACGGAGCAATTACTCCTGACGATATCTTGAGAATTCAGGGGCCATCAGCAGTACAGCAATATCTTGTAAATGAAATTCAGGAAGTTTACCGTCTGCAAGGGGTAAAAATCAACGACAAGCACTTTGAAGTTGTAATCCGCCAGATGATGCGTAAAGTTCAGGTTCAGGATCCGGGAGATACGTTGTTCCTTGAAGATCAGCTAATCCATACTAAAGACTTTATCTATGAAAACGATAAGTTGTATGGTATGAAAGTAGTAGAAGATGCTGGTGATTCTGAAAACCTTAAACCGGGACAGATTGTTTCTCCTCGCCAATTGCGTGACGAAAATTCACTATTGAAGCGTACGGATAAAAATCAGGTTGTTGCAAGAGACGTTATCACGGCTACAGCAACTCCGGTATTACAAGGTATCACCAGAGCTTCGTTGCAGACTAAATCATTCATCTCTGCGGCATCGTTCCAGGAAACTACTAAAGTATTGAACGAAGCTGCTGTTGCTGGAAAAGTAGACATGCTTGAAGGACTTAAAGAAAATGTTATCGTTGGTCACAGAATCCCTGCTGGTACAGGTATGAGAGATTACGATAACGTAATTGTAGGTTCTAAAGAAGAATACAATGAGCTAATGGCTGCAAAAGAAGAATATAATTATTAAGATATGAGCGATTCAAAACAACCACAAGGTCAGATTAATATTGAATTGGATGAAAAAACTGCCGAAGGAATTTATTCCAATCTGGCTATTATTAACCATTCAGCTTCAGAATTTGTATTGGATTTCGTAAGCATTATGCCGGGAATTCCAAAGGCAAAAGTGAAATCTAGAATCGTTTTGACACCGCAGCATGCCAAAAGATTATTAAAGGCTATAGGAGAGAATATCCACCGTTATGAAAGCGCTCACGGCGAAATAAAAGACACGGAACAACCTCCAATTCCTTTGAATTTTGGTCCTGCCGGACAAGCATAAACAAAAAGCCTCCTGAATTTTCAGGAGGCTTTTTTATTTTGTACTACAACGCTACTTCAACGTTTTTTATTGAACTTTATCGGGTTTATTTTTTTTTCGGTAACAGTTTCTCTAAGTTTATCTGTGAATTAAAATTTCATTACAAATACTGCAAATACTACCACACACCAGCTAATTTCCCCTAAGATTAGAAGTTAATGTATTAAATTTATTTGAGATGAAGATTTTGTATAAAGAGTCGAATGCTGTTGGTCGTAATGATGATACAATGCTGTCAGGCAACTCCATCGTCAGATTTTTTGTGTTTATGGTTTTGCTTTTATTGAGTTGTGCAGGTCTTTTTGGCTAGTGACATCCAGCATAATATTTTAATTAAGTAATGCTCTTCATCCTTTTTTTCAAATTAGCGGTGGAGAGCTTTTTTAGATACTTAAGAAAAAGGTTTTAGAACTATTTGTAAGAAATATTTTGTGTAAAGGAAGTTTTGAAATAAATAAAATCGCTAAAACTTCTCTAAAAGTTATGCATTTGTTACAATATAGTAATGTTGAATTTTGTTGCTAAAAGTGTTTTAAAAAGAGGATTTTTATTGCTTGGAACAGGTAATTTTGGCATTGTTCATAAATTTTTTCTTTAAATATTAATTTTGTGTTAAATATTATATTAATTTTCCGCGTTGATTGAATCGCATTTTTTTATGCAAATTACGGAAGATATTTTAAGGGATTTGTCAAATCCTTTGAGGGTCTTTTGTCTTGTAATATAATGTGGATTTCCATTAATAGATGTTCTTACTTTATTTTTAATCAATTTACTTAAACTATGATGAATTATTACACTCTTTCGAGTTTTAGAAAAACCTCTAAACTCAGAAAAGGGATTGGGAATTTGGCTGACCCCCGGCCTGATTCTATTTCTCGCGGAGCTAGGCCTTCTTGGATTAGCTTGTTTTTGATAGTCATATTGATGGCTATGAATCATTCAGTTTGGGCCCAGAACTCGGCAAATTACACGTTTGCCACTTCCACTACAGGTTCACTGGCACTTGATATGAATGGCGGAGCCGTTGATATGAGTACAGGAACAACACAGCTGATAGGTCCTGGTCTTGACGCAGCCGTTTCGGCTGTTACCAATATTGGATTCGACTTTCACTTTATGGGAAACAGGTTTACCCAGTTTTCGGTTCAGGAAGATGGAATCTTGCAATTGGGATCAACAGCTGCGCCAACCAATACTTATAGCATAAATGGAGGTTCGGCTACTTCTCCAAGGCTTTCAGCTTTTAATGCTGATTTAAGAACAGGTCTTACTACCGGAAAAGTTCATTATAAAGTATCGGGAACAGCACCAAACAGGGTTTTGGTAGTTGAGTTTCTTAATATGCAACTTTTTTATACTTCAACTACAAGTGTAACAGCAAATTCAACATGGCAAATACGACTTTACGAAAAAGGTAATGTAGAATATGTTTACGGAAGCATGTCAGCAGTAGATGTTGGTGCCGGAAATAAATCCCCTTCTATTGGTTTTTATACTGGGTCTGCTACAGGTGCTTTTGCTTCGGTTTTATATGCCGGAAATACTGTTTCTGTAACGAATCCATATGCTGCCAATCCGGCTGTAACTGCTTTGGGATCAATTGCTAATCTAAATTCTGCTGCTGATGGAAACAGAAGAGTTTATCAGTTTATACCTCCAGGAAACCCTGGTAATGCATTAGCTACAGTTATTCCGCCACCTACATTTTTATCTTTTTCAAATGTTGGTTCGGCATCTATGACGTTAAATTGGGCAGAGTCATCTCCAAATATAGATGTACTAAAATACATAATCTTAAGGTCTTCTGATGGAGGTGCTACTTATACTCAGGCTGGTACTGTGAACGTAGGAACTACCACTTACAATGTAACAGGATTAACACCCGCTACTGCTTATTCATGGCGTGTTTATGCTATTAGTGAAGGAGGAAAAAGTACTGATTTAGATGCTGTTCAGGCAACAAATGCTGTGGGTACATTTACTTCTATTACAACAGGGAACTGGAATTCAGCTTCGACATGGGATGCTGGAATGGTTCCTAGTTCTTTTGATAGTGCAATAGTTTCTGTAGGAACAACGGTAACGGTTGATGTGACAGGTTTGTCTATAAACAATCTTTCGGTTGAAGGAACTTTAGCTTATGGAACTACACCAACCAATTTTACAGTAGGCAATAATCTAACAGTAGCATCAGGTGGAATTGTAAACGTTTTTAATGGAACTACTGGAAAAACATTAACTGTCACTGGAAATATCCAGAACAATGGAGTGATTGATGTTTCTGTAGGTGGAACAGCCGGTACGCTGACGTTAAATGGAACAGCTGTACAAACTGTAAATGGTTCAGGTACTTTTAATACTGGTATTATAAGAAACTTAACATTTAGCAATACGAACACAGCTACACCAAACGTGAACTGGCTTATTAATGATGTCAAAATTGCTAATAATTTAAATATAACTGGTGCCAGAATTAATTTGGGAACTAATAAAATGACTTTTGGTGCGAATGCAGCAGGGGGCACTTTAACGGCTCCTGTAGGGACCGGTTTCCTTCCAGGTGCTAAGTTCTCAAGATGGTGGACAGCAACAGCAACAGGAACTACTATTTCGGCAGCAACAGATCCTACAAATGCAACGAGTAGATATCCTTTTATAAACAATGCAGGAGAGAACAGAGCAATGTATATTACGAGAACCAATGCAACAGGTGCTGTAGCCGGTGAATTGGCAGTAATATATAATGATGTTGCAGGTGTTACTTCAGGCTTGTCAGTAGCTGATGGCGCTTATACAATAAACGAAAGATATAATGGAAGATGGGTGGTTTCAAATGAAGGAACACCTGTTAGTTCAAGTTCTTATACTGTTGTTTTGTTCGCTCAAAATGCATTCTCAGGATTGGCTAATGGAAATGCAAGGGTTATGTTTGCTAATGCAGCTATTGGAGGTGCTCACCAAAATGGTACGACAACTCCTGGAGCGCAAAGAATTACAGTATCTCAGACTGATTTATTGTCTGCTCCTTTATATGTAGGTGTTGCATCTTCTGATATTCCATTTATTTCTGTTGCTAACGGAAACTGGACTACTCCGGCTACATGGAACAAAAATGCAGTTCCGGGTGCTACAGATATTGTAACAATTGCAAATAACACAACTGTAGCTTTAGATGGAGCTAATACTATTACAGGTTTAACAGTAGCAACTGGCGGTACTTTGAATGCTGCAACAGGAAGCCTTAACTTTACATCTCTTACAAATGGTGGTACGGTAAACATTTCTGGAGCTTCTTTGATTGCTGCAAATACAGTTGCAAACAATAGCATAATGAACATTACCGGCGGTAGCTTGAATGTTACGGGAGCAAGTACTACTGGTATCACAAACGGATCAAGCGCTACACTTACAGTTGGTGGTGGAACAATTAACCTTTCTGCAGCAGGTGCAAATAACCGTACTTTCTCAAACAGTGGAATTATGACCGTTACTTCAGGAACAGTGAATGTTTTTGGTAACATGGTTCATAATGGCGGTTCTACTTTCAATCAGAGTGGTGGAAACATTAATATTGATGGTAATAATGCCGGAAGTGCTACTAATTCTGTAGCTTCAGGAACCCATATATTAAATATTACTGCAAATGCTGTAGCTAACCTAAGCCTAACAGGTGGTACAATTACTATTGTCGATCCTCCTCAAAGTTCTAGTGCTTCAACGTATGCATTGAGAATTTATCAAGATGGAGCATATAATTCAGCTAGTGTTAACCATACTTTCAAATTTGGAGATGGTATATCTAATGATAATAGTACAACAGGAAGCAACGGATTTTATATATATCTTTTCCCTGGAAACTCTTATTATGGATTAGGAAATGTTACTGTGGATTCTGGAACTACAGGAACAAATAGGTTTGTAAAAACAACTAGTGCTGTAGCAATTAGAGGTAACCTGAATATTATTTCCGGTGAGTACCAAATGGGAAGTGTGCATCATTTAGCTGGAAACCTAATTAATAATGGCACTTTAACAGCAGGAAGTACATTAAATATTAATGATTTTAATGGCGCTGCTGTAGCATCTACAAATCCACAATCTATTTCCGGAGCAGGTGTATTCAGAAACTCAGGAACTACTGTTACTGCTAACTTAACCTCTTTGACAGTTAACAACTCTAGTACAACAGGTTTAACTTTAGATGTTCCTCTTTCTATTAGTGGTACATTAACGCTTACAAGCGGAAAAGTTAATACGACTAATGTTAATTTATTAACGTTAGGGACAGCTACTGCTGGTGGAACATTAACAGGAGGAAGTGCAACAGCTTATGTAAATGGTCCGTTGGCCAGAACTATAATAAGCGGTAACCCAAATACTACTTACCAGCACTTTCCTGTAGGAAAAGCTGCTTATGCGCCAATTTGGTTAGCTCCCGCTACAACTGCGGTTTCTAACTTTAAAGCAGAAGCTTTTGATTCTAATACAGGTACAGCAGACGTAAGCTTACTTAATTTGTCTGCAACAAGAAGATGGGAAATTCCTTTAATGTCAGGTACAATTACTGATATGAATGTAAGATTGGGAGATGCTTCAATTGTGAGCACAAGTATCCCTGTTCAGGCGCTAACTCCTGCAGGTGTTTACACAAATGCTTTTGGTAGCGTTGCCACTTATGCAGCTGGAACGGCGGGAGCTCCTAATACTACTCAGTCCAATCTGCCTATTTCTGCCGCTAATTTCACAGGCTATGTTTCTTTTGCAGATTCTAATGCTTGTAGTGGTACTCCAAATCCAGGAAATACTGTAGCTTCTGCTACTACAATTTGCGCTGGTGCTTCTGTAGCATTAAGCCTGCAAAATGCAATTTCTGGTTCAGGTGTTACGTATCAATGGAAAAGTTCTACAGACGGAACTGTTTATAATGATATTGCCGGGGCAAACACGCCTACATTGACTGTAGTGCCAACGGTAGCTACATATTATGAGTGCGTAGTGACATGTTCTGCGGGACCAGCTACAGGAACTTCAACTCCTGTGCATATTGTTTTCACACATCAGGTAGCGACAAATACGCCGGCTACACGTTGTGGTACGGGAACTGTTCAGCTAGCAGCTACACCAAGTGCAGGTGCTACTATTAATTGGTATGCAGCAGCTGCTGGAGGTGCTCCGGTAGCTACAGGAAATACCTTTACAACTCCATCTATTTCTGCAACAACAACCTATTATGCTGCTGCTGAAGTGTCTACTCCTCCTGCAGCTAATACATTAGGAGCCGGAGCAACAAATTCAACTACTGCAGGACAATCTTTCTTCCCAGGAAGCTGGGGAGGAACCAAGACTCAGTATATTATCAGAGCTTCTGAATTGATTGCCGCTGGATTTTCAGGAACGTCTAACTTTACTAGTTTAGGGTTTGAACCTACAACTTCAGGTCAGGCTTACCAAGGATTTACTGTACAATTGGCAAATACAACAGCGACAACAGCTCCTACAACTACTTTTATTAACTCAGGATTGGTGCAAGTATACGCTGGAACCGGAACCAATGGTGGATTTACACCAGTAGCTAACACAGTGAATACATTAGCTTTTGGAACAGGTGCAGGTTCATCTTCGGTGTTTAACTGGGACGGTAGTTCTAACATTCTTGTTACTATTTCATGGAGTAGTGTTCCAAGCGCTACAACTTCTTCAAATAGTTCTTTGAAAGTAGATGATGTAGGATTCGTAGCATCGGCTTACAGACAAAGAGACAGTGTTACTCCTGCAGCGATGTTAGCTGAAACGGATGTAAACAGTACAACTAATTTCAGACCTAAATTTATAATCAACGGACAGTCAATCTGTTCTTCGCCAAGAGTTCCTGTTGTTGCTACGGTAACAACTGCTCCGGCTCTTACATTGAGTGGAAACCCGGCCGCGGTTTGTGGAGGCGTTGCTACTACAGCCGTAACAATTACAGCTGGTGCTTCAGATTATGATACATATGTATGGTCGCCTTCTACAGGTGTTTCCGGAAATGCTGGTTCAGGATGGACATTCACTTCTTCGGCAACTACTGTATATACGCTTACTGCAACCAACACTACAAGTGGATGTTCTACTACCGCAACAGTGAATGTTACTGTAAATACAACTCCTCCTGCAATTACTGTGACGCCTGATGCGCCTGCAGTTTGCGCCGGAAGTGTACAGCAATTGACAGTATCAGGTGTGCCTGCCTCACCAACTGTTGTTTCCGGAACGGGAGCTGCTACTTCAGGTACTAACGCTACTAATGCAACATTAGGTCCAAATCCATTCCAGGCATATTATGGTGGTACAAAACAGCAGTGGATTTATACTGCAGCTGAATTGACGGCTTTAGGCTTTATTCCTAATACGCAGATTAGTGCTATAAAATTAGATTTAGCTACAGCCAATACTACTTATGCACTTAACAATCTTGTTGTAAAAATGAAAAACTCTGCTACAGCAAGTTTTGCTACAGCTACTTCATGGGAGGCGGGTATGACAACGGTTAAGGCTGCTGCTAACTATACTCCGGTTGTAGGCTTGAATAATTTTGTGTTAGACGCTCCTTTTACCTGGAATGGTACTGATAACTTAATTATTGAAATGAACTATAGCAATAATAACGGTGGTAATAGTACTACTTATAACACGGCTAAACATAGCCCTACAACTTTTGTAAGTACTATTTTCTATAGAGCAGATAATGTGACTGGTACAGCAATAGATGCATTTGTTGGAACTTCAAGTTTTACTTATAGCTCTAGAAATGATGTAACGTTTGAAATAATTGCTCCTGCAATTACCTGGACATCAACTGGAACAGGTGATTTGTTTACTGACGCAGCAGGTACAATTCCATACGTAGCCGGTAGTGCAGCAGGAAGAATATATGTGAAACCTGTTGGTAACACAACATATACAGCTACTGCTACTATTGGAACCTGTTCTTCAACAGACAGTACTTTGGTAACTGTTACACCAACTGTTACTCCTAACTTTGCTGAAATTGGAACAATTTGTCAGTCATCTACGGCTCCAACACTTGCGACGACTTCTCCAAACGGAATTACCGGAACATGGTCTCCTGCAACGGTTAATATGAGTGCAAACGGAAGTTATGTTTTCACACCAACTACCGGGCAATGTGCCACAACCCAAACGTTGAATGTTGTTATTACTCCAGAAACCGTTCCTAACTTTGCACCAATTGCAGATATTTGCCAGGGCTCAACAGCTCCAGCATTGGCAACAACTTCTCCAAATGGAGTTACAGGAACATGGAGTCCTGCAACAATTAGCAATACAGCTAGTGGAGCTTATGTGTTTACGCCAACTGCAGGACAATGTGCTACAACTCAAACGTTAAATGTAACTGTAACGGTTACTCCGGCTCCAACAGCTACTTCTCCACAAGATTTCCCTGCGGGTGCAACATTGGCAAGTTTGACTGTGAATGGTACTGGAATTATCTGGTATGACTCAAGTGCAGCAGGGAACGTATTGCCAGCTACAACTCCAATAGTTTCTGGAACTACTTACTATGCTTCACAAACAGTAGGTGGTTGCGAAAGTGTTCAAAGAGTAGCAATACAGGCTGGTACGGCACTTAAAGTAGACGGTTTCGACAATGCGAACTTTAAGTACTATCCAAACCCTGTAAACAATATTTTAACTGTATCTTACAGCGAAGCCATAACAGGTCTTAAGCTTTACAATATGGTAGGACAGCAGCTGATTACTAAATCAGTAAATGCAAATGAAACACAAATTGATATGTCTAATTTGCCGGCAGGATCTTACTTATTGGAAGTATCTTCAGGTAACAAATCCAAAATGGTTAAACTATTGAAGAATCAATAATCAATTTTTATTGATAAAAATGAAAAGCCTCCTTCGGGAGGCTTTTTTGTTGTAAAAAAGTTATTGAAAAGTAAATTTTTAAATTTCTATAAAGAATTTTATTGTTAAAAATATTTTTTGTTATCGTTTAAAATACAATTAATTTCGATGAATAACATAAAATGTTAATTCTTAACAAAAAGATAATGCGTTTGTTTAATGTTTTATTAACGAATTCTTAACTTTGTGAAAAACAAATTTATAATGAAAAAAACTTTACTATTTACATCCTTACGGACACTGATGGTTTTGGTGTTTGGATTATTTTTTAATGGAGTATGGGGGCAAACTTCAGTTCAAAACTTTGGTACTGGAACAGCAAACCATACATCACAAACAGGATCTACAGGTGTTATACCTAATCCAACTTCCGGAACTACTTGGGTAAGAGGAGGGGCGACAGCACCTAATGCTCCAATTAGTCTGTTGAATGGAACAAATCCTTTAGGGGCTGATGGAAGTTATGTAAAAGCAACAGCTTCTTCTACTACTTCTGTAGCGAAGTTTTCGCCAATAGTTGGATATACAGGAAGTACAGAATTTTATACTTCATTTAAAGTGTTGTTTGGGAATTCTACTGCTACGGCAGTAGCAGGTTCTGGTAGTTGGACTTTTTATCAGGGTTCTGGGTCAATGTATTCCGATGCATCTGATTTCGCAGGATCAGCAGTATTTGCAGGAATCCGTTTTACATATGATTCAGGAGGAAATGTGAATATCACTTCGAGACAAAACTCTAGCTGGGTTAGTACTGGATTTACAGTTACTGCCTTGACACAACTGGAAGCGCATAAGGTTGAGATTATTGGTAACAATAAATCGAGCGGCGTAATTAATTATACATATAATGGTTTGCCTGCTAGTGTAGCTACCCAAAAATATGATTTGTATGTAGACGGTGTTTTGATAGGTAATGATATTGCACAAGGAGCAATGTCTAGTGGATCTAATGTTAACAGTACAACATTTATAGGGATTAGTAGTACATCCAATGCTGCAAATATTTTTGTTGACGATGTGGTTGTCTATAATGCGGTTCCGGCATCTATTGGTACTGTTCCAACTTCAACAACCTGGAATGGAACGGCTTGGTCAAACGGAACACCAACTTCTTCTTTAGACGCTATTATAGCAGGAGATTACTCTACAGGTGCAGCAGCTCCACAAGGGGTATTTACAGCTAAATCGCTTACAGTAAATTCAGGAATATTTACAGTGGCAACAGGAACTTCGGTAACTGTTGAAAATGCAATTGTAAACAATGCGGCTTCAAGCAACTTTATTGTAGAGAATAATGCGAATCTGATTCAGACAAATGCTGTAGCCAATACAGGATCAATCAAGGTAAAAAGAAACAGTAATCCGTTATACCGTTTTGACTACACTTTATGGTCGTCTCCATTAATCGGGCAAAATCTGAAAGGTTTTTCTTCAGCAACGCTTTCCAACAGATTTTATACCTACAATACTGCGACGGGTACAAATGGTGATTACGAAGCTGTTTTTCCAACGCAAAGTGAAGGGTCTTATAATTTTGAATCAGGAAAAGGATACCTGATCAGAACTCCGGACTCACATCCGGCTTATGTTGAAGGCGATCCTGGAACTGCAATCAATGCAGAATTTACAGGTGTTCCATATAACCAAAGTGTAAACGTGGCACTTTCAAATGCAAATACAGGTTTCAATCTTGTTGGAAATCCTTATCCATCTGCAATTTCAATTGCTCAATTGTTTTCTTCTAACTCCGATGCAATTGACGGAACAATCTGGTTCTGGAGAAAAAGAAACGGAGCCTCAGGTAGCGGTTACGCTACTTCAACAGGAATGGGAGTAACAAGTGCCCAGCCGGAAGCAGCAGCTCTTAACCCAAATGGTGTAATCAATGCCGGACAAGGATTCTTCGTAAAAGTGAAATCGGGAGCGACTCAAAATACATTGAATTTTAGCAATGCGCTTCGTTCAGCAACTACCGGAGGTGCATTTTTTAGAAATGCAAATACAACCGAAGTAGAAAGACACAGAATATGGTTGAATCTTTCTAACGGAACAGAGGTTGTAGGTCAGACTTTATTAGGTTATATGACAGGTGCTACTTCAGGTATTGACTATGGTATTGAAGGTAGCTACTTTAATGATAGTGCCATCGCATTCACTTCTTATATCGAAAACAAGGAATTTGCAATTCAGGGAAGAAGTCTTCCTTTTACATCTGATGATGTGGTTCCAATGAGTTTTAAAACAGATGTTGCAGGAAACTATACTATTGCAATTGATCATGTTGATGGACTTTTTGCAGGCAGCCAGGAAGTTTTCTTAAAAGATAATACGACAGGACAACTTCATAATCTTAAATCAGGTGCTTATTCATTTGCGTCTGAAACAGGAGTGTTTAACAATCGTTTTGAGATAGTTTACAGAGCAGCACTTGGTGTTAAGGTACCTACAATTTCTTCTAATAATATTGTAGCATACAAACAAAACGGTTCTTTGGTTATCAATTCCGGAAACTATGTTATGGAAAACATTGAGCTTTACGATATGAGTGGCCGTCTTATTTATACCAAAAATAATATCGATGCTTCATCAGCAGTAATAGCAAATCTTCCTATCGCAAACCAGGTTTTGGTAGTGAAAATTACTACGACTGAAAATGGAACTGCCAACAAAAAAATTGTTTACTAATATTACCCCGTCAGATATGAAAAACTCAATTACAACAAAAATATCCAGCCTGTTGCTTTTGTTATTCCTAAGCACGGCATCTTTCGCTCAAAATCCAACTGAAGCACCAGATGATGAAGATGTGACGCCAGCGCCAATCAACGATTATATCGTGCCAATGCTTTTGGCAGGAGTGGTTTTAGGTTACACTTTTATTAAAGGAAAAGCGAAAAAGGCTTAATTGTTAGAAGCTCAAAAACAAAAAGGCTGTACATTGTACAGCCTTTTTTTATTGATGTTTTTTGATTAATCAAATTCTGAAGTAAAAAACAATTTCACGGTTGGGTATTTGTTTTGTGTCATCTGGATAGTGAAATCAGAATCGGCAAGAAATACCAATTGCCCGTATTTGTCATGGGCCAAAAACTTTTGCTTGATACGTTTGAACTCCTTAAACTCTTCATTTCGGGCATCATCAGGTTTTACCCAGCATGCTTTATGCACCGGAAAGTTTTCATACGAACATTTAGCCCCGTATTCATGCTCCAATCTATATTGGATAACTTCATACTGCAAAGCTCCCACGGTCCCGATTACTTTTCTGTTGTTCATTTCCAAAGTGAAAAGCTGGGCTACACCTTCATCCATCAGCTGGTCAATTCCTTTTTCAAGCTGTTTCGATTTCAACGGATCGGCATTGTTGATATAACGGAAATGTTCCGGCGAAAAACTAGGAATTCCCTTAAAGCTCATCAATTCGCCTTCCGTTAAGGTGTCTCCAATTTTAAAATTCCCGGTATCGTGCAGACCTACAATGTCACCCGGATAAGAGATATCGACAATTTCTTTTTTCTCGGCAAAGAAAGCATTCGGACTTGAGAATTTTAGAGTTTTATTCTGGCGGACATGCAAATAAGGCTTGTTTCTTTCAAAAGTACCCGATACGATTTTGACAAAAGCCAGCCTGTCCCTGTGTTTTGGGTCCATATTGGCGTGGATTTTAAATACAAATCCCGACATTTTACTTTCGTAAGGGTCAACCAATCTTGTTTCTGATTCTTTCGGTCTTGGCGAAGGTGCGATTTCTATAAAGCAATCCAAAAGCTCACGAACTCCGAAGTTATTCAGGGCAGAGCCAAAAAATACAGGCTGTAGCTTTCCTTCAAGATAGGCCTCCCTGTTAAAGCTTGGGTAAACTTCTTCAATCAATTCCAGTTCCTCACGCAGCTTATCTGCCGGTTTTTGGCCGATGATTTTTTCCAGTTCAGGATTCTGGACATCAGAAAAAGCAATGGTTTCTTCAATGTTTTTACGGCTGTCCCCACTAAAAAGATTGATGTTTTTCTCCCACAGGTTGTAGATTCCCTGGAAATCATAACCCATTCCAATTGGGAAACTCAATGGAGTAACCGTCAATCCTAATTTTTGTTCCACTTCGTCCATCAGGTCGAAAGCATCTTTTCCTTCGCGGTCTAATTTGTTGATGAAAACAATCATCGGGATATTTCTCATTCGGCAAACAGCAACTAATTTCTCAGTCTGTTCCTCAACCCCTTTTGCCACGTCAATAACAACAATAACGCTGTCAACTGCAGTAAGCGTTCTATAAGTGTCTTCCGCAAAATCCTTGTGTCCCGGCGTATCAAGAATATTGATTTTTTTATCCTTATAGTTGAAAGCCAAAACCGAGGTTGAAACCGAAATTCCTCTCTGGCGCTCAATTTCCATAAAGTCGGAAGTGGCACCTTTCTTAATTTTATTGTTTTTTACGGCTCCGGCTTCCTGAATCGCTCCTCCAAACAAAAGTAATTTTTCAGTCAGTGTTGTTTTTCCGGCATCGGGATGCGAAATAATCCCAAAAGTTCTTCTTCTTTCTATTTCTTTTTGAAAACTCATATCCTGTATAAAAATGGATTGCAAAAATACTATTTATTCAACAAATAATCAGCGTATAATAATAACAAGAAACCGGAGTTATGCTTTTTTATAAATACGGCGTCCCAATACATGAAAATATCGCTAATAATTTGTTAATAAATTTTTGTTAATAGTAAGGCCCGTACTTGTTTAATGCGTTTGAATTGTTACTTTTGTTGATTGCTATTCAGGCGTTAAATTAATTCCCAACTTATAGAATTTACATAATGAAATTAAAACAATTGTTCTTCGGAGTACTGCTTTCCGCAAGTTTTACGAGTTTTGCTCAAAATAACAATAAGGAAGTTTTATTTACAATTGACGGTAAGCCTTATTATACCGACGAATTTGCAAGGGTTTACAATAAAAATATTGATTTGGTAAAAGACGAATCCCAAAAAGATTTAAATCAATATCTGGACTTATTTGTAGGTTATAAGTTGAAAATTAATAAAGCCAATAAGCTGGGACTTCAAAACGGACAGGCCTATCAGGCGGAATTAAAGTCATACAGAAACCAACTTTCAAAAAATTATCTTACGGATTCCAAGGTTACACAGGAATTAATCGAAGAAGCCTACCAAAGGTCACAGAAAGAAATCAAGGCAGCCCACATCTTGTTTATGGTAGATGAGAATGCTTCGCCAGAAGATACTCTTAAAGCTTATAAAAAAGCAGTTGAGGTTAGGGAGAAAGCCTTGAAAGGTGAAAACTTTGGTGACCTGGCTGTTAAATATTCCGAAGATCCTTCAGCGAAAGAAAATAAAGGAGAGTTAGGTTATTTTTCAGCTTTCAGAATGGTATATCCATTTGAATCTGCAGCCTACAAAACTCAAAAAGGGCACATATCAAAAATTGTGAGAACCCGTTTTGGTTACCACATAATAAAAGTGGAAGACATCAGAGATAACCGTGGCGAACTTACGGTTGCCCATATCATGATCTTAAAACCAAACAACCAAAACCCTGAAGAAGCAGAAAAAGCAAAGGCTACAATCCAGGACATCTATAAAAAACTACAGCAGGGCGAAAACTTCGAAAGCCTTGCCAAGCAATTTTCTCAAGACAAATCGTCGGCTTCAAAAGGTGGAGTGCTGAATCGTTTTGGTTCAGGACAATTAAGTTCTGAAGAATTTGAAGACGCAGCATTCGCATTGAAAAACCCGAACGATTATTCAGCTCCGGTAGAAAGTAATTTTGGGTGGCACATCATTAAGCTAATCGAAAAACATCCGCTTAAAACAGCGCAGGAAATGCAGTCAGAGCTGGATGGTAAAATCAGAAAAGACGAGCGTTCACGACTGATTACAAATTCATTGACTGAAAAGCTGAAAAAGAAATACTCAATAAAAAGAAATGACAAGCTGTTTGCTGCAATTTCAAAAACGGTAAATGATAAATTCTATACCGGTGACTGGAAACTTCCGGAAAATATGAAGCCTTTTGAAGGAAACCTGGTTACAATAGATAAGAAGACAATATCAGGAGATGAATTTCTTAAATATTTGGTCGCACAACAAAGAGGTGAAAATACAATCAGACCAATCAGTAAACTGGTAGAGAAAAAATACCAGGAGTATGTAGATGCGAAAGTCAATGAGTTGTACAATAACAATCTTGAAAATGAATTCCCTGATTTTGCTGCTGTGATGGAAGAATACCGTGACGGACTGTTGCTTTTTGACCTGATGGAAAAAGAAATCTGGGAAAAGGCAAAAACGGATACGATTGGATTGCAGAATTTTTATGAAGCCAGAAAAAATAATTACCGTTGGGGGAATAGGGTAGATGCACTGATTCTTTCTTCAACAAAAATGGATATGGCTAAAAAAGCACAAAAATTGTTGAAACAAGGAAAGTCAGCTGAATTTATCAAGGAAAAATTCAACCAGAATGGTAAAGTTGAGGTAATGTCAAATGCCGGAATTTTTGAAGAAAACAGTGATGCTCTGCCAAAGGGACTTGAAAAGAAAGACGGTGTTTCCGGAATTATAAAAGACGGTGAGTATTATTTTGTTGTCAAAATAAACAAGCATCTTGAAGCCGGTCCAAAAACACTGGAAGAGGCAAAAGGAAAAGTTGTGAACGATTACCAACAATATCTTGAAGAAAAATGGGTTAGTGATTTGAAACAGGAATTCAAGGTAGATGTTAACCAGCCTGCTTTTGAAAAGGTGAAAAAGCAGATAAAGTCGTAAATGAAGAAGTATGCAGTCATAGGATTGCTGTCGTTTTTTGCTTCATGTAATACCAAACCGGAAGCAAAACCACAGGCCATTGCCAGAGTAAATGACTCATACTTGTTTAAGGATGAAATTAAGGACCTGGTGCCGCCGGGAACTCCAAAAGAAGACAGTATAGTAATTGTCAGGAATTTCATCGACCGTTGGGCATCACAGAAATTGATGATGAATGCGGCAGAGCTTAATTTGAGTGCTGACAAGCAGGCAGAATACAATGGGCTTATCAGGCAGTATAAAATTGATCTTTATACAAAAGGTTATTTGGAAGAATTAGTAAAGACTACAGTAGACACAACAATTACTGAAGCTGAGCTAAAAGAATATTATAAGCAGAACAAAGAAAATTTCAAGACAGACGGAACTTTGGTAAAATTGCGTTATATACAATTGCCAAAAGACCACCCGAAATTTCAAACCATAAAAAGCAAATTTTTTGACTACAGAAAATCAGACAGGAAATTTTGGGATACTTATGGAATGCAATTCAAAAGTTTTGTGTTGAATGATTCTGTTTGGGTTGAAATGAACCAGGTGTATCGTAAACTGCCTTTCATTACTCCAGACAACAGGTCGCAATATATTGCTGCCGGGAAAGCAATAGAAAAACAGGATTCTTTAGAAGTATATCTTGTGAAAGTCACAAACGTTTTGGATAAAAATCAAGTGAGCCCATACGAATATATAAAGCCGACACTAGAACAGGTGATTTTAAACAAAAGAAAATTAGAATTAATAAAAAAAATTGAAAAAGACATTACTGATGATGCCATTAAAAATGAGAAGTATGAAATCTATAATTAAGAATGCCTGTCTGATTTTTGGCTTTGCAGCATTTTTTAATGCCGTAAATGCACAGGAAATCATTCAGAACGATACTGTAAAAAAGGTCGTTCCGAAGCCTGTAAGCCAGAAACAGAAGATTGATGGAGTGATTGGCGTTGTGGGAGATTATGTGATTTTAGACTCTGATATCGATATTGCCTATATTGAAATTGCAAACCAGGGTAACCCTGTAAAAGATATTACAAGATGTCAGTTGCTTGGAAAATTGCTGGAAGATAAACTCTATGCACACCAGGCTGTTCAGGACAGTATTGTTGTGACAGATGCTGAAATCAACAGTATGATGCAGGAAAGAATCGATGCTTTTGTAGAGCGTGCCGGTTCGATGGAAAAACTATTAAAGATTTATAACAGGCCAAACGAGGAAGAATTCAGAACCTATTTCTTTGATATCTTGAAAATGGGTAAGCTGACTTCGGAAATGAGAAATAAAATCATTGAAAATGTTGAAATTACTCCTGAAGAAGTAAGGACATTCTTTAGAAAATTTCCTAAAGAAGAATTGCCACAGATTGGTGCGGAAGTAGAAGTATCCCAAATTGTAATCAATCCGGAAGTTACCAAAGAAGAACGGCAGAAAGTAATTGACAAGCTGAATGAATTCAGGAATGATGTAATGGCCGGTAATGGTAGCTTTTTTAGTAAGGCGGTGTTGTACAGTAAAGATGAGGGAACAAAATCCAATGGAGGTTTTATGCGTGTCAACAGAAAAACAAATCTGGTAAAAGAATTTAAGGAAAGAGCTTTTAGTCTTGAAGAAGGACAAATTTCAGAACCTTTTCAGACAGAATACGGATGGCATATTATTCTGGTTGAAAAAATTCGCGGACAGGATGTTGACCTAAGACACATATTGCTGATTCCGAAAATATCTGAGGAAGCCATGCAGGAAGCCAAAGACAAGATTATTGGAATCAGAAATAAAATTGTTAACGGCGAAATTTCATTTGCTGACGCCGCAAGAAATTCTTCTGATGAAAAAGAAACAAGAGCCAATGGAGGTGTATTGATTAATCCTCAAACGCTTGATCCTCGTTTTGACCTGACTAAAATGGATCCGTCATTATATGTACAGATTTCAGATCTTAATGAAGGTCAGGTATCACAGCCAATGGTTGACGAGGACAGGTTGGGGCGTAAGACATTCAAGCTGATTACTGTTACAAAACGTTATGATGCCCATACAGCAGACTATGCGCAGGATTATCTGAAAATTAAGGATTTGGCTTTGAAAGAAAAACAAATCAAAGCTATCAGCAAATGGACAGATGAAAAAATCAAGGAAACATATATCAAGATTAATGGCGAGTACAGAGACTGCGTTTTTGTAAACAACTGGCTTAAAAAATAATCAGACACATTTAACCGAATCAAATTTTAATAACCAAACAATTATAGAATGTCAGACGTAGCTGCAATACAGAATCTGGTTCAGAAAAGAATAGAGCTTAAAAAAGAAATCTCAAAAATAATTGTTGGACAGGAAGTAGTGGTTGACCAGATCTTGTTGAGCATCTTTTCAGGAGGGCATGCCCTTTTGGTTGGAGTTCCCGGCTTGGCAAAAACGCTGATGGTCAATACAATTTCTCAGGCTCTTGGTTTGGATTTCAAACGTATTCAGTTTACGCCGGATTTGATGCCTTCTGATATTCTTGGTAGTGAAATTCTTGATGAAAGCCGTCAATTTAAATTTATAAAAGGACCTATTTTCTCAAATATTATTTTGGCAGATGAGATTAACAGGACACCGCCTAAAACACAGGCAGCACTTTTGGAAGCCATGCAGGAAAGGGCGGTAACAATAGCCGGACAGCATTATAAATTATCCCTGCCTTATTTTGTATTGGCAACCCAAAACCCAATTGAGCAGGAAGGAACCTATCCGCTTCCGGAAGCCCAGCTTGACCGTTTTATGTTTGCTATTAAATTAGATTATCCGTCATTTTCTGAAGAAGTACAGGTTGTGAAAAGTACAACGACAGATCAGACAGAAAAAATAAATCCGCTTTTCACAGCACAGGAAATTATCGATTTCCAACACCTTATTCGCCGTATTCCGGTAGCAGATAATGTAATTGAATATGCCGTGACGTTGGTAAGTAAAACACGTCCGGATAATGCGTTATCAAATGATTACGTGAAAAACTATTTAGACTGGGGAGCAGGGCCAAGAGCTTCACAAAACCTGATATTGGCTGCAAAAGCACATGCCGCATTTAATGGTAAATTTTCTCCGGATATTGAAGATGTAAAAGCAGTTGCAACGGGCATTCTTCGTCACAGGATTATCAAGAATTACAAAGCGGATGCGGAAGGAATTACGGAAGAAATGATTATCCAGAAATTAATGTAAGCTGTAAAATTTATATTCTGTAGAAACTATTCACAAATTGTATTTCTATATTTGACAGAAATACAAACACATTGCTAAAGCAAGAACTAAACAATCCGCAACGCATTTTCGGTTTGGACCTTATGAGGGCTGTAGCCATACTTATGGTTCTCAGTTCGCATTGCCTTTGGATTTATCCTGAAAGCAACAGTTTTATTGCACAACTTTTAAAACTTTTCGGGTTTTTAGGGGTTGAAATTTTTTTCGTTCTCAGTGGTTTTCTTATCGGAAGAATTCTTTTGCAATCGTATCTGAAAGAAGATTTTTCTTTTTCACAGGTCAGGAATTTTTTAAAAAGAAGATGGTTTAGAACATTTCCGAATTATTTTCTGATTCTGCTTGTCAATATACTCATAGCATCTGTTATCGGTTACAAAATAGAGTCGCTGTGGAAGTATTTCTTTTTTGTCCAGAATTTTAGCGGCGCCATGCCTGCTTTCTTTCCGGAATCTTGGAGTCTTGCCGTAGAAGAATGGGCTTATGTTGTACTGCCATTGCTTTTATTACTAATAACACCTTTTGTTGCGTCTAAAAACAAATCCAAATTCTTTATAATCCTTTTGGTTGTGTTGTTGGTATTTTTTTTGTTGGCAAAAATCTTTTGCTACCAGAACACGGTTCATGCCAATCTGAACGACTGGAATCTGTCGTTGAAAGCGGTAGTGATATACCGTTTAGATGCGATTTTTTATGGTGTAGTAGCAAGTTGGATATATTGCTGTCACAATACCTTCTGGCAAAAAGGCAAATCATTTTTTTTAATCGCGGGCATTTTCTGTTTCCTGTTTATCTTTTTCGGATTTGGAAAAATACCTTTTACAGAAGAAGGCCTGAACAGTTTTCTCTATATTGTTTACCTTCCTGTCGTCTCTATTTCTATCGCATTTTTTCTACCTTTTTTATCGGGTTGGAAATCGGAAAAATCAAAATTGAAAAATCCGATTGTCTTTATAAGCCTGATTTCCTATTCTGTATACCTGCTGCATTACAGTGTAATCTTACAGTTAATGAAATATTTTACTGATATTGAAAACTATCCGATGTTGCAAAAACATATATTTACTATTGTCTATCTGCTGCTCACAATTTTTTTTAGTTATGGGCTCTATATTTGGTATGAAAAGCCGATGATGGATTTGAGAGAAAAGTCAAAAAAATAACATTTTCACGAAGCATTTTTTTGCCTTTTTCATGCTCTGTCTGTAATTTAGAAACATTCTTAATTTATAGAGTGCTCTTTCGGTTGGCCTAAATTTCGAATTTGACAAAAAAAAGATTTTAAATTAACAAAAACGGAAAAAATTAATTGGTTTTTAATTATAATTTAATAATAATCATTAAAAATCAGATTTTGGGAATAATAATGTTTCGAAACACCGCTTTTTTTAAAAATCTTTCAAATATGGAGGGAAATGAGTAAATTTGCATTGCAAAGAAACAAACTAAAATATAAATAAAATAGACTAATTACTGATTATGGCTTTTGATATTGAAATGATTAAAAAAGCGTATGGAACAATGGCAGAGCGTGTTGATAAGGCACGTCAATTGGTTGGTCGTCCATTAACGCTTTCAGAAAAGATTTTATACTCACACCTTTGGGAAGGAATGCCTTCTAAGGCTTTCACCAGAGGAAAAGATTATGTTGATTTTGCTCCGGACAGAGTGGCTTGCCAGGATGCTACGGCACAGATGGCATTATTGCAGTTTATGCACGCCGGAAAAAATAAGGTAGCCGTTCCTACAACGGTTCACTGTGATCACCTGATCCAGGCGAAAGTGGATGCTGCAACCGATTTGGCCAGAGCAAAAACACAAAGCAATGAAGTTTTTGATTTCCTTTCATCAGTTTCTGACAAGTACGGAATTGGTTTCTGGAAACCGGGTGCAGGTATTATCCACCAGGTAGTTCTTGAAAATTATGCTTTCCCTGGAGGTATGATGATTGGTACGGATTCTCACACGGTAAATGCCGGTGGTTTGGGAATGCTTGCCATTGGTGTTGGAGGTGCTGATGCTGTAGACGTAATGTCGGGTATGGCCTGGGAATTGAAATTCCCAAAACTGATTGGTGTTAAATTGACAGGAAAATTGTCTGGTTGGACAGCTCCAAAAGACGTAATCCTGAAAGTAGCCGGAATCCTTACTGTAAAAGGAGGGACCGGAGCTATTGTTGAATATTTTGGTGAAGGTGCTACTGCTATGTCTTGTACCGGAAAGGGTACAATCTGTAACATGGGAGCAGAAATCGGAGCCACTACTTCAACTTTTGGTTATGACGATTCAATGCGCCGTTACCTGATTTCTACTGGAAGACCGGATGTGGCAGAAGCTGCAGATAAAGTAGCGCCATACCTTACAGGTGATGCTGAAGTATATGCTAATCCGGAACAATATTTTGATCAGGTAATCGAAATTAACCTTTCTGAATTAGAGCCACATTTGAATGGTCCTTTCACTCCGGATTTGGCTACGCCAATTTCTAAAATGAAAGAAGAGGCTATCAAAAACAACTGGCCTTTGGAAATTCAGGTAGGTTTGATAGGTTCTTGTACGAACTCTTCTTACGAAGATATTTCACGTGCAGCTTCTTTGGCAAAACAGGTAGCCGATAAAAATTTAAAAACCAAAGCACAATTTACCATTACTCCGGGTTCTGAAGTGGTTCGCTATACTATCGAAAGAGATGGTTTTATCGATACGTTTGATAAAATCGGTGCGACTGTTTTTGCTAACGCTTGCGGACCATGTATTGGAATGTGGGATAGAGAAGGAGCTGAAAAAGAAGAAAGAAATACTATCGTTCACTCTTTCAACCGTAACTTCTCAAAACGTGCGGATGGTAACCCAAATACTTTGGCTTTTGTAGGTTCTCCGGAATTGGTGACAGCTTTGGCTATTGCCGGTGATTTAGGATTCAACCCTATAACAGATAAATTAATCAATGAAGACGGTCAGGAAGTAATGCTTGACGAGCCAACAGGAAACGAACTGCCTCCAAAAGGATTTGATGCAGAAGACCCGGGCTTCCAGGCACCATCTGAAGACGGTTCAGGAGTTCAGGTTATTGTTAGCCCAACTTCAGAAAGATTGCAGTTATTAGCTCCTTTTGAGCCATGGAATGGAGAAAATATCATGGGTGCTAAATTGCTAATCAAAGCTTTCGGAAAATGTACGACAGACCATATCTCTATGGCAGGTCCATGGTTGCGTTTCCGCGGACACTTGGATAATATTTCAAACAATATGCTTATTGGTGCGGTGAATGCCTTTAACCAAAAAACAAATTCTGTGAAGAACCAAATGAATGGAAAATACGATTCAGTTCCTGCGGTTCAAAGAGAATACAAAGCGGCAGGAGTTCCTACTATTGTTGTGGGTGACCATAACTATGGTGAAGGTTCTTCCCGTGAGCACGCTGCAATGGAACCACGTTTCCTTGGAGTAAAAGCAGTATTGGTAAAATCATTTGCACGTATTCACGAAACTAACCTGAAAAAACAAGGTATGTTGGCACTTACATTTGCAAATGAAGCAGATTATGATAAAATCCAGGAAAACGATACTTTCAATTTCGTAGACCTGAAAGAATTTGCTCCGGGAAAACCACTTACTATTGAGATTTTCCATGATAACGGAACAACAGAAACAATTCTGGCAAACCATACATATAACGAAGGGCAGATTGGATGGTTCGTTGCAGGTTCTGCATTAAACCTGATTGCAGCAGCAGGAAAGGCTTAATTCATAGCCAATCATTTATAAAAAAACTCCCGATTTATCGGGAGTTTTTTTATTTTTCTATCTGGTCCATCCAGTTCCTGATTGCATTCTCTAGATCCTTTTGCCTGCTTTTTGCTTCCTCCAAATTTTTTATTGTGGCTATTTTTCTGCCATCAGAATAATTGCCTTCCAACAGCCCGGAAGTGTCAGTTATTTTGATTCCGGTTGGAAAAACAAGTAAAATTGGCTTGCCGGGGCGAATATTCATAACCAGGATATCCCTTTTGTATTCTTTAGGATCAAAAGGTTTCATTTCACCCGAATAATAAAAACTGGGAGAATTCCATTTGATATGTTCGCTTATCTCATTATTGATTGCAAGAATAATTTGTCTTAAAAATGTTATGGTTTCTGCAAGTGAAGGATCGAGCTTTTGAATATATTCTGAGACCTGTTCTTCGTTAGAAAGTTTTGACTTTGCCATATTTTTTGATTGGCTTGTTTATATTTTGCTCTGAGGAATATGTTTTACCGGAAAATTGACCGAATTGGCAATAAAACAAAGCTTGTTGGCCATTTTGTGTAATTCATTTGCTTTTTCCAACATGGAAGAGTCGCTAACTGTTACTATTGGATTTAAAGTGACTTCCGTAAAATGTCCTGAACCATCAGTGTTCACGGTCATTTTTCCGGTGGCATTATCTTCATAATCGGTTACGACTATTCCTGCATTGACGCATACATGCAGATATGACATCATATGGCAGGCAGAAAGTGAAGCCAGCAAAAGATCTTCGGGGTTATGAACGGTTTTATCGCCATGAAAAACAGGGTCAGACGAACCTTTTATCTCGACTTTGTTGTCAATAAGAATTACATGGCTTCTTTCGTAAGCCCTGTAACCGGATGTTCCTGTGCCATTGTTTCCGGTCCAGCGGACAGTCAGTTTGTAGTTGTGTTCTGGGTGCATTTGTGAAGTTTAAAAATCATTGTCTCACAAATTTAACCATTTTTAATATAGCTTATTTATCTTACCTGATGAATAGTAAAATAGGATTCTTCGCCGCCAGATAATATTCCCACGGTAAGAACTCCTCCGCTAAAACCTCTGAAAGTTACTGTATCGCCCGTATTTAACTGCATTAAGGTCTGTATGGATCGGTTAGGCGGATTGATGTTTATTCCCAGCAGCTGCACATTCATATAGCTTTCCCTTACATTGACGACGCCGTTTTTAAATATAGCCAGGCCAAAATCTCCGGCAGCTACAAGACCCGGACTGGCTTTGATAGCAGCATATACGGAATAGATTCCGGGTTGCTTTGCAGTAAAGGTATTGGTTGTAGTGTTGTATTCGTTATTGGTATCAAATTCTATTGTATTGAAAGGTATCGTAGTGTATGCATTTGCTAAAATACTTATATTGATTAGTGCCGGGCTGCCCGATGCAAATCCACCTTTGATAAAAGTCTTAAGGTGACTTTCAATAACACTTTTCGACGATATTCTTTGTGCATTGCCCATAGCATCTACTACAAGTATTGAGTCTTTTGCAGCCGTAGCACGCGTATTGCTGGTAGTGCTTCGTAATCTGAAATTACCGTTGACGTCTAACATAGCAGTTGGGTCGGTTGTGCCTATCCCTACCTGCGAAAATCCAAGTACTGGCAATAGCATCATTAGATGGAGTAGTATTGATTTCATAATATTTTAGATTTGGGTACTATCAAAGTTATAAAACAATACGTTAAATCGCAAAATGAGAATGTTAATATTTAATAAGTTTCATTTCGTGAATTATGTAAATAAAAAAAATCCGCCTTATTGCTATGACGGATTTTTTACCAAAATTAAAATTCAAAAAACTACTAATAGTAAGAATACCTTCTTACTTTAGAGATGTATTTCGCTAAGCGAATTACCTGGTGGCTATAGCCATATTCGTTATCGTACCAGATGTAGAGAACGATATTTTTTCCATCGGCAGAAACTATGGTCGCGTTACTGTCATAAATTGATGGAGCAGAAGTTCCTACAATGTCAGAAGAAACAAGTTCGTTATTAAGCGAATATTTAATCTGCTCAACAAGTTCTCCTTCCAAAGCATAATGCTTCATAATATTGTTGATTTCTTCAACAGATGTTTCTTTGTTTACTTCAAGATTCAACACTACAAGCGAACCGTTTGGAACAGGAACGCGGATAGCATTGGAAGTCAGTTTTCCGGCAAGGCTAGGCAATGCTTTTGCAACTGCACTTCCGGCGCCTGTTTCAGTAATAACCATGTTTAAGGCAGCGGCTCTGCCACGACGGTATTTTTTATGCATGTTGTCAACCAGATTCTGGTCGTTTGTATAGGCATGGATAGTTTCCAAATGTCCTTTTACAACGCCTAAAGTATCTTCAACTGCCTTTAAGATTGGAGTAATAGCATTTGTAGTACAGGATGCGGCAGAGAAGATGTTTACTTCGTCCGGATTGTATTCGTTGTGGTTAACACCATGAACAATGTTTGGAACGCCTTTTCCTGGAGCCGTAAGTAAAACTTTATCAACACCGTTTGATTTCAGGTGTCTGGCCAAAGCTTCCTGTGTTGTGAAAGCACCTGTATTGTCTATTACCAGGGCATCAGAAATTCCATAAGTTGTATAATCGATTTCTTCCGGGCTTCCTGCCGTAATAACGTGAACAGTAGTTCCGTTAATAATCAGGGAATTGTTTTCCGGGTCTGCAGCAACAGAACCCTGGAAGTCACCATGAATAGAGTCATATCTCAAAAGAGAAGCTCTTTTCTCTAAGCTTGTAGCATCATTTTTTTCACGAACCACAATCGCTCTCAATCGCAACTGTGTTCCTTTCCCTGTCTTAGACATCAATTCACGTGCGAGTAGTCTTCCAATACGCCCAAAACCGTATAATACAACATCTTTCGGCTTGTTGTTTGGAAAATCTTTTGCGTTTTTCAATTTGTCAATAACAAAAGCCTTCGCATCATTGTATTTGTTGTCCTCCAGATGGTATTCGTAAGTTAGTTTACCAATATCCAATTTCGCAGGAGGAAGGTCTAAAGATAAGATGGCACGTGCTATTTCAACAGAGTCAAAAACATTAATAGGTTTTCCGACAAATTCTCCGGCATATTCGTGAAGATTAATAATGTCGCTTACATTCGTGTTGATTAGCTGATTTTTGAAAAGAACCAATTCAATAGACTTGTCATACCATAAATCACTAATGATTTTAATGAATTCTACGCCAGCTCTTCTTCTGTCTGCCTGAAAAGAAAGCTCTTTTTCGTATAATGCGGTCTTTGTCATAATGTAAAAAAATGTAGTTTAGTGTGTTGTGCATATTTTGATGGCGCAAAAGTATAGATTTCAAACGTTTTCGTAAAGCATTTTATTAAAAAAATTTACATAAAAAAAGCCAGTTGTGATAACTGGCTTTCTGTGGCAAATATTTTAAGGCATACTTGCATGTTCGGGATAATAAATTGTCAAAATTTAATTTACTTCAACAAAAAATTTCACCAGTACGCCCTGCTTGTTAATCATGGTCAGTTCGACCACTGATTCGTTTGAGAGTTTTTCGTTGAGAATATTTGCGACTGTTTCGGTATCGACAGCCTTGGCATCGTTAATACCTATAAGAATGTTTCCTTTCAAAGCATTATAGTAACGCATGAAATGTTTATTAGTAATGTCTTTTACCTTTACTCCATAGTCAATGTTGAATCGTTTTTTATCGGAAGCGTCAAGGTTTTCAAAAATAATTCCATTGAGTTCTGCATTGACAAATTCGTTTTTGGTTATGGTTACCGGCACCTGCATTGCTTTTCCGTTTCTGATAAATGTTGCCTTTACCACATCATTTGGACGTTTGGTGTTTACGTAGCTGGACAGGTCAACATAACTTGAAATATTGGTGTTGTCTAATTTAATCAGGATATCGCCTTCCTGTATTCCTGCCTTGGCAGCACCGGAATTTTTAACCACTTTCTTTACATAGTAACCTTGAGAGGTAGAAAGTCCCATATCTTTTGTGATAGTGCTGTTCAATTCATAACCTTCCACACCAAAAACACCACGCTGCACATTTCCGTATTCCATAATATCTTCGATGATTTTTCGGGTAATATTGGAAGGAACGGCAAACGAATATCCTACATAAGAACCGGTCATTGAAGAAATCATAGTATTGATTCCAATCAGTTCACCTCTTGTGTTGACTAAGGCTCCTCCGCTGTTTCCAGGGTTTACAGCCGCGTCAGTCTGGATAAAAGACTGAATGCCTCTTTGGTCCAGATTTCTGGCTTTTGCAGAAATAATACCTGCCGTAACTGTTGAGGTCAGATTGTATGGGTTTCCTACTGCAAGTACCCATTCACCCACTTTCACATTGTCTGAATCTCCAAAAATGGCATAGGGAAGTTTTTTACCGGTATCGATTTTAAGTAGGGCAATGTCCATTTTGGAATCGGTTCCTACCAATTTTGCTTTATAGGTTTCTTTGTTGTTCAGGGTCACTTCCAATTCAGATGCATCCTGTATTACGTGGTTATTGGTAACAATATAGCCGTCTTCAGAAATGATAACCCCGGAACCGGTTCCTACCTGTGCCTGTTGCTGGCCTCCTTTATAGCCGTAAAAATATTCCAGCATCGGATTGCTGATGGTTCTGTAAGAAAGATTTTTAACGTGGACTACAGTATGTACTGCATTATCCGCTGCCGCGGTGAAATCAACTGCTTCTGCGCCCAATCCTACATTTTTCGTATAGTTAACGGGGGCAGTTGTCACAACTGATTTTTGATTGACAGAAAATAAGCCGTCGTTTTCAATAAACAGCTTGTAAGCGCCCAAAGTGGTTGCGCCACTTAATAGGGACACTAAGAATAAACCGGAAAATCGTTTCATAGTATTTGTAATTAAGTTATTTAATCGTAAATATATATTGAAAATTGTGCCATGATTTTAAGTTTAACTCCCGATTAACAATGATTAACTTTTCATTAAATATTCCTATTTTTGTTCTGATTAATTTTCTACCCTGACAGGGTGTTTCAACACCTTGCCAGGGTTAATAAACGAACAAAAAATGCAACTCAACTTCTATAAATATCAAGGAACCGGAAACGATTTCATCATGATTGATAATCGTCAGGGATTATTTTCCAAAAACAATACCAAATTGGTGGAAAGTCTGTGTGACAGGCGTTTCGGGATTGGTGCTGATGGATTGATTTTGCTTGAAAATGACAATTCGACAGATTTCAGAATGGTCTATTATAATTCAGATGGCAATGAGAGTTCTATGTGCGGAAACGGCGGGCGTTGTCTTGTTGCTTTCGCAAAGCGACTTGGTGTTATTGGCGATGAAACTACGTTTGTAGCCACAGACGGATTGCACCATGCTACTGTCTTTGAAGATGGAACAGTTTCGTTACGGATGAAAGATGTAGATGAGGTGAAAATAGAAGAAGGTTATGTATTTCTAAATACGGGTTCACCGCATCATGTGGAACTGGTAGAAGATTTAAAACATTTTGACGTTAAAGGGAAGGGTGCTGCAATTCGGTATGGAGCATTATACGGACAGGCGGGAAGCAACGTTAATTTTGTAAATCAGGAATCAGCTGACACTTTTTCAGTACGCACTTATGAAAGAGGAGTAGAAGATGAGACGCTTTCCTGCGGAACCGGTGCAACTGCTGTAGCCATTGCGATGCATGCTTTGGGCAAAACAAATTCAGATAAAATCCAGCTAAATGTTGAAGGTGGTAAACTGGAAGTTTCCTTTGTTCCAGAAGGCGGAAAATATACAGACGTTTTCTTAAAAGGGCCTGCCACTTTTGTCTTTGGCGGAAATATTACAATTTAATAAAAACTCCTGATGATAACGCTGCAAGGAAAAACCATCTATCTGAGAGCTCTCGAACCCGAAGACCTTGAATTTGTTTTTGCCGTTGAGAACGATGAATCGATATGGGAATTCAGCAATACGCAGACTCCTTATAGCCGGTTTCTTATCCGTCAGTATCTCGAAAATGCCCATCAGGATATTTATGAAGCCAAACAACTGCGTTTGGCTATTTGCAAAAATGATACATTCGAGGCTGTCGGACTGATAGACCTTTTTGAATACGACCCAAGGAACAATCGTGCCGGAATAGGGGTTGTAATCAAAAACGAAGGGAATCGGAATCAGGGTATAGGCTCGCAGGCATTGGAACTGCTTATCCAATATTCTTTCCGCCAGTTAAATTTAAAACAGCTTTTCGCAAATATCAATCCGGAGAATGAAGCAAGTATAGCTCTTTTTACTAATTTTGGCTTTGAAAAAATCGGAATAAAAAAACAATGGAATCTCATCGATGGCGTTTATAAAGACGAAGCGATGTTTCAGCTAATCAATCAACAATCTTAAAAAAAAAGTATTACGTGAAAATTAAAAAAATCGTTGCCATATTTTCAGTGCTTTTAGTGCTGGCATTATCTGTCTATGGTTATATGTTGTACAGAAAAATCTTTTCTGCCAATACCAATTTCTCAGAAAAAGAGGTGTATGTCTATATTCCGACAGATGCAAATTATGAAACTGCAGAAAAAATTGTAGCACCCTATGTTGAAAATCTGGATAACTTCAGGATGGTTGCAGAAAAGAAATCATACATTACTAATGTAAAACCGGGTAAATTTCTTTTGAAAAAAGGAATGAATAATAATGATATCATCAATTCGTTACGTATAAGCCTTCCGGTAAAACTGGCATTCAATAACCAGGAAAGACTGGAGGATTTTGCGGGAAGAATCGGTTCGCAGATTGAAGCGGACAGTACTTCTCTGATGAAAGCTTTTACAGACAAGGCATTTTTGGATGAAAACGGATTTACGGAAGAAAATGTACTGAGTATGTTTATCCCTAATTCGTATGAATTTTTCTGGAATACTTCTGCAGAGAAATTCCGTGACAGGATGGCAAAAGAATACCGTGCTTTCTGGAATGATGAAAGAAAGGCAAAAGCTGAAGCCCAAAATCTTACACCATTGGAAGTTTCTACTTTGGCATCAATCGTGCATAAGGAAACGGTAAAAACAGACGAAAGACCAAGGGTAGCGGGTGTTTACCTAAACCGATTAAAATCAGGAATAAAACTGGAAGCGGACCCTACGGTTATCTATGCCGTGAAAAAAGAAGCTAATGATTTTAACCGCGTCATAAAAAGAGTTCTGTACAAGGATCTTGAAACGGTATCGCCATACAATACCTACCGAAATTTTGGGTTGCCTCCAGGGCCTATTGCTATGCCTGACGTATCGGCAATTGATGCCGTATTGAATCCGGAAAAACACAATTACATCTATTTCTGTGCAAGCGTTACTAATTTTGGTTATCATGAATTTGCAGTAACACCTGCTCAGCATGAGGTAAACCGTCAGAAATATGTAGCCTGGGTGAACAAACAAGGAATCAAAAGATAGTTTTGAAATATCATAGCGCATTATATTTTTTATTCTTGCTGCTATTTACAGATGGCCTGGCGCAAAATCAATTTCAGGATTTTCTCAGGCCATCTGATAGTTTAAATATACCGCGAAGAAATGCCGTTGTTATTTCGGAAGGTGTAGCCATAACAGGAGCCTTAGTCGGATTGAGCCAATTATGGTACAATGATTATGACAAATCCGGCTTTCATTTCAAAAATGACAATGCTTCCTGGCTTCAGATGGACAAGGCCGGGCATGTTTATTCTTCTTATCATATTGGCCGTTTTGGAGCAGAACTTCTCAACTGGAGTGGTGTTTCAAAAAAGGACCAGCTAATTTACGGGGCCACCACAGGTTTTGTTTTCCTGACCGCCGTGGAAGTCCTTGACGGCTATTCTTCTGAATGGGGATTTTCGTGGGGTGATGCTGCAGCTAATGCTTCGGGAACTTTATTATATGTATCACAGGAACTGCTTTGGAACGAACAGCGAATTGTTCCTAAGTTTTCTTTTCACAGAACTCCTTATGCCAAGGCAAGACCGGAAGTGTTGGGCGCTTCTTTTTCTGAAGAAATTCTAAAAGATTATAACGGCCAGACCTACTGGCTTTCAGCCAATATCCATTCTTTTTTTAAGGAATCAAAAATCCCAAAATGGCTCAATGTGGCTGTTGGCTATGGAGGCGAAGGAATGATTACGGCAAATGACGAATTGGTAAATACGATTTTCCTGCCCGAAAAGGAAAGAACGCGCCAATTTTATCTTAGTCTTGACGTTGATTTGACAAAAATTAATACCAATTCACATTTTTTAAAGACGCTTTTCTCTGTTTTTAATTCTGTAAAAATTCCTGCACCAACTATAGAATTCAGGGAGTTAGGCGGTATAAAGTGGCACTTCATCTATTTTTAGAAAACATTAACAGGCTGATTTTCAGATTAATATTATTTGTTGTATATTTGCCGCGTAGAAATTTCAAGATGGTGACAGCGCTTGAGAAATCAAATTTATGTTAAGAAAGTATTATTTTTTTGGCGGACTGATACTGTCCGTTGCGTTCATTACATTAGGGTTTACCTCTAAAGAATCTGAAAAAGACTCTTGGTTTTATGTAGGAGATGATGAAGAAATCATTAGCACCGTTCCTACACTGGATGAAAGCCAATATGTCAACTTGGAACTCCCTTACACCGGGAAATCGTACACCGGCTTTAAACAAGCCATAGCTATCCGAGAATCTCAAGGCCAATACAAATTAGTGAATCCTTTTGGATACATGGGCAAATACCAGTTTGGTATGTCGGCTCTGCGTTCTATCGGAATCAAAAGCCGAAGCGAATTCTTAAATAATCCGAGACTTCAGGAAAAAGCTTTCAAGGCGCTATTGTCCATCAACAAGGCACAATTGTCTGCTGAAATTGAAAAATTTGAAGGAAAGATTATCAACGGTGTGAAAATTACCGAATCCGGAATTCTGGCAGCGGCACATTTAGGTGGAGCCGGTTCTGTAAAGAATTATCTGCACAGCAATGGCAAACGCAAATTTAAAGATGGTTTTGGTACCTCAATGAAGAGTTATTTTAAGCTGTTTGGCGGCTATGACACTTCGCATATCATTCCTAATATGAATGCAAAGGTGAAGCTGAATTAAAAGCTTACAGAAAATAAAAAAGGAAGATGAAAGTCTTCCTTTTTTTATGCTAATAATTTTCTAATTGATTTTGTGGATGATAAAAATGCAAGGTCTGTTATGCAGGTCTGTTTTTGTCTTTTTCCAGTCGGCCACTCTCAGAGTCTTGATGTACTCTGTAGGTAACGTAATATCGCACGCAATGCATAATAAAGTGTTGCTTTGCAATGTCTGGAGCAGGTCTTCCAGAAGTTTGTTATTTCTGTAAGGTGTTTCTATAAAAAGCTGTGACTGGTTTTTATCGTAGGACAGTTTTTCCAGGCTTTTTAAAGCCGATTTTTTTTCCGATTTGTCAATAGGGAGATAGCCGTTAAAGGCAAAGCTCTGTCCGTTCATTCCCGAACCCATAAGAGCCAATAGGATGGAGGAAGGGCCTACTAACGGCACAACCTGAATTCCTCTTTCATGTGCAATCTTGACGATTACAGCACCCGGGTCTGCAACTCCGGGGCATCCGGCTTCAGACATTAATCCTACATTAATTCCCTGTAGGCAGGGTTTAATCATCTGTTCGTATTCGCGACTGTCAGTATGTTTGTTAAGCAGGCTTATTTTTAAATCCGGCTGTTTTTTTTCAGGGTGTATAGCCTTTATGGATTTTCGGGCTGTTTTTTCGTTTTCGACAATATAGTAGTCAATGAAATCAATGGCTCTTTTCACGGTTTGCGGCAATACGTCCATCGGGTCGCTTTCGCCAAGCGTGGTCGGAATCAGGTATAGTTTTCCTAAGACTTTCATTGGTGTTTTGCTTTGAGTTTATCGGCTATGATTTCACAAACTTCGTCCAACATTCCATAAACATTTGAAAATCCGTCTTCCAATCCAAAATAAGGATCCGGAACATCTACATTTTCACCCGGGAAAAGTTCGTTAAGAATCAGGCTGACTTTTGATTTTGCTTCTGCATTCGGAGCCAAACGCATCACATCCTTATAATTGGAATTGTCCATTACAAAAATATAATCGTTGGTCTCAAAATCTGTGGCGGTAAACAGTCTTCCTCTTTGTCTTGAAATATCGAGTCCGTTTGATTTGGCTACGGCTATTGATCGGGAATCGGGTTGCCTGCCTATATGCCAGTCACCGGTACCTGCAGAATCTACAACAAATCTGTCGCGCGGAAGTTTGGACTGCAGGATTCCTTCTGCCAATGGTGAACGGCAGATGTTTCCGAGACAGACCATCAATATTTTTACGGGCATAATTTTAAAAGATGTTAGTTATCAGAATTCAGGCTTCGGGAAGTTTCCGGATTCTTATAAAGATAATTTCTTGTTGATATCGTCTACAAATTTTTTGAACTGCTTGTCTGTTGAAACCAGGTTGTCAACAGTTTTGCACGCGTGAAGCACGGTTGCATGGTCACGGTCTCCAATTTGTGAGCCAATATTGGCCAAAGAAGCTTTGGTGTATTTTTTAGCAAAGAACATGGCCAGCTGTCTTGCCTGTACCACATGTCGCTTTCTTGTTTTTGACTGAAGCATATCCAAATCTAGCTGGAAATAATCCGACACGACTTTTTGGATATAGTCGATTGAGATTTCGCGTTTTACGTTTTTCACGAATTTTTCTACAATCTGCTTGGCAAGATCCAGGGTTACTTCTTTTTTGTTGAAAGAAGATTGTGCAATCAATGAAATGATAGCTCCTTCGAGTTCGCGTACGTTTGTCTTGATGTTTCGGGCAACATATTCTATGATTTCTTCCGGAACTTCAACTCCATCACGATAAAGGATGTTCTTTAAGATGGAAATTCTTGTTTCGTAATCTGGCTGATGCAATTCTGCAGAAAGTCCCCACTTAAAACGGGAAAGCAATCTTTGCTCAATATCCTGCATGTCAACAGGAGCCTTGTCAGAAGTAAGGATTACCTGTTTTCCGTTTTGGTGCAGGTAATTGAATATATGGAAAAATACATCCTGTGTTCCTGTTTTTCCGGATAAGAACTGTACGTCGTCAATAATAAGGACATCTATTAATTGGTAAAAATGGATGAAATCGTTACGCGTATTTTTCTTTACGGAATCAATATACTGCTGCGTGAATATTTCGGCAGAAATATAAAGTACGGTTTTTTCAGGGTATTTGTCTTTTATTTCGACACCTATTGCGTGTGCCAGGTGGGTTTTACCCAAACCAACACCGCCAAAAATCAACAAAGGATTAAAGGAAGTACCGCCTGGTTTATTGGCAACGGCCATACCTGCTGAACGGGCCAATCGGTTGGAATCACCTTCCAGAAAGTTGTCAAAACTATAATTGGCATTCAGTTGGGATTCGATTTTGACGTTCCTGATTCCCGGAATAACAAAAGGATTCTTCAGTTCAGGATTTTTATTTTGTAACGGAACATCAACATCCTGTGCTTTTACAGGTTGGCGGTGCGCACTAGGCAATTGTTCCGTAAACGGTTGTTTATTGCCATAAGTGTTTTCCATTTTAATTTTATAGAGTAACTTTGCGTTTTTTCCAAGTTCTTTTGTCAACGCAACTTTTAATAATTTAACATAGTGTTCCTCCAACCATTCATAGAAGAATTTACTAGGAACCTGGATGTATAAAGCATTGTCTGTTAGCTCAACCGATTTAATAGGTTCAAACCAAGTTTTGTATGCCTGATCTTGAATGTTGTCCTTTATAAAAGAGAGACAGTTTTCCCATACCGATTGCGCAGTTTTGTTCATATTATCCTGATAAATTATTATGTTTTTAAAGTTATTCCTACAAAAGAAAAAGAGCCTCTTTCGTAACTTCTTTGGGAGAACAAATATGTGACAAAAATCTGTAAAAAAAAATTAATTACATGTTGATTTTGTAAAAATATTGTTGTAAGTACACAGTAAAAATACATTGACTTAACCTTAAATTTAAATTACAAAAAAAGGTATGCGGGAATATGAGTTTAAAGTAAGAGTTCGTTATGCTGAAACGGACCAAATGGGGGTTGTTTATCATGGAAATTATGCCCAATATTTCGAGATGGGGCGTGTGGAATGGCTCAGAAATCTAGGGGTTTCTTATAAATGGATGGAAGAAAACGGAATTATGCTTCCCGTAGTTTCACTTTCTATGAACTATAAAAAACCGGCTCGATATGACGACCTGATTCGTGTAAAAACTATCTTTAAAAGCCAGACGTCTGTCAAGATAGAATTCGACTACGAAATTTATAATGAAAAGAATGAGTTATTAACAATCGGTAATTCGGTGTTAGTATTTGTTGACATGAAAACCGGACGTCCAACGCTTCCTCCGGACTATATTGTTGAGAAGCTTTTAGCGCTTGAGGAAGAATAATATCAAATCGGTATTTATTCTTTCAATTTGATGCCGATTTCATATAAATTAGAAAAAATGTCGAATACCATTTCGGCATTTTTTTTTCGGGTTTTTATTTCAATCTCGCAGCTCATTTCCATTTTTTGTGAAACGATATCCAGATTTTTTTCCTTGATGACCCGCATTACCTTATTCATGTTTTTGTAGTCAAAAGAAATCAGGTAATGGATGTCAATTGTTTTTTCTACAATTTCTGAAGCTTCCAGCGCCATTTGTGCCGCAGCCCTGTAGGCAACAATCAATCCGCCAACGCCCAATTTGATTCCTCCAAAATAACGAACAACCACAACCAGTACGTTTGTGATTTCAAACGATTGAATTTGTCCATAAATGGGCATGCCGGCACTATTGCTGGGTTCGCCGTCATCGTTAGCCCTGAAATGTATTTTTTCTGTTCCAATCTGGAACGCATAACACCAATGTCTGGCAGAGTGATGCTGCTTGCGCAGGCTGTCCAGGATTTCTTTGGCTTCCTCTTCAGAGGAAATTGGGAATGCATAACCGAAAAATTTGCTGTTTTTTTCTTTGTATAAGACTTCTTCCGAAAGAAAATCAAGCGTTCTGTAAGTATCTTTTACTTCCAAGATTTATAATGAAATAATTTTTTTGTCGAACATATCTACAACATCTTCTTCGCCAACTTTTAAGTTCCATACCTGAAACCCGAGGCTTTCGGCAACATCTGTATTGTCTTTCCGGTCGTCAACAAATAAAGTGCGTTTGGGTGATAATTCGTGTTTGTTGATAATATAGTTAAAGGCTTCCGGTTCCGGTTTGCGCTGTCCGATTTCAAACGAAAAATAAACTTTCTCGAAGCATTGGTAAAAATCCCGGCTGAATGATTCGCCAACAATATGTTCAAATTGCTCCACATGGATGGAATCGGTATTGCTTAGCAAAAATAAACGGTAATTGTGCGAAAGCTTTTGGAGAAATTCCAATCGGTATAAGGGAAAATCCAAAAGCACTTTGTTCCAGGCATTTTTGATTTCTTCCAGCGAAGCATTAGGAATATGGCTTTGGATTCCTTTCAGGAAAGCTTCTTCTTTGATGTTTCCCTTTTCGAATTTATAGTTCAATTTGTCCAGTTCCTCTGTCCATTCTTTTAATCCCAATGATTTCAACGCCTTTTGCATGGCTTCGAAATCCAGATTGATAAAAATATCTCCAAAATCGAAAATTATTGTATTAATCATGGCTTTTGAAAATTAAAAGTTCGTCATTCAGGATGTTTTTCCTGTCTATCAATTCTCCTTTAAATTTTGGAGCCGCCGTTCCTGAAACCAATGAAATGGCTCCTTTAAAGACTCTGGCTTCATCCCAAAGTCCTGCATCTATAAAAGTTTGCAATGTCATTTTGCCGCCTTCGATAATCACGGACTGAATATCGTTCTTGTACAAAATTTTCAAAATAGAATCGGGGAGGCTACTATCAAAGATAGTATTTTCAAAAATAATATTTTCAGAATTTGTCGTTTTTTCCTGTTCGGTAATGATAACCGTTTTGGACGTATTGTCTTTGACGGCATAGTGATTTGGGATTTTTCCGGTTCTGTCCAATACAATTCGGATAGGGTTATTGCCTTTCCAATCGCGGGAATTTAACTTCGGATTATCGTCCAATACAGTTTGTGTTCCTGCTAAAATAGCTTGTTCTTCGGTTCGCCATTTATGGACTAATTGTCGGGAATAGGTATTGGTAATCCATACCGGTTTTTGTTCGTCCCGGGTGTCCGGACTTAAAAAACCGTCGGCGCTTTCAGCCCATTTTAAAATAATATAGGGCCTTTTCTTTTGGTGAAATGTAAAGAAACGCTTGTTCAGTTCGTTGCATTCCTTTTCCAAAATGCCAACCGTTATGTTCCTGCCGGCTTCTTTCAGTTTCCTGATTCCGTTTCCGGATACTTTTGCAAATGGGTCAATTGTTCCTATGACAATATTGGGGATCTTTTGCTGTATAATCAGGTCGCAACAAGGAGGCGTTTTTCCAAAATGGCTGCAGGGTTCCAGGCTGACGTAAATGGTTGCTTTTTCGAGCAGTGATTTGTCTTTTACAGAATTGACCGCATTGACTTCGGCATGGGGTTCTCCGGCTTTTTTGTGCCAGCCTTCGCCTATGATTTTATTGTCATATACGATAACGCTCCCTACCAAAGGATTCGGATAAGTTGTTCCAAGTCCGTTTTTGGCAAGCTCAATGCATCGTAATATGTATTTTTCGTGTATCTTCACGGAACAAAAATAAGCTAAAATTTTTAGGGCTTGAAATCCAGAATCTGAAAATGAAAAGAATACTATTCCCTTTTTTCGCCTTTTTTATATTGTTTTCCTGTAAGAAAGCAGAAGTGGTAGAACAGGAAAAAACCGTTGATACGGTTAATGTTCCGGTGGTAGAAAAAGAAACTCCGGGGGAGATGCCTGCTGATGAAGCTGATTTCAAAAACGATTTTGATATTTTAAGGGCTACAAGTTATCGCACCTGGGAGAATGAAAATCCGGCCACTTCCTTGACTAAAAATTGGGCGGATTTGTATGAGAAGAATGGCAGGTTTTATTTGGGGAAAGCTGATTTTAAGATAGAAAATGGCTATGACGAATGTGCAGGCGATTCTACCAGAATTATCAACTCTGCCACAAAAACGCTTCTTTTTATTGACTTGCCGGAATTAAAATCAGGGGAAATCAAATCATTGAAAATGGACAGGAATAAGATTTGGCCAAACGAAAAAATAACACTTACTTTTAATGGCACGGAATATGTTTTGAGAGGAGAAGGAGAGGTGCTGGCATCTGAAAAAGTGATTAATGATGACGGGAAAGAAGAGTTTTTCCAGAATGTGAAAAACTACAAATTGTATATTTCTACGAAAAATACTCCCGAAAAGCTACTTTTACAGGAGGCTTCGTTTAACGATACTTTTGTTGAATTACTTTTTGCGGGCGATATTGACCGCGATGGCAAATTGGATTTTATTTTTGGGGCCAATAGGGATTATGAAGAGGAAAGAGTAATTTTGTTCCTTTCTTCCAAAGCCGAACCAGGAAGCAATGTCAAAAAAGTTGCTGAAATTGCTATCCAGTTCGATTGCTAAATCTGCAAAAACCAATCAAAAATGTTAGCCAAAGATTACCGGAATCGTTTTATACAAAAGCTGGCACCTCTGTATGATGTGCTTGAAGCAGAAAGTTTTTTCTATATACTCCTAGAAGATTTTTACCAAATGAAACGTATTGACCTGGCGTTGCAACCTGATTTTGTTTTTACAGACCAGGAAATCAGCAGGTGGAATCTGGTTTTGGAAAAGCTCGAAAAAGAAATTCCGATACAATATATTTTGGGTAAGGCCCATTTCTACGGACTCGAATTTGAAGTCAATGAAAATACATTAATACCGAGGCCAGAAACCGAAGAATTGGTGGAATGGATTGTCAAAAAGAACGAATTCAAAGGAAAAATCAAAATTCTGGATATAGGAACAGGTAGTGGCTGTATAGCGATTTCACTGGCGAAAAATCTTCCCGATGCCGAAGTTTTTGCCATTGATGTTTCTGAAAAAGCTTTGGAAACGGCAAAAAAAAATGCCTTTACTAATGAAGTCAATGTTGTTTTTATGCAAAGGGATATACTAAAAACTGAAGATTTGGAACAGGATTTTGACCTTATTGTTTCCAATCCGCCTTATGTGAGAAACCTTGAAAAGGACGAAATCAAAAAGAATGTTTTGGAGTATGAACCCCATCTGGCTTTGTTTGTGGAAGATGATGATGCCTTGCTTTTTTACAGAAAGATTTCTGAACTGGCACAGAAAAACCTAAAAGAAAACGGAACGCTGTATTTTGAAATTAATCAATACCTGGGGACTGAAATGATTGATTTGTTAGAAGCGAAAAACTTTAACGAAATCGAATTAAGAAAAGATATTTATGGTAATGACAGGATGATTTTCGGAAAAAAATAGACTGTTATTCGTATCTTAAAGCTTCTATCGGGTCCAGATAGGCTGCTTTAATGGCAGGGTAGAGTCCAGAGAATAAGGCGACGATAAAGCTGATAATTACAGCAGCGATGATTGCCATCCACGGAGCAACAAATTCAAAGTTCAGACCGAGAGAAATTAAATAGCCAATCAGTACTCCGAGAAAAATTCCAACAAAACCTCCAATTTGCCCAATAACAAGACTTTCTGTGAAAAACTGGAAGGCGATGGTGGAACGTTTTGCTCCAAGTGCTTTCCGAACGCCAATTTCACGCGTTCTTTCAGTCACAGAAACAATCATGATGTTCATCAGGGCAATAGAGGAACCAAAAATGGTAATGATGCCAATAATCCAGGCGGCATAGCCCATAATTTCTGTTTGGGAGCGTAACATTTCTAAAAGTTCGTCGCTTCTGGTAACTCCAAAATTATTCTCTTCAACCGGATTCAGTTTACGTACTCTACGCATCGTAATAATGGCATCATCAACAGCCGAATCCAATAATTCTTTTTTTCCTACAAGTACTTTAAGGTCATAATTGATGTTGGGTGCCGTAAACAGGGAACGCGCAATTTGGGTTGGAATCAATACGCGCAAATCCTGGCTGTTTCCAAATGTGGAGCCTTTTTCTTTAAGTACTCCAATTACCTTGAATTTAGCACCCCGAATGGAAAGTACCTTATCAATTGGATTGACGTCTTTTAGAATTCCTTTTAAAAAATCGGAACCCACAATGCATACATAATTGTTGTTTTGAATATCAAACCCGGTAAAATTTCTTCCGGTTTGTGTCTCCAGTCCTGAATTCACCAGGAAATTTTCATCTACACCCAAAACGGAAATATCCGGGTCAGTCTTTTTATTTTCAAACTTGATTTCAGCGGTTGAGGTTGCCGTAAAAGACAAAGAGGTTGTAGTAAAAGGATAGGAATATTTTTCCTGAAATGCTTTTGCCTGCGGATAGCTTATAATCGGGTTGACTTTTTCAGTATTATTATTTCTGTTGATTTGAGCGGATGAATCGTATTGGCTCATTGAAAAGGTGTTGGAGCCCATAGAGGAAAAATTACCGCTAATTGTATTCTCCAAAGCAGATACGAGGGTAAGGATTCCGACCAAAGCCGTGATTCCGATAGCGATAATAAGTACCGTCAGGATGGTACGCAATAACTGGGTTCGGATGGAACCCATGGCGATATGCACGTTTTCTTTCAGCAGTTTGAACATGTCTCCGTTTTATGGCTCTAAAGTATGAATTTTAAGTCGAAAGTTGCAAGTTGAAAGTCGAAAGTTGTTGGTCGAAGGTCGAAGGTTGAAAGTTGTAAGTCCAAAGTCGAAAGTCGAAGGTTGAAAGTCGAAGGTCGAAAGTCCAAAGTCGGGGAGGGAAGTTGAAACCCGATTCTATTTTCCCAAATCCCAAATAAAAATAAGATATTTGCATAAGTTTAAATTACAATATAAGAAGTCTAAAAAATGGCCAAACCGGGAATTCCAAAAGGGACCAGAGATTTTTCACCAATCGAGGTCTCGAAGCGACAGTATATTATCCAGATTATAAAAACCAATTTTGAACGATATGGCTATCAGCCTATTGAAACGCCGTCTTTTGAAAATTCTGAAACCCTTATGGGAAAATACGGAGAAGAAGGCGACCGTTTGATTTTTAAGATTTTAAATTCTGGCGATAAGGTCAGAAAAGCGGATTTAGCAGCTTTGGAGGCAAATAATCTTGCCAAATTTTCCAACTCATTATCAGAAAAAGCATTGCGTTATGACCTGACTGTACCTTTTGCCAGATATGTTGTGCAGCATCAGGCGGAGATAGAATTTCCGTTTAAGAGGTATCAGATTCAGCCTGTTTGGAGAGCCGATAATCCGCAAAAAGGACGTTTCAGGGAATTTTACCAATGTGATGCCGATGTGGTTGGTTCGACCTCTTTATGGCAGGAAGTGGAATTGGTACAGTTGTATGATGCAGTTTTTACCGAATTAGGTCTGGAAGGTGTTACCATAAAAATTAACAACAGAAAAGTTTTGTCCGGTATTGCAGAAGTTATTGGCGCAAGCGATAAACTTATTGATTTTACCGTGGCTTTGGACAAGCTGGATAAAATTGGCGAAGAGGGTGTGAAAAAAGAAATGCTTGCAAAAGGAATTTCGCCCGAAGCTATCGAAAAGGTCCAGCCTTTGTTTCAGTTTACCGGAACAATTGCAGAAAAGATAGAGAAGCTTTCAGAACTTTTGCAGTCGTCTGAAGAAGGAAAAAAAGGAGTAGCGGAGTTGCAATTTATTTGTGATACGGTGACTAAGTTAGGCTTGAAAAAATCAAATCTGGATTTGGATGTTACACTCGCTCGTGGATTGAACTATTATACAGGAGCTATTTTTGAAGTAGCTGCTCCAAAAACCGTTGCCATGGGTTCTATTGGTGGTGGTGGCAGGTATGATGACCTGACCGGAATCTTCGGATTGAAAAATGTGAGTGGTGTCGGGATTTCTTTCGGACTTGACAGAATCTATCTCGTATTGGAAGAATTGGGGCTTTTTCCACAAACGGTTACGGCTACTTCCAAAGCCATCTTTTTTAACTATGGAGAGGCCGAAGCTTTTTATGCGATGCAGGCCATTACAAGATTAAGAAATGAAGGCATAAAAGTAGAATTGTATCCTGACAAGGCGAAATTAGACAAGCAGTTCAAATATGCCGAAAAACGCCAGATTTCTTTTGCTGTAATGGCAGGTTCTAATGAAATTGCAACCGGAAGCTACAGTGTAAAAGATTTGGTAACGGGTGAGAAACACACTTTAGATTTTGAAGGCCTGAAAAAGATGTTACAATAATTAAAATACCAATAAAAAAAGTCCCGGAAACCCGGGACTTTTTTATTAAACCAACCTAAATAATTATAATCCCCATTATTATAATTATTTTACGATGATTTTTTTGCTTAGCTCACCATCTGTAGTGATTATTTTGACAATATAAGCTCCGGCGCTTAAACCTGAAATTGGAACCTGGATGTTTTGCTGTGTTTGATTTTCCACATTCCATGTGGTAAGGCTTTGGCCTAATATTGTATATGCAGTAACCGAAGTAACCGTAGTATCCAATAATTTGTTTTTGATGTGTAACGTATTGTTGTTGCTTGTAAAGGCAATATCAACTCCTTGTTCCAGGGTCGGGTTTTCAATTCCTAAGTTTTCACGTGGTGAAAATCGTAGCGAAAATCTTCGGTCGTGCAATCCCGCATCAAGATTGATTTCAAAGGCATTGTTCCTGATGTTGTGATAGATTCCGGTCATGTTGTCAAAAATATAAATACCTTGGTTTTCGTCCAGATTTTCTACTTTGTCAAGCATGAATTTTACATTTCCTGCCGCGTCTGCTTTTACTGCTACAGGATAGATATTGTTGACATCAAAATAACCGTCACCCTGAATGACCAGTTTAGTGCCGTTATGGATAAAATACATGTCGTTAACCTGATTGTCAATGTGGATGGCATCATAGCCCGGTTCAATTTCACTGCTGGCAAGTTCGTTCATAAAACCTAAAAGAACCTGTCTGTGGTAATTGTTTCTGGAATTGTATCCTAATCGTATTTTGATGAAATCATCCTGTTCTTCTTCCAAATCTTCTGAATTTTTTTCAAAATGACTGGCATTTGGAATAGTGCCCGCCTGGTTTCTAAACATCAGGTTTGAACTGGCATTATCTTCCTTAACGAATTGTCTTTGGTTGTTGTTAAACACCATATCGCCACCAATGTTACTTGAAGTAACAAAGAATCCTTGTCCAACTGGTATATATCTGTTCGGGATTTTAGTACCCGGACCTACATCCTGAAGTTCCGGCTGTGACATCGCTACCACACCGCCAATGAGATTTCTTGCCGCATAACCTCCTAAATAGGATAACAATACATGGGTTTCACCGCCAAAATGGTCCCAAAAATAGAGTGTTCCGGTTGTAGTAGCCAGGTTGTCATTAATAAATGCAGTGGCATCCAGTGCGGATGGATATGGATTTCCGGTCAGGTTCAGTAAGTTTGGACCTATGCTGTACTGGATTCTTCCATTGTTAGGCTTGCCTACAAAAGTATAGTTCTGTGTGGGAGTAGCAGCACCACTTCCTTTCATAGTGAAGCCCTGTGCGGCCAGTAATCCTCCGGTATGACCTACATAAATCCAGTTGGCATAATTGTTTGAGGCACTTTGGAATTTATAAAGCCATTTACTGCTCAAAGTGATAGGCGAACCCGGAGCTCCGTCAGTACCGGATGTCCACATAATGGTTTGCGGTGTGCTTGTTGTACCATCCCTCAATACGCCATTTATGGTATATCCGATATTATTTGTCGTCGCATTTTGAGTACTCACCGGCGAACACCAGTAATTGTAATTGTATTTATTGCTGGTGCCTTGTTGGTCTCTTTCCAGAGCTCCTGAACTGGTAGGGTCAAGGTCGCTGTTTAATGTCTGTATCAGCTGTGATTTTCCTACAAGGTCAATTTTTCCGTTTACTTTTAGGTAATGAGATACCTCTATCTTAGTGTCGTTTTGGGCACTTAATGTATTGCTGCTAACGTTGAGTCCCAATAGGGTTTTATTGCCCACAGAAGTAACATTGTGTGATGTCTGTACAATATTCCAATCTACCGGAATGCCGGCATTCACTATGGAAACATTATTAGGAAGTTCCTGTACATTACCGTTCGTCCAGGTTGTTGTGGTTGCCCATGCTCCGTCTGTTGCAGAAACATAAGGAAGTGGAGCCGTTTGTGTAGCTACAATATTCTTGTCTACTGTAAGGTATTTGATTCTTGCCCAACGATTATTATCGGATTTGTCTTTTATGGATGTACCGTAAAAAGTATTCAGGTCATAATAAGCCTGAAGATTATTCCACGGAATGCTTGCAATATCGTTTTTGGTAATTGTGTTAGGAATGACTTTTCCATACGTATTTGTACCATTTTTTTCAATTTCCTGATTCATGATATAACGAATCTGAGCGGCTGTCAAAGCGCTGTTCCAAATCCTGATTTCATCGATATCACCTGAAAATACACTGGAGATTGCTGATTTGTTGGACCACATTGCACCAATAGAAAAATTAGCTGTATTAGACACAGGTGTTGGCTGACCTGTTGCGGTAGCATCCAACACACCGTCAATATAAAGGCTGGCAGTGCCACTGTTGAAAGCAACGGCTACATAATGCCATTTTCCGTTATTGACAGAAGTTGTACTTGTAATTCTATCTCCGCCATTCCAGTTTCCTACGAGTTTATTGGAACCGTTAATATAGAATTGGTAAGCACCGCTTTTTGCCAAAACAGTTCCGCCTCCGCTGGTGTGTCTAACCCATCCAGAAACAGTAAAGCTCGAATTAAGGTTGATGTTTTTTTCTCCCAAAACAAAATCTCCGGTCTGGTTGTCAAGTCTGTATTTGTTGTCAAATTGGTTGGAAACTCCAAAGCTGAAAAATTTAGTACCGTCGAAATCATACCATACCTCATAATTGCTGCCGGTATCTGTCAACGGGATGATGTCAACAATATCATTGCTGCCGAAAGCGCTTGTTGATGAAACAATCAGTACATATTCCTGTGTAGCCGTTTTTGTGAAATTAGAAGTCAGGGAAGATTTTGGAAGTGATACTACTACCTGACCCACATCTGTTCCGGTTTCTACAATTTTCCATTTTCTGTTTCCGGCTGTAAAAGAAGTCGTAAGTCCTCCAAGATTTACGTTTGTAGTTGTGCCTGATGATGCAAAAGTACCGTTATTGCATCCCCAAACCAGGTAGTCTTTGTTTGTTGTAAAAGTTGTTGCGTTTTGCGTGTTGGTCGCTGCTATTTCTCCTAATCCAATGGCAACGTCTGTAGCCAAGTTAACACTTCTGGATTGTTTTTGATTTAATTTTGAAAGGTCATCACGTCCGATTCCGGCAATGTTCCAGTTAAATCCTGCATTTGAGGTCGCATTCCAGATTACCGTACCATCAGAATTGGCATAGTTTTGTGACGTACCGTTTACGCCCATAGTGATGCCGTATTTGATAGCCAGATAACTTTCAATCCGGATTCTTTCGGTTGCATCGTTTTTACGTGAGCTAAAGGTAATTATTTCGGCAACTCTTCCATCAAGAGTGGCTTTCCATCCTTCACTTCGTCCAATCCAGTATTTTCCGTTGGATAGGTTGGTAAATGTTCCGGTGGAGGTTGTATTTACAACGCTTACACCATTATAGAAAAGTTCCTGGGCAGTAGCTCCTGCATTGTTTCGGGTATTGATTATCCCAACGTTTGTATAAGTTTTTGTTGTGCTTGTTTCAGCAACACCGTATCCGTTTCCTAAACCGGATGAAGTGCCATAGGCATAGGAAAGAACCTCGTTGTTGAAACGTTGCGAATAAGCTCCAAAACCAATTCCTGTTCCATCATTTTCCTGGGTTGATGTATCGGCATCGGAACAGAGAATATCCATACTTCCAAAAGAGTTGTTTACGGTAACATTTGGAATGACAACAATAAACTGGTCTTGCGTATAATATCCTGAATTTCCTACCAGATATTGCTGGCCTGCCAAACCATAGTTATAGCTTCCTGAGGCTTCGGTAGAAACATTGTCAAAGTCAACAACAGCGTTGAAATTGACATTGTCTGTCGGGTTGTTTTTAAATTTTGGCTCTTGTCCTGACGTATATACTGAGGCGTTGCTTCCCATAGCTTGTGTCTGCCAGGAAGAAACATTCGTATTGTCTGCAACAGAAGAAGTTCCGTTTACTAAATCGGCGCGTAGCCATAATTGCAGTGCGGCTGTAATTCCGCCAGGTCCGTTGGGTAAGGTATAGCTGACAACTACTTGTCCGCTGGCTCCGTTACCTCCATTTCGGGTAGTAGAACCGCTGGTTCTTTTTGCACCGCCTCCACCTCCGCCAGGTATAGTTCCGCTTCCGCCATTTCCATTAGTAGTGCTGGAGTTGACTCCGTTACCTCCATTACCGCCTCCGGCCGGAGCTGCACCGCCGTTAAAAGTAGTTCCGTTGGTTCCTGCAAGAGCATTTCCTGCAGACGAACCGCCACCTCCACCGTATATGGTTATTAAGGAAGACCCATCGGCACCATCACCGCCGGAACGTTTAAAATCGCCTATACTTGCAGCGGCGGCACCTCCGTTGCCTCCGCCTGTTGTATTGTTTGCAACGCTTTCGCCTCCTTTGGCAAGCAGGGTTGTATTTGAGCCAAACCACGAATCGCCTCCGGCAGCAGTAGAAGTACTTCCGGCGCCTACAGTTACAGTATAAGTAGTTCCGGGAGTCACGGTCATTACGCTTCTGACATAAGCGCCTCCACCACCTCCGCCGGCTCCGCCGTTGCTGGTTCTTGTTCCTCCTTTTCCGCCGCCGCCCCATGCTTCAACAGTGATGCTGGTAACGCCAACGGGAACGGTAAAAGTTCCTGAAGATGTATAAGTCTGGTTTTGTGAATAGCTTACGGAAGTAAGCAATACAAGGAATAGTGTAAGCGCTAGCTTACAGCCTAGTAGGTAGGTTTTTTTCATAATCTTATGGGGTTTAGATAATGATAAATTACGATAAAATAGACTGGGGTCTTGATGTGTGAAAGTTGCAGGGGTTAGCAACTTGGGCTATTTTATAGATTTTAAAGATTAATACTAGATTTGGGTATTCAAATATAAAAAAGTTTTTTTAAATTTTAACAAAAATTAGTAAAAATATAGTGTAAAAAATACAAAGGCTTGCAAATACTGGAATTGCAAGCCTTTAATTAATAGGGTTTTACGTTTTAAGAAGTCTCATTTTTGCAAATTTGATATTACGACAGACTCTTTTTAGGATATTATGATTTTGCTTTCACCGTTTTCGGGCTGTATTTAAAGAAAATATAGACCAATCCAATTAACGCGAGAAGCCAAAGATGGTCACTAATAGGAGCACTAGGACCGTCAACTTCTTCAGGAACTTCTTCAGGATTTTGAGCCAGTACCGACAATGAATTAAATAAGAAGAAAATCAGGACAGAGAATTTCAGAGCTATATCTTTCATGTTTTCTTTTATTAATTAGTAAACAATCTTTTTGGTAGCAGTTCCGTTTTCTGATGTGACGATTTTTACCAGCAATACCTGATTGGCAACGGAAAGGTTTGAGATTACGGTTTTCGTATCATCAACTTCTGACTTCGAATAAATAAGTCTTCCGCTTACATCGTAAAACTCAATTTTCTCCATCATATAATTTCCGGCATCAATGTAAAGCATTTCGTTTTTCTTGTAAACGACAATGCTGTTTGAGTTGATTGTTGGGGTTTCCATACCCAGTGCAGCTCTGTATACAATCTCGAATCGGTTGGTGAAATTTCCGGATTCTGTTACAAAATTATAAGCCGCTATTTTTAGGTTATGGATTTGTCCGGTCTGATTGTCTTTTAAGAAAACATCCTGGTTTGCTTCAAAAAGTCCGTCAAGATGGTCGATAGAAATGCTGTAGCTGCCCGAAACGTTGGTTTTAAAGCTCAGAGGAACCACGTCATTTGTAGAAAATGGCAGGCTTCTTCCCTGAATTGCATATTCTGAATTGTCAATATAAGAAGTCAGGGCAATTGGGCTGTCGTTGAAATATTTTCCATCAATGCCATAATCAACATTTTCTGTAGCACCGGCCATATATCCGAGCAAGGTCTGGCCAATGATATCTGTTTCGTTAGACAGGTTTAACCATATTCTGTGCTTTTCAGGTTCGTCTGAATTGGTATTGCCATTTCTGAAAAATACACCATTTGTACCGGCCGAACGGATACTGTTGTTGAAATTTAGAGATGACTGAGTAGCACCGTTTTTCACTTTCACGAAAAATCCTTGTCCGCTGCTGATGATTCCGTTTGGATTCATGCCTGCTACTTCCGGCTGTGCGCTGGTGATGCCCAATCCTGTTGTGGTAGCATAACCACTTCCGGCAACGCCATTTCTTTTTCTCCAGAACCAGACAGTTCCGTCAATAGCATTGGAATTAGAAGAAAATAGTCCTGAAATTGAGATAGCTGAAGGATAAGGATTTCCTACAAGGTTGAATCCGTTGTTGGCATTGGAAAGCGGAAAGCTAAAGCTGCCATTGTAAGGAACTCCTACAAAAACACCATTATAAGACACTCCGGGAATGGATGAATTTACATAAGAAACATAATTGTCCGGAACTCTGATCAGGTATCCTTTTGCCTGTGCAAATGTATAAGTGCCTTCATTTTGTGCAGGAAAAATGGCTTCATAGTTACCGTTGTTTCCTGATGCAGGATTATAGACGTAAAAACGATTTGTTAATGTAGCAGGTGAGAAATTACGCAGGTTCTGACCACTCACGGGTGAGGACCATAAGGTATAGTCAAAACGGTATAACGGAGCGCTGTTTCTTTTTACTGTAATCAGGCCGGTATTTACGGCATTGTTTGTCTGTATCAGGTTGGCGTTGCTTTCTACAATGAAATTTGCTGCTCCTGCATTATTTACGATAGCGTCGCTGATGGTGATACTACTTCCTGTATTTACAGTTAGTGTATAACCGGAGTTCAGGCTAAGGCTCTTGGTTGTAAATGAACCGTTAGTACCCGAAGCGTAATTTCCGTTGATAATAGCGTCAAGGCTTGCGGTTGGAGCTCCGTTTGACCAGCTGCTTCCGTTCCATGTTGTTGACGTTGGAGCCGTAATCGTAAAGTTGGCTGCCGTTGAGGAAAAGTTATTGCATGTATTGAATACTTTGACTTCTATCGTACCACTTGTAGCAATGTCTGAAGCAGAAATTGATGCAGTCAGTTGGGTTGAACTTACAAAAGTTGTAGTCTTGTTTGTACCATTCCAGTTAATTATAGATTCGCCGTTAACAAAATTGGTTCCGTTTACGGTTAGCGTAAAGCCTGCTTCGCCTCTCACTTTTGTATTTGGAGTAATCGTAGTAATGGCAGGATTTGGTTTTACAGTTACGATAACTTCGTCTCTGACACTCTTGAAGGTTTGGAATTTCCAGTTAAAGAAAGGCAGGAATGTTCCGGTTCCGCTGTTGGCAGTAATTGATACTATTCCGTTGCTATAAGGATAGGTGATTCCGGAATTAGCGATATAAATATTGAATCCGGAAATTTGTCTTAAAACCAATCTCATGTTATTTTCGGCTGGCACAAAGAAATTCAGGTCGATTTCCTGAGTTCCGGAGGCTGACAGTTTTACCATTTTGGATTCTAACATTGTTCCCGTGCTATTTTGAAGTTCTACCAGAATTTCTCCGGCTGCACTTGTATTGATTGTGACTGTTTTCAATTTCGATGGAGCCGTAGCGCTAAAAATCATGTACCTGTTTCTGGAGTTTGTATTGGTTACTGCATTGCCTCCTGAAACTGTTGCAGGGCCTACTGTTTGAGGTGTTTCGCGTTCAACAAAATATGATTTATTTGCGCTTAATGCCGGAGTGGTATATGAAGTGCCTGTAGCAAGTACTGTGCTGGTTGTATTGTCTGCATACCATCTGATAGTTCCTGTTCCGGTTGCCGTCAATGCAGCAGTCTGTCCTTCGCAGATGGTTTTATCGTTTGCCGTTGGAATGGTTGTGCTTGGCACCATTGTTACGTTTAATACAGTGGCTGCATTATTAGAAACAGTAACACTTTGTGTCTGGCTGATATAACCCGGAGCTTCAAAAATTACGTTGTATGTTCCTTCAATCATTACTTTGTAATAATCTCCCAGCGGTCCTGTTTTTACCCACGAACCCATCAGGTCAGTGCCGTTGATGTATACTTTGGCATCAATAGCTTCGCCAGCGCTGTTTTTAACAGTTCCTTTGAGACCATAGTTGGCTTGTTTCATATAGTTAAGAAGCGCCTGTCTGTTTCTTTGCCAATAGAATGGAAGGTTGGCTGCAGACGGAAATTTTGTTGCCGAAATCTCAATGGTCATTTCTTTGTTATGGTTAAAGAAATTGTTCCAATCCTGTCTTCCTCCATAAACTGAATACCATGCAGCACCGTTTGTGGTTCCTGCAAATTGGCCTGTGTTGTAAACATCGTCCATATAGTTGGCATTTCCGTCTGCAGTTTGGCAAAGCTGTGCATATTCTTTGGAAACAAACTTGAAATAATTGTCGTGCGGGTGGATGCTGAAATTGGAAGTGCTTGGCGTAGTTGATGTATCCCATGGAAAGTTAACTACTTCTGCACCACCGTGATAATTGGCTGCCAGCACAAAATTTCTTGTTTTCTCAAACTCCATAAAAGCAAGCGTTTCCGGTTGGTAAGCATAACCGTCAGGGTGAAGCCCGTCAATTGGGTCAGGATAGTTTCTGTTGAGGTCGACTCCGGCAGAATTGGCACGTGTTGCCGTATTTCCCGTTGAATTCATAGTGTCGTTTCCGGCAGTTTTATAAGAACCGTCAGGATTGGCCAACGGACAGATAAAGATTTCGGTATTGTTGACAATATCGCTGATTTCGCTGTTTGTAGCATAGCCTGTCAGCAAATAATCAATAAGACGTAGCATGGTTGGATATCCGGTAATTTCATCTCCGTGCATGGAAGAAGTGTATAGAAATTCCGGTTCGGCTTCATCAACTTGTGCGTTGTCGGAAATTTTTAATACATAGAGTGTCCGTCCGTTTGGGGTGGTGCCAATGCTCTGAAGCTTGCATAAATTGGGATAGGTGTTTGCCCAATATTGCATTTTGGCTACATACTCGGAATATTTTGGATATGCATTCCATGTGTCATCCCAGGCCGAAGTACCATAAGCAAGATATTCATCTGCAATAAATTCATTTTCGAAAACGCTGACTTCATATGGAATGCCATACGTCTGAAATTTTTCGAATTGCTCCGGATTGGCATATGCCTCCACTTTCAATTCGTTTTGGTCGACCCTCTTGTGGCTGATTGACAAGAAACGCGCCAGTTCTTTAAATTGTTCTTTGGATTGAGCCTGGAAAGTAAAGACTACTTCTCCTTTTTCTTTAAGATAGTGCTGTGCTTTTTCAAGTGGGGACTTGTTTTGGGACACAACCTGACCTTGGGTTATGCCCATAACGAATAGGCATAACACTCCTAATAAGGTAGTTTTATTCATAATTAATATTAGATTTGGGATTACAAACGTAGGAAAAAAGATTTAAATAATGTTAAATTATTGTAAAATATTTCCATTTAAGCCAAAATACTGCCGTTTTGCAAGTTTTTTAAGTAATAGGGTTTTTCTGAAAAACTAATCTTTAATTTTGTAAAGCCATACCAGAAACCTTAATTAAATCAGGATGTAACGATGCTTTATCTTTTAGGAATTTTTCTAGCTTTTTTTCTATCATTTGTATTGATAACAAAGAAGGATAAAAATGCAGCCGATTTTATTCTATCTGCCTGGCTTTGCATATTAGGACTTAACCTTGTTGCCTATTATCTTTTATTAACCAACCAGTATCAGGAGTTACCCTCCTTTGTGGTATTTGGTACCACTTTGCCCCTGGCTCACGGCCCTTTTTTGTACCTGTATGTAAAAAAACAAACCTCTCAAAGCAGGTTTCTGCTCTCTGATTATTTGCATTTTTTACCACTTGTAGTAGGAAATATATTGTTTGCATCATTTTATCTGTCTCCGTTTTCGAAGCGGCTGGATGTAGTTGTTCATGAAGGACAGGGTTACGGACTGGAAATGCTTGTCCGTACTTATGGGGTGTATCTGTCCGGAATTATTTATGTTTCTTTGTCGCTTCTGGCGTTATACAGGTACAGAAAAAATATGGTGCAGCAATTTTCAAATACCGAGAAAATTAATTTTAACTGGCTGTTGTATCTTATCATCTGGATAATTGTTATCTGGTTTTTTGTACTGTTTATTCAGAAAGACAGTTTTATATATGCGGCTACTGCTTTTTTTATTTTGTGGCTTGGCTATTTCGGTATAAAGCAGGTGCATGTTTTCCATCAGCCACGCCTGTCTGAAAATGATTATCAGGTATATGAAAAAGCGGCTACAAATTATTTTCATGAAGAGACAGCTATTGATGAGGCCGAAAAGAAATATAAAAATTCCGGTCTCACAGCGAACGATATTGATGCCATTCATAGCAAATTGATTCAGTTGCTGGAGGAAGATAAGCCTTTTGTCAACCCTAACCTCACGCTTAACGAACTGGCCAAAATGCTCGAAATACATCCTAATTACCTTTCACAGGTTATAAATTCAAAAGAAGAAAAGAATTTCTATGAACTCATTAATGAAAAACGGATTGATGAGTTTGTAAAAAAACTTGAGAATCCGGAAAATAAACAATATACTTTATTAGCTATTGCGTATGAGTGTGGCTTTAACTCCAAGGCTTCCTTTAACCGGAATTTTAAAAAATATTTTGAAGTGACACCAAGCGAATACCAAAAAAAGTTGGAAAGTTAACCCGTAAAAGTATCATCTTTCAGGGATGTAGTCTCAATTGTCATAAGTCTATTAAAACCAATGTCTTACAAGGACATTTTTTTAGGTCTCAACTTTCCTGTTGCAACCTCTCAATTTTTTAGATGGACAATATTTGTGAAAATTAAATTCACAAATTATGATAAGTCAGAGACAAAAAAAACTATTTGGTATTGTGGTTATAATGAGCACCGCCCTACTGTTTTCGTGTGGAGAAGAACTTTCAATTGATGAACCTGGAAATCTGGTTCCTAAAACAGTAACCCAAGACACATCTTTACCTACCATCTATGCTAATGGGGCATGGCTTCATTCCGAAGCTTTCGGCCCTGAAGATGGCACTATGATTATTGCCATTCATGGGGGGCCGGGAGGAGATTACCGCTATCTCCTTAACTGCAAAGATTTGACAGACAGCGGCTATAGGGTTGTATTCTATGACCAACGAGGTTCCGGTCTGTCTGAAAGGTTTCCGAAGCGGTCCTACATTTCACTCAAACAAGGTGCAATCGATTTGATGTATGATGAGCTGACGGCTGTTATTTCCCATTACCGCAAAAGTCCTAACCAGAAGGTAATTCTGTTTGGGCATTCCTGGGGAGCAATTCTGGCATCAGGTTATCTAGGAAAATATCCTGACATGGCGCAAGGACTTATTCTTTGCGAACCCGGAGGACTCAAATGGAAAGAAATTGAAGATTACATCAAGGAATCAAGGTCATTTAAATATTGGGGCGAGATTTTGAATGATGCGACCTATCTTGACCAGTTTATTACAGGCAAGGAAGACCAGCATGAAATACTCGATTATAAGATGGCAATGATGGCTTCCAGAAATGATATTACCGGTGAAGGCGATTTTGACCCAAGTTCTAATTGGAGAAGCGGAGCCGTCATTATGGATGCTCTTTTTAGCATTGGAGAGGCCTATAAAATTGATTTTTCAGAAGGTCTTGAAAATTATACCACTCCTTCACTTTTCTTTTACAGCGGAAGAAACAGGGCCTATCACGATTCCTGGGCACAAAAAATAACAAGCCATTATACTAACATACAAGTTGTGAAAGTAAGCGGGGTGGGACATGACGGTATTGTAACCAACACACAGGCCTGGAACGAACAGACAAAACCTGCAATTATAAACTACATCAACAGCCTTTAAAAAAGAAACAATGAAAAATAGAAAACATTATATCTATCTGTTAATTATCGGGCTTTTATCTCATTTAATACAGGCGCAAACGGTTAATTGGCAGAGCCTCAAAGAAAACGAGAAACATATTTTAAATGTCAATACAGGTGCAGAATATGGAATTATCTATGGGATAGCCTATGGTTATAAGTTGAATTCCGGATTATTTCCAATCATTGCCAACGCAGAATTTTCCATTCCTTCCGGAGAGAAGCTTCTGGATGATTTTAAATCGAAAATAGGCGGAAATATAAGATGGGTAAAACTCGGAAAGTTTCAATTTTCTACCAAAGCACAGAGTGTTTTCAGAAGATTCGGAAATGAAAATGTACGGCTATCCAATTTTGGAATGGATGTGTCAGGGATTTTGGGATATTATGAAAACAGATGGTTTGCAGGAGCCGAAGCAGGTTTTGACAAAGCCATAGTCACCCATTTTAAACATACGGATAAATACAGAGAAACCTTTCCCGGTGTCAAAGACGGATGGTATGAACCCGCAACGGGAGGGAATTTTTATTATGCCGTTCAAGGCGGCTATACATTTAAAAACCAGGAGATTTATTTGAAATTAGGAAGTATAGTTTCTCAGGATTTTAAAACAAAACCGCTGTTGCCGTATCTTCTTCAGATAGGATATAATTATAAGCTGTAGTGTATAGTTGATAGTGTATAGTTAATAGTGTATAGTTGATAGTGGATAATGGATAGTTGATAGTGAAAGGCATTCCGAATAGTCTTTTAACTTTCAACCTTTCGACTTTCCAACTTTTCAACCTTCCAACTTAATATTTTATTCAATTAAAATTGTTGCGGCTATTGTAGGACATCTGCCGATTGTCTAATTTGCGGCCTGAATAATTAAAAAAAATATGGCTTCAGGTATTTTTGCCGTTTTAGATGATATTGCGCTACTCATGGATGATGTAGCGATGACTACAAAGTTAGCAACCAAGAAAACTGCCGGGATTTTAGGTGATGATTTGGCAGTGAATGCAGAAAAGGCAACCGGTTTTTTGGCTTCCAGAGAAATCCCTGTTCTTTGGGCAATTACTAAAGGTTCGCTGCTTAATAAGGTAATTATTGTGCCTATAGCTTTGCTGTTAAATGCCTTTCTTCCGCTGGCTATTATAATTATCCTGATGTTTGGTGGAGCTTTTCTGGCCTATGAAGGAGTAGAGAAAATTGTTGAATATCTTTTTCACAGAAAAACGGCCAGTCATGATGCGCCTGCAGTTGAAGAAGTTCGAAATGATAGGGATGCGGAAAAAACAAAAGTCAGGTCGGCTATCACCACAGATTTTATACTTTCGGTCGAAATCGTAATCATTGCTTTGGGAAGCGTATTAACAGAACCCTTGACGGTACAGATAATTACGGTTTCAGCCGTGGCACTCATAGCCACGGTGGGTGTTTATGGTATTGTGACACTAATTGTTCGTATGGATGATGCAGGTTACAATTTGATTAGGCGTTCAAAAGAAAAATCTTTTCTGTTTTTAATAGGGACATTGCTGGTGAAATCATTGCCTTTGATTATAAAAGGATTGGCAGTAGTAGGTACTGTTGCCCTAATTTTGGTTGCCGGAGGAATTTTTGTGCATAACGTACATTTCCTTCATGAATTATTTCCTTCCATACCTTCAATAGTTAAAGAATTTGGTATTGGTCTGGTTGTTGGAATTATAGTAGTTGTTTTGGTAACTGTAATAAAAAAAATATTCGGTAAGAAAGCATCTGCTTAATTATAAAAATACCTTTTCGGAAAACAGGAACGGCTGAAGTGAATACTCCGCCGTTCCTGTTTTTATACTAATTGCTTTGCGACTCTTCGCCTTTGTGTGAATTACCCGCTGCAAAACCGTCAGATTATTTATCAAAATCGGGATAAGGAAATCCTTTGCCTGTTTCACAAAGAAACTTCAGGCTTCTAAAGAAAAGTGCCCAATCAAAACTACACGACGCCATTTCCGGTGTATAGGCTTCCCAACCATCATGATGAAACAATAGAGTGCAGCCTTTTTGATGGGCTTCCAATTCAAAAGTGAGCGTGGTGCCAATCCAGTCTTCAAAAGCTTTGATACACTTCCATTTTATAAAGCTGTACGGTTTTAACTCTAAAACTTCCATTTGTTTGAAATACTCCGGACCAAATCCAAATTTCAAAATACTGCCCACTTCAGGTTTTGCAATAGTGTCTGGCGTCCACCATCCGGCTAATCCTTCCTGTGTGGTTAGCGCCTGATATACTTTTTCTAAAGGTGATTTAATCAGTAATTTGTGGTAGATGCTTTTTGTATCGGATGGGTTGTTGTTTTGTTTGGTTACAGTTGCCGATTCCGTTTCTTTTGGTGTTGGCTGACCTTTGCCTGTTTCGACAAGCATTTTCAGGCTTTCCTGTATGTAGTAGGTCCATGCATCGTGGCATACCTGATAACATTCATAGGTTGGAACTAACCCCTGATGTGTGAATTTCATCTCCGTCCGGCCATTTTTTTCAGTAATTTCAAAAATCACATAAGTATCTTTCCATTCGCTTTTGTCTTTGGTAAACTTAAAATGGTTGTCAAGTACATGCCAGACTATTTTAGTATCGGGCTGCATTTCCGTTACTCTTATCCTGCAGCGGTGAACATCCATATAATGATAGGAAAACTCGCCGTTAAGTTTGTCTGTTGGGCCTTCTATGTTTTCGGACCACCATCCGCGTACATTGTTGATGGCATCAAATACTTTTCGCGGCGTAGCGTCCACGGTAAAAGAGGTTGTAAAATCTTCTTGTTTCATGATTTGTTTGCTATTTTGATTGTTGTTTTTATTCTCTAATTCAAAGGTATTGACAAGAAACTATCTGTATAGGGTGTGAAATAGACTTTATAAGAGGTTGATTTGGACAAAATGCTTTTTTAACTTTGTAGTAACTATGGAGTTATGAAATGAAATGGTTTTAAATCTTGTCTTATGAAACACCTTACCATATTAGTGCCCGATGCCCAGGCCGGACCCAACACGCTGTCGTGTATTATTGGTGCCTATCATATTTTTACGGAAGCCAATAATTATTATATCCGGCAACATAAAGACCCGGTATTTACTATTGAAATGGCGGGTGTTTCAGAACAATCTAATTTTGTAAATGGTTTGCTTGCCGTTATGCCACAAAAAGGAATAAATTCCATTACCAAAACAGACCTGATTATTATTCCTGCAATACTGGCTGCTTTTAAAAAAGTAGAAGGAGGGAATGTTCTTCTGGTGGATTGGATATTGGAGCAGTACAAAAAAGGTGCTGAGGTAGCGAGCATGTGTACCGGAGCCTATATTTTGGCTTCGACAGGTCTGTTAGATAAGAAAAGCTGTTCCATTCACTGGAATGCGGCTGCGAATTTTAAACAGTTGTTCCCGAAGGTAAACCTGAAAGCTGAAAAACTCATTACAGATGAACAGGGAATTTATACCAACGGCGGCGGTTATTCATTCCTGAATCTTATTATCTATCTGGTTGAAAAATATTATGACAGGCAAACAGCCATTTATTGTTCCAAGGTTTTTCAAATCGATATTGACAGGCAGGCACAATCTGACTTTGTGATTTTTAACGGGCAGAAAACGCATGGGGATGAAGTAGTTGTAAAAGCACAGGAATATATTGAAAAGAACTTCACGGAGAAAATATCGATAGAAGAACTTTCGAAGAAATTCACCGTAGGGCGAAGAAATTTTGACCGCAGATTTATAAAAGCAACGGGCAATACGCCGGTTGAATACCTGCAAAGAGTAAAAATCGAATCGGCAAAAAAAGAACTCGAAACTTCCCGTAAAACAATCAATGAAATAATGTATGAGGTTGGTTATGCCGATGTAAAGGCTTTTCGCGAGGTGTTTCGGAAAATTACAGGTTTGTCGCCACTGGAATATAAAAACAAATACAACAGGACAGTTGCTGCTACATTACTCTAATTCCAAAAACACATCGATATCCTTACCATCTGAAAGGATACGAATATTTGGCAAATTTAAAAGATTGGTTGCATATTTTTTAGGCTCTGTTTCGGAATAGATAATCTCATTATCCGTATCAAAATAAAACATAATAAAGCTGATTTCATCAATAAGATTACCCAATTCTGCGTAATATTCATAATCCAGAGGTCTTTCAACCATTTTACCAAAATATTCAAAAACGGTAGAGTCATCTTTTATTATAGACGTTAGTTCTTCTTTGCTGACTTCTATTGATTTAGGTGGTGTAGTGGTTCTGAAAATAAGCTTGTGTTTGTACATTTTTATTTTAAAGATAGTGATTGTCTAGCTTTATAAAAAAGATTAGTAAGAATAAATGCCACAAACGCACTAATGTTTGTAGCATCTATTTAAAGGGTTAGATTTTCAATTTGGTGAAACATTCCTATAGCCGGCTTTTGTATATTGACTAATAGATGGGGAGGTCAAAAAGTAAAGTTGAATAATGATTTGGTTATTTCTTATCCCGATTCTGCTCCTGCCGGATATGTAAATAAATTAAAAAGATTGTATTGTCTGTTCCAGAGATAAACGCGACTTGGCTTTAACCGAAGGCTGGTTGAAATCTTCCGGATTTCTGTAACCAATGGCAACAGCAAATAACGATTTATAGCCATCTAATTGCAATATTTTGTCGTATTCTTCATTTTTTATGCCTTCCATAGGTGAACTATCAATATCCATACTCGCACAAGCCGAAAGGAAAAAACCGAGTGACAAATAAACCTGATGTTCCAGCCACGATTTGATTTCAGATTCCGGTTTTGGCTTTAGAAATTGGTTGTAATAATTTACCGAACCTTCAGGTAAATTTTGCCTGATTTGATTTTCAAATAACTGAATGTCATCAATTACGCTGAAAACAACCAGATGGCTTGCGTCATTGATTTTTTGCTGGTTAAAATAAGAAACGCCGGCCAGTTCGCTTTTTAGTTTCTCATCGGAAATAAAAATAAATTTCCAGGGCTGGCTGTTAATAGAAGAAGGGCTCAGGCTTAAAATCTCTTTTAGTTCTGCAATGGTTTCTTCTGAAATCCTTTTATTCGGATTGTAGCTTTTTGTAGTGTATCTGCTTTTTGCAAGGTCTAAGAAGCTCATATGTGTTCTGATTTTTTATACTATATATTTTATAGTTGCAAAATTAAGTATAGTTAGGTAGCTTTGCAATAACGGTCAAAATAGATAGTATAAATGTATTGCATAGACGACAAAAAATATCCCTGCACTACCAGCCTTACCATGAAATATATTGGTGGGAAATGGAAAGCGGTCATTCTTATTCATTTGATTCGGAAATTACGCTATAGCGAATTGCGAAAAGAACTGCCAATGGTTACGGAACGTACCATCAGTCTCCAATTAAAGGAACTGGAAGAAGACGGCTTAATTAAGCGCACCGTTCATGCCAGCAAGCCACCATTAAAAGTAGAGTACGAGCTGACAGAATTTGGAACAACACTAATCCCTTTACTCCAGGCTATTTCTGAATGGGGAAGGGAAACCGCAAAGAATAATAAGCGGGTTGATTTCGTGGAATAATATAAAGTGAGTCTTTCTAAAAAAGGCTAACCTGTTTCCTGTTAGCCTTTTTTATAGGGAATCGGAACGGTAATTATTTGAACGAATAATTCTTTTTACATCTATTTAGCCAAATTGAGGCGGATTAAATTATGTATCACTTTATCTTAACCAGTTCTACTCTTCGGTTTTTGGCTTTTTTATCCTCTGAATCGTTTGGAACTAACGGACGTTCTGCCCCAAAACCTTTAGCTGAAAGTCTTGATTGGTCAATTCCCTGTGCTGTTAAGGCAGACAATACAGCTTTAGCACGATCATCGGACAATTTTTTATTGTGAGCGGCATTACCTGAATTATCAGTATGTCCTTCTATGGCAATTTTTAAAGAAGATTTTTCCTTTAATGCTCCTGCTATTTCTTTTACGATTTCCTTACCGTCAGGTAAAATGGTAGATTTATCTACATCAAAATTAATGTATAAGATTGATTTGCCTTTTTCTGCTAAATCTTTTGCTATTTCATCTGCTGTAACCTTTGTTATGGTTTGTTTGAATGCTTCTTCCTGAAGAATATTAAGCTTTCCGGCAGCATTATTGGCAGAAAACTGAACATAAATATTTCCTTTATCTTTTGTACGGATAATGTAAAATTTAATCTGTTCGTCTGCATAACCAATATCCCCTTCATCGCCTTTATTAGGATCCTGTTTGTTGTATCGGTCATATTCTTCTGAAGAAATTTTTCCATCAAAAACCTTTACTGCTCCCACTGAAGTAAGATAATCTTCAAGACTCTTTTCGAAATACCGCTGTGAAAATTCTTCGCCCGCCTTAGAAGTTATATTAGCTTTGTAGAGTCTGCCTTCAAATGGAGTCATTATGCCGTCAATAGGGAAATAACAAACATCGAATTTTTTTTCCAATGGTTTGTTTTGCTGCGTTAGTCCTTGTGGTAGAGTGAAAAATGGGAAATCGCCTATGCTGGCATTCGAAAAAGCGATATCTTCAATATTGAATTTTTTTTCTGTCTCCGGTTGGTTGTTTTTTTCAGAAACTTGCTCTGTTTCTGCTTCCGTATTCTGGTCGCCTTCAGATTTCTTGTTGCACGAGAATATCATTGATGTTAATGCGAATAAAAGAATTCCTTTTTTCATTTTGAATTTTATAAAAATTTAATTTTTAAATGTCTTATTTAATTTTGTAAAAAGCAATATTTGACCCTAATGATTAACTTAAATTTCAGATACTCCGGTATAAAATGAGTGTTAGGATAATGGTATTGAATATTTCGTGCGGAAAGATGAAAATCCAAAAGATTACTGTCATTTTTTTGATATAGCAATCCCAATATAGCCCTCCAAGATTAACCGCTATTGTGTGGCATGGCAATGGCTTTTAAAATATAGTGCAAAAAAGAGCTGCCCTTTGGGCAGCTCTTACAGATACAATAATCAGTATTATTGGATTTCAATCATTCTTGGAGGCTTCTGTTTAGCTTCTTCCTTTTTTGGAATAGATAGCAGCAAGAGCCCGTTTTCATATCGGGCGCTGATGTTTTCTTCATCAACCACATTTTTTGGTAATTCAAAACTGCGTTGAAATGATTGGTAGCTGAATTCCCTGCGTGTGAAATTTTGTTGCTCACTTACCTGCTTATTTTCTTTTTCTGAAGAAATAGTAAGCAAATTGCCGTCAAGAGTGACTTTGAAGTCGTTTTTTTCCAGTCCCGGAGCGGCGACTTCCACTTCATAAGTGTCTTTGGTTTCTTTGATGTTTACAGATGGCAACGTTGTGCTTGTGGTAGAAAAATTGTTGTTTTCCCAATTGAAAAGCTCACGGCCAAAAATGTCATCAAAAAACGAACGGTGGAAACCTGGTGTATGATTTCCGTTTCTTTTGATAAGATTCATAACATTTAACTTTTAAATTGTTTGACAATATTTTTTAAATAATGCACTCATTTGATGAGTGCTATATGTGAAAATCCAAAAATGTGCCAAGCGAAAAAAATGACATTTTTTCAGTTTCTGATATGAAAAATTGTCAATGAGAATGTGAGTGCTGGTTGCGCTAATGTTAGACTATAAATTTGATTAGGAGAATGTATAAAGGATTATACCTGCTGTTGAGGAAAAGAAAAAAAGGCTGACAGTTTTCTGTCAGCCTTTGCCATTTCTAGTAGCGGGAACGAGAGTTCATTTGAACTCTTAATTCAATTTTTACGCGTTTTATCTCAGATTGAACGAATAAAATAGTTATATATAGAGTTCTGTGGCCAAAAAAATTCATTTTAAATAGAAAAAAAGTGAAATGGTTTTTTAAACCAGGAATATTGCCCTAATTCTTTTATTATTTGTCTTTTAACAAAGAAAAGTCATCAATATCTTGTATGGTGATAATTGTAAAGTTGTCTTGTGCTTCCTTCAAGAACTGTCTTTCTAGTTTTTGTAAGCCATTTTCTTGACAAGTATATACAAGAATCTGCTCTATCGAAATATTATTATGAACACCATCCGAACAAATAATAAACGAGTCTTCTTCTGAAAATTCAATAGATTGATATCCGATACTGGATTCAGAAGGTTTTCCTGTTATAGATCGGGTTACGATATGCTTATATCGCTCTAAAGATTTCTCTTCTTTTATACTATTGGATTCTAAAAGACTATTAATCAGTGTATGGCTTTTTGTCTGAAACAAAACTTTATCCTTATTTATTTGGTAAACCATTACGTCTCCAATCCAAAAAATATGTGAGATATTTTTCTCTACAATAATACCGCCTATCGTCGCACCAGATTTAATATTATTTTTAACGTTGAATTGTTTAATAGCCAAATTCGCTTTTTGAACAGCTTGTTGTATATTTTGCTCATTGATGTTGTCAACATAATTGAGGAATGTAAAGATGTTCTCAGAAACAATCTTTGCGGCTTCGTCTCCTCTATCATAACCACCCATACCGTCAGCAATAAGAAAAAAAGAGGCACCAGACTCTAATCTGTTTATACAGATAAAATCTTGATTACTTTCTCTTTTTCCTGTTCCTGTCAGCTGTTGTACTTTCATTAATTCCCTGTTGCTTTTTTTGTTGCTCCTCCGTGATTAGTAATTCTTGGTCGTGTACTTATTTTTACCGGCTTTGTTGTTATACTTTGTTCGGATGCTTTGGAAGCCCATAGGAAGCCTTCACCAGGTTTCAATGCACTCATATCAGCAGCAGTCAAGCTATTCAACTGTGTCAAGGATTTTTGAATATGCTTTAACCATTGAGGTGAGTTAAACTTATGGAGTAATACAATACTGCTTAATTCAATGATTTCAATGGGCAAGCTTGGTGGATCTTGACTAGCAATCATTATACTTACTCCTTTGTGCCTCATTTCTCGAATTGCCGTAACTATATTATTAGTCAAGTCCTTATTGTCCATATATTTATGAGCTTCGTCAAAAACAATGAACTTATTAAAATGCTTGTCATTAAAAGTTTTTACCCCTGAAAAAATATTAAGCATAATCACAAATAACCCTAACGCTTCGTCCTTAACAATAAACTCATCTCGTAAATCTACAATGACTAATCTCCCCGGTTTCAAAACTCCTTTAAGAAAGAAACTATCATCAATATATTCTTGGGCAAAACTAAGTTTCTGCCTAGCTAAAGATTTTTGAGTGTTTGAAAGTAGTTCAGATGCTTCCACACTTTCTCTTAGCCCTTCCAACGTAATATTTCTACGTTGTTCTTTCATCATAAATTTTAATTGCTTAATGTATGATGAGTCGTTTCCAACGGCACCCAATAAAAACATCCAGTCCTGAACATTCAATTCTTTAGAGTTAAAGGCTATTGGTTCAACTTGTATAGATGGAAATTCTTCTCTACGTTCATCAACTTTATCTGAAGGAGTTAATATAATAACATCTTCTATCTTGTCTGGTTCGGCACCATATAACTCCCTTAATTTCCCTAACTCGGTAAGATTAGTATTGGCGTTAATCATCGAAGTAAATTCCGGTTCATAGTCCATACTTTCACTATAATGGAATATAACCCCTGCCAAAGGAGCAGGAAGTTTACTGATATTTGAAAATTGTTTCAAGACCATTTCGCTAATTGTACCAATGGTATAACTCTTTCCCCCACCCTGAACACCAAATAAACTTATGGTATTGGTTTCAGACAAGTCGATTGCAATCTTTTTATTGTGTATTGAAGTACCAATAATTCCAAATTGATCAGACGCACTATTTTTCCCTACGATAATATCAAATTCAGGTATATTATAAGTTCTATCATTCTTTTCAGAATCATCTTGATAACTACTGTTCTCATCGCCAGATTCTGTTACATTATCATTCTTAGGTTGTTCGTCAATGCTCTCATCAAATAAATCTTCTGTATCCTTTTCAGATAAATCTTGAATCTCGTTGGTGTTACTATTTTCCTTTTCGTCAGAAGACGCTTTAAGTTTTGATTTAAACTTATGGATAAATGGCTTCAACTTGTTGTTGGATTCAAAGGCAGAAACCAATTCTTTATTAAGTTCCGTATCCTCTAATCTTTTGGTGTTCAAATCAGAATCTGGATCTAAAATATCACTGATTAGCTTATGACCAAAAGTAAAAATGGTGGTATTATCATCGAAATTTTGCTTTTGATGTTTTTGTTCAAAAGAAAAGTCGAAGATAAATCCTAATCGGATGAATTTGAGTTCAAATCCATTATTGAGAGTTTGAATAAAATCAATATAGCTGTTATAAGCATTTTCAGACAGGCAATTATACCTGTAAGCTCTTTCAATATAAAAGCTGAACAGAGATTTTAATTCCTTGTTTTTTATTTCACGGTCTAAACGATCATTACTCTTATAATCATTTGGGTCAAAGTGATGTTTGATCGCAGCAATTGTATTGTCAATTTGCTCAATCATTCTTGTCTTTAACTCTTCTCGTTCTGCTGCCCCTAAATAACTTCTACATTTTATCTCTAAAACGGCTATTTTTATTTCTCTTTTCTCGTTATTTATTGTAATAAACAAATTGTCTGCACGACTTTTGGAATTGGTATTTAAACTTTCAAAAAGGTTTTGATGTAAATCTATCGGGATGAGAAAAGCATTTTCTAATAATCCTTTTTTCTCCAAAACTCTTTTAGAAAAAGCTGTCCCTATAGCTTCAAAAGCTTTGTTTTTTGAAGAGTTTAATTGTAGTACCAAAGAACTGCTGATTGCTCTTAAATCTTCAAGAATAGTTTGGATTTTACTTCGACTTTCGGAACTGTCCATATTTAATCCGAAGGATGTAAAATGAGGACTTAATAACCCAATTATTTCACTGGAAGGCTTAGTCGTAAGATAAGAAGAAATACCTGACACCTCCTCACCGGGAACATAGTCCAATAGAAATGGAATCTTTCCATTTTCCGATGGTTGATCAAAAACTTGGGGACCTAAATTTTTATCAAAAGTAATTACCCAGTCGGAATATTCGTGTAAATGCGCCAATAATACCTGATCTCTGTTCGTCAAACTTAATTGTGTAGCAGGAACCGCATCTGTGGCATGAGCTGCTAAAGAACCCGAAGTAAAAATCTGATACGAAGTATAAAATTTGTTAATCAGATTCTCTTTTGGATTTTCAATTTTAACATAGTTATTCCATGTGATTTTTTCAGGCTCTTGAATGATCTCAACATCTGTTGCTGGATCAATAATTAAACTGTTCAGGTAAGCAGACCTATATGATCTATACGGTTTGTATAATGTAATTTTTGCCGCAAATGGATTAACCAAAAAACTAATATGGGCGTTAAAAACTACCGGGTTTTGGACAAAATCCTCAATATTGTTAATAGAAAACCTCAATTTAGGGAACAGTCTATTTTTGGAAGGTTGTGAAAATAGTTCTGCTTCTTCACTGATATTTGTTTCCGGATTGAGTAAGGCTTTTAAAGCTAATCCGTGTTCAATCAATGATTCTTGTCCAACAAAGATACGAACCTCAAACTTGGTATTGTAGTATTCGGAATGTTTACTTACATCTACAAATGCATCGGCAAAAACCTCCGCATCACCGACATTAAATAAATTTATAATTAGCGTATCCGTGTAAGGATGTTGTATCAAAAAGTTTTTTATATGTTTAACTACTAATGTTCTGCTAACATCATTATTGACAATATTTCCTGCGTCAATATTAAGCAAATGTCTAAAATAGTACTTTAATTGGTGTGAAATAGGGACAAGCGAATCATTTGGATTGGGAGTAGATGCGTTAATATATATTCCCCAGCCAAAACTTAATTCACCAAGATACTCATAGTTTATGAACTGACTTGGATCAACTAATACCAAAGGACTGTTGCTGGGGATCAATTCTCCTAAAAATAAGTTTTCCAACTGTTGCCATTCACGAATGTGATCGTCATATTGAAGTGTTTTATTAAACCATTCTTGGAACTGGTCAATAAGGTTTATAAACCAAGTCAGCCTAAGTGGATGAAGTGGCGATAATAAAACCGCAGAAACAGAGCCACCAGTTGGTAATTTTGTTTTAATTTTTACTGTATCTAAAAACTGAACTTCTGTATAAAGAAGCTTGATACTCTCTTTTTCTTCCGCTGAAACTTCGGATTTCTCAATCTTTTTGTTAAGATTAACTAACCAGTTATTATAGTATTCCAGATAAGTTTTAATGTCCTCTTTCAGATCGTAGAGGTTTGTAGTCTCTAATACTCCATTCTCCGAGCTATTCGAATTTTTAATCTTCTCAAAAACAACGTTACGTGATTCTAATAATTTTTTTGGAGCTATATCGGTCAGACTACTTATCGTGTATTCGATATTCTGTAATCCTGGTGTGGTATTGTTATCACTAATTACAACATTTACAAAACCAAAATGATTACTATTATTCAGAATTTCATTTTCGATCAGTCTAAGTTTTGATGACAGAATAATTTGGTAATTATGCTTATTAGAATAATTGATATGAAAAACAGATGATAATTTTATTTTATCATCATTTAGCCAGATGTTGGACTGATCACTTGATATAGGACTATCTAAAGCTGTTCCTTGTCTTAAACTGTCAATATTATATTTAAAAAATGCTTGAAGAACGTTATTCAGTTTATCTTTCCGTATTGTTTCTTCTTTCTCAGTATTTATGTCAATAAAATAATCAAAATCCTCCGAATCACATTTTAATTTATACCGAAGCTGCTTTTTACTTTCAACAGAACAATCATTTTCTTCCCACACTCGTTGTATGGAATCCTCATAAAAATTGTCGTTTACATTTAGGATATTACCCAATTCATCTTCAGCTAATACTTTAAAGAAATAAGATCCCTCTTCAATATTATTGGCATTCAATTCTATTTTGGCTTCCCGATATGATTGTTTAGAGTTCGTATTTTTTAATTTCCTTAGTGTGGTTATTTCTTGACCTGAAAAACCATCTACAGCCATTAAAACAACCCTGAAATATTTTAATTCTTCAATATCTTTTGGTTCAGGCGTGGTTTTAAACCGGATGGTCACTTTTGGATTAGACTTACCATCAGATAAAAGGACTTTTTTACCTTCCTCAATAGTAAAATCCGTTGATCGGATTTCAACAATTTCCAATTTGACTTCTTTAAAATTAAGACTCGGAATATCCCATTTATCAAACCATAGTTCAGAATATTTCTCTCCAACTATTTCTACAAGTCTATTTAACGAGATAATGTCATCTTCATTTCTAAACAGCTGAATAAAGTCCTTCTGAAGAGAATCCTTTTTTATTTGAAGTTCGTCTACTCTGTCATAGACAGGTTTATTAAAAGATGCCAATATATTACAACTTACCATATTCAGGTTAAGTCTTGAGCGAATCAAATTTTCATCATCTACTAATCTGAGATCCGGCAATAAGCCTAAATAAAACAAATTTCGTCCAATACTTTCCCTTGTAAATGATTCTTCCTCTAAAGCTAAAAGATAGCTCAATAAACTTGTTTGATTAGGATTATCTATGTAGCTAATCACGGTACGGACAAATGCTGATACCTCATTAGGAATTTTATCTTGCAATCTGGAAACTAAAAGAGGTTCTATACTCTCCAAGGAAATTTCTTTAAAAGTAGCATTACCATACGAGTCTTCCGCAGCAGTTCTGCTATTTGAAGGAACAAGTATGAGCAAAGGTTTTTTCTGCTGATTACGTAATTCGATCAGCTTAGTTGCAGAAATATAACAATCACCTTGTTGTGCTTCATCAACAATGTATGTGTCCAAATTCTTAAAATGACTTGTTATAACTTCCCAAAGTGATAATAATTGTTCGTTACCCAGCCCTGTAATTTTCATACAGTGACCCGGTTTGGCATTTTCGAACTCATTCTTGTATATATCTACAATCAGCTCGATGATGTATTGATAGTAACGTGTTAAAATATTGACGTCCATTATTTCTAAGTTATGATAGTTCGTAACGAGGTCTTATTTTTTGTAAGATGTAAGCATCACTTAAATCGTTATAAAAGCCTATCTGCCTCAATTTTATCTTAAAGGCTTCTACATTTTCTTTAAAAGCTAAATGCGTATACAGATCGACATTTTGAAAGCGTTCTTCCTCTAATCCATTTATAATTAATCCGTAACGATTTCGTAGATTACTCATCAATTCTTCAATAGACAAGCTTTGGGTGATGAATTTATTTTCATCCAGATGCAGTACTTGAATCTGAACCAAGGTTTCTAATAATCTGGTTCCAAGCACATATCTTCTCGGGTGTTTTTTACTTCTTCCCTGAGCCAAAAAGCCTCTTTCGTTATTTTTTTGCGATAAACTGTCTATCAATTGTAAATGATATTTATGCTGATAAGGTCCTTTTACTTTTAGTAGTAATTCAATATATCTGTCAAAATAAGTAGTTTCATATTTCACCATTTCAGATAATAGATCTTTATCATCCTCGTCCTGCTCATGATAAAGGAAATCCCAATAGGTCTCAAATTTTATTTCATAATTGTCTATTTCGCTTTTGAGAATATTAACGGCTTTTTCAACACTATCCGAATTGGATTCATCTAATTTCAACTTTTGAATGACGCTGTTGATTTTAAACGTGGCTTTGATATATTTGTATAGAGAATTGTATGTCTTTTCCGCATCAGCTATTGCAATTGAAGAAACTTTGCTTTCAAAATCGTCTGTAGTATCTATTACAATGCTCCAATCATCAATAATATCTTTAGTACCCGCCTCAATCATTTTCGGCAATAGATGAATCACCTTATGTACATACAAGGAAAGATGAAATGAAGTAATTGTTTTCAGATAATCAATTAGAACATTTCGAGGAATTTTAGATTTATATACCAACAATCTTCGAACATCGTCACAAAACAATTCTGCTTGTTCGGTTAAAAGTGGCTTTATCTTATTAAGAGTGGTATTACTCTCCAAAAAACCTGGACTAACATTTTTTATAAGATATAAGACGCCTAAACTATCTACATCCAATTCTTTTGAATGGAGTAATTGATTTGTTGTTTTATCCCATCCTTCGGCTAAAAAGTTTCGGAGATCCTCTTTTACAACTGGATTTTGCCCTAACATCAGGTAAATTTGGTCAGCAGTAAAATAATCTCTTGTATTGGGAACATTTCTTACCCGGTAGCTTTCAAGGTGTATAGGTCTTAAAGATGATATCTTTTCTTTTTCAGAATTACCTCGGTTAACCATATTAACAAGGTTGGTACGCAACCAAAGTTCTACCGCATCAGGGTTTTCATTAAAACCTTCCAATTCATTGTTCTCTTCCAATTTTTGGAAGATGTTTTTAAGTTTATCAAGCTCAATAAAAACATTATCTCCTCTTCGTGTTCTTTGCTTGGGGCGAATGCCTTCGTGCTTTAAAAGCATAAAGAGATTGACCAATGTATTATCTATATTTATTGTCTTGGCATCAGCCGTAAAAAGGAGTTCATTTCTGAACGTACTTTCCTGTTTGTTTAGTTTGATAGCCATAGTTAATAGGTTAATTTTTTAATAGCGATTTTGTTATTATTCTTTTTGATAGAATAAAACAGGCGGTTGTCTGGTGTTACCACAATCTCATCATAGTTCAGGTTCTCCAATAGATTTTTAAACACAATCAATTCAATGAATTTACCTCTCAAATCATTCAGAGATGGACTAAAACCTTTCTTAATAAAGTAAAGCATTTCATACAAATCCAATGAAATAGCTAACTCGATATGCCTATTTATTTTGTGTCTAAAAATTAAGCTGTCCGGTTCATATTCAAGATACTTGATCAAATGATCCGTACGATTTACAATCAGTTCAAAATCTTCCAAAGGAAACATTTTGAATGATTTCCCTCGAACATCCTTTACATCGGTCGATGCAAGGATTAAGTTCTCCTTGTCCAAAGACTCATTATCACACCCTTCATTTAAGGAGACTGCCCGTGAAATCACTTGTTTTGTCGTTGTATCGATGCTTGATTGGGATAATATAGAAACAAAATCAAAAACCGATTTATAGGGTAAACGTAACAGATACGAAGGCTTTAAACCCTTTTCAGCTGGTTTTGCTGTAGTTTCTTCCATAAATCTATCTTCCTGGAACCAGGCTGCTTTTCCCTCAAAATAATGATGTCGGGCAAATACTTTATGTTTCTCCCTTATGGTTTGAATCAACTCCGGAGTTTGTTCATGTGCCGGAATAAATGATTTATGATCGTTAAAACTATCGAGTAAATTGTATTCTCTTTCTGCAAATTCAACATAGTCTTTCGGATTATGTCGGCTGAAAAATAATTCTCTGTCCCAATGTGGAATAGCAACTTCCCCTATATCTGTTTCTCGTAAAATCTTAATTAAGCGATCTCTATTGCCGCTGTCATCCAAATTAGGATTAGTGATATTGAAATAGTAATATTGCCAATATTTTTCAGGATTCGAATCTTTTAATGACTCGATTTGTGGTAATTCTTCACAAGAAATATCACGAGTGAGCATAAAAGCAATAAAAGACCGTATATCTCGCATAGTGATATGCAATTCACGCTTTAAACTAACAGTTCTGATCAACCATTCCAAACGGTTAATTACAGCCTCACCGGCTGCTGTATCATTTAAGGTATCAACATTGTATTTGATAAAGCAGTCTTTAGCAAGCTCACATCCTTCACATTTTGCCCAAAGTGATTTTTGGGTCAAAGCTTTTACCTGATTCTTAAACAAGCTACCTTCCCCCGAATCATCAGCAACCACTGAACGAAGATTTAAATTGACAATCATAACTCCTTCCGGAAGTTCTGTATGTCCCTCTTCATAAAAGTAGTCTTCAATTAGCTTTCCCAATTTATGGTGGTTATTTGAAGTCGCTAAAAACTCGACTAAACGCCCTTCATTTATGGCAATGATACGTCCTTCCGTTGCTTGAGCATAATGCTGTACATCCTCAAAAGGTTGAAAAAATTTTTCTAAAACATCATTGTTTATATTGTTTTCTTCATCCTGTGAACCGTCATAATTACTTTCGTAAGTAACGCCATTTATCTTAAACCTCGCTCCGTTATGATGCGTAAAGTGTTCAACATCTTTAACAGAAGCGTGTTCTTCAATTTTCTTAATAAATGCTGTTTTCCCGTCTCCTGCGTTTCCAGTAATGATAAGCAGTTTATACTGTCCATCTACAATAGCCGGAATAAGGCTCTTGTCCAGTTTGGTGGGGGTATAGGTTAATTCATCCAATTGATGAGCACTGTTATTTACCCTTGTTCCAAAATTACCGTATTTAGACTGACTGTACAGCGAGTTGATATATTGAATAATATCAGCATCAGTCGGTGTATCGTTTGTAGTATTGGATTTAGTTTTTGGAGAAGTGTCTTCTAAAATCTTATCTTCTAATGAAACCAATGCATCAGACATTTCTTGGGCATTTTGAAAACGCTGTGCAGTATCGGTAGCAATGGCTTTCAATAAAAATGACGCAAACTTATCTGATATCCTAGGCTCTAACTCTTTTGGATTATTCGGCTGCTTGCTTCCCATAGGCATTTTAGAAGGATGCCAAGGATATTGCTTACAGACCAGCTCATACAAAGTTACTCCGAGAGCAAAAGTATCCGCAGATAAATTCCAATTTACTTTATAATTGTCTGCGATCAAATCTGGTGCTAAATACGGATTGGTACCAACAAAATCTTTGTTGGTTTGATTGGAAGAAGCTACATTAAAATCAATCAGTACAAAACGTTCTCCTTTATCCCAAATAATGTTTTGAGGTTTGATATCTCTGTGTAAAACGGGTTTTTCTTTAGACTGCATCTCCACCAAAGCAGAAAGAATCTCTTTACCCACTTGAAATATTTTATGAATAGGTAGTTTGGCGTCAGTACGAGTGTAAATGCTTAGGTTTTCCCCATCCAAGTATTCCATTACCGTAAAAAACTGTCCGGAAGCTGCCTCGTCATTCCATTTGAATTGTACTATGTTAGGATGGTCTAATTTTATTAAAGCATCATATTCATCTTTTACAGAACTAAAGTTTACGCTCTCATTGAATAGTTTCAGGGCATAATAAATATCTTGAATACGGTGTTTAACCTTAAATACCTTGGAATAGCCTCCTTTACCTAATACTTTGTGAATGGAATAGGTTCCAATAGAATCACCTTCTTTTAATTCTTCAAAGGTTAATGGCTTTACAACAGGGACAACTACAGGAGATGCTTCTGCAATGGATTTGCTTTCTATAGCATTGGCGATGACATCCTGTAAAGTTTCTACACTTTCTATTCGTTTTAGTTCATCTGTCAAAATGGTTTGCAAGCACACTTCGTCAATCCATTTGGGTAAATTAGAATTGATGTATGTGGGCAGTAGGTCTGCTTTCAGTTTACCGCCCATTTTATCTAAATCATAAGGTGTGTTAAACGGTTCTTTGTCCGTGAATAACCAATAGATTAAAACTCCTAATGAATAAATATCCGAAGCCGCACTGGCATCATTCACTGTCAGCTCCAAAGGATGGTAAGCCGTTGCGTTATTCTGGTTAATGGTTGGCATAACGGTATATCCTTCCTCACTGTGATCAATGAAATAGGATTTGCCAAAATTGCCCAGATACGCATAGCCACTGCTTAAATAAATATTATCAGGATTGATGTCACGATGGAAGATGCTTTCTTTATGAGCTTCCTTTAGTGCTACCATTACATTATTGATAATATCAATCTTTTCTTTGAACGTAAAGGTTTTGACACGAGCTTCTGAACGTAATGAATTTTCTTCCAAGAAATCAGAAATTTCATAGAAGAGATGATTAACCTCGTCTATACGGAACTCTACATTTAGGATAAATGGTTTTGCCTTTAATTTATTGAGTGCGTGATATTGGTTCTTAATTTTATCCTCACGTTTTTTCAACTCTTCTATTGACAGTCCGCTTACTTGCAAGGCGTATTCTTTGATCCTGCGACGCACTGAAGTAACACCTTTGGGTTTTACCAGATATTCCGTGAAATTCGGCTCCTGCTGTATGATTTCCACTACTTCATAGCCTTCAATTTCTCTTTTTTGTTCGGGAGATTTTTGTGACTGTTGACCGATCAGGAACTGTACTATTTCCTGTTGAACACTAACTATGTCATTTTCTAATTTACCGATCCTGTACGGATCGGTAATAAAGTCTATCAAATTCTTACTCAGTCCGAAGGTAAGCTTTTGAGCTTCGTGAGAAATAACAGGTGGATAAGTGTTATCAAAAGAAAGCGTAAGCATATTTTGAATCCACGCTTTTCCCCAAGCAAAGTTGGCTTCTTTGAGTTTGGACGCTAATATTGCTGTTTTTTGCCTACCTGTTTTAAGCGGATTGGGCATTTGTCTATCATTAAGATACCAATAATGGTCATCGCCTTCGATACGTCCTTTCCAATCTTTGTTTTCGATATTGTAGATACCGTGTGGAGCTACCACAATTAAATCGTACTCCCAGTATTGGGTACGATTGTTTTTGGGATTGGTAGAAGCAATCTCCACATTGGGAATTAAATAGTAATTATCAGGAAGATGTATCTCCAGATAATCCAACAATCTCTTTTCCCCGGCATTAACAACCGATTCGAAATAAGGCGGTTTTATGATACTTGCCATAGGTCAATTTCTTTTTCTATTAATGCAATGGCTTGGTTTTCTTTTGAATTGGCTAATGTAAGATTATCATAAGCGGTCTTGACAAGAACATCTATATTTTCTTCTTCTTCATTCGAAAATCTTGGGACAGGCAATTCGTTGATCAAAGGAACGATGAAACCTAGTAAATTTGTACCATATACTGAATTTCTAAATAGTCTAAACCACAAAGGAGAATTTAAAACAGCAAAAAGATAACCAGCCATTATTTTTTCTTCATTTGGAATAAATCGCATCGCATGACCAGCTACGAGTGTATTTTCTAAATATCCCCAAACAAAAACTGCTCTTCCAAATATTTCGTTCTCTCCTAATGTTCCTTGTGCAGGTACTAATATGTTTCCTTTGGATACAATCTCTTCATTTAGATTCTTAACTGAACTTTTAGAAATAGAACGTCCTTTGGGTATCCGATCAAAAAGATCCCCCTGAGATAACAGCATAATAGAATTTTCTGAAAAAGATTCAATTCGCTTATATCTAGCCCCATAAAAAGGCTCTTGAGAGAGCACTTCTTTCAATTTGGAATATTGATCTTGTTTTAATACATTTATTATTTGTTGCTTTCGTGGACTATAATTTCGACTTCTGAACGTATTAGCTGATAAAGCGCTACGTTTTGTAGAGAATATGTTTGAAACCTCTCTTTCCAATGGTCTTGTCAACTCATCTTCACTCTCATTGTCTATATTTAATAGTCTAAATAAATGTCTTTGTGATTCTTTTAGTAATTTATTCGCTTCAACTCTTAATTCTGACGCTTCTACAATCAGCTGATGAATTTCCTGTTCTTTTTCTTTTGACAGGGTTGGAATAGGAATATCTTTTAACATATCTTCAGATATATATGGTTGAACCCCTCCCGCCGCTAATCTATTAAGCAGTGTATTTCCGTATCTTGAGACTAGAAAACTATAAACGTAACCAGAGATATTCTTTTCTTTACAAACAACTCTAATAATATTGTCTGAACCCATTGCCTGATTATCTTCTAGTTCAGATGTAATATAGGCTGTTTGACCTATTGCCCCAACTCTTCCCGTTACAATCATCCCTTCTTTCAGAAAAGAAGGTTCATCAAAAGCATATTTTTTAGAATTATATTTGCAACCCTCTAAAGGATTTCCTTTTACAACGTCTGAATTGCTCAAGTAAGGAAGTCCTTTATTTTTCTCTGTATATATTCTTTTACTTCTACCTGCGGTAAAAATATCAGAACATAAACTTTGTAATTCTTGATGTGGCATTTTTCGCAATTTTCTTAAATACAAAGTGCCATCGGAAAGATGATAACTTCCATCGAATCTTAACGATTCAATTATATGTTGCTTTTTAACCTTTTGTATTATCATTTCCTAATTATTTAAAAATTCTAAATACGCTTTCGAAATTTTAGGCAAATCATCATCCAACAGTCGTTGTTTTTCAATACGTATTTTTATAATCGGTTTCCCGTCTTCTGGTCGGTAGGCTACATATTTATTCTCGATTGGGAAAATAATTTCAGCACCGTCTTCATCCCTTAAATAGATAGAGTTGCCTCTACGGTCTTTACCTAATTTTTCGGCTATTGCCATAAACACGTCGTAATCTTCTTCTCCTTCGTGGGCAATATTGCGTTCATTAGCAGATTTCTTTTGTAAGAACAAAAGAGAAGCTTGTACACCCACCTGTGGCAGAAATGCTTCTACGGCTAAATCTACCGAAGCTAATATTCTAAACTTATCCAATATCCATTCTCTAACGGGTAAGGTATTCGGATTACCTAAAATACCGTCAGGTAATACGATTGCCATTTTCCCGCCTTCTTTCAGAAAGTTGTAACAGGCTTCTATAAACAACACTTCGGGAGCATTAGAATACTTGGATAACTCATATTGTGCTGCAATATCTTCATCTACTTTTACTTTAGCTCCAAATGGCGGATTGGTAAATATGATGTCGAATTTTTCTCTCGCACTATTTCCATACATTCCTTCATCATCTTTCATTGCCTTTAAACTCCGATTGATTGCTTTTTCAATCTTTTCAATTTCGGTAGGATGCTCCCAGTTAGGATAAGCCAAAGAATTAACGTGAAAGATATTGGCGTGTCCGTCACCAGCCATTACCATATTCATTCGAGCAGCTTTCTTCAAATCCGGGTCAAAATCAAAGCCAAAAATGCTGTTTTCTGCATATTGACGCACTCTTTCGTTTACTTCGTAAGTATTATATTTTGCAGCAAGTAATACCTCATCCGTAATTTCTGGATATAGTTTTTCTGCTATTTGTTTACGAACGTGATCCAAAACCATTACCAAGAAACCTCCCGAACCGCAGGCAGGGTCGAGGACTCGGGTATTTTCGGTTGGGTTCATCATTTCTACCATTGCTTTGATGATGTTGCGAGGAGTGAAGAACTGACCTGAATCTTGTTTGAGTGTTTTATCTACAATAGTTTCATAAGCAAGTCCTTTTACATCCACAGTCGCGTCAAGGAAAGAGTATTTTGCTAACTCTCCTGCAATAAACGCAATTCCTTTGTCTGTTAACTCTATGGATTCATAACCATCAAATACATCGGAAAAAATTCCATCCTCTTTTAGGTCTTTAAAAAGATCTTTTATTCTTTCGGCGACTGCTCTTCTTCCTTCTTCTGTATTTTGCTCTTTTACGCCTACCCAAAACTTACGACGATAAGAAACACCTTCTGGCATATCCATAAAACGCCTTTTCTCATCGTACAATTTACAAAAAATAAGATAGAGTAATTGCCAGAAGGCATCTTTCTTTCGACCTTCATTTCCATAAATATAATCGTGTGAGCGCCTAAAAACTTTGATTAATGAATCGTTTGCAGGCTTACGACTATGTGAACGATCGCCACGGTTTAAATCGTCTAAGTTTTCTCCAAATCCAGGGAAATCCGATAAATCAGAAAAAGTATAATCAAAACCAACAGCGTCATCTTCTTTTTGTAAATATTTAATGTCTGTTCCGTTTGTCCACAAGCCAAATTCACAATAATCGACAGCAGCAAGAGCATTCTCCAATGTGACAGTTACACCTTTCTTCTTATCGTTTTCTTTTATCTTTTCGTCCTGTACAATGGCAATTCGGACAATATGATCTTGTTCGTGTGATTTACCTTTTTCAAAAATAACGAGTTCAATCTTTTGCTTTTTACTTTTCCCGGTGTCTGGATCAGTATAAATAATATTAAAATCCCGTTCCATATCGGTCAGATCAAAACCGTACTCTTCGTTGAGCATACGGATAATAGACTGTAGGTTATTTTCTTGTGATGTTGCTTTTCTCGGGTTCTCCGTAAGAATGCACATCACTTGATTATCTTCTAATATTTGTTCTTTTGTATTATTGGTTGCCATTATTATAATTTTTGGTTGAGGATTTGAAAGCAATCCTGTATATCAGCAAATTTTATATGATTTGTTTCTAGTATTTGATTGAATAAAACACTATTTTCTTTTGCATTTATTTCTGTTTCGATAATTGCTTTTAATTTTGCTTTGTTGGCTTCATTATCGTCCAAAAGGTTTTTAATATCAATACCTAATAGAGCTGAGCCAGCTTTTGTTATGGTAAAGTCTTTTATTTCATACACTTCTTCATAATGTTCCATAGCTGCTCTCTCTTCGTGGATATTGAGATAGTTTAATAGAATAAATCCCATATCATCCGCATCTTTATTACCTTTATGATGTCTGTCTTTCCAGGCAACCAATTTCAAAATAAAAATTCCTGCCAATGAAACAATATCAATTTCCAGCGTATCATCTATCTTAACTCTGACTAAATCCCTTTCTGCTTCTTCAAAACCCAATACGGTCATTGCAAAAGACTGGTCAGGCGGCCAGAAGATTTTATCTTCAGCAGTTGTAATCCCACCATATGGAACTATATCTAATTGAAAGTCATTTAGATACAAAAATCGTTGCTGTTGCTTTGGATCTTTCTCAAAATCAGGCAATTGTATTATTTCGTTTTCAATAGTTTTAAATTCCTCCCATTTGTCCACAGCTATGGCAATATCTATGTCTTGAGTTCTTCTACCGGATTTTTCTCCGTGAAGTTCCATAATGATATCCCGAGCTGTTGCCCCGATGACGAAAAACTTGATTTCCAATTTTTGGAATACAGGAATTAGCTCGTCCAATAGTTTTTTTAGTAATAGATGTTCCAGTTTTTCACTTGATATGTTATAATCCATTTTCTAGAATAATTTTAGCTGTTTCTATATTTCTATTATTTCCGGTTCCTAATAAATCTGCGTATACGACCAACGGAGGTGCAGTATGTTCATTCTTCAAATGAAGACTATCTGTCCAGAATTTATTATACAATTCAATATTTCCTTCTTCGTCTGGGACAAGTTTCAGTTCTTTTACAACTTTACTTGTTTCTTCATCCGTATATATGATATAATCTTTGGGTTTTAAATGACCAGTCAGAAGTTCTCCTCCTGGCTCTCCTCCGAAATAGAGTTTTATATTTGTATTATTTATGATGCCATTGGCATTAAATTCATTTCCTAGAGCTCTCATCTTCTTCCTTAAAGAGCGGGGTTTTAATAATTCATTGTAGGCAATTACCCAACGTTCAGTGATGTCGTCCTGATTTTTTAAAACCCGTTTGTTTCTTGTTTTTAATAAATAATGGCTTTCCTCCAGTTCTTTAAAGATATTACTTACAGACCCCAAAGCAATTCCTGTTTTTTCTGCTAATTCTCTGTAAGAAAATTGCAATGTTTCAGGATTAGAGATAAGCAATAGGAGTAATTTCAAACCTGCTTCCTGAAATGCTCGGGTTTGGTTCGTTTTTTTATTGATTTTTGTTTTTCTGCCTTCTACATATACAAAAAAATCCTTGGTCTTAATAAAGGCATTTCCGGATGCGTCAAGATAATTGATGCTATTTTGTTTAAGCTCTTCTGCTGTTTTTTTAGTTAAATAATCAGCAATAACAATATTATTCTTTGAATTACTAATGTCCTTCAAAGCAGACATAATGATGCCGTAATTTGCATTTTTTGCATTCTTTTTAGCAATGCAATAAAAGGTCTCATTGTTAATTTGAAGCACCACATCATAGGTTTCTCTAACACTTTCAATTGTGATAGGAATCCCTGTTGTGTCTTCTAGGGAAGCAATAGCCTCATAAACAAAATCATTGTCTCTATACATTTCTTTGTTCAATAAAATTAAGTGTTCAGCAGGAATGAACATTCAAAAATAGTGAACAAAAATAGATTGAGCAAACTTTAAGCAAGAAAAATTTATATATATTGATTAATTTTTTCAGCAGATGATATCGTGAAATATGATAATTCGACAGATATTTTGTAAGCAATAATGAATCATTGAATCTGAATTGATAATATATTCAATCTGACTTCAAGATGGTTTAAAACTTGATGCACCTGAGTTTTTTGCAAAATGTACACTAAAAGTGACAATAGCTTAAACCACAGATAATTTCATAACATTAAATTGCTGTTCTAAAAACGCACGGTTATGAGTAACGCTGTTGGATATATGCGTTTAAGTTTCAAGGACCAGTCGAAATACTCCTTGGATTCACAGGAAGAGGCTATCAATGCCTATTGTGCCAAATATGGGCTCGAGCTTGTTGCACTTTTTAAAGATAATGGACAGCAAAGTTCCTCTTTCGACAGACTAGACTTTAAGGCTCTAGAGATGTATGTAAAGAAGCATAGCAGATTAGTGAACTATATAGTCGTTATGGAGCATGACCGCTTCAGCAGAGACCTTTCAGAAGCCCTTTCAAAAATCAAGAAATTTGAAAGCATATACGGTATTAAGGTTGTTTCTGTAGATGAACCGTTGGATATCGATACGGAAGACCCATCGGTATTTATTAGCCGAGCATTCCGATATGCCACTGCAAATGCAGAGCTCTTGAATATCAGGGCTAGGACAAAAAGGGGAATACAAAGAGCGCGGCTAGAAGGTAGGTTTATCAACAAGGCACCATTTGGCTACTCTAATAGCAGGGATTTTTTGGGAAAAAGCATGCTTGTTCAAAATATGGAAGAGGCTGAGATTGTTAGAAAAATCTTCAGCTATTATCTGTTGGGGATGTCTATGGGAGATATAGCTGCCAACGTCTGTGAGATTGGTTTCCCGCTCAAGGGACATAATGCAGTAGGTCGCATATTGGATAATTATGTATATGCCGGTCTTGTCAAGCTAAATAGTGAAAACGGATCGGTAAAATATATAAAGGCCCTGCATGAAGCTATTGTTTCCGAAGCCGATTTTTGGCTCGTTCAAGAAATGAAGAATTCCAAAAAGCCATTAAAAATAAAGACACGCAAAGACTACTTGCTAAAAGGCCTGTTGAAATGTAATTGCGGAAAATACATGACTGCGGGATGGAGCAAGGGGAAGAAACAATATTATTTATACTATAGGTGTAGTGAGCACGTCTCAGTAAATATTCCAGGCAAGAAAGTCCATGAACAATTTAATCAAGTATTGGAAAACCTAAAACTGACGGCAGAACAGCTAATTGTTCTCAATGGAAAGGTAAGGGAAGGAATTGAAAAAGCTTTGGTGAATGAAAGAGAGCAGGTTGCTGCCCGCAAGAAAATGCTTAAGGAGCTGGATGTTAAAATGGAATCGCTCGAAGAACATCTGATTAACAAAACCATAGATGCGGTTACGTTCAGGAAATGGTCTGAACGATATGCGGTCGAATATGGAAATATATTAGGGCTTATTAATTCTACAGAAAAATATGTTGAAGAGCGGATTGATGTAACGGAAAAATTTATGGGCAAAATTCATTCTGTTAAAGACATAATTGATGGAAATACTTCGCCATTGGTTAGGCTGGTGATCTTAAAATTTGTTTTCCGATATGGTATTTTTTATCAAGATGGCGGTTTGGTAACCCATAAAATATGTCCTGCGTTGTCCCATAATACAATTCAGCTTACTGAATTCGCTTTGCTGAAAATAGAAGTGCCCCGCGATTCTTCCATCTCGGAAGAAGAACGTTTTGTGAACTTTATGGGTCAACAATTAGTTGATTTTATATCTGATTATCAGTAGTATAAATAGGCTTTTTATTGGGTTCAACTCTCTGATATCCTATTTTTGATTTTAATTGTTAATTAACTAATAATCAGTATTTTGTATTTTGATTGTGCCTGAATGAGAATTGAACACCTTAAGTAATTGAAAATTAACAAGTTATTTTTTTGAAGTTAAAAGTCTAAAATTTTTGGTAAATCTTGATATGAAATTTTTAGAACTCCATAAGTGTTTGATAATCAATAAAAAAGCCCGCTTAAAAAGCGGGCTTGAACATGTTTTTAAATGCTAAAATTTGTAGCATTTTCCTAGTAGCGAGGACGGGAGTTGAACCCGTGACCTCAGGGTTATGAATCCTGCGCTCTAACCAACTGAGCTACCTCGCCATTTCTGAAGACATGCATCCTTGAATGCGGGTGCAAATATAAAACTAAATTTAAAGCTTGCAAATATAAATGACCAAAAAAAATAATTTTTAAATTATAGTTATCTTGAATTTATTCTATATATTTCCAAAAAAAATTAGAGCATACTATGGAAAGTAAAATACGTTACGAACTAGAATTTCCTTTAAATTCCTCACCTCAATTGCTATATCAGTATATCTCAACACCTTCGGGTTTATCGGAGTGGTTTGCTGATAATGTCAATTCTCGCGGAGAGCTTTTTACGTTCATATGGGATGACGCTGAAGAGAAAGCCAGACTGGCTTCCAAAAAAACCGGTGAAAAAGTAAAATTTCGCTGGATTGATGAAAACGGACAGGACGGAGACTATTTCTTTGAATTGCGAATCCTTGTGGATGAAATCACAAAAGATGTTTCCTTAATGGTGGTTGACTTTGCCGAAAAAGATGAGGTGGCCGAATCGACTCAGTTATGGGAAAACCAGATTTCTGATTTAAAACATGTAATCGGATCGGTATAGCAGAATTCCCTTTTTAAGACTTATATTTGCCCTGATTTAATTTCAGGGCTTTTTTTATGATTAATTTCAACGGAACTATTACAGAAGACGCAAATATATTGGCTGGTAACAGAGCATTTCTTTACGGAGATTCGGTTTTTGAAACAGTAAAAATTTTAGATGGGAAAGTGCTTTTTCTTGAAGATCATTATTTTAGGTTGATGTCTGCCATGCGGATTGTTCGTATGGAAATCCCGATGAACTTTACGATGGAATATTTCGAAGAGCAGATTTTGTCTACGGCTGCTTCGGAAAATTTTTCAGGTTCCTGCCGTGCCCGTATTTCCGTTTATAGAAAAGAAGGAGGCTTTTATCTTCCTAAAGACAATAATGTGTCCTTTTTGATTACGGTATTGCCATTGGAAGATTCGGTATACCGAATTGAAAAAGACCAATATGAAGTCGAATTGTACAAAGATTTTATCGTTACCAAACATTTGCTTTCTACAATTAAATCGTCCAACAGGATGATAAATGTCACGGGAAGTATTTTTGCAGACGAGAACGACTATGACAACTGTCTTTTGATTAATGATGAAAAGAATGTTATTGAGGCCTTAAACGGGAATCTTTTTATGCTTATGGGAAATAAACTGGTAACGCCGCCAATTTCTGAGGGATGCCTGAATGGTGTCATGCGTAAGCAAATTTTGGCTCTTGCTAAAAAAATAGAAACGATAGAAGTGGAAGAAACCCCAATTTCTCCTTTTGACCTTCAAAAAGCGGATGAATTGTTTATAACGAATGTAGTCAGAGGTATTCAGCCTATAACAAAATATCGTAAAAAAGAATATGGGATGGGCTTGGCTAAAGACTTGCTGCTTCGATTAAACGCGCAAATCCGTTTGGGCTAATTCAGTATCGGATTTTCGGGGGCATTCGACCATATGACATAATCACCCCCTAACTCGAGGATTTTCTGCTTCCAGAAATCAGTGGTGGATTTGCCGATAATCTTATTCTCATAGATATTCTTGGAAATAATCCAGGAATTCGCCTGCATTTCCCTATCCAATTGTTGTGCATCCCAACCGGTATAGCCTAAGAAAAAGCGGATGTTATTCTTTTTGATTTTTCCTTCGTTAATAAGTGCTTTAGTCGATTCAAAATCGCCGCCCCAATAGATTCCGTTTGAAATTTCAATACTGTTTGGAATCATTTCCGGAATATTGTGGATAAAATAAAGATTGTCCTGTTCGACAGGTCCGCCATTATAAATCTTAAACTTGGCATTGATTTCAGGAATCAGATCTTGTATGGTATATTCCAAAGGTTTGTTAAGGATAAATCCTACAGAACCTTCCTCGTTATGATCTGCAAGCAAAATCACTGAGCGATTGAATGATAGGTCTCCGATTATGGATGGTTCCGCGATCAGAAGTATTCCTTTTTTGAGTTTTTCTGAAATCATTTGGATGCATTTTTCATTAAATTTAACAATAAAAAGTTTTTTTTCCAAATTAATTCGACGAACAGTATAAAAAAAGCCTCCCAAATGGAAGGCTTTAATTTATATCGGGACAAAAAACTATTTAGAGTTAACTGATCCTTCTAATTCAGCACCAGCTTTGAACTTCACTACATTTTTAGCAGCGATTTTGATAGTTTTTCCAGTTTGAGGATTTCTTCCTTCTCTTGCAGCTCTAGAAGAAACTGACCAAGATCCAAATCCTACTAAAGATACTCTGCCACCTTTTTTCAAAGTGCCACCTACGTTATTTAAAAATGACTCTAAAGCTAATTTTGCAGCTGCTTTAGAAATTCCTGCGTCAGCAGCGATAGCATCAATTAATTCTGATTTGTTCATAATAATAGTTTTAATTGTTGGTTAAACATTATGTTAATTATAACAAATTTAATAGGATTTCCTTACTGGGCAACACATTTCGGGTGTTTTTCGCTGTTTTGTTGATAACTTGGGGCTTTTGTTAATAAAACCGACTTGTTTTTCTCGAAATCGCTGTGAAATCAGTGTTTATGCGGGGTCAGAACGCTTTGGCATTCGTTCCGAAACTGATACCATTTAATAGTTCGGACGTCTTTAGGTTTTTCTTTCCCGGAAACTGTAATTGGATAATTTCTATATAGCCGTCACTGACCGCAATTTTCATTTCCTTTTTTGTGGTAATTATTTTTCCAATGGCTTCGGCATGCGTTTGGGCTATAAATTTAGCTTCATATATTTTAACGTTCCATTCCTGACCGTTGTCGCTAAAGAAGCTCCAGGCGGCCGGATAGGGAGATAGTCCGCGTATCTGGTTGTGGATTTCTTTTCCCGGGCGGTTCCAGTCGATCTTGCAATTGTCTTTGTTGAGCTTGTATGCGGTTTTTATTTCAGCCGAGTCTACCTGTAAAGTTGTTTCTGCTTTTCCGTTTTGGATTAGTTCTAAGGTTTCGGCAACAGCCTGGCTTCCCAGATGCATTAAGGTGTCGTGCAGTTGTCCTGCATTTTCATCGGGAGTAATAGCTACTTCTTTGCTCAATATCATTGCGCCGGTATCTATTTTGTCGTCAATAAAAAAGGTAGTGACGCCGGTTTTGGTTTCGCCGTTTATAATGGCCCAGTTGATAGGAGCGGCACCCCGATAATTTGGAAGTAAGGAAGCATGGAGATTAAACGTACCAAATTTAGGCATGTCCCAAACCACTTTAGGCAACATGCGGAAAGCTACCACTACCTGAAGATTGGCATTTAAATCTTTTAGCTCTGCTAAAAAAACTTCCTCTTTAAGATTGGTTGGTTGGAGTAATTTCAGGTTTTTTTCTAAGGCATATTCTTTTACGGCCGAGTTTTTGATTTTCTGGCCGCGACCCGCCGGCTTGTCAGGAGCAGTAATTACTCCAACGACTTCAAAATTAGTATTCAAAATGGTGTCCAGTATGCCTACGGCAAATTCAGGAGTTCCCATAAAAACGATGCGTAACTTTTCCATTCTATTTTAAAGTGTATTTGTTGTTGGGCAACAATTCTATTTTGTTTGTTTCTAAAAGCTGTCTCAATGCAAAGATAAGTGCCTCATCCGGAAATTTGGAATGAAACTGAATTTCTCTCGAACTCATTGGGGCAGTTTTTAATAAATGCAGTATTTTTTCGCCGGCAGTAACCGGAATTGCAACTTTGTTTTTTTGGATGCAATAGGAGCAGATACCGCAATCTTTACTGTCTTTTTCTCCAAAATAACTCAGGAGTTGTCTGCTTTTGCAGGTTGTATTGTTGGTGGCATATTCCAAAACCGCTTCAAATTGCTCTTTTTTCAGGCTGTTTTGTTCTTCGAGGTATTTTGAGACCCGGTTGATGGTCCGGTCATCTTCACGTATTTCATTAAAGGTAACGGTAGAATCGTTATTTTTTGCATGATATTCTATAATTTGCCTTTCCTGCAGCTTTAGCAGCACGGCCATTACCTGCGTTTCTTTAGCACCTGATTTTTTTGCAACCAACGGAATATTGATGGCGGTGACAATTTCATAAATACCGGGATAGGTACGTAACAAGGTCAGGATTATTTCTTCATCCTGCGGGTTAAGGCTCATGTACCTAATTACTTCTTTGGATTCGATAACAAACCGTACAGTTACTTTTTCTGAAAACTCCTGCGAAAGGGAAATGATTCCCTGTCGGTCTAAAAACTGAAGGCTGTTAAATGTCTTTAATGCAGGAAAGCCATATTGGACACAAAACTGGTTGATATTGAAAGAAAACTGTTCATAGATTCCTTCTCCGTAGGCAATCTGGAAAAAATTACAGAGTTTGACATACATTTCTTTCAGGAACTTTTTGTCGGGAAGGCTGTTCAGTATTTGGTTTTCGGAATATTGAATGTCAGAAGGGCTGTTCAGCAAAACGGCAAAAGCCTTTTCTCCGTTTCGTCCGGCACGTCCGGCTTCCTGATAATAGTTTTCCAGATTTTCCGGTAATTGTATATGGATGACTGTTTTTACGTTTGCCTTGTCTATTCCCATACCAAAAGCATTGGTCGCTACAATGACCTGAACCTTTTCTTCCATCCACAGTTTCATGTTTTTTTCTTTTTCGGTGATATGGAGTCCGCCGTGATAATAAGTAGCTTTTATGCCTAAGGATTCCAGTTGTGAAGCGGTATCAAGGCAGCCTTTTCTGTTTCGGACGTAAATAATGGAGGGTTGGGGGTGTTTTTTTACGATTTGCTCTATCCGGTAAAGTTTGTCTTCGGCCTCAAAAACCATATAGGCAAGGTTTTCCCTTACGAATGATTTTTGAAAAACAGCCGGATTTTCCATGCCAAGCTGGGCAATGACATCTTTTTTTACACGCTCCGTAGCAGTGGCGGTTAATGCCAGAAAAGGAATTTTAGGGAAATGGGTCTTAAGGGAAGCGATTTTTAAATAAGCCGGACGGAAATCGTGTCCCCATTGCGAAACGCAATGTGCTTCATCAATAGCAATGAGATTTATGGGAAGGTTTTTGAGACGTTCGACAATCCAGTCAGCTTGTAATCTTTCCGGCGACAGGTATAAAAATTTATAATTGCCAAATTGGCAATTGTCCAAAAGGTCGCTGATTTCATCGGTAGAAATGCCTCCTGTGAGTGCAATCGCCTTAATGCCTCTTTTCTGAAGATTGGCAGTCTGGTCTTTCATCAATGCAATCAGAGGCGAAACTACGAGGCAGATACCGTTTTGCATTAGGGCAGGAACCTGAAAACAGATAGATTTTCCGCCGCCTGTTGGCATCAGGGCAAAAGTATCCTGTCCGTCTAAGACAGAGGCTATAATCTCAGCTTGCGGAGTTCGGAATGAATCGTATTTCCAGTATTTTTGGAGAATCGATAACGCTTCTTGCATATTTCTAGTTCGAAAGATGCCCTAATATAAAAAGAATTCTGTTATCAACCGTGTCTTTTGGAACTTCAATCAACGAATAGCCGTAACTTTCGTAAGTTTCTTTAAGGTGCTTGTAGATTAGGGTTGCCTGTTCGTAATTTTCATAGCGCGCTTCATCACATTCGTAAATGTCTTCCCAGGGTGGCAATATGAAGATTTTAGTGTATTTGTGTTCGCGGCAGGCTTCGTCAAAGAAAGCCGGATAAGCATCGCCTATGTAGTGCATATAGGCTAAAACGTCAGGAATTCCGCGGTCTATAAAAACTACCGGACTTTCCTCTTTCAGGGCATCATGGTATTGTTTTTTTCTTCCTTCCAGAAGCAATTCGCTGAAAAGCAGCGGATTTTCAAGAAACAATTGTTCGATTCCCTGTTTTTTTGCTTCCATTGTTACTTCCCGTGAAATTTCAGGGTAACAGCAGTGTCCGCGTTCAAGCAGTCCATCAATGATGGTTGTTTTCCCAGTTCCGGGACCGCCGATGATAACAACAATATCTTTTTGCACTTTTTTGAAAATAAGGGGCAAATTTACTTAAAGATTTTTAAATACTAAAGTGAATTTTGTTTTTTAGAAAACCACTCTGAATTGGGAAAATAAGCAAAGGTAAAAAAGGTCGGGGATTGTTTTTTAGGCTTAGGATGTTTGTTTTAATCCGTGATAACCTGTGACTAAAATAAAAAAATGCAATTCAAACGGACCCGACCATAATCAGCTTTTCTTTATCTGGTATAAACTTCCCGACAGACATTTAAATTAATATCATAAGTCTTAAATCTAAAATCAATACCGTATATTTGCCTTTATTTTAATTTTGAAGATGGATAAGAAGACTCAGGAATTTTATGAAAGGCTGAAAACAGAATTGGACGAGGCAAATGTCTGGCCGGCAGAATACCTTTTTAAGTTCATAGTCCCGACGGACAAGCAAAAGATTGACACAGTTGAGAATGCTTTTAACGGCATGGGAGCTGTTATTAATACGACGCAATCAAAAACGGGAAAATTTACCAGTGTTTCTGTAAATGTAAGAATGGAAAGTTCACAGAGTATTGTTGATAAATATATTGAAGTTTCCACAGTCGAAGGAATCATATCGCTTTAAAGCTTCACGACGATTTTATGTATATAAAAGAAAACCCACACGACATTGTTCATCATCTGGAATATAATGCTGAAAGACCGCATTTGATTATTCCGGAATATGGACGTCATTTGCAGAAACTAATCGATCAGGCAACTGTAATCGAAGACAGAAATGAGCGTAACAAGGCAGCGAAATATATTATAGCGGTTATGGGAAGCCTGAATCCGCATTTGCGTGATGTGCCTGATTTCCAACATAAGCTTTGGGACCAGATTTTTATTATGTCTGATTTTAAGCTGGATGTAGATTCTCCCTATCCGGTGCCGTCAAGAGAAATGCTGCAGCAAAAGCCGGAACGCCTGAAATATCCGCAAAACTTTCCTAAATACCGATTTTATGGAAACAATATCAAGTATATGATAGACGTGGCCAATAAATGGGAGGAAGGCGAATTGAAAAGTGCGTTGATAAAAGTGATTGCCAATCACATGAAAAAATCCTACCTGAGCTGGAATAAGGATACGGTAAAGGATGAAGTGATTTTTGAACATTTGTATGAATTGTCAAACGGAAAAATCAATCTGAAGACGAGTTCAGAGGAATTGCTGAATTCTACAGATTTGATGCGTACAAACAAAAAAATGTCCAATAAAAATCAATCGACTCCGCAAAAGGCAAAATCTAAAAATGGCGGAAAGCAGAATAATCAAAACAAAAACAATAGAAAACCACAAGGTTAGGCAGGCATTTGGCGTTGGCCAATAGCTTCTGACCTATAAATTCATAATTTAATAAAATGGAAACTTTCAAGATTGAAGGAGGCGTTCCTTTAAAAGGAGAAATTACGCCACAAGGGGCAAAAAATGAGGCATTGCAAATTTTATGTGCGGTTTTGCTTACTCCGGAAAAAGTAACTATCAATAATATTCCGGATATTATCGATGTCAATAAGCTGATTACCTTATTGAAAAATCTTGGAGTTAAAGTTGAAAAAATAGGCAAAGGTTCTTATACTTTCATTTCAGATGAAGTGAATATGGCTTATCTGGAATCTGAAGCTTTCAAAAAAGAAGGAAGCTCTTTACGTGGTTCCATCATGATTGTAGGGCCGCTTTTGGCTCGTTTTGGAAAAGGTTATATTCCAAAGCCGGGAGGAGATAAAATTGGTAGAAGAAGACTGGATACGCATTTTGAAGGCTTTATCAATCTTGGAGCTTCATTCCGTTACAATAGAGAAGACCATTTTTATGGTGTTGAAGCAACTAAATTAACAGGAACTACAATGCTTCTTGATGAGGCATCTGTAACCGGAACGGCTAATATTGTAATGGCGGCTGTTTTGGCTGAAGGAAAAACATCCATTTACAATGCTGCCTGCGAACCGTATTTGCAACAGCTTTGCAAGATGCTGAATTCCATGGGAGCGAAGATAACAGGAGTAGGTTCTAACTTGTTGGAAATTGAAGGTGTTTCGTCTTTGGGCGGATGCACGCATACCATTCTTCCGGACATGATTGAAATTGGTTCCTGGATTGGATTGGCGGCGATGACGCGAAGCGAAATTACAATCAAGAATGTAAGCTGGGAAAACCTTGGAGTAATTCCGGGAACTTTCAGAAAGCTTGGAATTACATTAGAAAAAAGAGGCGATGATATTTACATTCCGGCTCATACTGACGGTTATGAAATCCAGAATTATATTGACGGTTCTATCCTTACTATTTCGGATGCGCCGTGGCCTGGATTTACACCAGACCTTTTGAGTATTGTTTTGGTTGTGGCAACGCAGGCAAGAGGAAGTATTCTTGTTCACCAAAAAATGTTTGAAAGCCGTTTGTTCTTTGTCGATAAGCTGATAGATATGGGAGCGAAAATTATCCTTTGCGACCCGCATAGGGCAGTAGTTATTGGTCACGATTTCAAATCGCAATTGAAAGCTACAACCATGTCTTCTCCTGATATACGTGCCGGAATTTCCCTGTTGATTGCTGCACTTTCTGCAAAAGGGGTGAGTAAAATCCAAAACATCGAACAAATCCACAGAGGATATGAAAATATCGAGGAAAGATTAAAAGCATTAGGAGCTAAAATTACAGCCGAATAATAGTAGGCAAATCATGATATAAAAAAGGCGTTTCAATTGAAACGCCTTTTTGTTTGCCTATTCTAAAATGTTCAGGAATTTTAATCCAAAGATGACACCGTCGCCCTGGAATCCGTTTTGGTAGGAACGTACATAATCTACACGCAGCATTCGGAACTTGCCAAAACCAAGATTGTCTAAGCCCACAGAAAACTCGGAATAAGGTTTTACATCCGGTACTGCTATTGCATGATATCCAATTACAAGATTTGATTTTAGCTTATTTAGCAAAGGAATTCTGTTCATGATGTAACCTTTGAAATTATGCTCGGCATGAAATTCAATATAGGCATCATTGGTGCTGTGTGAATAATACGGTAGCAGGTTGAATACGTTCAGGTATCTTTCAGTTTGGCCAATATGTGTCTGGTTGCCGTTAAAGTGCTTGTAATCGGCAAAAGAAATATTGTCTGCATTAAAAAACTTTCCGGCTTTTAGGTTTACTCCAAGCTCTCCTTTATTTCCTAAAGTAACATCATACGTCATACGGGCGTGGATGGCATCATATTCATATTCTTTTTCACTACCGGCAAATGCTTTTTCATAGGTTGCAAAAAGAACCGGGTATTTTTCGTTTCGGATATTCATTTTTCCATCCGGTCTTGAGATGTATTCCTGTCCGAAATTCACTCTGGCAGAAATCGAAGCTTTTGCCAAACGGTGTGTTTCAAAAATTGGCAACGAATTGGCTGTAGGAGCCAAAGGATTATTTGAAGTATATTCCTTATCGTTTTTAATCAATACATAGTCTGTATTGTTGAAAAGCGATTTTCTTCTGGAATATTCAGCATTTCCAAACAAGGTCAATCCGTTTACAACTTCCTGCTGGTAGCTAATTCTACCAAAAGTCTTGTCGTATAGTTTCATGTAGTTGTCCTTGAAAAACAACGTGCTGACTGAATTGACAACATCAGAAATAGCCGCGCTGTTAAATTGTACGATTTGATTACCGGCAGCTGCATAAAAATAAGAATTGGTCTGGTTGTTCAATCTTGTTGAGAAATAACCAAAAGCTCTAAGCCTGTCTTCTGCAAGCCCATAATTCATTCTTACGCCAAAATTGGTATAGGTGTTTTCATCTGGATTTCTTTTTATAAATGAAAATCCGGTATTTAAATTCCATCCTTGTACTGTGTTAAAAGCAGGTACTTGTATTAATCCGTCATATTTTACACTCCAGTTTTTATAGGAATTTCTAAAGGTATAGCCTTCAATTAGGTCAAACGGTTTAAAACGGTTTTTCTTTCTGTCTACGGAGTCAAGATAGATCTGGGATTTACGGATTGTCTGGATACTGTCTTTTTTGATGTAGTCTTTTGATTCCTCGTCAGTCAAAGGAACAGGACGGGCAGCATCCCAAAAGTTGTCGTCTTTTTTGTTGGCTTCCTTATCTATTGATACAATTTCTTTGGTAAAAGTTTTCTTTTCAAACTCTTCTTTGAATTCGTAATTGCTAAACGCATGCGTAAATTTTCCGGTAAACTTAATGCCGAAAAGTCCTGCGCTGAAATCTAAAGTCTGAAGGCTTTTGGCCCAGATTTTAGAATTGGAATTATAGCTGAAGTTTTGCGTAAGGTTCATTACTTCAAGAATTGGCTCCTGCATTCTGTAACCTTTGATGTCAAGGTCTACGGCATAAATGGCCCAGCTGTCTTCAACAATGTAGATATAGCCTTCAAAAACCGGGTCGCTGTCTCTTTTAGGGGTTACTTTGATTTTGTTTATGGTATTGTTGTTTTCGTCTATAAATGTACCTTCCATTTTAAATTTGTAATAGCCAAAAGCATTACTGGCAATAGGAGAAACCATATTGATGTTGAATTCAATATAGTTTTGATAGAAATCATAATCGGTATTTCTGGCAGTATTGTAGCTGAATCCGTTATCGTTTCCGCTTATTTTTGACGCGATAATCTTTTCCTTTAGCTTGTCCGGTTTTTGGTAAGTAATATGGGATACCGTTTCGGATAGGTACATAATTCCCGTTCCGGTAGAATCCAGGATGCCTTTTTCATCCATCGTCTGACCCAGAATTTTCTTAGGCATGTCTTTTACCCTGAAAATTCCTCTGGAATAGAAGTCGGCAGTGAATTTGGCAGTCATTTCTGAATTTTGTTTTCTTGCAGCAATAGCACTACGGATGATGGCATTGGCCGGATTTTCTTTTGAATCAATGACAATTTCCGGAATGGCAATGTTTTCTTCCAGCAGTGTTACATCCAAGACATAAGGAAGTCTATCCGCATTAATGACAATTTTTTGGGTTTTATAGCCCAAATACTGGAATACGACGGTGTATTTTCCTGATGATTTTACATTGAGTTCGTATTGTCCCACTTCATTGGAAGAGGTGCCATTATAGGTGTTTTCGATGTATACGTTTACGGCTGGTAAGGTAGTTCCGGACTGGTCGGTAATTTTTCCCTTAATTTGTGCTGAAGCAGCAATAGAAAAGGCAAATAAAATGAGGGTAATTATTTGTTTCATGCAGAGAGTTAAGTGAAGTTTAAAATTAGTAATACGGTCACATTATAAATAGACGTTTCTATTTATGAAATGGTTGTATGGGTAAAAAAAATTATAGAAAAGCCTGTATAGCGAGTTTATAACTCTTAAGTCCGAAACCGATTATGATTCCTTTTGCGTTAGGCGAGATATAGGACTGATGTCTGAAAGATTCCCTGGAAAAAGTATTGGAAATATGGACTTCAATAACCGGGGTAGTAATGGATTTGACGGCATCGCCAATTCCTACAGAAGTATGGGTGTAGGCAGCGGCGTTCAGGATAATTCCATCAAAGGTAAAACCAGTTTCCTGAAGTTTACTGATGATTTCTCCTTCAATATTGCTTTGGAAATACACAAGCTCGACGTTTGGAAATTCAGCCTGAAGCGAAACAAAATACTCTTCGAAAGTTTGGCTGCCATAGATTTCAGGTTCCCGTTTTCCAAGCAGGTTTAAATTAGGTCCGTTAATAATAATGATTTTCATGAAAGATGATTTTTGTAAAAATAGGAATTTCCGTTCTTTATAAAATGTTAAGGCATAAAAAAACCGTTTTGTCAAACAAAACGGTTCTCTTTTAAGAAATATATTTTTTAGAAAAAGTATCCAAGCGATAATTGGAAAACGGCATTTTTGACTTCTGCCTCTTTTGAAACTTCAGAAAGTCCAATAGTATATCTTGCCTGAGCGAAAAAGTTATCGGTAATGTTAAGTCCTAAACCTCCGGCAGCCGCAAAATCAAAGCTTTTGTTGTCGAAAGACTCTTTTGCTTCATCAACTAAAAAGGAGAACTGCGGGCCTACTTCCAGACTCAATTTTTCAGAGATTAAGTAAAATTTAGCCAAAACCGGAACAGAAACATAGTCCAGGTTGAAATCACCAATTCCTTTTACATCAGCACCTTGCGAAGTATAAAGCAATTCTGGTTGTAATGAAAAGTTTTGAAAAAGTTTTACTTCGGCAACCGCACCTGCATGAAAACCGGTTCTGCTGCTGTAGTCGATACCATCGGCACCTCCGTTAAAGTTGGCGAAGTTAACACCTCCTTTGATACCAAATTTTAAAAGTTGTGCATCAGCATTTGTTGCTCCTGCAATGATTAAAATTGCAGCTACGATAAATTTTTTCATAATAAATTTTTTAAGGTGGTTTAAAAGTTTTAAAGCTTTTTAGCTAAACAAATGTAGCTATGTTTTTTTGAGTTAATTTTAAAATTATGAAATTATTAATATTTTTTTTCTTAAAATTAAGTTAAACAAAGTCATGAAAGCCAGGCATTTCATGTGTTTTTCTTACTATTTTGATTGTGTTTTAAAACTTAACGAACATGAATTTTTTATCAGTAATTGTGATAGGTTCTTTGGGTTTGCTAATGCTCAGGAAGAAATTAAATTTGATGTTAGTGGGTTTGAATTTTACCAATTTTGGCAGAGATTATAAATTGCCAATCGGTATGTTCTTTGATTAACATATAATGCCGGGTTGACGAATAGTAATGATATCGTACCGGTTTTGATATCAATACTACTGGTTGTCAAATTGATGCGGTTTACAGATTTTAATTCCATTTCACTATACTTAAAAGCCTTGCAAAAAATGTAAGGCTTTTTTATTTTGAAATATTTCATTTTGGTTCTTAAAGCCAGATAAATACAGGGATTTGGATTTTATTTTTGTTAATTTAATAGTTAATAACAAAAGTAATATGTCAAATTTTTATGTTAATTATTTGATAAATTTGATAGTAATTTAAAACTAAACAAACATGAAAAGAATTGTTTTAACACTAGCTGCAGTATTCGCTTTCGGATTTGCGAATGCTCAGGATGCAAAAAGTACAGCCAATGCAGGACAAACTGCAAAGGGGAAATGGTTAATTGAGGCAAATACCGGGTTTGGTGCTGCTCATGCCGCTAACACTTCTTTTGGATTAGATTCTACAGATGGTGAAACGACATGGTCTATTGGTGCTGAAGGTGGTTATTTTGTCATGGATGATTTGGCTATCAAAGCCGGTTTGGGTTATGTAGATATGGGAGACGATGTTTCTGCATTCTCATACAAAATTGGTGCGAAGTATTATATCATCAGCCAAATTCCTGTTCAGTTGGATTATTCCGGCGCTTCTATTAAAGATGCTGATGAAAATCCTTCCTATTTAGGAATCCAGGGTGGTTATGCCATCTTCTTAGGACAAAACGTATCTATTGAACCAGGTTTAAGATTCAATAAAAGCTTAAACGATGATTTTTATGATGACGTTTTTCAGGTAAGAATTGGTTTTGCGCTGCATTTCTAAGAAATAAAATTTAGATTACATAAAAAAAGCCTCCTGACAGGAGGTTTTTTTATTTTTCAAATGGACTGTTTCTATCTCTTTTTTTGTGATAATTTTCTGATTTTCAGAACTATGTGGTTTTTGTATGAATTTAATGATAAATGAAAAATAACATGTCAGTTGTTTCGTGTTATTTTTTTTATACTTTTGCCGCATAATTTTAAAACTAAACAAACATGAAAAAAATTGTTTTAACAGTAGCAGCAGTATTCGCTTTCGGATTTGCTAATGCTCAGGAAGAAACTTCAGAAGGTTTCAAGAAAGGTGATGTATTCATTTCTGGTGCTGTAGGTTTTGGTTCAACTAAAACTGGAGATTTCAAAACTAGTGATTTCGAAATTGCTCCAAGTGCTGGTTATTTTGTAACTGATAACATTGCTTTAGGTCTTGCATTCGGATACGGGTCTTCAAAAGTTGATGTAGGTACTGCAGATGCAACAAACAGTACTCTTTCTGTTGGTGCTTTTGGTAGATACTACTTTACTCCGGCTTCTAAATTCTCTATCTTCGGTCAGTTGGGTGTAAACTACATGAGCTATGATAATGAATTTGATGCAGAAGCAGGAACACTTGGTGAGTTCAAAGGTGACGGTTTTGGTGTTGCAGTAGCTCCAGGTGTTAGCTATTTCCTTGCTAAAAACTTTGCAATTGAGGCTTCTTTCGGAATCTTAGGTTTCGAAACTACTAAACCAGATGCAGACGGTGCTGAAAAAACAAATTCTTTTGATTTCGGTCTTGATATGAGAGATATCAGATTAGGATTGGTTTACAAATTCTAAGAATAACATTAGAATATATTAAAAAGGCTTCCCATTTGGGAGGCCTTTTTCTTTTAAGATTAACTCCCGTTTCGCTAACTTTGCAATCTTCAATTCACATTCATGTTATCAGTCCAGAATATTTCTTTCGGTTATACCGAAAAACAAGTAATAGAGAACATCAGTTTTACCATTCAAAAAGGCCAGAATATTGCCATAATTGGTGAAAGCGGCTGCGGAAAAAGTACGCTTTTAAAACTAATTTATGGACTTTACGATTTGGATGAAGGACAGATTTTTTATGGCGATACGCCTATTTTAGGACCAAAATACAATCTGATTCCCGGAGAAGATTATATCAAATACCTGGCACAGGATTTTGACCTGATGCCTTATACAACCGTAGAGGAAAATGTGGGTAAATATCTTTCCAATGTTTATAAAGAAGAAAAAGCACAGCGTGTAGCCGATTTGCTGGCTATGGTTGAAATGTCTGATTATGCCAAAACCAAGGCGAAGTATTTAAGCGGAGGTCAACAGCAAAGAGTAGCTTTGGCAAGAGTTCTGGCTTTAGAGCCTGAAGTTTTGCTATTGGACGAACCTTTTAGCCATATTGATAACTTTAGAAAGAATGCCCTTCGCAGAAACCTGTTTGCTTACCTGAAGAAAAAAGGAATTACCTGTATAGTGGCTACACACGACAGCGCAGATGCGCTTTCTTTTGCCGATGAGACCATTGTGATGCAAAAGGGTAGAATGCTTGAAAAAGCACCGTCAAAAGAGTTGTATTTTAATCCGGTTAACAAATATGTAGCTTCGCTTTTTGGTGAGATTAATGAAATTACGGTAGAAGACGAAAACGGGATAATGATCAACCTGCTTTTGTATCCGCATCAATTAAAAGTGGCACAGACAGGTTTTATACAGGTGTTGGTAAAACAATCTTATTTTAAAGGAAACCGGTATCTGGTTAAGGCGGTACTTGAAAAACAGGTTATTTTCTTTGAGCACAATAGTGCACTTGAAAATGAAACTTTTGTTTTTCTGGAACTGAATAATAAAATATCTTAAAACAAAAATCCCGGAATTTTTGATTCCGGGATTTTTGTTTTTGGAAATGATTCCAATTAGTTTTTCAGGTGCTTTTCTAAGAACTGGTCCTGTTCCCAAAGCAGGTGAAGGATGTTTTCTTTAGCAGCATAGCCGTGGCTTTCTTTTGGCAATAAAAGCAATCTTACCGGAGCACCAAGACCTTTCAGGGCCTGGAAATATCTTTCTGACTGCAATGTGAAAGTTCCCGGATTATTATCAGCGTCACCATGTACAAGCAAAAGTGGTGTTTTCATTTTATCAGCAGTCATAAATGGCGACATTGTATTGTAAACTTCAGGAACTTCCCAGTAGTTTCTTTGCTCGCTTTGGAATCCGAATGGTGTAAGTGTTCTGTTGTAAGCACCGCTTCTTGCAATACCGCAGGCAAACAGGTCAGAATGTGTCAATAGGTTAGCTGTCATAAAAGCACCGTAAGAGTGTCCTCCAACGGCCACTTTTTTACGGTTAATGTAACCTAGCTTGTCAACTGCGTCAATTGCAGCAGCAGCATTGTCTACCAACTGCGTGATAAACGTGTCGTTTGGTTCTGTTGAGCCTTCTCCAATGATTGGGAAAGAAGCGTCATCCAAAACTACATAACCTTTGGCTACCCAATACACGAAAGAACCGTAGTTAGGAAATGTAAATTCGTTCGGGTTTTGAGAACTTTGTCCCGCACTGTTCTTGTCTTTGTATTCTTCAGGATACGCCCAGATTAAAAGAGGTAATTTCTCTTTTTTCTTCATGTCATAACCAACAGGAAGATACAATGTTCCGGAAAGCTCTACACCGTCTTTTCTTTTATATTTGATTACTTCTTTGTGTACGTTTTTGATACTTTCAAACGGATTTTTGAAATTGGTAATCTGCGTTAGCTCATTCTTCTTTTTGATGTTTCTGAAGTAATAGTTCGGGTATTCGCTTTTTGACTGAATCTGAACTAATACATCGCCTTTTTTGAAGTCTTCAATAGAGAAGATACTTTCTTTTTTGTCTTTGTAAGCCGATTGGTACAAACGTTTTGTCTTGAAAGTCTTGATGTTGAACTCGTCAATAAATGGAAACTGACCATTTTTAGTATGACCTTGGCCAATAAGGAAGGCATTGTCGTTTTCAAGAGCCAATACTTGTCTTCCGTACTGATTTTTGATTGTTTCGAAGCTTCCCGGGTCTGAATAAATGTCCTGTGAGTTTCTGTCAAAGATTACTTTTGGAGCCTGTCCAGGATTTGACGGATTGAATAAGTAAGTCTTTTCATTTCGGGTGTCATACCACTGGTCGTATAAAATAGCGGTAGTGTTATTACCCCAAACAATTCCTCCGTAACGTTGTACTGTTTTAACCAAAGATGTAGGATTGGAAGTAAATGGGGCCTGCCATAAGAAAACTTCGTCTCTGAAATCTACTTTATTGGCCGGGTCTCCGCCATCTAAAGCTTCAACAAAATAAAGAGTTGCCGGAGCATCGCTTCTCCAGCCCATGCTTCTTTTTCCTTTTCGGGTAGCCATAAAACCTTTTGGCATGATTTCAGAAAGAGGCACTTCGTTAACCACCTTAATTTCTTTTCCTGTCAGGTCATATACTACAGACTTCATTGGGAAACGGCTCAAAGGAACGATATAAGAAAATGGCTTTTGTATCGTAGTAATCATGATGTAGTTTCCGTCAGGAGAAAAACCTTCACCGGCATATAAATCGGCACTTTTATACAGCGACGCTTTTCCGCTAAGGTCAATTTTATAAAGCTCAGAACTTACTAAGGTTTCAAAATTAGTCTCGTCAGTTTTGTTTTTTAATAAATCCTGATAGGTTCTGTTTTGTGATTTTGAACCGTCACTGGTAGAAACCGTAGGTCCTTTTGGAAGGTCTTTTTTAGAATCAATCAGGGCAGGACGGTTTTTAGGAAGCATCCTAACCAATAGGTTCTGATTGTCTCTGTACCAGCTGTACGGACTACCCATGTTGGCATTTACAGTTGCCTCTGTTAAGCGGGTTGCTTTTGCTGAAGCGATGTCCAAAACCCACAATTCCACTCCTGTAGCTGTAGTGTGTGTAAAAGCAAGTTTCTTTTCGTCCGGTGACCAGGAAATATTGCTGATTTTTGGATTTTGTGGCAAGCCGGTTACCTGAGTTTCATTCTTGTCCTTGATTTTGCGGACTTTCAGGTTGTTAATATAGGTAACGGTACTTGAGATATTCGTAATTGGGTTAATTCTCAAACCGCCTAATCTCATTTCTTCCTGATTTAATTCATCAAGAGTTTTGTAGGTGTTTCGGTACGAAAGAAGCATGTATTCTTTTTTGGTGTCCATCGAAACCGAAGGAGCTCTTTCATAGTCGGCCAGGTCCAAAATTTCTTTGGAGGGCTTTTGGTAAGTAAGTTCTTCCTGCGAAAATCCTGTCAATCCGACAAGCAGGAAAAGCATAGATAACTTTAATTTCATATTATTTATATTAGGGTTGATGAAATATTTGTCTAAAATAAGTCAAGCTTGTTACATGTGCTAAAATATTTAGTTAATAAATAAAAAGGAGTTATAGAAAAGTACTTTCAAAAACGCACACTCAATTGCTGATATTGAAATATTTGCTAACTTGTGCGATAGATAATTTGCGGATGCGTAAATTTGCGGTCTGATTTTTAACGAAATAATAAAATATGTATCATTCAAAAATTGCAGGTTTAGGATATTATGTTCCTGAAAATATTGTTACTAATGATGATTTGTCTAAAATAATAGACACTAATGATGAGTGGATTCAGGAGCGCACAGGAATTCAGGAAAGACGCCATATTGTAAAAGGCGACGGGAATACTACGACGTCAATGGGTGTGAAAGCGGCAAAAATTGCAATTGAACGTTCCGGTGTAGCAAAAGAGGACATCGATTTTATCATTTTTGCTACCCTAAGTCCTGACTACTATTTTCCAGGTCCTGGAGTTTTAGTACAGAGAGATTTAGGATTGAATACCGTTGGAGCGTTGGATATCCGAAACCAATGTTCAGGATTTGTATATGCCTTGTCAATTGCAGACCAGTATATCAAGACCGGAATGTATAAAAACATCCTGATTATCGGCTCTGAAGTACATTCGACAGGATTGGACATGACAACACGCGGACGTGGCGTTTCTGTAATTTTTGGAGATGGTGCAGGAGCCGCAATCATTTCAAGAGAAGTAGATACAAACAAAGGAATTTTGTCGACGCATCTGCATTCTGAAGGACAATATGCGGAAGAACTTATTGTAAAAGCTCCGGGAATGGGCGGACGATGGGTGACAGATATTATTGCTGATAATGACCCGAATGATGAAAGCTATTTCCCATACATGAACGGACAGTTTGTGTTTAAAAACGCAGTAGTTCGTTTCAGTGAAGTAATTATGGAAGGATTAAAAGCCAGCAATTTGGATGTTTCTGATATCAATATGCTGATTCCGCATCAGGCGAATTTGAGGATTTCCCAATTCATCCAGCAAAAATTCAAACTGGCAGACGACCAGGTTTATAATAATATCCAGAAATACGGAAATACTACCGCAGCTTCTATTCCAATTGCCTTGACAGAAGCCTGGGAACAAGGAAAAATAAAATCTGGCGACCTTGTGGTATTGGCTGCTTTTGGAAGTGGCTTCACCTGGGGAAGTGTTGTTATTCGTTGGTAAAAAAGTGGCTAAGGTTCTAAGTAGCTAAGGTACTAAGGTTCTAAGTTGAAAAACAGTAAAAAAGGTAAACAAGGTTCTAAGTGGCTAAGGTACTAAAGTCCTTAAGTTGAAGAATTCCCAAAACCTTAGTGTTTTAGTAAATCAGAACCTTAGGCCCTCAATAATATGATTTTGGCAACGTTATTGTAAAATAAAGTCTTAGTCAAAGAAACTCAAAACCTTAGTACCTCAGTACCTCAAAAAAATGCTCCTCCTAATCATCCCAATCTCAATTCTTCTCTACTATTTTTATCGTGGGGAAAAATTGCCGAAAGATAAGATTATCGACAGGATAGAAGTTTATAAGTCAAAAAGGAAAATGAATGTCTATTCCGGTGGGATTCTTTTAAAAACCTATAAGATAGCTTTGGGCAAAAATCCGGTAGGACATAAAGAAATTGAAGGCGACTGTAAAACTCCGGAAGGGACTTATACGATTGACGGAAAGAATCCGGAAAGTGCTTTTCACAAAAACCTGGGAGTTTCATATCCTAATGAAAAAGATTTGGAAGATGCCGCAGCTTTAGGGAAATCAGCCGGAGGTGATATAAAAATTCACGGACTTCGGAACGGGAGGGGCTATCGGTCAAAGTTCCACCGATGGAAAGATTGGACGGCCGGTTGTATTGCCGTAACCGATTATGAAATTGATGAATTGTATGAGGCGGTAAAAGTAGGCGCAGAAATAGAAATATTTCCTTAAATGGCAGTTGTATAAAATAGAAAAACTCGGAGGCATCACTTCCGAGTTTTTCATTTTTAACCCAATATATAAAAAAACCTAAAAATTGATTCTTAGAACATACCGCCACCTTGTTTGGTATTGTCTTCACGGTACTTTCTTTGAAGTGCCCTGTTTTTACCTCCACCAAACATATAGTTGATTCCGAAGTAAAGACTCTGGCTTTCCCATCTGAAAGTTCCTGTGCTTGGATAAGGGTGTTTGCTGTCGAAACCGTATTCCATCATATTGAAGACATCATTGAAACGAACGCTGAAGTTCAGTTTGTTGTTTAGCAATGAATAACGGCCTCCCATATCAATCTTATACATGTCCTTGCTGTCGTTTTGGATTCCGTCAACACCACTTCTAAAGAATCCGAACAGAAGGAAACTTAAATTTTTTGTCGCTTTGAAGTTACTGTTCAGTCTTGCATTAAATGCGGCTGCATCAATTTCTTTTCTTACAAAATCAAATTGGTCTGTTGTTCCGGGTCTCAATACAGAAACCAGACCTTTTTGGGTAATGTTTGAGAAGTCTACAGAAGGCTGTACATCCCACCATTTTGTGATTTTGTAGTTCGCAGACACTTCAAATCCGTAAGCAGAGTTGTTGTCAAAGTTAGCCCAACTCATAATCAGGTCATTTGGATTGTCTGTTGTTTCGTCAGAATATAAAACCCTGTTGATTTCGTCATTAATCAATCTGTAGTAAATACCTCCGGTAATTGAACCTTTTGAAAGTATTCTGGTGTAGTTCAATTCTACAGAGTTGGTAAACTGTGGCTCCAATTCCTGATTACCTAAACCGGTAACCAAAGGCGTTGCAAATTCCCTGATTGGTTTTGTCTGCTCCAAACTTGGTCTGTCAACACGACGGCTGTAACTTAACTGGAACATGTTTTTCTCTGTCAGGTTATACGTAAGGTAAGCCGATGGATAAACAGTAAAATAATCGTCATCAAAGGCTACATTGCTATTGTTTACATTCAGGTTGGCTTTTACTTTGTAGCTTTCAAAACGTGCTCCAAGCTGGTAGCTGAACTTTTCAAACTTTTGTCCGAAAGTAGCATAAGCAGAATAAATATCTATATCGTAGGTATAGTTTGAACTTCTGTTTTCAATCGGAACCAATAAGTTTCCGGTTGTATAATCATTGGTTGTTCTTGTAATTCTTGCCTCAGCACCCAATTCAAGAGTTGACTTTTCAGACAAAGGATTTACGTAATCCAGGTTTAAAGTTGTCGTTTTTCTTTCATCCTTGATTTTATCACCATAAACAACCTGTTCTGCCGGAGTATTGAATGTCGTTGTATTGAAGTTCGCATTTTGAGTCTGCTCATAATCGTTATAGTTTCCTTCAAAATCCAAAGTATGTCCTTCTTTTGCAAACTTATGCTTATAGGCCAGGTTGTAGGCTCCGCTATTATTGTCTGTTTTATATCTTCCCAGTTGAAGCACATTTGGCAGGTCGCCATTCAAATAGCGGATATCGGTATCTACATTTCCTTTACCATTCATAGAGTTTTGGTTCGTATAGAATGAAAGCGTATTGTTATCATCGATGTAGTAGTCCATGCCAATCTTATACAAATAAGATTCGTTGTCGTTTACAATATCAAGTACTTGCTGTGAATTGTTGTCAAATCTTTGGATGAAACCATCATTGTAATATTTTCCGAAGTTGCTACCTGCATTCCCGAAGAAGTTTACTTTTCCTGTTCTGTAGTTCATATCCAGAGAGTTGTTGAATTTGGCATCTTTGGCAAAAGTAATTCCGGAATTCAAGCTTCCGTTAAAACCATTATTGGAGTTTTTGTGCAAGACAATATTGATGATACCCGACATTCCTTCCGGATTGTATTTCGCGCTCGGGTTTGTAATCAATTCAATTTTCTTGATTGAGGTAGAAGGAATTTGCTTTAGCAATTGAGCGGGGTCTATGTTGGTTGGTCTTCCGTCTACCAATACTCTGACATTTTGGTTTCCTCTCAAAGAGATTTTTCCATCCTGGTCAACATTCACCGTTGGAATGTTGTTCATGATTTCAGAAGCCGTTGCACCTGCCGTAGTAAGGTCACGCCCCACGTTGATTACTTTTCGGTCGATTTTCTGCTCTATCGTTGAACGCTCTGCAATAACTTCAACACCTTCCAGTTGTGTTGCTTCGTCTGCAAGCGTAATTCTGTTCAAAGACAGGCTTTTTTGACCGGAAGCCAAATCTGCTTTTCCGTTATAAGGCTTGTATCCGATAAACTGTATTTCGATATCGTAATTTTTAGGAGCAAGTCCTTTTACTTCGAAATCACCATTGTCGTCTGTGATACTTCCTGTAATTACTGCTGTGCCTTCCTTAATCGTTACCGTAGCATAAGAAATTGGCTGCCCTGATTTGTCGACCACTTTTCCGGTAATCGTTAAATTGTTTTGTGCCTGCATAGAAAGCAAAGGCATAATAAGGCATAGAAAAAATAATTTTAGTCTCATTGGGTTATTTTTGATTGATGATTGATGTTGCAAATGTATTTATTTTTTTATTAATATGTAATACATAGTACTAGTTTATACAAAAATTAACATCTTTTTAATATTGAACAAGATTTTAGTTGCCTATATAGACTACAGAAATTAAAATATGTTACACTATTTTTTATATTTAAATTCATTCCAAACAATAAAAAGCTTCCTGTTTAGGGAAGCTTTCTGATTAGGTGTATGTTAGCGTTTCGGATTTATCGTTTCATAGCGAAATGGGCCCTGAATTCTTTTGTAACGCCGTTTTCTGTATAGATGACTTTGAACCAATAATCTGTGGAAGGCATAGGAGCGTTATTATAAAATCCGTCCCAGCCACCGGGTTGCGATGGTTTTATTTGTTTCAGTAATTTGCCATAACGGTCAAAAATGTAGATAACGGCTTCCGGTTGGTGCGCTAAATCCCAAATGTTCCAATAGTCATTATAACCATCTCCGTTTGGAGTGAAATATCTTGGATAATTAATTACAAAAGCAGTAATTGTTGTTTTTTCACATCCGTTCAAATCGTCTACCGTTATGGTATGCTCACCGGAAGAAACATTTTCAAAAACGTTACTGGATTGAAAGGGTCCGTTGTCGAGTTGGTAGACATAATTGCCTCCAACGCCGGTCGCTGTGACTATAATGCTTTGATTGTCGCCAAATGTATTGGTTACGACATAGGTGACGGTTGCTTTTTCGGAATGTACAACTTCAACGCTCGTAAGTTTTGAAGGACAGCCTGTCGTGTTATTGGTCGCAATTACGGAATACGTTCCCGGAGCTGTTGCCGTATAGGAACTGCCTGTTGCTCCTGCAATTGGCCCGTTCTCATCAAACCATTCAAATGTATGGGTTGAACTGCTAAGTCCTGTTTGCATGGTATGGGAACTGACTAACTGGTTGGTTTCACTGTTAATACAAACAGTTCCTTCTCTTGGACGCGGTTCCGGTAAGCGGCGTACCGTTAGTCGGATAGGCATAATATCATAACAGATGTCTGAAATCCTGCTCGAAACCCTTACATAAATTGTCTGCATGGTAGAAGATGTTACCGGATTCGTTCTTCTTAGGGCGTCGTTTTCAGATTCAAAATATTCCACAAGATAATCTGCCGGTAATTGGCTGCCCAGTGCAAAGTCCGTAAACGGAGTGAGGTCAAATGAGGTAAAGCCATCATTAACGTCGTCGTTATCGCAAGTTATTTTCAAATCTTCGGGGATAGGATTTACCGTTGGAGTTGTGACAATGGTGATTGGGAATATATTATCATCAGAACAGATTTCGCCACGGTTGTCTATTTCAGCATAAATATAAAGCGTTTCGCTGGCGGTGATAACTTCGCCCGCATGCCTTAGCGTTCCCTGTCCGCCACTTTGCGTATAATAATTTCCAACCGTCAGCGGTGGAAGCACGTAGCTGTCACAGCTAATAGCAGGGTCAGGTGAATCGGCTTCAATGCCTACAATTGTTATTGTAAAGCTGTTTTGGGCACTACACGGAGGTTCTGTTGTGCTGATAGCATAGATATAAATAGTTTGCGTTTGGGAAATAACGTCTCCCGCATTAAGAATTCTTCCTTGTCCGTTAGGTTCGGTATAATAATTACCCACAGCCAAAGGAGTTAAGGTATAAGGCTGGCAGGTTGGTCCAATGTCAGACCTCGAACTGATTTGCGGAATAGGGTTAATGGTCACCAGATAACTGATTTCATTAGTACAGTTTTGTCCCGGAAGTACGGGTTTGTAAATATAAATCCGCTGTGTACTGTATATTGTTTGTCCGGCAAGCATCATCGTTCCGGTTCCGTTAGAACCGGTATAATAATTTCCAACCGTAATAGGAGGCAGTGTATAGCTGCCGCAAACTGTAATATCTTCCGGTATGGAATCAAACGGGTCGGATATGATAACATCAAAATGGACATTGTCTGTACAGTTTGGGTTTTCGGTTGTGGCAACATATATATAAATTGTCTGCGAAGTAGTGATTATTGTTCCTGCCGGAATCTGCGTTCCTGAACCGGCTGGTCCTGTGTAATAATTTCCGATAGGCAGTGAGGGTAGCGTATAGCTTGAACAATTCTCAGCATTAGGTGGAGTGTCGATTCTGATAAACACTGTAAATTCTTTCTCGTCCTCGCATATATCGTTCTGTACGTAAGCATAAAGCGTTTGTGTAGCAGTAATTGTCGTACCCGCCGGCACTATGGCTCCCGTTCCTCCAGGCAGCGTATAATAATTTCCAAAAGGCAGGGCAGGCAATACATAAGAGTCGCAGTCGAATACGGAAGAAATTTCAGGAAGATTCTCAAATGGTATGATTTCAACATCAAAACTACCATCAATAATACAGAAAGGCTCTTCAGGAAACTGATAATACACAAAAATAGTTTGGGTGTTTCTGATTACGGTTCCGGCAGCAATCTGTGTACCGTTTCCGCCAGATTGGGTGTAATAATTTCCAAAAGGCAAGGTTGGCAAAGTATAGCTGGTGCAATACCTTCCGTCAGGCGGAATTAATGACTCCGGGTCAATAATGGTCACTCTGAAACTGCTTTGGTTTGTACAGTTGGGTGAGCCTCCCGTTTGGTTAAACACATAAACGGTTTGCGTTTCTGTAATAACATCGCCCGGAAGGAGTGGTGTTCCTGTTCCGTTAGATCCGGAAAAATAATTTCCGTTTGTTAAAGGAGTCAATTCGTGCTGGTCGCACACGATTACATTTTCCAGTCTGTCTACAGGAGGGAGGTTTTTTACGAAAATCTGAAAGCTGGTTGTGTCATAACAGTCTGTATCAGTTTTGTTTTCTATCCTGACATAAATCGTCTGATTGCCTCCTGTTGTGTAGCCTGTTGATGGAAGCGGGTTGCTTCCGGCCTGCGCATTTGGAAGAGATGTATAATATGAAATAGTATAAATATCTGTAGAAAGTCCGTTCAGGACAGAGGAATCCTGTACCGCAAAACTAAAGTCGGCATCTGTAGCGTCCAAAGCTACGGCACATTCTGTCATATCATTAGGCTGTGTTGCGGTTGGTGGTGCAATCAAAAGCAGGTCGAACGATTTGATTGTGATACAACCGTTTGTGTTGCGAATCCGTACGTAGATGGTTTCATTTCCCGCGCTTGGACGAATAGCAGGGAGAATGTTGGCTCCGCTTTCTGCATCTGCTCTGCTGGCGTGATAAGAAAGTGTAACGCCGGGGTCAATACCAGACAAAATAATAGGCGTGTTGTAGGACAAGTCATAATTATAAGAGGCTTGCCCCGTGTTGCATTTATATAATGTATGTGGTTCCGGTGTAATCAGTTCAGGATAATATTCCACTACTATAGTATCAGTAACCGGAGCCTCACACGGAAATAGTGTATTGTTGTAAGTGACAGAGTAGGTTCCCGGTTCATTGATGACAAGTTCGTCAACATCTCCGCCAATTGGATTTCCATCTTTTAGCCAGGAGAAAGAATAAGTGGCCGGGTCTAATTCGGTAGTAAGCGTATGTGTTGCGCCCTGACAAATAGCCGTTTGGCTGGCAATGGTCAAATCAGGACCCAAAACATCCTGACCAATATTAAAGCTGTCTGACGAAAGAAAAATGGCAGAATCTGATTTGTAGTCGGAGCGGTCGGCAATAACCAGTTTGATATGGTAGGGCGTATTTGGGATCAGGACCGATGAAGCCTGAAAAAGTACTGTCTGTCCGTTGAAGTTAATCGCAGAACCCAATGCCTCCGAACCTCCGTTAAATCGTCCGAAATATTCCGGATTGGCTGAAGGGCATGATGAATTGTAAAGAAAATCGCGAATCGTCAAGACAGAAATCGGGGTGTTCGTATTTGGAATTACGGCCAGATTTTGGGTGACTCCCGTATTCAGGTTGGTGAGAAGAAAGGCAAAGGCATCAGAAAAGTTACACTGCGAATTACCATATTCTTCAGAAGCAAACAGAAAATCCATACTGAAATTTGAAGAAATAGGCACGAAATCAAACTCAAGTACGGTAGCATTTACAGAATTCATGGTGATTCCTGCTGCTACCAGCACATTTTCCAAATCGGTATCGCCTATCCATGCCGGATTATCTCCGTCATTGAGTGTTGAATTGTTTGGTCCGGGAGCACGGTTTGCATCGCCTGTGGTCAATAGGACACCACTTGGTATAGGGAAATTAGGATTGGTGTTCTGGAAATAGCCAATACCGTTGCTGGAACCAAAATTGGTTCCGGTCCGCCATGAAATATTCGTTACTTCTGTACAAGGGGAGTTTACCAGAACATTGGTGACAAGTTCAGGAACTGTACGGGTTGACGTATCGACAGTTATGGCCTGGGAATAGCCAACTATTGGCAATAATGCCAATAAAATCAATAGGTTATTTTTCATATCAAAATCTGGGCAAATTTTTTGATACTCACTTAATAAAAATTGGGGCTTTTATTTGAAAGTTCATAGCAAAGATAGGTATTCGCGTCAACGAAATACAAATAATTCCGATTAAATGTTAATATTTATGATATTGTATATTAATAATCTTACAGATTTGTTTAAAACAGGAAAAAACATCTTTTTGGAATTAAAATTTTGCCTTCCTAAATTCAGTCAGAATTAATATCTTTGCACGCTTAAAAAACACTTAAAATGACATTATCTCAAATTCTTACACCGCAAATTGAAAAAGCCATTTCGGCTTTGTTTGGAGTTACTATTGACAAAATAGAATTTCAGGCAACTCGGAGAGAATTCGAAGGTGATATCACTATGGTGATTTTTCCGCTGCTCAAGCTGGTGAAAAGCAATCCGGTTGAACTTGGAAATAAAATAGGAACCTATCTGGTTGAAAATGTTGCTGAGGTTGAAAAATTCAATGTGGTTTCCGGATTTTTGAATATTGTGATTTCGGATAGCTATTATCTTGATTTTTTTGCAAAAACCAGAACCGAAAAGAACTTTGGTTTTGTAACCCCAAAAGAAAACGAAAAAGCCATTTTAGTGGAATACTCGTCTCCAAATACAAACAAGCCTTTGCATTTGGGTCACGTTCGTAACAATCTTTTAGGCTATTCTGTAGCCGAAATCATTAAGGCTTCGGGTAAAAAAGTGTACAAAACGCAAATTATCAACGACAGGGGTATCCACATCTGCAAATCAATGCTGGCCTGGGAGAAATTTGGGAACAATGAAACTCCGGAAACATCAGGCATGAAAGGCGATAAACTGGTTGGGAAATATTATGTGGAGTTTGACAAGGCCTATAAAGACCAGATTAACGCATTGATGCAGCAAGGAAAATCAGAAGAAGAAGCAAAAAAACAGGCGCCTATTATTTTGGAAGCCCAGGAAATGCTTCAAAAATGGGAGGCAGGCGATGAACAGGTAATGAATCTTTGGAGAATGATGAACCAATGGGTTTATGCCGGTTTTGCCGAAACCTATACCAACCTGGGTGTCGATTTTGATTCTTATTATTACGAAAGCAATACCTATTTATTAGGAAAAGATATTATTGAACACGGACTCGAAAAAGGTGTTTTTTATAAAAAGCCTGACGGTTCGGTTTGGATTGATTTGACTGAAGACGGTCTGGATGAAAAATTAGTGCTTCGTTCTGACGGAACTTCAGTTTATATGACACAGGATATCGGAACTGCCGTTCAGCGTTCCAAAGATTTTCCGGATGTAGGAGGAATGGTCTATACGGTAGGGAACGAACAGGACTATCACTTCAAGGTGTTGTTTCTGATTTTGAAAAAACTGGGATACGACTGGGCTCAGCATCTTTTCCATTTGTCTTACGGGATGGTAGATTTGCCTTCGGGAAAAATGAAAAGCCGTGAAGGAACTGTTGTTGATGCAGATGATTTAATGGAGGATATGGCTGAAACGGCCAAAACGATTTCGGAAGAATTAGGCAAATTGGACCATTACTCTGAAGAAGAAAAGGCGAAATTGTACAAGACTATCGGATTGGGTGCCTTGAAATACTATATATTAAAAGTTGACCCGAAAAAACGTATACTCTTCAATCCTGAAGAATCTGTCGATTTCGCAGGAAACACAGGTCCGTTTATTCAGTATACCTATGCAAGAATCCAGTCCATCATCAGAAAAGCAGATTTTGACTATTCAGAAAACGTTTCGGTCGTACTGCACGAAAAAGAAAAAGAATTGCTGAAGCAAATGGAAGCTTTTCCGGAAGTAATTCAGAATGCGGCTCAAAATTACAGCCCGGCACTAATTGCAAATTATACGTATGAGCTGGTTCGTGAATACAACTCGTTCTATCAGGCCGTGCCTATTTTGGGTTCTGAAAATAAAACAGAGAAGATTTTCCGCGTCCAGTTGTCAAAAAAAGTAGCCGATATTATTGCTTCGGCATTTAGCCTTTTGGGAATTGATGTTCCTGAAAGAATGTAACGCATAAATCATAATCAATTAAGTGAAAACGAAATCTTATTTCTTTCAATCATTTGCAATTGTGCTTCTGGCAACTGTCGCATTTATTGGGTTTAAACAGTTTCTGCCTAAGAAAATTTTTTCTGAAAGTGCTCCTAATTCAAAGAACGTACTGATTGACAGTATGCTTCTGGATGCGGTTGCAAAAGATGTCAAGGCAACAACAAAGGATACATTGGTAAATAAAAAGATTGTCTTTGACCCGACCTTTGGAGTTACTTTTCCTGCAGAAAAATTTGAAGAATATAAAGGTTACCAATACCTGATTTCTTTTTATGAAAAGCTTTATCAGCTGGAAACAAATCCGGAGTCTGAAAATGTAAGGATTGCCTATTTTGGTGATTCCATGACAGATGGCGACATGATTGTTCAGGATTTGAGAGCCGACTATCAGGCAAAATTTGGAGGACAGGGCGTTGGTTTTGTTTCCATAACTTCTGAATCGGCAGCTTCAAGAGGTTCTATCACGCACCAATATTCCGGAAACTGGAAAACCCAGTCCTATTTGAATGTCAAAAAACCGAGAAGTCCGTTTGGAGTGAACGGTCATGTGTTTTTTGCCAACGACACGGCTCATATCGAATGGGTACGCTTCAAGGCTAATACGACAAGATTTGCAACCATGCTTGACAATCCAACGCTTTTCTATGGCAAATCGTCTAATCTTAACGGAAAAGTCAACGTAATTATTGGAAAAGATACCATTGTAAAAAGCCTGACGCCAAATAATCTGGTGAATACCCTAAAGGTTTCTTCCAACAGCATAAAAGGATTTAAGGCCGATTTTATAAAGGCCGATTCTATTCCAATCTTCGGTTTCAATTTTGATGACGGAAAAGGTGTGCATGTCGATAACTTCTCGCAGAGAGGTAATTCCGGATTGCCTATTTCAACATTTAATCCGGCGGTAATGCAGGCATTTAACAACAAGTTGGGTTATGACCTGATTGTATTGCACTATGGAACAAACGTATTGAACTACGGAACGAAAGATTATACCTGGTATGACAGAAGCATGACCAAAACCGTGAATCACCTGAAAGAATGCTTTCCGGGAGTTGCCATACTGATTGTTTCGACAGCAGATAAGGGAACAAAATACGACCTGGAAATGAAAACCGATTCGGCTGTGGTTCCGTTGACTGTTGCCCAAAAGAGATATGCTTTGAAAACCCAATCCGGATTTGTGAACCTGTATACCTTAATGGGTGGTGACGGTTCCATGGTAAAATGGGTAGAAGAAGAACCGGTAAAGGCAAATAAGGATTATACCCACTTCAATCACAGAGGAGCTAAAAAGATTGCAGGATTGTTGTACGAACAGCTGAATCAGGGATATGAAAAGTACAAGGCTTTAAGACAAAAGAGAAAGCCGGCGGCAAAAAAATCTCCGGATTCAACAGGAATTAAAAAGGACAGCGTCAATGCATAAGCTAAAATTATTTTTAAGCCTGTGGTTTTTATTGGCTGTGGTTGGTATGCGTGCGCAGGTAACAGATTCTATATTTGTAGAAATCGATACGGTTGCAGCAATTGATACGACAGAAGCTATCATTATTCCCGACAATCATTTTCACAATACCAAGGCATTGAAGCCATTTTTTGAAAAGCTAATCCTTAATCAGCAGCAAAAAACAGGAAAAATCAATATTGTTCATATCGGTGATTCCCATATACAGGCCGATTTGATGACGAATGTTATCCGGAAAAAACTGCAGAGCGAATTTGGAAACGGCGGGAGAGGATTTATTTTTCCGTACAGTCTGGCCAAAACAAACGGGTCTTATAACGAAAGATTTTCATCAAACAGAACATGGGAAAGCTATCGGAATATTTATCCCGCAATAGGACATCCTGTTGGTTTGAGCGGAATCGGACTTTGGACTAAGGCAAAGGATTTTGCCATTGAAATCAATGTAAAGGACAGTTCCTACGGTTTCAATACTATTAAGATAATTACTCCTAAAAATAAAGATATGTTTGATGTTGCTACGGCATCAAAAACAATCGTAATGGAATCGAGCGTTCCTAAAAAGATTACGCATAAGATTAAAAAAGGGGAAGCAGTTTCTATTATTGCTGAAAAATATGGTATTTCGGTTGCCCAATTAAAAAAAGCAAATAATCTAAAGTCGAATAATATCCGCGCAGGAAAAACGCTCAGGATTCCTACCAATGAAATGCAGCAAAAATCCATTTCAAGGTCGGAATTTATTCCTTTGGATATACAGTCCAATCAGTTAACGCATTATTATACAAGTGACACTCCTTTAAGCAAGATTTATCTTATTCCTGAACCTCAGGCTTCAGAATTTGCATTGAACGGACTGGTGTTGGAAAATAATAATCCGGGTGTTATTTATAGCAGTATTGGAGTTAACGGAGCAAAATTCTCAGATTACAACAAATATCCGCTGTTTTTCGAACAACTGAAAGCATTGCAGCCGGACATGATTGTCCTTTCCTTAGGAACAAATGAAACTTTCGATAAAACCGTTTCTTCAGAATATATGGTACAGCTCAACCTGTTTCTGGAGAATTTAAAGGCTCAAAATATAAACGCTTCCGTATTGGTGTCGACACCACCGCCTTCCTTGTTTAAAAGGAAATTTCCAAATACATTTGCAGCCGATTATTCAGAAAATATACTGAAATCGGCAGAAGAAAAAGGCTTTGCGGTTTGGGATTTGTATTCCCAGTTTGGGGGCTTGTATGGAGTGGAGCGTAATGCGGCAAGAGGACTCATGTCGGGAGACAGAGTTCACTATTCCAAAGCAGGTTATGAAAAACAAGGAAATCTTTTGTCGGAAGCATTTCTAAAAGCATACTATAATTTTAAATCAGGTACAGAGAATTAATGACGATCAACAGCATAAATGACTGGTTTATTCAAACCTTTGGAGCAATCACTTTAGAGCAGGTGAAAGGCTGGTTTATATACAATCCGAAAGAGCCTTTGCTTTTTAATACGGGATTGTTTTTAGGAATGTTCCTGATTTTTTATCTGGTTTATGCCTTTCTGCGTAAGACCTTTTATTTAAGATTGGTATATGTCATCCTGTTTTCGCTTTTCTTTTATTACAAGTCAAGCGGGATTTATTTTCTTTTGCTGATTCTGTCCTCCGTTGTCGATTATAATCTCAGCGGCGTCATTTATCGGGAGAACAGGGAAGGCTGGCGTAAATTCTATATCTGGCTCAGCGTCATCCTGAACTTAGGACTTTTAGGTTATTTTAAATATACCAATTTCCTGATAGGCACTTACAATGATATGTTTAATGGCCATTTCGCATTCCATGACATACTGTTGCCTGTTGGTATTTCATTCTATACTTTCCAATCGATAAGTTATATTATTGAGATTTACAGAAAGGAAATTGTTCCTACCAATAATTATGTTGAATACCTGTTCTTTGTGTCGTTTTTCCCGCAATTGGTCGCGGGTCCAATTGTCCGAGCCAAAGATTTCTTACCGCAGATTTACCAAAAACTGAATCTTACCAAAGAAGATGTCAATGCGGCCTTATTTCTTTTGATTGGAGGACTTATTAAAAAAACGGTCATTTCGGATTATATCTCCGTCAACTTTGTCGACCGCGTTTTTGACGCACCAACCAGCTATACGGCGTTTGAAAACCTGATGGCTTCCTATGGCTATGCGATTCAGATTTACTGTGATTTTTCCGGATATTCAGATATGGCGATTGGTGTAGCATTGTTACTTGGATTCAAATTACCTACGAACTTCAGGACTCCGTATAAATCAGCTTCCATAACTGAATTCTGGAGAAGATGGCATATTTCGCTTTCTACCTGGCTAAAAGATTTTCTATACATATCGATTGGCGGAAACCGTAATGGTTCTTTTGCGGGATTCCTTTTTCCGGCACTGTTTTTCTTCGGATTGGTGGTTTGGGGTATCAGCTATTCTACAATCAGCCATATTCCGCTGATTATTGCCGTTTCATCCCTGGTACTTTTCAGCCTTACCTTTATCCTTTCAAAAGACAGGGAAAGAACTATGTTTACCAATGTCAACCTGCTCACTACAATGCTGTTAGGGGGATTATGGCATGGAGCCAGTTTGCGTTTTATTATTTGGGGCGCCTTGCACGGAATTGCTTTGGCAGTACACAAAATCTTTTTGGAATTCTTCCCGTCCAAAAAAGATGGTGAAAAGAATGCTTTCAGCTATATCTGGAGATTTTTCTCTGTTTTGCTAACGTTTCATTTTGTGGTTTTCTGTTGGCTGTTTTTCAGAGCGAAAGACTTTGACACGGCCTTACAGGTAATCAATAATATTGGGCAGCTTACTTTTGACCCAAAACAATGGCAGATTATCATTCAGGGCTATAAAAATGTATTTCTTTTGATGCTGATAGGTTATGTCTGGCATTTCCTTCCGGAAGGCATTACCAGAAACATGAAGCTGGCTTTTGACAAAACTCCGCTGGTTGGTAAAGCCTTGATATTAGGCTTCGTCTATTGGATAGTCTATGCTACTGCAACAGCAGGCCCGCAGCCTTTTATCTATTTCCAGTTTTAGTGTTTTTTTATATTATTTTAAGATTTATTTGTAATAAATAAACGGATAAATTCGTTATTATTGTTAATAGAATATTATTTTAACGATAAAAGCGACCAACTATGAAAAAGAAGCTAATTTTTGGAGTATTTGCTATGGCATTGTTTTTTACAACAGCCTGTAGCTCGGATGATGACAGTAATTCATCGTCGACAAATGCAACAATTCAACAGGTTACCAATATTGCCCGTTCAGGTAGCTGGAGAATTACCAGTTATATAGATAGTGGGACTATTAAAACCGATAATTTTACAAACTATAATTTTACTTTTGGAGCGGGTGATATTCTCATAGCTAACAATGGTACCAATAATTATCAGGGTGTATGGAGTGTAACACGTGACGATGATTCAGCAAATGACATCGACTTTAATATTTCCTTTACTGCACCGGCTACTTTTGCAGATTTAAGCGATGATTGGGATATTCTGGAAACAACCCCAACAAAAATCAGGCTTGTTGACGTGAGTGGCGGTGGTAGTGGAACGGATTACCTGACTTTTGAAAAAAATGTAGAATAACAAAAAGCCGGTCTTTTCAGACCGGCTTTTTTTGACTTTAAAAATTAAATTTCAAAGCAATATTAGGTGTTCTTTCCAATGAATAGGTATTGACGCTTTCTATAGCATTATTATCATTCACTCTATAATAACGGCTAATCGTATTTTTTTTGTTCAATAGGTTAAGGACTGATATGCCCAATTCTAATTGGTTTTTTGAATTCCACTTCCAGCAATAAGCAGCAGAAAAATTTACCTGAAAATAATCGCTTAAGTTTTTATTGTTTGGGAAGTTATAATAGATTTCAGGTTTTGCCGGATTACTCAAATCCAGGAGATTTGTTGCCGGAGTGGTTTCCGGTCTTCCGGAATGCCATTTAGTACCTAAAGCTACCTTAAGATTGTTCCAATCATAAATCACTGCCCAATTGATGTTGTGGATTATCTGGAAATTGTTGCTGAATTGAGAAGGTAGGAGTGTCCCGAAATTGTATTCGCTGCTGCTCAGGTTATAGCTAATCCAGGAATAAAATCGGTCAAAGTTTTTCTGTATCAGAAATTCGGAACCCAATACCGTATAATCGCCATTGAGTTTTATAAATTCCAATTGATTCTGGAATGCCTGGCTTGGTGTTGTAATTCCAGTCACTTTTTTGTAGAAATTATCTAAAGAAATCAGCCAATCTGATGTGTTGTAGGTAAACCCGACAGAAGCCTGCCTGCTTTTTTGTATCGGGATAGAGCGGTCGTCAGCCAAAACCCAACGTCTTTTTTCAATACCAAGAAAGTCTTGCTGCTGGTCAATAACCTGTGAGGCGGTCTGGCTTTTCAGTTCGCCCAGAACTTCTATGCTTATTTCCTGTGTGAGTCTGTAATTGAATTGCAGGCGCGGTTCAAAAATATATTTTTCTAATTCTTCAATATAATTAAATCGGAAGCACGGCTTTATAAAAAGATGTCCGTCGAGATAATGCATTTCGGCTTCAGAAATTAAAGAATGGGAACGTAAGACCTCTTTAATGCTTTTGGAAAATCCCGGATTATCAATGTTTTCGAAATTCCTGATTCCGGTTTCGTTGTATTGGTAGCCCGTATTTAAAACCATGTTTGGATTCAGGATGTGTCTGTTTTCCAATCGGAATCCCATATCGATAACCGTATTTTGCTGAACCAGCGTTTGGTTATTTTCTACGGCTTCATTCTTTGAATTGAGATTGTAATAGGAAAGATAGCCGCTAATTTTACTGGAAATATTATCATTCCAGACTGTTTTTAGTGCTAACATACCTCCAAAATTTTGCTGACTCAAATCACTGTTCCGGGATTTTTGGATTCCTTCGGAAATCATGTTCTGGTCAAGGTCCAGTGAATTGTTGATTCCTATAAATGCGGCCGTGGCTTCAGACTTGGAGCCTATTTTTTGCTGGTATTGGGCGGTAAAATCATAAAAGTAAAATTTCTCGTCTGTGTGATAATCATAGATTTCATTGTTTTCAATATTGGTTACGATAGTATTTTGGAAAACGCGATTATATAAGTTCTGATAGGTTGGAGAATTGACCCAATCCGTAAAGGAACGCCTGCCGGAAATTTGAAAGCTGGAATTGTCGGAAATTTTTATATTAGAATTGAACTGTGCCGCAATGAGGTTAGTGCTGATGCTGGAAGCCGTATTTTCAATAGGTTCAGGAAAAGAAGATATAGCAATAGTGCTGGAAACACTTTCTCCATAAAAGGCAGAAGTGCCATTCTTTGAAATGGTTATTTTTTGTGGAAGTGACGGATTAAAGGCAGAAATCAATCCAAAAAAATGTCCGGTCTGGAACATCCGGATTCCATTCCATAAAAACAGGTTCTGGTCGTGGGTGCCACTCCTCACATTGATGTTGGAAACCGTTTCGTCAGCGCTGTAAATTCCTGGAACCTGTTGCATGGTCTGTAATACATCTGCTTCCGTCAGCCCTGGAAGTATCCCGAATTTTTTAGGTTTTATGACCAGATTTCCTTCTGCGGTTTTGGCAATGCCTTTGGTCAGGTATTTTTCAATAACCGTTTCTTCAAGGGGAATAGGAATACCTTTAACAGAGTCAATTATAGTAATTACCTGCTTTTGTGAAGTAATAACAATATAGCGATTGTTTATGTTTTCAAAAGTCAATGCCGTCCGGTTGCTTAAATAGTGCAGTTTTTCAGACAAGCTCAATTCAGGTGAAGGCGGTATGACCGAAATATATTTTACTTCTTCTTCAAGAAAATTAAACTGGATTTTATACTGTTTGGATAAGTTGGCAAGAATTTCTTTTAAGGGTACAACAGGGCTTTCTTCTTGAGCCAGCATCGATTGGCCCGCGAAAAATAACATCAAAAACAACAATAATCGCGAGATTATTTTCCTCATTCTTTCTTCAAAATAATCTTTTTGTCAGATGCTTTTATATAATTCAAATGATACACCTTGCCTATAATTTTCATGGCCGTATCAATATTGTCTGCCGGAACTGTCCCGGTAAAATAATGACCCGAATGAATTTGAGGATATTCAATTTCAATGCCGTACTGGCGTTGAATTTCGTCCATGACTTCTTTTAAGTTGTTTTGGCTGAATTTTATTTCGTTCAAAAGCCAGCTTGGTTTTTCTGTATTCAGCGGCACTGTAGCGGTTATGTTTCCATTTCGTACCGTAATGCTGTTTCCTTTTTCTAACAGGAAGTTCTTATTTCCAAAGGCAACTTTTACCTTTCCCTCATAACATTCCACTTCAAAATTCCGGTTTCGGGATTTGACATTGAATTTTGTGCCTACAACCGTTATTTTTCCAAGGCTGGTATTCACGTCAAACGTTTCGCCTTTGGAAACTTTAAAAAAAGCTTCACCTTCAAGCTTCAAACTTCTGTTGGTTTTCCATTTCCATTTTTTATATTGGATTTTTGAATCAGAATTCAGTACGATTTCTGATTGGTCAGGAAGAGAAAAAGTTGTTTTCTGCCCGGCTTCTGCATATTGGGTAGTGGTCTTGTTTTTTGAATAGAACACTGTTCCCAGGCTGATTACAAGAGTAGCAGCGACTAGTTTTATAAACCAGTAGTTTTGCTTTCGTTTGGTGACCGGTTCTTTTTTTACTTGTTTTATAACGTTTTGATACGATTCGTCAGTATCAAAAGCTGGAGCTTCCATACTACCCGAATAGTTTTTAATTTTTTGATAGGTAGCAAATTCAGGCGATTTTTCAAAAGCCTCCAATTCACTTCCTGTCATTTCTCCGGCCAGCCACTTTGCTAAATCAACATTATTTTCCATTGCTTTTTTTATTAAAAAACAGACAACTGCGGGAAAACCCTACTTTATATTTTCAATTTCCTGTCGCAAAGAAACCAGGGCTCCATGTATTCTTTTTTCCACAGCCTTGACACTGATGTCGAGCAGAATTGCAATTTCACTGTATTTTTTGCCATCAATCCTATTCAAAAGAAAAGCCGTTCTTTGGCTTTCGCTTAGGTTTTGGATGGCACGTTCTAATTTCTTTTTGAACTGTTCTTCTTCTAAAATAAATTCGGGACTTTCGTTAGTATGCTGTGAAGAACTTTCTTTTTTTACATAATTCAAGACTACCTTTTGATGCGCAATCTGGTTTAGGGTTGCATTATTGGCAACCGTATACAGAAATGATCTTGCTTTGCCTACAGGCACGTTGGCGCAGTTTTCCCAAAGTTTTACAAAAGCCTCCTGGCACATATCATTAGCCTGTTCTTCATTGCCAAACTTATACAACAGATAATTCCGTAAGGTTTTTGCATGGGAACGAAAGAAATCCGAAAAGACAATTTCTTCGCAGATGCTCCCAATTTTTTTTATTTCTTCCATACAGTTAAAGACAGTTCCTGACGTATAACAGTTAAGATGATAAAAACCCTACCTTTATATCTCATTATTTTTTTAAGTTTTCCAAATATAGGCTTTAATTAAAAAAAGTGGTTTGCCCGGGTAGGGTATTTTTGGTATTGCTTGTTTTATAGCAAAACCATAAACCAAATAATTATGAATATGAAAAAAGTTTTACAATCGATTTTAGTGTTGAGCTGCATTGCCGTTTTTGCCATTTCCTGCCAGGATGAAGAGAACGAAACACGCCAGAATGAAGAGACTTTAAGTAAGACAGCACCATTGACAGGCCTGATGAAAAGAGTGTCGATGAATGCAACGGCAGATGATAATGTCATTGACAGTACAAGCTGTTTTAGCGTAAAATTGCCGGTCAATTTGATTGTGAACAGCCAGTCGGTTACTATCAATACAGAAAATGATTACCATTTGGTAAACGATATTTTTGAAGTGACAGATACGGACCAGGATTATGTGGATTTTGTATTCCCGATTACAATTGTTTATCCGGATTATAGCGAAGTAGTGGTTCAAAATCAGACACAATTCAATGCATTAAAAGACGCATGCCAGGAGCCTGAACCGGGACAGAGGAATATTTCATGTGTTTCCATTCATTACCCAATACGTGTTTTTGGATACAATAGCAATTACCAATTGGCACATACTTATACCATCCGTAATGATATGGAGTTTTTTCTACTGTTATTCAATTTGAACGCTACTGAATTTTATGCAGTCGATTATCCAATTACCATAACAAACAGGGAAGGCAATCAGGTTACCATCCGAAACAATATAGAAATGTCAGGTGCTATTCAGGACTGTATCAATAACCAATGCCCGAATCCGAATATATTAACCAACGACCTGATAATTTATATGCCTTTTGCTAATGAGGTTCGTGATTTGGTTAGTGGAGATTATGCTGTTCCTGCTGCTGCCCCAACATTTGTAACAGACAGAAGTGGCAATGCGAATAGCGCTATTTCATTTACCCGTAACAACTTCCTTAGGCTAAATGTCACATCAGCCCGTAATATACAGGTTGGAAATTCATTAACGATAAGTGTATGGATTAAGATGCAAAATACCGTGATGGGCGATTTGGAACGAATATTTGAAAAATCAGATGGCAGTTCGAATCATCTTCAGCCACGATTTGGACTGGCAGTATACGATTTGAATACTCCGTTGTATTATGGTAATAATTACAGTCTTTGGGATAATGAATGGAATATGGACCCAAACCTGCCAACGGATACTACAAACTGGCACCATATAGTGATAACAGTTGAACATGCAGCCGCAGGAAATATAAGCAATGTAAAAATATACAGAGACGGTGTTTTAAGAAATTCCGGGCAAGGTTCAGACCTGTTCCTGAATACACAGGCTTTTGATTATTATATAGGGAAAGATTTTCAAGGTTTTGTGGATGATTTGAGAGTTTACAGAAAAGCATTGACGCCACAACAGGTCACAACGCTTTTCCAATTAGAAGGCGATAATAATAATTGTTTAGATAATTAGTAGTTTAGTTAAGACGGGAAACCAGGCAGCGATGTCTGGTTTTTTTATTTACGATTGCTTTGCTGTCTCTTTGATACTTACCGTCTTTCTCTTATCTTTGCACCTTCAATAAAGAAAATCATTATGTTTGATAATTTAAGCGATAAGTTAGATAAAGCGTTCCATATATTAAAAGGACATGGAAAAATCACGGAAGTTAACGTGGCAGACACTCTTAAAGAAGTGCGCCGTGCTTTGCTTGATGCCGATGTCAACTTTAAGATTGCAAAAGAATTTACAACCAAAGTAAAAGAAAAAGCAATTGGTCAGGACGTTTTGACAACCTTGCAGCCAGGACAACTTTTAGTAAAGTTGGTTAAGGATGAATTGACTGAATTGATGGGAGGCGATGCAGCGGGAGTTAATCTTTCAGGCAATCCAACGGTGATTTTAATGTCAGGACTTCAAGGTTCCGGAAAAACAACTTTCTCCGGAAAACTGGCGAATTATCTTAAAACGAAAAAGAATAAAAAACCGCTATTGGTTGCCTGTGATATTTATCGTCCTGCGGCGATAAACCAATTGCACGTAGTAGGTGAGCAGATTGGTGTAGAAGTATATTCTGAACCGGAAAATAAAAATCCTGTTGAAATTGCACAAAATGCTATCAAACATGCCAAATCTAATGGATTTAATGTGGTTATTGTCGATACGGCAGGTCGTTTGGCGGTTGATGAAGAAATGATGACCGAGATTGCAAACGTTCATAAAGCAATCCAACCACAGGAAACTTTGTTTGTTGTGGATTCGATGACCGGACAGGATGCAGTGAATACAGCAAAAGCATTTAATGACAGGTTGAATTTTGACGGGGTTATCCTGACGAAACTGGACGGTGATACGCGTGGTGGAGCTGCAATTTCTATCAAATCTGTTGTCAACAAGCCAATCAAGTTTATTGGTACGGGTGAAAAGATGGATGCTATTGATGTTTTCTATCCTAACCGTATGGCAGAGAGAATCCTGGGAATGGGAGACGTTGTGTCTTTGGTAGAAAGAGCTCAGGAACAGTTTGATGAAGAAGAAGCAAGAAAACTGCAAAAGAAAATTGCCAAAAACGAATTTGGTTTTGACGATTTCCTGACTCAGATACAACAGGTGAAAAAAATGGGTAACATGAAAGATCTTGTTGGGATGATTCCGGGTGCCGGTAAAGCATTAAAAGATGTGGAAATTGAAGACGATGCCTTCAAACATATTGAGGCTATCATTCATTCCATGACACCGGGCGAAAGAAGCAAACCGGCAATTATCGACCTGAAAAGAAAAAACCGTATAGCAAAAGGTTCCGGAACGGATATCCAGCAAGTCAACCAGTTGATGAAACAGTTTGACCAGATGAGCAAAATGATGAAAATGATGCAAGGCGGTGGCGGCAAAAACCTCATGAGAATGATGGGGGGAATGAAAGGAATGAGATAACTAAAACATACATTAGGGCTTAAAGTTTCGGGCTGAAATTTTAAGCCCTAAAAATTTTTATAAACAACACTAACTAAAAGAGAATGCAACTACTAGACGGAAAAAAAGTTTCGGATGACATCAAGAATGAAATTACTGCCGAAGTGCAGAAAATGAAAGAAAAGGGCGAAAAAGTGCCCCATCTTGCTGCCGTAATTGTGGGTAATGACGGTGCCAGTCTTACTTATGTGGGAAGTAAAGTAAAAGCCTGCGAAAGAGTAGGTTTTGAATCGACCCTGGTGAAAATGCCAAGTACTACTTCTGAAACAGAACTTCTAAAAAAAATCCAGCAATTGAATGAAGATGACAATATCGATGGATTCATTGTACAATTGCCTTTGCCAGACCAGATTGATACGCAAAAAGTATTGATGGCAATTGACCCTAAAAAAGATGTTGATGGATTCCACCCGGAAAACTTCGGGAAAATGGCTTTGGATATGAGTACTTTTATTCCTGCTACGCCATTTGGAATTTTGGAATTGTTGGAAAGATATGGTGTAGAAACGAAAGGAAAACACACCGTAGTTATTGGAAGAAGCCATATCGTTGGCAGACCAATGAGTATTCTGATGGGACGCAAAGGTTTTCCTGGAAATTCCACGGTTACTTTAACCCATAGCTACACTAAAAATATTGCCCAAATCACTACTCAGGCAGATATTATCATTACCGCTTTGGGAGTGCCAAACTACCTGAAAGCAGAAATGGTGAAGGATGATGCTGTGGTAATTGATGTGGGAATTACACGTGTTAGCGATGATAGTGAAAAAGGATATCGAATTACCGGAGATGTGGATTTTGAATTTGTAAGCAAAAAGGCATCCTTTATTACGCCTGTTCCCGGCGGAGTTGGTCCAATGACTATTGCTATGTTACTTAAAAATACGCTTCTGGCAAGAGAACAGAAACTTTTGAGAGATTAATAAGAAAAAAACAAACCCAAGGCTTTCGTCTTGGGTTTTTATTTTATCTGTCTTTTCTGAAATTTCTATTGTCCTTATTTCTTGGTGGAATTTTTCGGATAACTCTTTGCTGAGGTTGCCTCGGTTCTGGTTTTGGAAGGCTTGCTTCTTCTGTCTTGCTTGAAGGTTCAATCAGTTGGTTCATGTCTTTTATTTCCTTGTCTGTCAGTTCCCTGTATCGGCCAACCGGAACGTCAAGCGAAATATTGATAATACGGATACGCTTCAGTGCAGTAACTTCATAACCCAGATACTCACACATTCTGCGAATCTGACGGTTCAGTCCCTGGGTAAGGATTATCTTGAAAATATATTTGCTAACCTGCTCAACCTTACATTTCCGGGTTACAGTATCTAAAATAGGAACTCCATTGCTCATTCTTTCAATGAACCGGTCTGTAATCGGTCTGTTAACGGTCACGATATATTCTTTCTCGTGATTATTACGTGCCCGCAGAATTTTGTTGACAATATCGCCATCGTTTGTCATAAAAATCAAACCTTCACTGGCTTTGTCCAAACGTCCGATAGGGAAAATACGAGTAGGATAATTAATATAGTCAACTATATTATTCCTGACTTCCTGATTGGTTGTACACTCAATTCCCACCGGTTTGTTGAAAGCAAGATAAATTGGCTTTTCCTTTTTTTCAACAATCAGCCTTCCGTCAATACGCACTTCATCATTTTGGGAAACTTTTGTACCCATTTCGGCTACAGAGCCATTAACGGTTACACGGCCTTCTTCGATAAGTTTGTCTGCCTCACGGCGTGAACAATAGCCTGTTTCGCCAATAAATTTATTGAGACGCTTGATATTTTCTTCCATAATGCAAAGGTAGGGTTAATTTGCTTTTTAGGAAAACATCCTGATTATTTATATAAGTTGCTTTGAAACAGATAAATATTAATAAGTGCCAAGTTAGTGTGTCTGAAAAATATATATCTTGCATCAGATTTTTATGCATAATAACTAAAGCCCAATTATTTTGAAAAAAATTACTCTTGTTATAAGTTGTGCCTTGTTTTCGCTATCCGTTTCCTTCGGGCAGGACAGGAAAGGCAGTTTTGTTTTGGAAAAAGGAAGTGAATCTCACGAATTGTATGTTTCTTTTCAACCAACGTTGCATTTTGAAGGAGAGGCTTACCAGGCTGTGGCTCTTGAAAAAATACCGGACTTTAAGACATTGCAGGAAGAATATAATATTGTTTTGGAAAAAGGAATATTGATTTCTGACGAAAAGCTTGAAGAAATGGAGCAAAAGGCAATTGAACTTACCGGAAAGGGAAATTCTGTAGCGAAATTACGCAACATACTTAAAGTAAGAATTGACAATCCTACCAACGAAAGGCTATTGGAACTGGCAAAAAAACTGGAAGGACTTCAGGAAGTGGAATATTGCTCATTAAATTCTTTAGAGCCTGTACAACCACCTTACGATATTGCTCCGACAACGCCAAATTTTGAGGTAAACCAAACCTATATCAGGCCCAATCCCGGTGTAAACATGACCTATGCCTGGGGATTGAATCTTACGGGAGCAGGAATAAGAGTACGTGATGTAGAATATGGTTTTAATGCCAGCCATGAAGATTTAAATGAAAGAAATGTTTCGATAGCACCGGGAATGACAATTTCTGCTAGTGCCAGTGTAAGTTTCACGGAACACGGAACGGCAGTTTTTGGTATCGTATATGGTGATAAAGGCGCTTATGGCATTTCAGGGATGGCTTATGGAGCTGCAGAAATGATGCTCGCTCCGGAATGGCAGCAATCCGGATATAATCGTGTTAATGCCGTCACACAAGCTATAGCGAATTCTACAGCAGGCGATGTTTTGATTTATGAGATGCAGGCAACAGGTGCCCAGGGAAATTATGGACCGGCAGAATATGCTGGTACAATTTGGGATTTGACCAAAGCAGCAACCGATGCCGGAATGGTAATCGTAGCGGCTGCAGGCAATGGTGCGGAAAATCTGGATGATGCGGTTTATCAAAGCTATAGAAACAGAGGCAATAGCGGAGCCATTATTGTTGGAGCCGGAGATAATACAATAAATCACAATAAGCTTTCTTTCAGTACTTATGGTGACAGGGTAGATGTACAAGGCTGGGGAACGGGTGTTTTTTCATCGGGTTATGGTGATGCACAGCAAATAGGAGGTGATTTCAATCAATATTATACCAATTTTTCAGGAACGAGTTCGGCAACGCCTATTGTGGCTTCTTGTGCCATTGTCTTGCAATCCTATTATCATAGTCTTACCGGAAATTATATGACTTCTGTACAGATGAGGAATCTCCTTAAAAATACGGGTTTGCCACAAGGAACAGCAACTACAGGAAACATTGGCCAGTTTCCGGATATGGAGGCAGCCATCCTTTATATTCAGGATGAGTTTTTAAGCAGGGAAAAATGGACGGGACTGGAATTTATTGCCTATCCTAACCCGGTTCAGGACAGATTGACCATCAAAACAAAAGACCTGTCAGCAAATGCAAAAGTTGAAATCAGCAATTCTTTGGGGCAGTTTGTTCATAAAGGAGCAATAGCTGAGGAAAATACAATTGACATGAGTTCATTTTCACAGGGACTGTATTTTGTGAAAGTTACTGATGGAAATAAAACGCAGACTAAAAAAATAGTAAAGAAATAAAAAAAGAGCATCATTAAGATGCTCTTTTTTTATCCCTATAATTGTCTTTTTCAAACAGAAAAGAGCATATCTTCTGATACAGCATGTCATCATGCATGCTATGTCCCAGGCCTTTGGTTTCTATAAAGACGGCTTCTTTCCAGGAACTTACTATTTTTTTAGCTTCCTCAAAGGAAACCACATCATCATCAATATCATGGGCTATGAGCCCTTTTATTTTAATTTTCGAGCCAAATACCTTTCCGGAAAATTCTTCAATTTTAATTTTGAAATGTTCCATAAAATGGTTCTCAATCATGCTGATGGCTTTTAGATTCAGGCTCAGCAATTTTGCATAATTTAAAACCAAAGTCTGTAAATCAGAAGGAGCGCCCAATAAAACTAATTTTTCTACGGCCTTATTCTGATAAAGGTGTTGGTAGTATAGGGAAGTGGCCCCACCCATGGAATGTCCTACTAAAAATTGCGGTTTGTATTTTTCAACCACTACGTTTACAAACTCGGCATATCGGGGCACATTAAATTCTCTTCCTGATGACAAGCCGTGAGCCGGCGCATCCAGGGCAATAATTGTGCTGCCGCTTTCTTTCAAATAAGGGAGAAAGTTTTCCCAACGCGAAGCATTGCTCTCCCATCCGTGCACAAGTAATACATAGGTGTCATTACCTTCCCAAATATATACCGGGAATTGGTGTTCGTGAAGGTTTAGGATTTCTGTTTTGGCATTTTTCAGTACATCCGGCATCTGATTTGAGAAAAGCTTTCCTGTTCTTGGCTCGCTAAAAAACTTATAGGCCAGTTGTGACGCTTTCTTTGGAAATACGTAACTGAGCAGGTTGATATACAATCCTACAGATTTGGCGAGAAGAAAATTGCTTATCTTTTTCATAAAAAAAAGTCCCGATGATTATCGGGACTAAATATATCTAGAATTGTGAAAATAATTTCTCCATTTTCTCTTTTTCTTCATCAGCTAAGGCTGCATCAACCAGGATTCTTCCTGAATGCTCATCTGTAATTACTTTTTTACGGGAAGCAATTTCCATTTGAGTTTGTGGTGGAATCGTGAAGAAAGAACCTGCAGAAGCACCTCTTTCGATTGAAACTACTGCCAATCCGTTGCGAACGCTTCCTCTGATTCTCTTGTAAGCCTGCAATAATCTTTCTTCGATTAAAGCTTCATATTCAGCTGATTTTTCAGTAAGGAAGATTTCTTCTTTTTCTGTTTCAGACATGATAGCTTCCAATTCTGATTTTTTGTGTTTTAGGTGAGCCGATTTTGCTTCTAATTTTTCTTTAGAATCAGCAATTACCTGCTTTTTGTGCTCAATAGAAGCTTTCATTTCCTTGATTTGCTTTTCAGCCAATTGAATTTCAAGCTCCTGGAATTCTACCTCTTTAGTCAAAGAGTTGAATTCTCTGTTATTGCGAACGGTTTCTTGTTGTTTTGTGTATTTTTTGATGGCTTCCTTATGCTCGTCGATAGCATTCTTTTTTCCTTTTATCTGCTCTTCGATAACTTCCAGGTCATTTTTTAATTTGTCAAGACGTGTGCTCAAGCCAGCCACTTCATCTTCTAAATCTTCTACTTCTAAAGGCAATTCACCTCTAACATTTCTGATTTCGTCAATTCTTGAGTCGATTAGCTGTAGGTCATAAATCGCTCTTAACTTGTCTTCAACACTCAATTCTTTTGTAGTCGCCATATTTTATAAGTACTTAACTGGATTTGTATTTTCTTCTGATAAAATGATTGCAAAATTAGGAATTTTTTTCGTAAGATAATCAACTATATAATTTTTTGTATAGCGTTCGCTTTCATAATGCCCAATATCGGCTAAAAGTAATTGATTTTCAGCTTCGTAGAACTGATGGTATTTAAAATCGGCAGTCAAAAATGCATCGGCACCGGCCTGTATGGCCTTTTTAATGGCGAAACTTCCCGAACCACCAAGTACTGCCACTTTTTTAATTGGTTTTCCCAAATATTCCGAATGTCGGATTCCGTCCGCTTTCATTTTGTTTTTTACGAACAGCAGGAAATCTTTTTCCGGCATTTCAGTTTCCAATTCGCCAATCATTCCCAGGCCTATGTTTTGGTGGCTGTTTTTCAGGTCGTAGATTTCATAGGCAACCTCTTCATAGACATGGTTGGAAAACAAGGCTTTCAGAATTTTACTTTGCAGGTGTTTTTCAAAAGTGACTTCTATTTTTATTTCGGTATTTTCCACAAATTCACCACGTTCTCCAATTTCAGGGTTACTGTTTTCGTTGCCCTGGTAGCTGCCAATTCCCTGCGTATTGAAACTGCAGTTTTCATAATTTCCAATGCTTCCGGCTCCGGCATCGAATAAAGCATTTCGCAATTTTTGATGGTTTTCAGGAATCGTATAAGTAACTAATTTTTGGATGAAGTTTTCCTTTGGAACCAGAATTTTGGTGTTCTGCAGCCCTAAAGCATCACAAAAAATTTTGTTTACCCCGTTTTGATGGTTGTCTAAAGCAGTGTGTACGGCATAAATTGCAATATCATTTTTGATGGCTTTCAATACGGCGCGTTCAACATAATTTTTGCCCGTAATTTTCTTTAGCCCCGAAAATAAAATAGGATGGAAGCAAACAACCATATTGCACTTTTTTGAAATGGCTTCGTCAATCACATTTTCTAAGGCATCATGGCAGACCAGGATTCCTGTGGTTTCGTCTTCCGGATTTCCTACGAGTAGGCCAACATTGTCAAAATCTTCAGCATAGGCCAGCGGTGCCATGGTTTCTATAACGGAAATTACTTCTTTTATTTTCATAACTTTAAACGAAATTTTATCAATCTGAGGTGATTTGTTTTAAGGCTTTGGCTGTAAAAAGCCTTTTAAACTCGAATTTGCTTTATGTTTCAAAGATAAAATATTATATTTTCGTACTATGATGTTACTACGAAAAATACTTCTTCCTTTTTCTGTTCTGTACGGATTAATAACAAGCATTAGGAATTTTCTTTTTGACAAGGGAATACTTAAATCCTATTCATTTGACCTTCCTGTTATTGCTGTAGGCAATCTTAGTGTAGGCGGAACGGGTAAAACACCTTTGATTGAATATTTAATTCGTTTGCTTTCTCCGGAATATCAAGTGGCTACCTTGAGCCGGGGCTATAAACGAAAATCAGAAGGATTTGTTTTAGCCGATGAAAATTCTGATGCTGCCCTTTTAGGAGATGAGCCTTTCCAGTTTTATAAAAAATTCCCCAATATTAATGTGGCTGTAGATGCAGACAGGAAAAATGGTATTGAACGGCTTTTGGAAATTACCCGGCCGGAAATCATTTTGCTGGATGATGCCTATCAGCACCGGAAAGTCAGGGCGGGATTTTATATTTTGCTCACAGCTTATGGTGATTTGTATGTGGATGATTTCATATTACCGGCAGGAAATCTGCGTGAAGGTAGAAGTGGGGCAGAACGGGCGGGAATCATTGTGGTTACAAAATGTCCGTCCAATCTTTCGGCAAAGGAGCAATATGATATTAAGCGGAAATTAAAAATAGATTTGGACCAAAAATTATGCTTTACGACCATAGCCTATGATACGTTTGTTTTTTCCGAAGAAAGCCAGCTTGCCGTTTCCGAAATAAAGGATGTTGATAAATTACTTTTGGCAGGAATAGCCAAACCCGAACCGTTTTTCGCATATTTGCAAAGCGATAACGATGTAGTCATGACTTTTCCGGACCATCATCATTTTACGGAAAAAGATATTGCAGAAATAAAAATTAAAGCACAAGACAAAAAAATCATTACAACCGAAAAAGATTTTGTCCGATTAAAAGGAAAACTACCGGACAGCCAGCTTTTCTATCTTCCAATAAAGAGCGATTTCATATCCGGAGGTGATGATTTTGATAAAACAATTTTAAATTATGTGGGAAAAAGTTCAAGAAACCGTTAATTATATAAAGTCAAAAACCAATTTTTCACCGGAATATGGGGTTATACTAGGCTCCGGACTTGGCGGTTTTACAGAAGATATCCAGATTGAGTTTACATTGCCTTACAGTGAAATTCCTAATTTTCCTGTTTCAACCGTTCAGGGCCATAAAGGGGCTTTGGTTTTTGGAACCATTGGCAGTAAAAAAGTAGTTGCCATGCAGGGGCGTTTCCACTTTTACGAAGGTTACGACATGAAAGAAGTGACTTTTCCTGTGCGAGTGATGAAATATCTGGGCGTACAGCGATTGGTTGTTTCCAATGCTTCCGGAGGTGTGAATCCTTTTTACAAGGTTGGAGATATTGTAGTAATTTACGACCATATCAACATGATGCCGGAACATCCGTTAAGAGGCCATAACGATGAAAGATTTGGGCCAAGATTTGTGAACATGAGTGAGCCTTATTCAAGAGACTTAATCAATAAGGCCAAGGCAATTGCCATTGAGCTGAATATTGAAGTAAAAGACGGAATTTATTACGGACTTCAGGGGCCAACGTTTGAAACGCTTTCAGAATACAGAATGGTAAAAATCTTAGGTGCTGATTGTGTTGGGATGTCGACCGTACCGGAAGTTATAGTAGCACGTCATATGGATATGGAATGCTTTGGAATTTCTGTCATTACAGATATGGGCGATGAACATAATATCGACTCTGTTTCCCATAGCGAAGTGCTTGAAGCAGCCAAAAAGGCGGAGCCAAAAGTGAGAACGCTTATCAGGGAATTGATTTCAAGAAATTAATCTTAAATGACTATCGGTTATTTTATACGAAATCAAAGAATAGTGGATTTAGCCACAGATTAAAATGATTAAGCAGATTTAAAGAATCCATATAAAATAAAAGTAAATTCGAAAAAGGCTCACTTTCATAAATTTTTCTTTGATAAGACTTAATGCTTTGCGGCTCTGCGCCTTTGCGTGAAATAATTGCTCGCAAAGGCGCAGAGCCGCAAAGTTCTTAATAATAGAAATTGAACGTTACCTACATTATAGCGTGAATTTCTTAAATCAGCGATTAAAATAAAATCGCTGTGAACCGATAGTATCAAAGTCAATTTTACTTTATCTGTATACACTTCCCGATAGTCATTTAGTCTAGCTCATTGACTCAGCAATAACCCTGTAAAAAACGTCCGGATTAAAAGGTTTGGTGATTACATCGGTCATGCCAAATGAAAGAAGCATTTCCCTGTTTTCATTCAGTGAAATAGCCGTGAGGGCTATGATTGGTGTCTTTTTGTCAAATTTCCGGATACTTTGAGTGGCAATGGTTCCGTTTATGCCGGGAAGATGCACGTCCATTAACACAAGGTCGTATTTGTTTTCTCTGACAGCCTCTATGGCATCTTCTCCGTTGTCAACGATTTCGCATTGAATTTGCTTCTTTTCCAGCATTTTCCGGGTAACCATCTGGTTGATTTTATTGTCTTCAACCAGCAGTACTTTTTTATCGACAAAATCAGAATCGTTTGTGAAAAGTTTTAGGGATTCTTTGTTTTCGATTCCCTTTTCCAGTTCGAGGCTGAAATTGAAATTAGAACCTTTGGAAATGGTGCTTTCTAATTTGATGGTACCGCCCAATAAAGAAACCAATCGTTTTACAATGGCCAGCCCAAGACCGGTTCCTCCATATTTTCTGTTGATTTCAACGGAACCTTGCGAAAAGCTTTCGAAAATAACCTCTTGTTTTTCAGCTGGTATTCCGATACCCGTATCTACGATTTCAAAATAAATATTTTGTCTGGTTTCTGTCTCTCCCAAAAGTTTGGCACGGACAATAACGGTTCCGTTTTCCGTAAATTTGAGGGCATTGTTAATCAGATTCATAAAAATCTGGGAAAGCTTTGTAGGGTCGCCCGAAAATGAAGTGTTGATTTCCGGATCTATTTCCAATCCGAAATCAATATTATTCTGGCTGGCAATCTCTTTTAATGAGTTTTGGATGTCTGTCAAAAGCTGCCTTAGATTGAAACAGATGTTTTCAATTTCTATATTGTTGGATTCAATCCTGTTGATTTCCAGGATTTCATTGATGAATGTCAGTAGATAGTTTCCTGAAAATTTAAGCGATTTCAGATATTCGATTTGGGATTTTTTCGGATTTTCTTCAATCAGCAAATGCGTAATGCCGTTAATGGCGTTTAATGGCGTTCTGAGCTCATGGCTTACGGTAGATAAGAATTCGGCTCTGGCCTGTGATGCTTTTTCGGCCTTGTCTTTGGCGATTTCAAGCTCCGTATTTTTTTCCTGCAGCTGTTTGTTCGTCCTGTTTCGGATAATGTTGTTTTTGTAGAGTGACAAACTCAAAAGCGAAAGAATCGTTATGAGGGCAATGCTCAACACGCTGGTGAGTTTGGACACCTTAATTAATTTTTTCTGCTCCCGGTTTTCTTTATCCTTCTGCTTGATGGTTTTCATCTGCTCGCTTTCCTTAAATTTTTCGAAAGCTTCTGCGCCAATTTTTTGACTGTTGAGCCTTAGGATAGAATCTTTTAGTGCCAGGTGTTTTTTCAGATAGATAAACGAATTGTCAATATCCATCATTTTCTCATAGGTTTCACTAATCAGTTTCAGGATTTTTGACTTCTGTTCGAAGTTGTCGCTTTTGGCATTTAAATCCAGTGCCCGTCTTAGATAATTCAAGGCCAGATTATTTCGGCCGGCTTCAAATTCAATAGCACCCATCTGATATAAAGCTTCGGCTTTGGTCTTGAAACTGTCATTATTGTCGGGTTTTGCAATAATGGAATTAAAGATAGTGGCTGCCAACTGGGTTTTGCCCTTGGCTTTGTACAGGATTCCTTTCTGAAGATTCAGTAATTCTTTTGCATCCGGAATGTCAATGGTTTCATAAATGACATTTGCCTTATCAAAATAAATTTCGGCTACACCATATTTTCCTTTTTCCATATAACATAACCCGAGATTGTAATAGCAATAGGCCTGTTCTGTAGAGGGTTCGAGGTCGTTATAGAGTGAGATGCTGCGCACATAGGTTTCGATAGCGTCATCATACTTTTTAAGTTCGAAATAAATACTTCCTAAAAAAGTGTAGGCATTTGCTTCCTGTTCTTTGTTCCCTTTTTTCTGTGAGACTTCAATGGCATTTTGAGAACTTTCCAACGCATTCTGGTAATTATTTATCTTTAGGTTGAAGTTGGCCAGCTGAATATAATAGTCAACACTATCGATTTTTTCAGACATAAGTTTGTCATGCTGTGCGGGTAACAGCGTTGAAAAAAGAAGAATAAAGAAAAGTGGTAAATGCTTCATTCTAAAACCCTTGATAAAGGATAAAAGTAGCTATTTCTTATTTGTTAATAAAATTAAATCGACAAGGCGCGAAGAATATCCGATTTCGTTATCATACCACCCTACAACCTTTACCATTTTGTCAATTACCGAGGTGAGTTGCGAATCAAATAAACAGGAATTTCGGTTACCTAAAATGTCTACAGAAACGATTGGGTCTTCTGTATAGGCCATGATTCCGTTGAACTGGTTTTGACAGGCCTGTTGGAACGCTTTGTTGATTTCTTCGATGGTGACTTCACGCTTCACATAACAGGTAATGTCTGTTAGTGAGCCATCCGGAACAGGAACGCGAATACCGCTTCCTCCAATTTTACCATCCAGTTCAGGAAATATTTTTGTCAGTGCTTTGGCGGCTCCGGTTGTTGTAGGAACAATGGATTGGGCCGCGCCACGCGCTCTTCTAAGGTCTTTATGAGGCTGGTCGTGCAGGCTTTGGTCTGTTGTGTAAGAGTGTACGGTAGTGATATAGGCCTGCTCAATGCCACATAAGTCATTAATGACCTTTATCATAGGAGCTGCATTGTTTGTCGTACAGCTTGCATTCGAGATGATTTTTTCGGTGCCGTCCAGTATGTGTTCGTTAACACCTAAAACTACGGTCTTGATTTTATCGGTTTCTGAAGGAGCAGACAGGATTACTTTTTTGGCACCAACCAGAATGTGGAGATTGATGTCTTCAAAAGTTTTATATTTTCCTGTAGCTTCTATGACAACATCAATAGCCAGCGATTTCCAATCCAGATTTGAAATACTTCTTTCATGAAAAAACGGATAGGGTTTTCCGTCAATAATGATATTGTCCTGGTCAAAAGAACATTCAAATGGCAATACGCCGTGAATGCTATCGTATTTAATGAGATGTGACATTGTTCGGTTGTCTGCAATGTCGTTGATGGCCGCAACTTCAATGGTTGGGTGGTTAAGCAGTAAGCGGAATAAATTTCTTCCGATTCTGCCAAATCCATTAATGGCAATCCTGGTTTTAGTCATTGGTATGGTCAGTTTCTAAAAGTCAAACTGTAAACTTACAATTTAAAGAATGTGTTTTTGGGCCTTGTAAGATGACCTTACCAAAGCACCGCTTTCTACGTGGCGGAAACCTAATTCCAGTCCTATCTTTTCGTATTTGGCAAATTGGTCTGGTGTGATAAATTCTTTTACCGGCAGGTGTTTTTTACTTGGCTGCAGGTATTGGCCAATCGTTACAACATCTACATTGGCTTCGCGAAGGTCGTGTAAGGTCTGGATGACTTCTTCTTCTGTTTCGCCCAAACCAAGCATGATGCCTGATTTTGTCCTGTTGATTCCTTTTTCTTTTAAATATTTAAGCACGGCAAGGCTACGGTCGTATTTTGCCTGAATTCGTACTTCGCGTGTTAGTCTTCGTACGGTTTCCATGTTATGTGAAACTACTTCCGGATTGGCTTCTACGATTCGGTCTATGTTTCTTTCGATTCCCTGGAAATCTGGAATTAAAGTTTCAAGTGTAGTGTTTGGATTCATTCTTCGGATGGCCTTTACGGTTTCCATCCAGATAATTGAACCGCCGTCTTTCAAATCGTCGCGGTCAACACTGGTGACAACCGCATGCTTGATATTCATGATTTTGATGGAACGGGCTACTTTTTCCGGTTCATCCCAATCTACAGTTTCCGGCCGGCCTGTTTTTACGCCGCAAAAACCACACGAACGCGTACAGACGTTTCCGAGAATCATAAATGTTGCCGTTCCTTCACCCCAGCATTCTCCCATATTCGGACAGCTTCCTGACGTACAGATAGTATTCAGTTTGTACTTGTCGACTAATCCTCTAAGTTCTGTGTATTTTTGGCCTATAGGTAATTTTACCTTGAGCCATTTTGGCTTTCCTGTAGGTAAAATAGCATTATCTAAAACAGTGTCCATAACTCTAAATTGAAAGCACAAAGATAACGAATGTTTTTATTTATTACGTTAATGTGATGTTAGTGAAATTTGGTGTTGAGTGAAAGAAGGAATAGCGATTGAAGATGTAGCTAAAACCAATAAAAAACCCTGCACGCACAGTATGCAGGGCTTTTTGAAATAAATAGTTAACTAACTACTAAATTTAATTTTTTATCTCAACGGTGATAGGAAGGTTGTAGGCCGTTCTCACAGGTTTGTCGTTCTGGATGCCCGGTTTCCATTTTGTTTTGATAGATTTTAAAACACGAATGGCTTCAGCTCCTAATCCGTAACCGGGGTCTCTTACCACTTTTATATTGGTCAGGGTTCCGTCTTTTTCGACTACAAAATAAACAAACACTTTCATTGTTGCTTTTTCTCCTATCTCTGGCAGTCTGAAATTTTTTCCGACCAAAGCCAGGAAGTTTTTGATACCGCCCGGAAATTCAGGGCTGGCCTGAAGTCCTATGTTTGTAAAGATACCATCTCCGGGGTCTGTAGCGGTTCCGGTATTTCCAAATGCAGGTTCGGTTCCTGTTCCGTCAATTGAGCTGTTTCCAAGAGCTACAGCCCCCATGTTATCGCCGGGATTATCAGAATCGCCCGTTTTGATATTTTTAGCAGGGTCAATTGTTGCTACATCTTGTGGGGTGGTCTGATTGTCAGTTATTATTGGAGTCACATATTTGGTTTGCTTCGCTGATGATTTTTCAGGTATAATATTGGTTGCTTTTTCCGGTTCTATTTTGGGTTTTTCTCCCAAATTTACATAGGTTACAGGAGGCAGTTCAGCGGGTATTGCACAAATAATTTCACCCTGTCCTTTATTTGTCAGCAAATTAGAAATAATAGGTATGCTCACTAAAGAAGCACAGGCTAAAGTTCCAAAAAATAATGCTTTCAGGGTAGTTTTTGGATTTTCCTGGCGTAGCTGGTAAGCGCCATATTCTTTGTTTCTTCCTTCAAAAACGTTTTCGTTCCAGCTTTGGCTAAAAATGTTGAGGTTTGACATGATTGCATAATTTTAAGTTAGCGTAGATGTTTCCCATAAGCTGGAAGTGTTTAATTACATAACGTTAATGTTAACTTTTTTATTGCTTATTTTTTAAATAAAAAAGCAATTTTATGTTTATAAATTGCCAATTAAAGTTAATCCTATTTTAACTTAATAAAAAAGGCAAGCCCGGTCGGGCCTGCCTTAAATAATTATGAGATAACTTGCTTATTGAATAACTAACTTATTGCTGAAATTTTTGTCTTTTGTTTCTGTTTTTGTGACATAAATTCCCGCAGGTAAATCCAGTTTGATAGTATTTGTTCCGGCATTCAAGTCAAAACTGCTGATAAACATCCCGTTGATGGAAAATATTTTTAATGTTCCGTTTTCGGGTGTATCTATGGCAATATTTCCTTTACTCGGATTAGGATAAATGATAGGTTTTACAACTGTAAAATCAGGATTTGATAAGGCATCACAACCAAAAGGAGTAAAGGTAACCAGTCCCAAAGTATTATCGTCAACCTGGTGGCTGATTACGGCTTCTACCTGTGCCTCTGTAGGAGTCTGACCTTCAATCCAACAGTTGTTCTTGGCCATTATAGGGAATGCGGTATTGTTGTACAAAGCGTAGGCTGCTCCAGTATTTCCATTTTCTGAGAATATGTTACCACCTTCATTAAAAGTAGCTTCATTGGTGTCGCCCAAATTGATTCTTGCAGTCCCGATTACCGTAATACCCCAAAGGTTTCTTCGGATTTGGTTACGGCTTGCAATAATGTTCATTGTTGATGCCCCGGAAGCACTTAACGAAATACCACTTCCTCCTTCTGCAGGAATGTTCTGGGAGTTATTATCTTCAATTATATTACCTCTGATATATCCTGATGAAGCGGCTCCAACAACAGTGATGCCATAACGGTTGTCAGTAACAATATTATTGTCGATTATGACTTTAAGTTGACCTCCTCCCAGTAAATTTGAAGCTCCAATACCTCCAGTCCTGATTTTTGTCCGGTCGCCTTTAATAGTGTTACCTACTATTCTCAACGTATCGGCACCACTAGGTCCCATGTTAATTTGCGGGCGGTTTCCGTTGGATTGGTTGTTTCCTTCCAAATAATTATTGGTCAGTGTTGGGGCAACAGACTGGTTGGCTCCTGAGCTAAAAGCCGGATAATAATTGAATAAGAATCTGGAATTGTTGATTAATGCGTTTCCACCAGTTGAGAAATTTATGGCCGAACTTGTCGTTGAGCCATTCATGTGATATGACATAACACAGGACTGCATCTCAAAATCAGGAGTAGCTACACGTATTCCTTTTCCATAGCTGATGGTTGTGTTCCTGAAATAACCGCTGGAACCTGTTTCGAAAGTTATGGCATTGTATGGAGTTGCGGTATTTGTTGCCGTAATGGTAATTGCACCGGCATCGGAAGTAAAATCGCCGTTGACAAGAATTCCGATATCGGCATTAATTTTCAGGGTAGCGTCTGTATTGATTACAATAGCATCATTGGCTGCAATTGTAAGGTTTTGGGATAGGGTATAAATTCCTGCTGATAAGGTTAAGGCTCCTGAGGAATTGGCTACCAGGTCGTCGAGGCTCCAGGTTACACCCGTGTTTGGCGTGGTGTATTGGGCTTTTGCCGCCGTCATCGAAAGGAAGACGGCTAACATGAAAAATAGTTTTTGTTTCATTTTAAGTATATGATTGGTTAACAATATAAAATTACGCTTTTTTACAAAAGCGCCCTGTTAAAAAAAATACTACTTGAAAATGAAAGCCGCCTATCGTTTGTTTTTGATAATTTCGGCCAGAAGTTTTTTGGCACGGAGCAATTTTATTTTTACATTGCTTAAAGGCTCTTCAAGCTCTTCCGAAATTTCCTGATAGCTTAACTCCTGAAAATAACGAAGCTGTATAACTTCCTGATAGTGTGGTTTTAACTCCTTAATGCATTGGAGAAGTCTTGACAGGTTTTGTTCGGTAATCAGTTTGTCTTCCGCAGAAGGAGAACTGTCGGCAATGTTATAGGCCTGGCTGTCTTCTTCATCAGTGATATCAATAAAAAGAGTAGATTTTTTTTTGCGGAGCATGTCGATGTGGACGTTCTTGGCAATGGAAATCAGCCAGGTATTGAATTGGAAATCGGGATTGTAGGTGGCAATTTTGTCGAATGCTTTGGCAAAAGTTTCTATAGTGATATCTTCCGCATCGGTTTCGTTTTGCGTTCTCTGGAGCATAAATCCGTAGACTTCATTCCAGTAATAATCCAATAGAGTAGTGAAGGCAACCTGGTCTCCGACTTTAGCTTTCTCTATTTGCTTTTTTATTTCCAATGGACAGGCTTTGAAAAGAGGTTTGTTATAAAGATATTCAATTGTGTGAATATAAGCATTATTTCAATGACAGGATACCAATAAATAACATCTTTTTCTTTTAGCTTGCCGGCAGAATAGCCTAAGGAAATCCAGGAGAAAAGGTATCTTCCCGCTACAATTGGCACGATAATCATCCAGTTAAACTGGAAAGCAAGCAGTACTACAGCCAAAACAATAAATAAAAACTGTGACAGGAAGAAAACTGCCAGCTGCATTCTGTCAAAAGCTTTGTAAAAAGACGCGGTTGAAACATGTCTTCTTTTTTGGTCAAACCAATCTTTAAACGTTTTTTTAGGTTCTGAAAAGGTAAAGCTTTCCGGAGTAAAACAGATGGTCGTATTTTTTTTAGTGGAAGCCTGGTTGATAAAAAGGTCGTCATCGCCAGACCTGATTTTCATATGGTCAATAAAGCCATTTACGTTAAAAAACTCTTCTTTTTTGTAGGCCAGGTTTCTTCCGACGCCCATATAAGGATGCTTCATTTTTGCCCAGGAAAAATACTGTACGGCAGTAAGCATGGTTTCGAAACGGATGATTTTATTTAAGAACGAACCGGCAATTTTTTCATAGGCTCCATAACCCAATACGATGGTTTTGCTCATTGTAAATTGCGAACTCATTTCTTTAATCCATTCTTTGGAAGAAGGATAGCAGTCGGCATCGGTAAAAAGAAGGTATTCGTTTTTAGCGGCTTTTATTCCAAGAGTGAGCGCGAATTTTTTATTGCCCCAAAAAGCTTCGTTATTTTGAACTTTTACCAAACGGATGTTGGAATATTGTTTTTCAAATTCTTCAAAAACATCCAAAGTATTATCGCTCGAGGCATCGTCGATCAGGATAATTTCATAATCTGGATAATTTTGCTCTGCCAAAAGCGGAACAAACTTTTTTACATTTTCCTCTTCATTCTTGGCACATACGATTACAGAAATAGGAATTCTTTTTGGGGTGCTTTTTTGTGGCTTTGCAAAAGAAAATTTCCCGAAAACAACAATGTAATAGAATAACTGTACAGCCACAACTCCAATAAACGCATAAAAAGTAATAGTCAACATATAAGCTTGGTGTCTTTAAAAAATGTGTGCAAAGGTACAATTGATAAGCGGAATTTCAATTGTGAATCGCAATTAAAATTAAGAAAATTATCCATTACAGTTTTTATATTTCTTAATTGTTTTTTTCTATAAAATTTAATAGCTGATTTGGCTGTATTCAGACCATTTCAACGGCTTCGGAAGCCCTATATTTGAAAATTCAATATGAATGACTCGTCTCCTTTTGTGGTTTAATGTCCTGCTTGAACTATGAAGAAGCAAAGGCTTCATAAGCATGATTCCTCCTGCGTCAACATTACAGCAACTTTCTTTTTCATTTTTCCAATCTATATTTTCTGGCCTGTATATGTTTTTGTGGTGTGAACCGTCAATTACTTTTAACGCACCATTGTTTTCGTTCGTGTCGTCCAGATGGATTCGTATAGTGAATATGTTTTCAAGAATTTCTATAGGAGGTTGCACGGCAAACTGATTGTGTTTTGATGTCCATGGACCAAAACCTTCAACATCTTCTTTTTTGTTGACAGAGATTGTCAAATCCTGATGATAAGCAACAAACCAGTTTGATTCTTCCGGCTTGTCGAAATATATCGATTTTACAATAAAAGCATTTTCTCCAATAATATTGATGATTGATTTTAGTCTGTCATTGAAAATCAGAGGTTTTATTTCGGGTAGTTCTTTTATGAATTGCCTGATTGCGAATAGGTTTTCTGACTTTCTGAAAATAGGGCTATTGGTGTCTTGCTCTTCAATAAATTTTATGATTGAATCAATTTCTTCTTGTGAATAGACAGAATTGATAGTGGTAAAGCCTCTTTTTTGAAATTCAGCTTTATTGTCGAAAATGTTATTCATTGCTCAAGAAATAAATTTGCAAATGCCTAAATCACATTAACTTCAGCTTCAATTTCAATGTCAAAAAGCTCTTTAACCGTTTTTTGGATTTCTTTAGAAACATTCAGGATTTCCTGTCCGGTTGCGTTGCCGTAATTAACCAGAACCAGCGCCTGATTTTTATGGATTCCGGCATCGCCAAAACGTTTTCCTTTAAATCCGGCTTTTTCAATGAGCCATCCGGCCGGAACTTTTACCTCGGTTTCAGAAACAGTATAGCTTGGCATTTCGGGGTGCAACAAGTGGATTCTTTCAAAATCACTTTTTGGGATAATCGGGTTTTTAAAAAAGCTTCCGCTGTTGCCCAGTTCTTTAGGGTCCGGAAGTTTGCTTTGTCTTATGGTTATGATGGCGTTGCTGACTTCTTTTAATGTAGGAGCCGAAATGTCTTTTTTGGCGAGTTCGGCAGCAATATCTCCGTATGAAATATTGATTTTGTGATTTTTTCTGGTCAATTTAAAAACTACAGAAACGATGATGTACTGGTCTTTTACCTCATTTTTAAAAATACTCTCACGATAGCCAAATTTGCATTCTTCTTTATTGAATCGTCTGATTTCTAAAGTTTGGATGTTTACGGCATCGCAATACACAAAGGTGTTTTTGATTTCGGTACCGTAGGCGCCAATGTTTTGTATGGGCGTAGTTCCTACATTTCCGGGAATTAAAGACATGTTTTCCAATCCGCCAAAATCCTGGTCAATCGTCCACAGAACAAATTCATGCCAATTTTCACCGGCTTTGGCTTCTACCCAAACGGCATCTTCTGTCTGGTCGATAATTGTTTTGCCTTTGATATCTACATGGATGGTCAGTGCTTCAATATCTTTTGTCAGCAGCATATTGCTTCCGCCGCCAAGAATAAATTTTTTCTGGGCAGGGTTTTCTTTGAGTACGGTCTGAAGTTCTTCAACCGAGTGTACCGAAACGAATTGTTTTGCTTTGGCTTCAATACCAAAAGTATTGTAGTTTTTAAGGGAAAAATTATCGATAATTTCCATTATGATGAGGAATAAAAATAAAAGGCAAAAGTACTTTAAACGATTAATAATTCATAATGAACTATTCGGTATTTAGGCCGCGGGTTAGAAAATCGTTCAGTGGTTTTGCAACAATCAGTTTTTTTGCTGTTTTTTTGACAAAATCTTTTTCCAGTAATGATTTATCGTCTAGTTTTTGAGTCACCGTAAAGCTTTTTAGTTTTAGAAACTCAATAGCAGGATGGTCTTTTTCATAATCTTTCGGAGCTGTTTTTAGTGAATTGGATTCGTTCCTATCAAAATCAGGATAGATTTTTTTAAAATCCTTGTCGGCGAAGATTTCTTCCAGGTCTTCATAAAAATAAGCAATTTCTTTTCGGATTTTTTTCAGGTCCGGAGCTTCCGGCACATGGAGTCCGGCAGCAATAAAGCTTCCGCCTTTTTCGATATGGACATAATATCCGGGAGCGTTACCACAGTTTTGGTCGGTAGTCATCCAGATTCCCATATGGGTTTTGTAAGGCGACTTGTCTTTGGAAAAGCGAATATCGCGATTGATTCTGAAAGCGCATTTTTTGGGTTCCAGCGTTCGTAACGATTCGTCATGCGGTGCCATTTCTTCTAAAAAGTCGGCAATCAGCCGGTGATATTCTTTTTTATATTCTTCGTAATAAGGTTTGTTGGCCTGAAACCAATCACGGTTGTTGTTTTCTTTTAAGTCCTCTAGGAATTGAAGTGTTTTTGGTGAAAGCATACGGATTGGAAAATTATTTAAGTTAGGCTGAAAACAGCCTAACAATATTAAGAAATTTTATTCGATTTATGGATGTCCAAAGTCAATTTTAATGGCTGTTGGCAGGTTTCTGTTAAATGAGAGAAGAAAAGGTTTTTTAGCCGCAGATTAGGATGATTATGCAGATTTTATAAGCTTAGCGGCTTAGCGCCTTTGCGTGTATTATCTCGCAAAGGCGCAGAGGCGCAAAGCAGGAATGCGTTTGGTTTATTTAGATAGCACTTTCAGCAGTTTTGAATATAATTCTTCTTTGTTGATTGGCTTGATTAGTAGCTCGTCAGCCTGTATGCTGGATAGTTCAATCGAATTCATGTAGGTGTCGCCGGTTATTGCAATAACAGGAACGGTTGCATTGTGATTCGGTATGCTTTTGATGTCTTTGATGAGGTCAATTCCTGAGGCGTTGGCAATCTGCAAGTCGGTCAGGATAATGTTGGCGTTTTCTTTTTTCAGGTATTCTTTGGCGGCAATGTCTGAATTGAAGCCTATCATTTCGAAGTTGATATCAGCCAGCAGTTTTTTCAATAATGTGGTGATTATCCTGTCATCGTCTATTACCGCAACCCTGATTCCCGACTTTCCGTAACTGCGGATTAATCTTGCCTGATTGGTTTCCTGTGAACTGTCCGATTTTTCAAGGAACAGATGGAATGAAATTTCGGTTCCTGTGCCAGGTTCGCTTTCAACACGTATTTCTCCGTCATACAATTCTATAATTTCTTTGCAAAGACTAAGTCCCAAACCGGCGCCAAAGCTTGCCTGGTCTTTGTGGAATTTGCTTTGATAGTATTTGTCAAATATTTTATCGAGGTCTTCTTTAGGGATGCCGGCTCCCGTGTCTTTGATTTTTACATCCAATTTGAATTTATCGTTGACTTCGGTAAATCTGCAATCAACGGTAATGTTTCCTTTTGAAGTGAATTTTATGGCATTTCCTATCATGTTGTAGAACAACTGGTGTATTTTTCCGCTATCAGCCCAGACTTCATTTTGCAAGGAATCGTCTATGTGTGAGACAAGTTCTATTTTTTTAGCATCGGCTAAAGATTTTAAGGATTCTACAATGGATGTAATCTCGTTTTTCAGTACCGTTTTGGAATTGTACAATTGCAGCTTTCCGTTTTCATTTTTGAAGAAATCCAAAATCTGGTTCACGGTAATGTGCAGTGAGTTTGATGTAAAGTTTAACGATTTGGCCATATCGTTTTGTGCGCCGTCCATTTTGGTTGAAATCAACTTGTTGGTAAGATTTGAAATAATACTCAAAGGCGAACGCATTTCGTGGCTTAACATTCCGATAATACGGTTTTTAAATTCCACATTCTTCTCAGCTTCTATTTTGGCGGCAGCCAATTTTTTCTCAAAATGGTAGGCAAAGATGGAGTAGAGCAGGAGCAGTCCGGTGCATATTGACATGACAATCATTAGGGTTGCAATCAGGCTTCTTTTGTTTTTTAGGTTTTCCAGTGCTTTTTCAAATTGCTGTTTGTTGGATTCCTGAACAGATTTGTCATAGAGAAGAATAATGTCCTGGCTGTTTTTTAATATTTTTTTGTTGATGGCCATTAGTTCCCTGTCTATTTCCCTTAGGTTGGAATAGGTGTTTCTAAGGCGTCCAAACTCTTTTTCATAATACTGACGTGTGCTATTGAAGATATTTGCCATCTGTTCCTCAGGAGTTCCGGTTTTTTCGACAGCGCCAAAAGTCATGGTCATATAATAACGGAATTCTTCTTTTTCGACGTCATATTTTCCGGCAATAGCATTGCCTATTCTTTTGAAAAATCCTTTTTTCTCTACGCCTTCAGATGACCGTATCGTGTCGTATGAAATCGACTTCATGACCTTTTTGTGGTTGTAAGGCTTCAGGGCGAATAATTCCGGATTGGATTCAGAAACAGGGTCTACTCTGTATTTGATTAAAGAATCCAATTCTTTTCTAAGAACAATGATTTTTTTTTCTTTTTCTTTTTTGCTCTGGATATTAGGAAGTGTTTTTTCGTCTTTATTCAGTAGGCGGTTCAGACTGTCGAGATAGGAGGTCATCAACGAAAGTGAGTTGCGGTATTTGTGCAACGCACTCCTGTCATAACTGTACAGGTATTCCATAAAAGAATCTTCCGCATCAAAATAATTTTTGGTTACTTCGCCTGAATAGCTCATAATCAGGCTTTGCCTGCTGGCTTTCCGGAAAGAATCGGCAAGTTCGTTTTCGTTGGTATTTTGGTTATACCATAAAGAAAAAATCAGCACTTGCAGTAAAATGACAAAAATGAAAAGTCCGCTATGGATTGTTTTCCTGTGTTTTAAAGACGCTAACATGGGAGTAGGTTTAAGTTAAGAAGCAATGAACTTTTTTGTTCAAACAAACCGGGGAAGCTTGCCTATTAAATATAGATGCTTAAAATTAAGAAAACTTAAGATAGTGCGGTAGGAAAAGTTTAAATAATTTGCTGCAAATGTACGGCTGATTTTTTGTAATTTACAAATAGATTTTGGCAAAAAATACCTTACAGGTTACAGGTTGAATATTTTATAACTCTGATGCATTGATTTTATCACAGATTCTGTGCGTTCCGGATGCGTATCAGAGATAAACAGTTGCCCAAAGTCATCATTATTAACCATTTCTATAATTTTCCCGACGCGGGTTTCATCAAGTTTGTCAAAAATATCGTCAAAAAGCAGTATCGGATTCTGGCGGCTTTGTTTTTTTACAAATTCAAACTGTGCCAGTTTCAGGGCAATCAGAAAAGATTTCTGTTGTCCCTGCGAACCGAATTTTTTTATAGGATGGTGGTCAATCTCAAAAGACAGGTCGTCTTTGTGGATTCCGGCAGTGGTATAATGCATGACGCGGTCTTTTGCCAGACTTTCTTCCAGCAATGCCATCAGCTCTTTTTCATGAAGCTGGCTTTCATAAACCAGTTGTACGGTTTCTGCATTTCCCGTTATTGTCTGATGGTGCCTGTTGAAGATGGGCACAAAGTCTTCAAGGAATTGTTTTCTCTTTTCAAAAATAGCATGACCCAGGCTGTGGAGCTGCTCATTGTAGATGAGCAGTGTTGTATTTTCAAAAACATGGTTGATGGCAAAATATTTTAATAATGCATTTCGCTGGCTAATGACTTTCTGGTATTGTATGAGCTGTTGGAGATAATGGGAATCCAATTGGGAAATGACAGAATCAATGAATTTTCTTCTTGTTTCGCTTCCTTCGATAATCAGGTCGCGGTCGGCCGGAGAAATAATAACCAAAGGAATGAACCCGATATGGTCAGAAAATTTCTCATACTGTTTTCCGTTTCTTTTCAGGATTTTCTTTTGTCCTTTTTTTAAGCTGCAGACAATTTGTTCGTTTCGGTCGTCTTTTTCAAATTCCCCGTCAATCACAAAAAACTCTTCGTTATGTTTGATGTTCTGTACGGCTAAAGGATTGAAATAGCTTTTGCCATAGGATAAATGATAAATGGCATCAAGTACATTGGTCTTGCCGATACCGTTTTTTCCTACAAAGCAATTTATCTTGCTGTCGAACTCGAAATTGGCTTCCGAAAAGTTTTTATAATTGAATAATGCTATTTTTTTTAGATACATCTGCAAACGCCAGCTGATAGTGAGAACCTTGTGGTTTTTGACACAATTTTTTTAAGAGGGTGCAAATTATTGAAAAATAACGAAAAAACATCTTTTACATTTGAATAAAAATTTTATTTTTGCACCTCACTTAATTAAACATGAATGGCAACATATAACAAAAGAGGCTATAAGGCTCCTAAACCAAAGGAAGAAAACGAATTCGAACCGGACCCACTTGATGCAATTTCAGAAAAAGATAGCACAACTGCAGGAGTATTCAATTCTTTAGATGAGGGTGCTTCTAGAACCGAAGAATGGGTTGCTAAAAACCAAAAAGGTATTTTTATCGTTATTGGTGCTGTTGCCCTTATAGCGGCAGGTTACCTTTTATATAAGAAATTTATTGTAGAGCCTAAAGAAGATGAAGCTGCGAACGAAATGTTCCAGGCTCAGAAATACTTCCAGCAGGCAACTGAAGGAACAGCAAGCGATTCACTTTATAACCTGTCTCTAAAAGGTGGAGAAGGGAAGCTGGGTTTCACAGGAATTATAGAAAATTATTCTGGTACCAATGCGGCTAACCTGGCAAATTACTATGCGGGTATCGCTTATCTGAATACTAAAAAATACAAAGAGGCAATCGAATATCTTGAAAAATTCAGTTCAGATGATTTGATGCTTTCGGTAATTGCAAAAGGAGCAATTGGTGATGCCTTCTCTCAATTGAACCAGCCAAAAGAAGCTTTGGAGTATTATGTTAAGGCTGCAGAGATGAATCAGAATGACATGACTACGCCACGTTTCTTGCTGAAAGCAGGGCAAACGGCTTTGGCATTGAAGCAAAAAGAAACAGCATTGAAATATTTCAACGAAATCAAGGAGAAATACGATACGGCTCCTGAAGCGATGAATATTGATGCAATGATTGGATTGGCACAATAATTTAGATTTTGAATTTTAGATTTCAGATTTCTGAAGTCTTGATTTGAGATTGCAATCTTATTACAATGGCTACAGCTAATAAAAATTTATCAGAATACGATAAAAACACAATCCCAAGCGCGAAAGATTTTCGGTTTGGGATTGTTGTTTCTGAATGGAATGACAAAATAACGGAGGGTCTTTTTTCCGGGGCTGAAAAGGCATTACTGGACTGTGATGCTACACCGGATAATATCATCCGATGGAATGTTCCGGGAAGCTTCGAGCTTGTTTATGGGGCTAAGCGTATGATAGAAACACAGCAGGTGGATACGGTTATCGTAATCGGTTGTGTGATTCAGGGAGAAACCAAACATTTTGATTTTGTATGTGAAGGCGTTACGCAAGGCATCAAGGATTTGAATGTTCAGACAGACGTTCCTGTTATCTTTTGTGTGCTGACTGATAATAATGAGCAGCAATCTATTGACAGAAGTGGCGGGGTTCATGGAAATAAAGGAACCGAAGCGGCGATTGCGGCAATAAAGATGGCTTATTTAAGACAGCAGTCTTCGAAATAATAAAGTCCCGATAAACTTTTTATAGAGCCTATTTCCTTTACACGAAATAGGCTTTTTTGTGTGAAAAACTTTCCGGTTTTCCTATTTTCTAATTTTTCAATTGTTATATTAATTATGTAACTTTGGAAGTCAACAAATTTATAGAATGTCGAGTATAATTCAATTGCTTCCCGATCATGTTGCCAACCAGATAGCCGCTGGAGAAGTAGTACAAAGGCCTGCATCTGTGGTGAAAGAACTTCTTGAAAACGCAGTTGATGCTAAGGCCAACGATATCAAACTTATTATTAAAGACGCCGGAAAATCGCTTGTACAGGTGATTGATAATGGTGTTGGTATGAGTGTTACTGATGCGCGTTTGTGTTTTGAGCGTCATGCTACTTCAAAAATCAGAGCAGCAGAAGATTTGTTTTCATTGCACACCAAAGGTTTCCGTGGCGAGGCATTGGCTTCTATTGCCGCAATTGCACATGTAGAGATGAAAACAAAGCAGGAGCAGGATGAATTGGGAACGCATCTCGCCATTGAAGGAGGCAAGTTTGTGTCGCAGGATGTGGCCGTTCTGCCAAAAGGGACGTCTTTTGCGGTAAAGAATCTTTTTTTTAATATACCGGCAAGAAGGAATTTCCTGAAATCGGATACGGTGGAACACCGCCATATTGTTGATGAATTTCAGAGGGTTGCTTTGGCCCATCCCAATATTCATTTTACGATGTATCATAACGGAAGCGAAATGTTTAACCTTCCGGCATCAAACCTGCGTCAGCGTATTGTGAATATTTTTTCAGGAAAAACCAATGAAAAACTGGTTCCGATTCAGGAAAGTACAGAAATCGTAGGAATACAGGGGTTTGTGAGCAAGCCTGAATTTGCAAAGAAGAACCGTGGCGAACAATTTTTCTTTGTCAATGACCGTTTTATCAAAAGCGGTTACCTGCACCATGCTATTATGGCTGCCTATGAAGGATTGCTGAAAGACGGTTGCCAGCCTAGTTATTTTATCTATCTGGACGTTCCGCCCAATACAATTGATATCAATATACATCCGACAAAAACGGAAATAAAATTTGACGATGAGCATGCGCTTTACGCTATTTTACGTTCTGCCATAAAACACAGTTTGGGACAGTTTAATGTGGCTCCGGTTTTGGATTTCGACAGGGATTCTAATCTGGATACGCCCTACGAATATGAGAAGAAAGAAGCATCTATGCCTTTAATTCAGGTAGATGCTAATTTTAATCCGTTTGGCGATCCGGATCCGATACCAGCAAAATCATACAGTAGCGGAAGCAATAGCAGCAGTTATAGTGGTTCGGGTGGTTCTTACAGAAAGCCTGAATCGTCTAACTGGGAAAGCCTGTATGTGGGATTAAAACAGGATACGGAAACGATAACTGATATTCAGGATATCCAGTTTGAATCTGAAGAAGTAACCGGTTCTCTGTTTAATGATAAGGAAATCGAAGAAGCGATTTACAAGACCTATCAGATTCATAAAAAGTATATTGTCAGTCCAATCAAATCTGGAATGGTGATTATTGACCAGCAACGGGCACACCAACGCGTTTTGTATGAACAGTTTCTGGCGAATATGACAGTGCATCAGGCATCAAGCCAGCAGTTGTTGTTTCCGCTGAATCTTTATTTTTCATCCCAGGAAATATTATTGATTTCTGAATTGGAGCTTTCTCTGGTCAATACCGGGTTTGTTTTTGAAGAAATTAAAGAAGACAGCGTTGTAATTTCGGGTATTCCGGTCAATGTGACAGAAAGCGAGGTTTCCATCCTGTTGGAACAGTTATTGAGTGACCTACAAGACGAAATTCCGGAAAGCAGTTTCAGCCAGAACGATACGATTGCAAAATCGATGGCAAAAAGCCTTGCTGTAAAGACTGGGACGTATCTGACAGAAAGAGAGCAGGAGAATCTAGTTAACGGACTCTTTGCCTGTAAGGAGCCTAATGTTTCGCCTTTTCATAAACCAACCTTTATCACGATGAGTGTAGAGGATTTAGATAAAAAATTTGCAGTATGATGAATATTACGCCAACGGTCAAGCAATTATTGATTATAAACATTATATTTTTTATTGGGACGCAATTAATAAAAAATGAAGTTGCCTATCATTATTTGTCACTTTACTTTTTTGAAAATCCGCAATTTTATGCTTGGCAGCCTTTGACACATATGTTCATGCATAGAGGCTTTATGCATATCTTTTTTAATATGTTTGCACTTTATTCTTTTGGGAGTGCATTAGAGCATTTTTGGGGTGGAAAAAAATTCTTGTTTTTCTATATTTCCTGTGGTCTTGGAGCTGCATTACTTCATACAGGAGTTAATTATTATTTTTTTCATACTGGTTTGACTGAACTTATCAATGCCGGTTTTTCACGGGATAGTATTCTTGAATTATTAAATAAAGACATGATAAATCAGCAATGGGGACAGGTTCTTGGTCAATCAGGGTTGGAAAATTTTGCCAGATCTTATGTAACTCCGGCCGTAGGAGCGTCCGGTGCTATTTATGGGCTTTTAGTTGCATTTGCTTTTATGTTTCCCAATGCTGAATTGATGATGCTTTTTCTTCCAATACCAATAAAAGCAAAATATTTTGTTCCGGTAATTCTTCTCATGGATTTATTTTCAGGCGTTACGGGCATCTCTATTTTTGGAGGTGGAAATATAGCTCACTTTGCTCATATTGGCGGGGCGGTAGTAGGATTTTTCATGATGTGGTACTGGAAAAAGAACCAGTTTCATAACAATCGTTGGAATTAATCTTTGGGTTTTATGGGAATCATTGATGATCTAAAGATGCAATACAAAACCGGAGGAATTACGTTACAGTTGATCTTCTGGAATATTGGTATTGCCATACCTTTGTTTTTGCTGCACGCCTTTTCTAATGACGGATTCCTGTCTTTGATGTCGTGGATACAGCTTACTTCTGATCCTTCAGAGTTTATTGTAAAGCCCTGGACACTGCTTACGTATAGTTTTCTGCATGTGGATGTACTGCATCTGCTGTTCAATATGATTATGCTTAATTTTTCAGGAAGACTTTTCCTTACTTTTTTTACGCAAAAGCAGTTTTTGGGACTGTATTTGTTGGGTGCTGCTTTTGCCGGATTGGTTTTTCTGGGTACATTTTTCCTTTTTGGCTATAAAGCTCCTATTATTGGAGCTTCAGGAGCAATTATGGCGGTGCTTATAGGTTCAGCGACTTATGCGCCATTATATCAGATAAGGCTCTTGCTGATAGGAACTGTCAAATTATGGCATATTGCTATTGTTTTCCTGATATTGGACCTGATACAGATACCAACCAATAATATGGGAGGACATATTGCCCATTTGGGCGGTGCCGTATTTGGTTTTATTTATATCAAGCTTTTGCAGAACGGAACCGATTTAAGCTTAATCGTTACCAGAATACTGAACTTCTTTGCCAATCTGTTTAAGCCTAAAAAGGGAACGCCTTTTAAAAAAGTACATCGCAATGTTAGTCAGCCGAAACCAAAAACGGCTCCTGCCAGTAGAATTGTCGTGAAGGATAAAACACAACAGCAGATTGATGAAATTCTTGACAAGATAAGCCAGTCCGGTTATGATAGCCTGACAAAAGAAGAAAAAGAATTTCTTTTCAAAGCAGGAAAGTAAAGAAAGTTTTATAATCTTTGCCAGAACTCAAAAAATTTTTGCCAAAAAATGAAAAACCTTTCATGGTTCAATAAAGCAATGTTTTTTTTCAATATAGTGTTGACTGTATTGACTTTTGTTGCTTATATCTTACCGTTTTTGGCTCCAAAATTATTTCCAATCCTATCTGTACTGACCCTGATATTGCCCTTCATGTTGATTTTAAATCTCCTCTTTTTTATTTATTGGGGAATACAGATGAAAAGGCAGATTTTGCTTTCTTCGGTGGTGCTGTTAATGGGTATTACTTTTATTAATAAGTTCTATAAATTTTCGACTACAGACCTTCCGCCCTCTGATAATGATTTTACGGTGATGAGTTATAATGTGCGCCTTTTTAATCTTTACAAATGGATTGAAAGGGACGATGTGCCGGAACTGATAGCCAATTTCATTAATGATAAGAATCCGGACATTCTATGCATTCAGGAATATTCTGAAGGGAAAATTAATTTGAGGGCTTATAAGCACAAATATATCCTGATGAAAGGAAATAAGACAAAGACGGGACACGCCATATTTTCAAAATTTCCAATTGTAGGCAGAGGCGATATCGTATTTCCAAATTCCAATAACAATGCTATTTATGCCGATATTAAAAAAGGGAAGGATACAATCAGGGTTTATAATATGCATTTGCAATCCATCAGAATTACGCCTGATGTCCATGAAATCAATGAAGATATAAACGGGATTAACGAGCAAAAGTCAAAGAAGATTATCAAGAGGATGAGCGAGGCTTTTAAAGAGCAGCAGGAGCAGGCCGAAATCATAATGAATCACAAGAAAAACAGTAAGCTCCCTGAGATTATATGCGGTGACATGAATAACAGTGCTTTCTCGTTTGTGTACAGAAGTATCAGAGGAAATCTGAATGATGCCTTTGAAGAAGCCGGCAGCGGATTTGGAAAATCCTATAATTTCAAATACTATCCGGCCCGAATCGATTATATTTTTGTTGATAAGAAGATGCAGGTCAAAAACTTTGAAAATTACCCTGATTTTATCAATTCAGACCACTTTCCGGTTATGGCAAGGCTGGCGTTCGAAAATTAAATCGGGTTTAAAGCGATTGATTTTTTAGGTAATCTAAGGCATGCCTTCCTTCGTTGAACAAAAGGTCCAGAATGCTCAAATTGTTCAGATAGCCGTGTTTTTCTCCAAAAACCTGAGTGTAAGGCTCAAATTCCAAAGTATCTTTTTTCCCGTTTGCTAAAGGTCGGAAATCTGTGAATTGAGGTGCTTCATGAAAATATTCTTCCGTTTTCTTATAGCTAAATTCAAAGCCAAGGCAGTCTGAAACGATTTCCATCGCTTCAAAATTCAAGTCCATCAAAAAGTCGTGTTTCTTTCGAAAGATAGGAGCCAGGTCGTCTTCAAAATATTCAAAGAAAGGCGATGTCCTGTAGGCTGCTTCAAGCGATTTGAAATGCTGCTTCTGCCAGTCAAAGGCATCTTCAATACGAACGTCTTTTGTTTTCTGGTGCCTGTCGCCTTTGGAATGCTTTACAGGAATGTTAAGCATCTGTATGCCGTTCGGGCTGTAGATATACATTCGGTTCCTGTTGGTCTGTTTTTGGAAGTTGTCTTCCATCTCAAAGGTAATCGAATCGGCCTGAACCATGGCAGCAAATTGGCTGATGGACGGGAAATAGGTAGGAAGCAAAAGGATATTCATCTTAATACCTGTCTAATTTTTTCTTTTTTCTTCTGATAAAGAAGTTAGCAATAAAATACCCTGCCATTAATAGGACGAAAATACTGAAATAGGATACCGGTTCGCCGCTTCCGCCAACAGTTGTGAATAGTCTTTCCCAACGAATCTTGTCGATAGCTTTTGACCACGGAATGGTTGGATCTAAGCTCATCCAGATAAACACCGGCTTTCCTACGATATGGTCTGCAGGAACATAGCCCCAAAAACGGCTATCCAGCGAGTTATGGCGGTTGTCTCCAACCATATAGTAATAATCCTGCTTGAACGTGTAAGAATCAGCAACCTGACCGTTGATTATGATTTTGTCTCCCTCAACTTTTAGATCGTTCTTTTCGTATTCTTTAATAATTGTTCTGTAAAAAGGAAGTGAATTTTTGTCCAGTTTTACAGTTTTTCCGGCTTGTGGAATATAGATAGGACCTAAATTGTCCTGATTCCATTTTTTAGTATATGGAAAAATTCTAGGCTCTGGATACTCTTCAGCTTTCAAAATCTGTTTTGTAACACTTTCTACAGTTGGATTCTTTTTCAGAATGGCTGCATTTTCATCGGTTAATGAATAGAAGATATAGCTATTATCAGGCAGGAATTTAAAGTCATCCGGATATATTTTCAAATCTTTTGTGAGATAATTTTGATCAAGCATACTACCATTTACGGTAATTACTCTATAAGAATACTGGACTCTAGCCCTGTCTGAAAGGATTAGTTTTTTGCCATTAATATAAGCATCACCATCAACGAAAGAAAGGCTGTCACCAGGAGTTCCTACGCAACGTTTTACATAATTTGTCTTTTTGTCGATTGGCTTGAAATCAGATGCTGTTGCAACGGCAACAGTATCTACAGGCCAATTGAATACTACAATGTCATTTTTTTCGATTGGTTCAAATCCCGGGAATCTGAAATAAGGAAGCTGTGGCCTGTTTACGTATGACTTAGTAGTAGAGAAAGGAATCTGGTCATGAACCATTGGTAGGGCAACAGTTGTCATTGGTGTTCTGGCTCCATAATTGTTTTTACTCACAAAAAGGAAATCGCCTACCAAAAGTGTTTTTTCCAATGAACCCGTCGGAATTGTGAAAGGTTGCATTACATAGGTATGAACAATTGTGGCAACTACCACAGCAAATAGCAATGAGCTGACAGTATCTGCGGTCTTGTTTTTTGGATGCAGGCTTCTGTTTTCAATATATTTTACATCCTGAGTGTAGTTAATGTAATAAATATAAAGTCCTAAGGTAAGCACACCCAGAGCTGTGTCTAAAGTTGTGTTTTTTCCAAAGCTTCTCAGGGTTTCGACCCAAACAACCGGAAACATGATAAGATTTACAATAGGTATAAAAAGCAAAATAACCCACCATTTCGGTCGGTTGATGATTTTCATCAGGATAATAGCGTTGTAGATTGGAATTGCTGCTTCCCAGGCTTGTCTTCCTGCTTTTTTATACAATTTCCATGTTCCTAAAAAGTGTACTACCTGAAGGATAAGGAAAAATAGAAACCATTGATTAATTGTCATCTGTATGTATTTTTATGTATATGTCTGTTGTGAAAAAGATTTGTTACGTTAAATTAAGCACATCTTTCATGGTGTAGACACCTTTTTTGCCTAAAATCCATTCTGCGGCTACTACCGCGCCTAATGCAAAACCTTCACGGCTATGGGCAATATGTTTGATTTCGATAGTGTCGACGGCTGAATTGTAGAAAACGCTATGTGTGCCCGGAACATTTTCGATTCTTTTGGCATCAATTAAGATTTCGTCCTCTTTTGCATTTTCCAATGCCCAGCTTGAATAGTCCGAATTTTCTATGATTCCTTTGGCTAAGGTGATGGCGGTGCCACTTGGTGCATCTAATTTTTGTGTATGGTGTATTTCTTCCATGGAAACTTTATATTCCCTGATGTTTGACATCATTTTAGCGAGATAATCATTCAGTTGGAAAAATATGTTTACGCCTAAACTGAAATTGGAACCGTAGATAAATGCCCCGTTTTTTTCCTGGCAAAGAGCAACCATTTTGTCATAGCTGTCAAGCCAACCGGTAGTTCCGGAAATGATTGGAATATTGTTGTCTAAACAGGTTGAGATATTGCTAACCGCAGCGTCAGGAATACTAAAATCAATTGCGACATCTGCCTGTTCCAATCCTTCAAAAGTATCTTCTGCAGATTTTCTCAAAACGATTTCATGGCCTCTTTCCAAAGCGATTTTTTCAATCACTTTACCCATTTTGCCATATCCCAAAAGTGCTATTTTCATGCTGTGCTATTAAAAATTGTAATTTAATGTCAGTCCGACATTTTTTTTGTAATTCAGGTCGTTTTGGTAAATATCCGGCTTGAGCGTGAGCTTATCGCTTACATTGAATTGCAGGAGATGCGCGTCCACATTGGCCTCAACAATATTCAGGATGTAGATACCTACCGTGACAATCAAAGAAAGGTCGCGGTTTTTCTGGAACTGCCTTTGTGCAGAAATCAGCTGATTGTCTGTCAGGTTGGAAAGTTTTCCGTTTGGGTCTTCTGTTCCGTTTAAACGCCTTTTGTATTCGTCTCTGTATTTGTGGTAATTCTTGTTGTTGTAAGCATAGATTCCTATTCCGGTTCCTAATGCTGCATATACGATGGGAATTTTCCAGTATTTTTTATTATAGGCCTGTCCCATACCCGGAAGTATGGCCGAATAAAAGGCAGCTTTAGAAGGAGCCAATGGATTGATTTCTTCTCCTTTTATGCTGTCGCGTACGACAATATTCAATTCTTCCTGTGCGCTGACGGAAGTAATTCCAATCAGAAAAAAGAGAAAAAATATGGAAACTAACTTATTCACTAACCTTTGATTAATTTGATAATTCGGTTGAAATCCTCTTCAGAATGGAATGGGATCGTGATTTTTCCTTTACCATTTCCGGCTACTTTGACATCTACTTTTGTGCCAAAATAGTTTCCTATGGCTTTCTTTTCTGATTCATCAATGGTAAATGCATTACCTTTTGCCGCTTTTGGCGGAGCCGGTTTCAGGCTGTCCTGGTAATTTTTAACCAAGGCTTCCGTTTCTCTTACAGAAAGATTTTGGCTGACGATTTTTTGGTAAATATCAGCCTGTATGTCATGGTCTTCAATGTTAATGATAGCACGACCGTGTCCCATAGAAATAAAACCATCGCGGATTCCGGTCTGGATAATCGGGTCAAGTTTTAATAATCGCAGGTAATTGGCAATTGTGGAACGCTTTTTACCTACGCGGTCACTCATCTGCTCCTGCGTTAACTGAATCTCGTCGATTAAACGTTGGTAGGACAGGGCGATTTCGATAGGGTCAAGGTCATGACGCTGTATGTTTTCTACCAAAGCCATTACCAGCGATTCATTGTCGTTGGCAAGCCTGATATAGGCAGGTACAACTGTCAATCCGGCTAATTTTGAAGCACGAAGCCTTCTTTCTCCGGAGATTAGCTGGAATTTGTTAAAGTCTAATTTTCGTACGGTAATAGGTTGGATGACACCCAATTCCCTGATGGAAGTAGCCAATTCCTGAAGGGATTCTTCATTGAAATTGGTTCTTGGCTGAAACGGGTTTATTTCAATAGCATCAATTTCAAGCTCAATAATATTACCAACTACTTTATCTGCATTTTTATCCTCTGCCGATTTGATGTCGTTTTCCGGATCTTTTAGCAATGCTGATAAACCTCTTCCTAATGCTTGTTTCTTTATCGCCTTTGTCATAAACTGTTTCTATTTCGTATTTTTCTTAATGATTTCTTCTGCCAGGTTGATATAATTGGTTGCTCCTTTACTGGTTGCATCATAGTTGATAATGCTTTCTCCAAAACTTGGGGCCTCGCTCAATTTTACATTACGCTGGATAACTGTTTCAAAAACCATATCGTGGAAATGTTTCTGTACTTCTTCAACTACCTGATTGGATAGGCGAAGGCGGGAATCATACATAGTCAGCAATAAGCCTTCTATATCCAGATCCGGATTATGGATTTTTTGGACACTTTTTATCGTATTCAATAGTTTTCCTAATCCTTCCAGAGCAAAATACTCACATTGGATTGGAATCACTACTGAATCTGCTGCTGTCAATGCATTTAATGTCAGCAATCCCAACGATGGAGCACAGTCGATTAGAATGTAATCGTATTTGTCCTTTACGCTTTCCAATGCTGTTTTTAGCATATATTCCCGGTTTTCCTTGTCGACCAATTCGATTTCGATAGCCACCAAATCAATATGGGCAGGAATCACGGATACGTTTGGAGATGAACATTCGATTGTTGCTTCCTCCGGCGTATTACTGTGTTCCAGAATCTGGTAAGTTCCAATTTCTACCGACTCTACGTCGATTCCTAAACCCGAACTTGCATTCGCTTGAGGATCAGCGTCAATCAGTAATACTTTTTTCTCTAAAACTCCCAAGGAAGCTGCTAAATTAACAGACGTCGTTGTTTTGCCAACGCCGCCTTTTTGATTTGCAATAGCAATGATTTTGCCCATTTAATTTCTAAAATTTTGAACCGTAAAAATACAATTATTTATGGGTTTTGAAAATCTATTTTGTTAACAATATAAAAAGAGATAGCGAATAAAAAAGCCGGAAGTATTCCTCCGGCTTATGGTGCTGTTTTTGTTTTTGGCAGTATGCCTTGTTATTTCAAAATCAGTTTTTGGATAACTTTCTACTTTGTTCATAAAACTCACAACCTTATCGACTTAGCAACTTTATTAACTGTTTTAGCCACAGATTAGTATGATTATACAGATTTTGAATCTTGTGTCAAATAAAAGAATACATTAGTTATTTTGGTAAGATCCTCTTTTATATACATAAAATGCAAAACCTTAGCCTCTCAGAACCTTAGCAGCTTAGTACCTCTCCTAATTATTTTTCTTGGCCTTAATCATAGCTTCCAACATGTCCCACATTTCTTCAGGAACGGCTTCCAGAAGATTGAACTGTCCGGCACCTTTAAGCCATTCGCCACCATCGATGGTAATGACTTCACCGTTGACATAGGCTGAAAAGTCAGACACGAGATAGGCGGCAAGGTTGGCTAATTCCTGATGGTCGCCCACTCTTTTTAGTGGTACTTTTTTTGCCAGGTCGAATTTGTCTTTCAGGTCGCCCGGTAATAATCTGTCCCAGGCACCTTTGGTAGGAAATGGTCCCGGTGCTATGGCATTGGAACGGATTCCGTATTTGGCCCATTCAACGGCAAGGCTTCGGGTCATGGCTAAAACGCCGGCTTTTGCTGTGGCTGACGGAACTACATAAGCAGAGCCCGTCCAGGCATAGGTTGTGACAATATTCAAGATGGTTGTGTTTTGCTGTTTGGTGTCAATCCAATGTTTTCCAAAAGCCAGGGTGCAGTTTTTGGAGCCTTTTAGCACAATGTCAATAATGGTATCAAAGGCGTTGGCCGATAGCCTTTCTGTAGGAGAAATAAAATTTCCGGCCGCATTGTTCAGTAATACATCTACTTTACCAAATTTTTCCAGAACTGAAGCGAGCATGGTTTCAACCTGCTCATAGTTGCGGACATCGCAGGCTAAAGGAAGGCATTCACCGCCGGTTTCTTTTTCAAGTTCTTCTGCGGTAGTTCTTAGTTTTTCAAGATCGCGGGAAGTTATGGCAACTTTGGCGCCTAATTCCAGAAAATATTTTGTCATTGCTTTTCCAAGCCCACTTCCACCGCCTGTAACAACAATTGTTTTTCCTTCGAGGGCATTATCGCGAAGCATTTTTTTTGTAAAATCCATGTGTGTCGTTTTTCTTTTTTACTAAAATACGGAATTATTACAAAAGATATTTTTCCTATTCAAAATAAATGCTCAAGTAGTTGTTGAGATGGAATTAATGCTTAATAAACGTTTGGCAGTTTAACTTAGGGTAAGGGCGTGTGATTTATAAATTTCTGTTCAGCCACAGATTAGATGATTGTGCAGATTTGAAGAGTTCCTGTCAGACAGAAGAAAATATTAATAACTGCTTTTTTAAATTTTCAAAACTTTACGGCCCTGTGTCTTTGCCTGAAAATATTGCTGGCAAAGGCACAAGAACGCTAAATTCATAATAATGGAAATCTGGAAGAGACTTTTTAAATCAGTGTTTCGTCTTTTCTATTTTATCGTGTATTTTCAGGTATTCAGGCAAAGCAGCCGAACCGTACCATTCAAATACTTCTACCTCAAAAAGTTTTTCTTTTATGGCAGGGTCGGTAAGTAATAATTCGTTTGCTTCCTCAATTGTTTTTGCATTCAGGATAAAGATGCCGCGATAATTTTTATCGTTTTTCTTTAAAGGACCGGCAACAATCAGCTTGCCGTCTTTAGCCAGACGGTTGATGTTGTCCATATGGCCTTTGAAAAGCTCGTTTAATTTTTCTTTGTCGTCTATTTTATTGCTTCCGGTTTTTAAGATAGCCAGGACATACATTTTCATTCCGTAATCGTCAGCACCCAAAGACTCTGCAAGTTTGCTGTCATAGTTAGGATTTACTGTTTGGGCATTTGCTTTGAAGCAACTGACAAGCATCAGTATAAGTAGTATTTTTTTCATGATTGGTTGTTTTGTCCCTTGAGTAGGGTTTTGACAATAAAAAAAAGCGGGAATATGATTTCCCGCTTTTTGAAATGATTATTCCTGCATTAAGATGTCTAAGATTGTAATGGCAGCTTCGCTGATTTTAGTTCCGGGACCAAAAACGGCTACTGCTCCGGAATCAAAAAGATATTGGTAGTCCTGGGCAGGGATTACGCCGCCAACGATTACCATAATATCTTCACGTCCGTATTTCTTTAATTCTTCGATTACCTGAGGCACCAATGTTTTGTGTCCGGCAGCAAGAGAAGAAACACCTAAAATATGTACGTCGTTTTCTACGGCCTGTTTGGCTGCTTCTGCCGGCGTTTGGAACAGAGGTCCAATATCAACATCAAAACCTACATCGGCATAACCTGTTGCGACAACTTTGGCACCACGATCATGTCCGTCCTGTCCCATTTTGGCAATCATTATTCTTGGTCGACGGCCTTCGGATTTTGCAAATTCGTCGGCTTTTTGCTTTGCTTTTTCAAAGCTCTCGTCATTTTTAATTTCTTTGCTATACACGCCGCTAAACGATTTGATTTGCGCTTTATATCTTCCAAAAACAGTTTCCAATGCATCGCTGATTTCACCCAAAGTGGCTCTGTTTCTGGCGGCATCTACTGCAATTTCCAATAAATTGCCCTGGCCGGATTTAGCGGCTTCGGTCAATTTATGCAAGTTCTCTTTTACTTTTTCGGTATTTCTTGTAGCTTTTATTTTTTCCAGTCTTTCGATTTGCTGTCTGCGCACCATCTGGTTGTCGACATCCAGGATGTGTAGCGGGTCTTCTTTTTCCAGTCGGTATTTGTTTACGCCTACAATGATATCCTGGCTGGAATCGATTCTTGCCTGCTTTCTGGCTGCGGCTTCTTCAATTCGCAATTTTGGTATTCCCGCTTCGATGGCTTTGGTCATACCGCCTAATTCTTCTACTTCCTGAATGAGCTGCCAGGCTTTGTGGACAATTTCATCGGTAAGTTTTTCTACGTAATAGCTTCCCGCCCAAGGGTCTACCGTTTTGGTAATTTTGGTTTCTTCCTGAAGGAAAATCTGTGTATTTCGTGCAATTCTTGCTGAGAAATCCGTAGGCAAGGCTATGGCTTCGTCTAAGGCATTGGTATGTAATGATTGCGTACCTCCAAAGGCGGCGGCGGCGGCTTCGATACAGGTGCGGGCTACGTTATTAAACGGGTCCTGTTCTGTAAGACTCCAGCCCGAAGTCTGGCAATGGGTTCTTAAGGCAAGCGATTTCTCGTCCTGAGGATTGAACTGTTTGAGCAGTTTAGCCCACAGCATTCTTCCGGCACGCATTTTTGCAATTTCCATAAAATGGTTCATCCCAATGGCCCAAAAGAACGAAAGTCGTGGAGCAAACTCGTCGATTTTCATTCCTGCAGCTAGTCCTGTACGGATGTATTCAAGTCCGTCGGCTAAAGTATAGGCCAGTTCAATATCTGCCGTAGCTCCGGCTTCCTGCATGTGGTATCCGGAAATCGAGATAGAATTGAACTTAGGCATTTTTTTACTCGTAAAGTCGAAAATATCGGCGATGATTTTCATTGACGGAGTAGGCGGATAGATGTAAGTGTTTCGTACCATGAATTCTTTCAGGATGTCATTCTGGATGGTACCTGAAAGCAGTTCCGGTTTTACGCCCTGTTCTTCAGCAGCTACGATATAAAATGCCATAATTGGCAATACGGCACCGTTCATGGTCATGGAAACCGACATTTCATCAAGCGGAATCTGGTCGAACAGTACTTTCATGTCTTCTACAGAGTCGATAGCCACACCTGCTTTTCCAACATCGCCAACCACTCTTTCGTGGTCGCTGTCATAACCTCTGTGCGTTGGAAGGTCGAATGCAATGGAGAGTCCTTTTTGCCCGGCAGCCAGGTTTCTTCTGTAAAAGGCATTACTTTCTTCTGCTGTTGAAAATCCGGCATATTGACGAATAGTCCAGGGACGGCGAACGTACATAGTGGCGTACGGGCCACGAAGATTTGGTGCGAATCCTGCTCCAAAATTAAGATGTTCCAGATTTTGGATGTCTTCTTCGGAATAGGTGTTTTTCAGTTCGATACCTTCGGCCGTCAGGAAGTTTTCGACGGTTTCTGATAGGGTCTTTTTATTGTCGGCTTGTGAACCTAATTTTATATGTTGGATGTCTTTTCTTTTCATGGTTTATCTAGAATCGCTGTTTCTTTGATAAAGTGTTTTATTTCGTCTGTACTAACTTCTCCATATTTTATCATAAGCTTGCCTTTCGAATTAAGAGTGATAAAGCACTCGCAACTCTCCATCTTATTTATTTTGTTTATTAAGTTATGAAGAAAATGGTTCTCATCGTAATAATAATTGTATTCCGGAGTATATTTTTCCTTTCCTTTTTCTTCATAAAAAGAATTTATGATTTTGGAATTTTCCGGAAATACAACATTGCCTTCTTTGTAGAAATTATCAAACCATTCTTCTCCTTTCTTAGGATCACCCACGTATTTTGAATAATGGCAATATTTTCGAGGCTGTATGTAATGGATTGACAGCATTGAAACAGAATCCAAATTGGTCTCAGTATATTTATTCAGATACAATTTCAAATTGGCCAGTTCAATTTGCATCAGATTTCGGGAAAATGTATTTTTAAATGACTTTTGCGCATAGGTCAAATTGCCTATAAAGAATATGCAGATTAATAAGTTTTTAAAGTTTTTCATAACCTTATCCGTTTTCTTTTTCGCTTTCCAAACGTTCCTGTTCCATTTTTTCTGCCAATCGTTTTTCTATGATTGGTGTTACCAGCGTTTTTCTAGGTTTTGATTTTACAAAAGGAAATAGCTCCAGGTCGTGGCTCATCCTGTCATTTTTGTTAGGATATTTATTGGTTCCCAACAGGATTTCTTTTCCTGAATCAAACAAATCCTGTTCTTTTGCAGCACTCTCCTGAATTTTTCTTTGAATAGTGCCTTCAATCAATTGTGTAATTAAACCACCGTTTGCTTCGATGTCTTTGAACAGGGCTAAAGCTTTTTCGGCTAATTGCTCTGTTAATGTTTCTATATAATAGCTTCCGTCTGCCGGATTATTGACCTTGTCAAAATAGCTTTCGTGTTTTAGTACCAGAAGTTGGTTTCTTGAAATGCGATCCCCAAATTCGTTGTCTTTATGGTATAAGGAATCGTATGCCAGATTCGAAACGGCATCCGCACCGCCTAAAATCGCACTCATGCATTCTGTGGTGGTGCGAAGCATATTTACGTTATAATCGTAGAGTGTTTTGTTTCTTTTGGTTGGGACAGCAAGTATGTGGCAGCCTGAATTATGGTCGTATTCTTTAGCCAAAAGGTCAAAAAGCAGGCGTAGGGCACGCAGTTTTGCAATCTCGAAAAAATAATTTGTTCCCACAGCTACCTGAAATGTGATGGGCTTTGAAACGGTTGCCATCCGGTTAAAGTATTCATTGGCATGGGCTAGCATATAAGCCAGTTGCTGGACAATATTGGCTCCGGCATTTTGATAAAGGCTTCCGTCAATGCTAAGGAAATTCGCATTTTGGCAAGAGATGGAAATTCTATTCAGAAGGTTAAAGTCGGAATCAAGATTCGTGTGCCAGTTGCCCTCTTTTGCCAGTTTTCCAATCGGGTCAATTTGTATAAAAAAGTTGGCGTTTCTGTTTTTGGCAATGGTGTCGATTTTTTTGACGAAATCGATTGAAAGGAATGATAAATGGAAGTAAACGGTTATCGTTTCTAACGGAAGTTTTTCCAATAGTTTAGCTATATCCAGATTTTCATCTTCTATAGTAAACCCGATACTTTCTGCTCCTCTGGACAGGGTTTCCAAGGCACGATTTACAGATTTATCCAAATCATGTACGAAAATATTCTGGACTATTTTGAAAGCGGTTTCTTTTTCTGAGAAAGAAAGCGGGTTTTCAAATTCGTCAATATGGTAGAAGGGCTTTACTTTGATGCCCTCCGGACTTTCCCAGATTAGCGTTTCGTTATAATCTGCTCCTTTGAGTTCGTACTGAATCTGCTGCTTCCATTGTTTGGAAGTTACTGGATTGAAGTCGTCAAATAGATGGTCGGCCATTTTTAGGTTATGTTGTTCTGCTAAAACTGTTAATCTTCGCAGAGATAATATTATAATGATTTGCTTTGCTCTTCTTCTGGCAGGTCTTCTTCAAATTCGATAATATATATGTCTTCGCTGTCGCGTTTCATATAGTATTTTTCACGGGCATATTTTTCAATCTGATCAGGATTCTTGAGCAGTTTTATTTTTTCTTCGTCGAGTTTAATCTCGTCCTGATAATATTTTTTATTGTCTTCCAGTTCTTTTATTTCCTTGTTAAGAATTCTATGGTCTAGCAGGGAATAATTGTCAAGAAAAACCATCCAGGCTATAAAAAGCGCCAATACCAATACATATCTGTTTCCGAGAAATCTCAGAAAAGGATAACGGCTGATTATATTTTTGAACGGATTTTTCATCCCTGAATTTTTACTTTATAAAATTAGGAATAAAAATTATAAAATACGCTGATTGATTACGGCCCGGACTACATCAATGGCCACGGTATTGTATTTGTCGTTTGGAATAATGATATCTGCAAAAGCTTTAGTTGGTTCGATAAATTGCTCGTGCATTGGTTTTAATGTTGTCTGGTAGCGGTTCAATACTTCTTCCATGTCGCGGCCTCTTTCGGCAATATCACGTTTGAGGCGGCGAATCAGACGTTCATCCGGATCAGCGTGGACAAAGATTTTTATATCAAACATGTCGCGAAGCTCCGGATTGGCAAGAATCAGGATGCCTTCAACTATCATAACTTTTCTTGGATGCGTGTTGATAGTGTCTTCAGTACGGTTGTGCGTTACAAAAGAATAAACCGGCTGTTCTACATTTTTTCCGGCTTTTAAATCCTTTAAATGAGCAACTAACAATTCAAAATCGATGGCCCTTGGATGGTCAAAATTGATGAGTGCTCTTTCGTCAAAACTGAGATTATGGTTTTCTCTGTAATAGGAGTCCTGAGAGATTATTCCAACTTCAGTCTGAGGTAATTCGTTCATAATTTGTTGGACAACAGTTGTTTTTCCGCTTCCGGTTCCGCCGGCAATTCCGATAATGAGCATAAGGGTTGTGTTATGTTTTTCTTTTGGCAAAAATAGAAATTATATTGAGAGTGGTTTTTGTTTTTTAGGGAAATGTTTCAGCGGAGAATTGGAGTTCTGATTAATTGAGAAAAAATTAATCCACAAGCAACAGAATTTTATTAATTTTAATAGGGCTGACAAATAGCAGATTAAAAATAAAAATTATGGAAAAAAAGGAACTGACCATTAAGGCAGCAATCCAAATACTCAAGCCTGTATCTGAAGTGTTTGAAGCGATTGTTGATCCTGAAAAAATGGCAAATTATTTTATTGCGAAAGGTTCGGGTAGGATGGAGGAAGGGATAGAAATTGAATGGAAATTTCCTGAATTTGATATGCAATTCCCGATTACGGTTGGCAAAATCGAAAAGGACAAGTATGTATCGTATTATTGGGATGTCAATAAAAAGAAAAATCTGGTAGAAATAACCTTATCGTCTTTTGGAAAAGATACTGTTGTAACGGTTACTGAGAAAGGAATGGAAAATAATGAAGAAGGAATTAGCTGGCTGATGGGAAATACGGAAGGTTGGGCAAATTTTCTAGCCTGTCTTAAAGCGTATCTGGAATATGGTATCAACCTTAGAAAAGGAGCCTTTGAATTTAGGAGAGAAGATTAAAGAGAGGTTCACCTGAGAATTTTTATTTTAGCCACAGATTAAAATGATTACGCAGATTTGGGAAACCTGAATCTGGATAAATAAAAAAACACGCCCAAATATGGGCGTGCTTTTTTTTAGGTTATTACTATTTTATTTTTTGACGACTTTTACAGTCGATTTTTTTCCATTTGACATGACGGATAAGGCGTAGGTTCCGTCAGGCAAATCGCCAAGGAATAGCCTTACTTCCGCAGAATGGTCGTCGTGTTTTCTCACCATCTGACCCATGAGGTTGTATACCTCAATCGAATCGATGGTTTCCGAACACTGGATGTTCAGGTAATCTTCCACCGGATTCGGATAGTACTTAAAGGTCAATTTTTGCGGTTTTCCAACACCCAGTGCCGCATTTACCGCAACGGCAAGAGGAAGACTCGGGCAATGCCCGTCTTCAATAGCAACGGCATAATAGGTTGCCCCGTCAACCAGTTGGGTAGCGGTAGGCAATGGGTTGGTATTGTTTACCGCGTCATTGTAGCTGGCGTACCAGGTTACATTTGCAGGCGTTACCACAAGGTCTGCTATGGTAGCTCCTTCTTCGAACTCTTGCAATGGTGCTCCTTGCGGAGTTGGCAGCCTGTCGTTCAGGGTGACGATGACCAGTGTCCTTTCCGGGCTTTCGCATCCGTTGACCGTTTGCGAGGCATAATAGGTCGTTCCGTCTACCAGCGGCGTATTGCCTGGAAGTTCCTGTGTTGCATTGGCAGAAGCATACCATTTTACCTGCGTCCCCTGTATTGCAAGGTTGCTTATGGTAGGATTGGCGGTACTACAGAATTCCTGTATTTCTTCCGCAACAGGCGGTACTACTTCCTGAGGCTGGGTGATGGTAAATACCTTTGTGATTACGGAACCGTTGGCATCGGTTACCGTAACGGTATAGATTCCTGCTGCCAGTCCTGCTGCGGTTGGCGCCGTTCCTCCGTTTGGTGACCATGAATAGGAGTATGGTGCCGTTCCTCCGGATATGCTGACTGTAGCCGAACCGTCAGAACTTCCATAACATGTTACGTTTGTCTGGGAGGAATCTGTTATGGCCAATGTTTCCATAATGGTAAAATCGGCTCCGGTATAAACGATGTCATAATTATTTCCTGCGTTTAGTGTCCCCTGTGTGATAGGGTAGGTTCCGGCAGTTTCGCCTGCGGTTCTTACCAATGATCCGGTAAGTACCGCCTGTGTATCTCCATTGACTAAACCTGTTACGGTGTATGTCAATACCGGGTCAGTCGTTCCGTAGGTTTTCGATTTCGCATCAGCAACGATGTTCAGTGTTGCTTTGGTGATGTTGAAATCGGCACCGGTATAGGCGATATCATAGTTTCCGCTTACGGCCAGTGTCCCCTGGTTGATGGCATAGGTTCCTATGTCTTCGCCTGCCGTTCTTGTCAAGGTTCCCGTGATAACCGTTTGGTCGTCACCGTTTGCCAGTCCTGTAACGGTATAAGTCAATACAGGGTCAGCCGTTCCGTAGGCTTTTGATTTCGCATCTGCAACGATGTTCAGGGTTGCCTTCGTGATATTGAAATCCGCGCCGGTATAGGCGATGTCATAGTTTCCGCTTACTGCCAGTGTTCCATGGTTGATGGCATAGGTTCCGATGTTTTCACCGGCAATTCTTGTCAAGGTTCCCGTGATAACCGTATGGTCGTCACCGTTTGCCAGTCCTGTAACGGTATAAGTCAATACAGGGTCAGCCGTTCCATAGGCTTTTGATTTCGCATCGGCTACGATGTTCAAGGTTGCTTTTGTGATGTTGAAATCGGCACCGGTGTAGGCGATGTCATAGTTTCCGCTTACTGCCAGTGTCCCCTGGTTGATGGCATAGGTTCCGATGTTTTCGCCTGCCGTTCTTGTCAATGCTCCCGTGATAACCGTTTGGTCGTCACCGTTTGCCAATCCCGTAACGGTATAGGTCAGTGCCGGGTCAGCCGTTCCATAGGTTTTCGACTTGGCATCAGCAACGATGTTCAGTGTTGCTTTGGTGATGTTGAAATCGGCACCGGTGTAGGCAATGTCGTAATTTCCGCTTACGGCCAGTGTTCCCTGGTTGATGGCATAGGTTCCTATGTTTTCACCGGCTGTTCTTGTTAGATTTCCGGTAATTACTGCATCGGTATCTCCATTCACCAAACCTGTAAAAGTATAGGTCAATGCCGGGTCAGCCGTTCCGTATACTTTTGACTTGGCATCTGCAACAATGTTCAAGGTTGCTTTTGTGATGTTGAAATCGGCCCCGGTGTAGGCGATGTCATAGTTTCCGCTTACGGCCAGTGTTCCCTGGTTGATGGCATAGGTTCCTATATTTTCGCCTGCAATTCTTGACAATTCTCCCGTGATAACCGTTTGGTCATCTCCGTTTGCCAACCCTGTAACGGTATAGGTCAATGCCGGGTCAGCCGTTCCGTAGGCTTTTGATTTCGCATCTGCAACAATGTTCAAGGTTGCTTTTGTGATATTGAAATCAGCACCGGTGTAAGAGATAATATAATTTTCAGCATTTAATGTTCCTTGTCCAATGGCGTAGGTTCCTACATCTTCTCCGGCTGTTCTGGTAAGCAATCCAGTTAATACAGTTTCTGTATCTCCGTTTACCCATCCGTTAGTGACGTATGTCAATATTGGGTCTTCAGTTCCGTATATTTTGCTAATAGTGTCGGCGGTTACTGTCAGATTCGCTTTGTTGATTGTCAATCTAAAAATAACATCCGCTGCCGGATTATAGGTTTCGTTGCCCGCTTGTTTTGCGGTGATATCAACTTCTCCTGCTTTATTGATTTTCAGTTTCCATTTGTTTCCGTCTGTACTGTCCTGGAAAGCTTCAGCTATGCTATTATCAGCAGATACGTAGCCTACTTCAAGCCCTGAACTTGCCGTAGCAGTAGGTACAAAAGGCATATCACCATAGGTTTTGACCATATCAGTAGCCGTAATGGTTTGCGATAATCCACAGCTTTCTCCGCTTGGACTGTCACCTGTAATGGTCCAGCCTTTGGTAGTGGTCAATAGGGTTCTTGCCGCTTCGGCATTGGTTCCGTATTGTCTGCCTTCCGCTCCGAGGCTAAGCCCTGATGGTGTGTTTGGATTGGCTGCCCATCCTTGTAACGTAAACGAATAGTTTTGACAATCCATTACTGAATTGTTCAGCATATTGTCCATCGTTACAGCAGGGTTGAGTTGCCATGTGCCTATGTTTTGGTTAAATGTTTGTGCATTATAAAACATGCCGGACATATTAGTGACCTTTTGCGTGTCCCAGTTACTTATATCCTTATTAAAGCCACGATTGCCTGAAAACATATAGCTCATGTTGATTACATTTGCGGTATTCCAGTTGCCTATATTTTGGTTGAATGCTTGGGCATAATTAAACAGGCCGGACATATCAGTTACCTTTTGAGTGTCCCAGCCACTGATGTCCTGATTGAAAACCCGTGTACCATAAAACATACTTCCCATATTGGTTACATTTGAAGTGTTCCAGCTGCTGATATTGTGATTGAAAGCATATGCATTTGACAACATACTTCCCATATTGGTTACATTCGATGTATTCCAGCCGCCAATAGGCTGATTAAAGGCATAAGCATTTGCAAACATTGCAAACATATTGGTTACATTCGATGTATTCCAGTTGGATATGTCCTGATTAAATGCTACGGCATAATTAAACATGGTGGACATATTGGTTACATTTTGTGTATTCCAGCTGCTGATATTTTGATTGAAAGCATAAGCATTTGCAAACATGCCGAACATATTGGTTACATTTTGTGTATTCCAGTTGCCTACATTCTGGTTAAAAATGTGTGCACCATAAAACAGATAGAACATATTGGCTACATTCGCTGTATTCCAGGTGCCTATATTGGCGGGGCCATTGAGGGAGTAACATCCCTGAAACATACTGGATATATCGCTAACGTTGCTCAAATCGGGTACATCAGTTGCGGTTATATTCAGGTTATGACAGTCCATGAACGCATTTTTCATTGTACTCCATTGTACCGTACCCCATTGTGTAACATCAATCAATTTTAATCGTTCAGGGTTCAGCTGCGGGTTTCTGATTTTAATTGCTTTGAGATTGTCTGGTTTGAGATTCAGGGTAATGATTTCGTTTACAGGCAGTCCGGAAATATTAACTTCGTAAGTGCCTGCTGCAATTGTTCCGCTACCGCTGATACCTCCCGAGGCTTTCCAGAAATAGTCTACTGATGTGCCGGGAGAAATGGTTGGATAAAACCTGATCGTATTGCCGGAATTTGGCTTGCTCATGTCCCATACCGTGACAAAGTCTCCTGTTGCGGCTGTAATGGTAAAGTCTGCTCCGGTGAAAGAAATGGTATAGTTTTCAGCATCTAATGTCCCTTGAGATATAGCATAGAGTCCTACGGCTTCGCCGGCTGCTCTGCTCAATGTTCCTGTCAGTGCAGTCTGGTCATCTCCATTCACTAATCCGGTAGCCGTATAGGTCAGTGCCGGGTCTGTCGTGCCGTATTCTTTGGATAATGCATTTGCTGTTATGGATAAAGGAGCCTTGTTGATGGTTAATGTAAAAATGACATCTGCCGCCGGAATGTAGGTATCGTTACCTATTTGTTTTGCCGTGATATTGACTACTCCTGCTTTATTGATTTTCAGTTTCCATTTGTTACCGTCTGCACTGTCCTGAAAGGCTTCTGCGATGCTGTTATCAGCAGATACGTAGCTTACCTCAAGCCCTGAACTTGCCGTAGCAGTAGGTACAAAAGGCGCATCGCCGTAGGTTTTTACCATATCAGTAGCTGTAATGGTTTGATCAAGCCCGCAGTTTTGCCCACTTGGCCCGCCGTCTGTAATGGTCCAGCCTTTGGTGTTGGTTAAAAAGTTTCTTGCCCTTTCAGCATTAGTGCCGTATTGTCTGCCTCTAGCTCCCAGATCACGTCCTGATGGTGTGTTTGGATTGTTTGCCCATCCTTGTAGTGTAAACGAGTAGTTCTGGCAATCTATTCCTGAATTGCTTAACATATTGGTTATATCTACATTTGGATTGAGCTGCCAGTTGCCAATATTTTGATTAAAGGCAGTAGCATTTAAAAACATGTATCCCAAACGAAGTACTGAAGAAACATTCCAATGGCTTAGGTCCTGATTAAAGGAGCTTGCATAATTGAACATACCAGACATATCGGTCACTGCAGTAATATTCCAGTTACCTATGGGTTTATTAAATGCAGTTGCCGAATCAAACATACCGCTCATATTGGTTACTGCTGAGGTATTCCAGTTGCCAATATCCTGGTTAAAATTTTTGGCACTGGCAAACATAATTTCCATATTGGTTACCACAGCAGTATTCCAGTTGCCAATAGGCTGGTTAAATGCTTTGGCATAAAAAAACATCCCAGTCATATCCGTCACGGCAGCGGTATTCCAACTACTGATGTTTTGGTTAAAGGCTTCGGCATTTCTAAACATATAGCTCATATTGGTTACATTTGATGTATTCCAATTGCTGATATCTTTATTAAAGACCAATGCATAGGCAAACATTGTACTCATATTGGTTACGTTTGCCGTACTCCAGTTGCTAATGTCCTGATTAAAAACATTCGTATTATTGAACATATAGCTCATATCGGTTACATTTGCTGTATTCCAATTGCTTATATTTTGATTGAATGATCTGGCAATAGTAAACATATAACTCATGTTGGTCACATTTGCCGTATTCCAACTGCTAATATCCTGATTAAAAGCAACGGCAATGTAAAACAAACCCTCCATATCGGTTACATTTGCTGTATTCCAACTGTTGATGTTAGCAGGACCGGTAAGCGACTGGCAGTTTCTAAACATGTTTCGCATAGAACGTACTGCACTCAAATCAGGTATATCAGTAGCGGTAATATTGAGATTGACACAATCATTAAAGGCATTTTCCATTGTGCTCCAGGCTACGTCACCCCATTGGATAATGTCTACAAGACGTCGCTTGTCGTTGCTACTGATGGCTGCGATACTAATAGCTTTTATTTCAGAACCAATACTCAGAGTGATGATTTCGCCGGCGGGCAGACCTGTTATCTGGGCGGAATTGTTTGTTGTCAGTGTACCACTACCACTGCTACCTCCTGATGATGTCCAGATATAGCTTACTGGTGCATTTTGGTAGGTGGTAATTCCAAAATGCAGGCTGGTGGGCGTGCTTTGGCTTTCAGAAGATCTGCTCATATCCCAAACGGTAACAAACGGTCTTCCGCAGATAGTACCGCTTGGGCTGTCGCCAGTAATGGTCCAGCCTTTGGTGGTGGTCAGCGATGTACGTGCTGCTAAGGCACTGGTGCCGTATTGTCTGTATAAAGCTCCAAGGTTACGCCCTGAGGGTGTATTGGAATTGGCTGCCCAGCCTCTGAGCGTTGCAGAATAATTGGTACAATCCAAACCCGACTGGCTCAACATATTAGTCATTTTTACAACAGGATTCAGTTGCCAGTCACCTATGTTTTGGTTAAATGACTGAGCTCCCTGAAACATTGCTTCCATAGTTGTTACGTTTGCTGTATTCCAGTTGCCTATGTTCTGATTAAATACCGGATTACTTCTAAACATCTCCTCCATATTGGTTACGTTTGCCGTATTCCAGTTACTGATGTCCTGATTAAATATCGGACTCTCTCGAAACATATAACCCATATGGATCACGTTTGCTGTATTCCAGTTGCCTATGTTCTGATTAAATACCCAGGCGTTCCAAAACATTCCCCCCATAGAGGTTACTTTTGCTGTATTCCAGTTACCTATGTTCTGGTTGAAGACCTGTGTGTAAGAAAACATACTTCCCATATTGGTAACATTTTCTGTATTCCAGTTGCCAATATTGCCATTAAAAGCGTAGGCATATTGAAACATGCCTTCCATGTTGGTTACCTTTGACGTATTCCAACTGCCAATCTCTTGATTGAAAACCAAAGCAAATGAAAACATCTTTGACATATTGGTTACGTTAGCTGTGTTCCAGCTGCTGATGTTCTGGTTAAATGCCTGAGCAAACTGAAACATTGCTTCCATATCGTTCACCTTTTCGGTATTCCAGCCGCTGATATTCTGATTGAAGGCTGAGGCTCCTCTGAACATGTAAGCCATGGTGGTTACATTTCGTGTATCCCAATTGCTGATGTCCTGATTGAAACGGGTTGCCCTGCTAAAAACCTGAATCATATTGGTTACATTTGACGTGTTCCAGCTTCCTATGTTGGCCGGACCAGTGAGTGAGGAACAGTCCGCAAACATGCTTCTCATATTGGTTACCCTGCTCAGGTCTGGCATGTCTGTAGCTGTAACATCGAGGTTAGAACACTGTACAAACGCATTTTGCATACTGCGCCATTCAGCGGTTCCCCATTGGGCAACGTCGATAAGGCGTGGGTCGTTAAAGACACTAAAAGCCGCCAGATTCTCAGGTTTTACGTGAAGTGTAATCGTTGGCTTATTGGCGGGTATGGTAATTTGAAGGTTACCCGAAGTAGTAACGGTGCCACTACCGGTGCTGCCATCGGGCGCTGTCCAGAAATATCTGACCTGATTGTTTGGCGATGGTAACGTAGTAATGTTGATCGTTATCCTTGTATTGGTACTTGCTTTGGTCATGTCCCATACGGTAATAAAATCTCCGGTAGCATTGGTGATGGTAAAATCGGCTCCGGTATAGCTAATGGTATAGTTAGCTGCTGATAAGGTTCCCTGTGTAATGGGATAAGTGCCCATGGCTTCACCAATGGCTCTTTGCAAAGTGCCAAAAATTACAGCCGGAGTATCGCCATTTACCAATCCGCTGGTGGTAAAGGTCAGTACCGGATCTGCCGTGCCAAATTCTTTTGACCTGGCGTCGGCTGTTACGTTTAAAGGAGCTTTGTTTATCGTTAGTCTAAAAATAACATCCGGAGCCGGAGTATATATTTCATTTCCGGGCTGTTTTGCGGTAATATTGACTTGTCCTGCTTTTTTGATTTTTAGTTTCCATTTGTTGTTGTCTGCACTGTCCCTAAAGGCTTCTGCAATACTGTTATCTGCGGAAATATAGCTGACTTCCAGACCGGAACTTGCCGTGGCCGTTGGCACAAAAGGTATATCGCCGTAGGTTTTGACCATATCGGCTACTGTAATGGTTTGTGAACGTCCGCAACTTTGCCCGCTAGGGCTGTCTCCAATAATAATCCAGCCTTTGGTGTTAGTCAAAAAGGTTCTTGATGCTGTGACATTGTTGCCATATTGTAGGCCCAATGTTCCAAGTCTGCGTCCGGCAGGCGTGTTTGGATTGTTGGCCCAGCCATTCAGTGTTGCTGAGTAGTTAACGCAGTCTAAACTGGATTCATCGAACATACTACCCATATTTACAGAAGCATTAAGCTGCCAGTTACCAAGGTCATGATTGAATCTACCTGTTCTGTAAAACATCTCTCTCATATCTGTTACGGAAGCTGTATTCCAGTTGCTCAAGTTTTGATTAAAAACTTTGGCATTCTGAAACATATAACCCATATTGGTTACGTTTGCCGTATTCCAGTTGCCTATGTTTTGATTGAAGGTATAAGTATAACCAAACATAAAGTCCATATTTTTTACTGAAATGGTATTCCAACGACTGATGTCCTGATTGAAAGTTTCTGCCTGATAAAACATAGCACGCATATTGGTCACTTTTTTAGTATCCCAGTTGCCAACATTCTGATTAAATGCTTTTGCGTCTTGAAAAAGACCTTCCATAGTAGTCACATTCGCTGTATTCCAACTGCCTATATTGCCGTTAAAAACGAAAGCCTGCTTAAACAAAGCGGACATATCGGTTATGTTTTCAGTATTCCAACTTTCTATGTTGGGAACGGTTTGAAGTTCCGCACATCCGTAAAACATCCCCTTCATGCTGCTTACTCCTGTAAGATTTGGAATATCTGTAGCGGTTACTCTTAGGTAAGTACAAGCTAAGAATGCATTTTCCATACTTTTCCATGCTACGTTACCCCATTGAGAAATGTTCACAAGTCGTTTTGGCTCAATTTGGTTAAAAGCGGTGAATTCAGGTGCTATACTTAATGTAATTAATTCATTTGCAGGCAAACCTATAATTGTTGCCTGAGCACTGTTTGCAGGTATAGTGCCACTACCACTATTGCCATTAGATGCGGTCCAGCTATAGTTAACCGGTGTATTAGGCAAGGTTGTAATACCAAAACGCAAAGCCGTAGAACTACCTAACGGTCCGTGAGGTTTGCTCATGTCCCAAACAGTAATAAAGTTTTCCGGGGCGACAGTATTGGCTTCCGGTATTGAAACTGTTTCTGTAACGCCGGTAGCTGCGTTGGTGTTCTGAAGGTAATTTTTACCTATAGGAGTTTTATAGGTGCTACTGTTACTGGTTGTATTGTGTGCGTCTTTTTTATAGAATACACTACTATCATCCGGCATATTGTCAATAAAGCTGTATAATACAGATTTTGTAGCCAATACGGTTGCCACATCATTGTTTGATGATAAATGTTTGTTTGCAAAGCTATGGATATAGCCCAAAAGCAAAAAGGCCAATAAATAAGTAGAATGTAATTTTCTCATCTTTAAATCAATTTAATTTGTTCTCAATCCCGATTCTTTATAGGAATCATTAAATTAGAAGCTATTCCAGACAGCGATTGCTGTAGAATTGCTACAAAAGGGACTCATAGACAGATGCGGAATTGTTTCCGAAAACTGCATAATCAGTCGAATGCTATTAAAGATGAGTAAATAAAAATACGCTACCGCGGAACCGCAGGACTGGGTTTCCGGTTAAGGGTTACACGCTTAAAATTTTTAGATAAGGCAAGACTATTGAATTTCGAAACCTATTTCGATTGGATGTAGGATGAAATCATATTGTATGCTTTTGAACGGATGTAATCCGTCAAAACAGTTTGCTTGCAAGAATGGGAGTAATTCTTATCTATAACTGATAAAAGGTAATAAGGCGCCGTTTATTTGTTTCCATTTTTGAGGTTCCGGACATCCCTGTTGTGAGGAAGACTTTGATAAAATCTAAATCATTTTGGCCTGTAAGTGTTTTCATATGTGCTTATTTTCAGGGTGTAAATATATAGAGAATTTAATTACATGACCTAGCGGTTTAATCTTTTTAACAGTAAGTTAACCGGTATTTTTAAAATAATTAACTTTAAAAGTAAGTATTTTAAGGTATAAACGTTAATGTTTATAATATAATAAAATATGATGCTTTTCAATTTTATGGTATTGCAATTGTTCATGATTTTGTTGTTTTATATCCAAAACTATTTCTTTTGAAAAGAAGTTAAACGTTGCTAAATCACATAAAAGAATACCTGTCAAAACGAGATTTTTGAATCTGCAAATTGATAATGGATTGTATCTTTATTCCTGTTTATCCTTTTACGTATATTTGGCATAAAAGCAAAATAAGCCTTTGCCATTTTTATGAAAAAAGCAATTATCATTGGTGCCACATCCGGAATTGGAAAAGAACTGGCCAAAATTCTTTCAAATAACGGATATAAGGTAGGCCTAACGGGTAGGAGAAAGCAACTACTTGAAGATATCCAGACTGGAAATCCACAAGCTTTTGAAATCTTACAGTTAGACATTACAGAAATCGACACGCTTTCAAATAAACTCGATGAATTGGTTTATAAATTAGGAGGTATGGATTTGCTGGTTATAAGTTCCGGAACAGGAGACCTTAATCCTATACTTGACTTCGATATAGAAAAAAAGACTATTGATACTAACGTTACCGGATTTACCTTTGTTGCAGACTGGACTTATCAATACTTTGAAAAACAGCAATCCGGACATTTAGTAGGTATTACATCGCTTGCGGGCTTACGGGGCAATCGTATTGCACCCTCATATAATGCCAGCAAATCCTATCAGATTAATTACCTGGAAGGATTACGGCAAAAGGCTGGAAAAGCAAAACTTGACATGACCGTAACCGATATTCGTCCCGGTTTTGTTGCTACCGATATGGCTAAGGGTGATGGGCAGTTTTGGGTAGCAACTCCCAAAAAAGCGGCAAAGCAAATCTATGCTGCAATTCGTAATAAAAAACGAACAGCCTACATAACAAAAAGATGGAGTTTGATTGCTTTACTCTTAAAAATTTTGCCAAAACGGATGTATGAAAAAATGTAAACAGGCTTTATTAAAATATGAGTAACAGATTTTTTGATAACAAACAGGTTGGAGTAGTTGCTACATTTGCTGAATTGATGAATACCGATTTTCAGGGAAATACCAATGCACTATGCTGGCACAGAAATTTAGACGGAGATTTTAAAGAAATTGTGTTTAAGTTGCAATTAAAGCAAAATATTACCGAAGTTTCCGTAGATGATCTTTTAACATTACAATTATCAGAAAAGGGGAGTGTAGCCAGAGAAATTATCTTAAACGATCTGCAATTATTAACCGATTTCGGAGCGTCGCCTTCTCTTAATTTGTTGAAACGCTATGAACGGGATGAGGAGTTCGATTTTATTTCAACCGATGTCTATTCCTGGCATGTAGACCGTTCGCCTGTGGGTACAGATACTTTTTTATGTACTTATTATGGAGCTGCAAGTGATATTATAACAAATGATGAGGTCCTACAAAAAATCCTGATTCCGGAAGTTCGTGAAAAGCTGAAAGAGTTACACGACGGACCGGAATCAGAATTTGAAGATTTTTTAAAAGAGAATTATTTTGATCTGCATTATCAGGCTAAACCAAATGCTGAACCTGTTAATTTAGGATTGGGACATCTTTGGAGATTGGCAGTTGATCATCCGGAGCAAAAGGTTTTGCCTTGTGTGCATAGGGCTCCTGTGGAAAAAGGGGAGTATAGGCTGTTATTGATTTGTTAGGGGTTGTCCAAATAAAAAGCCCCAAGGAAAGTCAGAACTTTATTTCTAGTTACCTCTATACCGCCACACAACTTCCCGCAATAACTTTTAATTGACCGTCAAACATTTTCCAAACCCGCAGATAACGAAAATTCCCTTCAAAGTTTTGCTCCAGCATTTTTCCTTTAAGCTTTGATGATAACGTAACCACAACGTTTTGGTCGATTTGCTTTATAGAGTCTATGGATGAAGTGATTTCTTCTAAAACCAGGTTTCCGGATTTGTGGGTTTCCAAATCGGTTTTCTTGGTAATGACTTCACCGCTTGGAAGAACAAAAAGCAAATCGTCGTGAAGCAATTGTTCCAGAATTTCGACATCGCTTTTCTTCATCGCTTCGCGAAGTTGATTTTCAATTTCCAATATTTTTTGTTCGGTAAGAAGAGGTGAGCTCATAAGTTAATTTTTTACGAATCTAAATATACAAAAAAATTAGCTTCACTTAGCTCGTTCCTTGCTTGCGGCTCTGCGTCTTTGCGAGGAACTATTTCACGCAAAGGCGCAGAGTCGCAAAGTTTATAAATAATAGGAGTATTGATTTTGACTGTCTGATTTTGCCTTCTTCAATCAGTGGAATTATTATAATCTGTGGCTTAAAACAAAAAATTGCAATTCATTTGAGTTCTTTCAAAATCAATTTTTCTTTAGGCTGTGTCCAAAAACAAAAAAGCCCCGACTTTCGTCAGAGCTTTTATTACTTTGTCGTCCTGTCGGGACAATTTTCGAACCATTTTTTAGAAGATCTAAGGAAATTGGTGTCAGTAGACGAGGATTATTTCAGTTTTTAAAATTTTTTTTTTGAATAAAGTATAAATCTTCCAATGCTATCTAAAAAAATAGCTTCATTAATTTGCCATATATTAAATTTGTCTTTAAAGATGATTCAACATCCAAAATCTACTTTTTTGAACTCTTGGAAGGCTTCAGACTTGGGGTATTCTCGGGAGTGCTTTTGTTATCCCGTTGCCTACGATCCGGCTTTCCTGTAGAATCTGCAATTCTTTTGGGCCTGGTTTTAATGCCATAATTCACCTCCTTTATTTAAGTTACTACATAATACCGAATTTAATAAAATATAAGATTTTAAACAAGCATTTTATTAAAATACATATACTAGAGTGAGTTGTCCCATCAATAAAGAATTTATTTCCTATATGTTTTCCATTAATAAAGAAAGGTACAATATATACTCCATATCTCGCTAATAATTTCCTTCGTTATAGCCTATTTAAGTATTTGCCAAATTAAATTAGTCACACGATAGTCTTACTTTGCAACTTAAAAGGTAAGGCTATAGTGTTACATATTTTTTTATCTATTTTTTCATCGATGGACTTTTAATTGAGCTTAAAGCCTTGCCTCTCTGCTTCTATGGCAAGCCCAAGTATTTTGCTATTTTAAAAATAATGGTCTCCAATTTGGCATAATATAAAAACCGCAGAAAATTTTCTGGGTGTTTATAGAAAGTAAGCTCAATTTTCTTTTCGAGCGGATACCCCTACAACCATACCAGATTAAAATAGTCTAGAAAAAATACATTCAATCTTTTCGAATAAGCTTCGCCACCGTCTGTCTGCTGTTCAGGAAAATCCTGCCGATTATCGCTGTGTTAAAAACGTTCAATGCGGATTTCAGCAGTTCATTAATTGAATTTCAGTTCAGCCAAGTTATCCAATTTGCCGGAAATGAATTCTGTTTTCTCAGCGCTATGGGATTGCTCTCTTTAATTTCCATCTTAAAAAAAATCTCCTTCTTCACTTTTAGAAACATAAATTGGTTGCGCAGGGAAATAAGTCTTGATCTTTTGAAAGTAATCCTTCCTGAGTATTAAGTCGGTTCCTGTAAGCTTTGGAATTTCATCCCGGAGGTTATTGTGATATCCGTCTCCTGTGTAGTCGCAGCTCCAGGTGCGCATTTTTAGCACAATTTCACCCTCATGGTTTTTTGCTACTAAGCCTTGCTGCGTCCGCACTGTACGCAAACCAAGCTGCGTAACCAGGCTGGGATTCAACCACAATATCTTGAAATTCTCGATCGGGTCGTCCTGCAGTATAGAAAATATAATGTTTTCATCAATTTCAAAATCAATGTTTCGCCTCCACCAAAGTTGAAATGGAAATGGAGAGTATCTGGAATAAGGCAGCCGGTTTTTTTTAGGCGCAGATGAAAAAACAACGGCTCCGTAGGATTTATAGGCTTCAAGTTTGAAGATAGCACCTTCATGCAGTTCATTCTCCTGGTGCGCAATCCGGATCCAATCGGGTTGTTCGTCTATCAACGAGTGAGTTGAAGTTACTTCCATTTCCTGAGGCCGTTTCAAGTCAGTAGGCCGCAAACCAAATGCATTGCCATGCGTGGCCATTGCATCGATTGCAAGCATCAACCCATAAGTTAAGCCCTCCTCAGAATCCATTTCTGACCAATCTCTCAGTTCATCGTAATGATCTTCATTGAGTATTCTTTGCTGGTGTTCTGCGAAGTAAATATGCGGAACCATTCTTTTATGCGCACGGTTTGCATACGCTTCAAAAATATCTTCGTAGCTGGTAGCATAGGTTTCGCTGAACTTGCTAAAAGCCTGTTCCAGGTCCACTCCGAAGTCCTCGTAGATCCTGAACCTACGGTTCATATTGAAAAGATAGTTGTAATGACCTTCTGAAATAGATGGATAAGAAAAACTAGGGTTAAGACTGATCTGACTGACCTTTAAACCATATAATTTTGCGATGATCAAATCGGTGTGAAAATACCTAGACGGAAAGCCTTTTTTGAGCTGTTCTTCAAAATGCTTATGAAAGTTACGGTCTTTGTCTTTCTCGGCCATGATGAACTGAAGGATGATGGATTCCGTTGATTTTTCAAACAGTTTCCTGTTCTCGAAGAACCATTGAAATGGTTTGATCAGCTTTTCAGGTTGCCTTTCCAGAAACATTTCCAGAGCAGCGGTTGTCAACCGATATCTTTCAATGGTGTTTGCACGGTAACGGCAGATCAGTATTGACAGCAATATTTCTTCATCATTCATTTCCAATGGGTTGCCCGCTTCCTGTTGCCAGTCAATCTGGTCCTGGGATGGCAGGCGATAAGAGGTCATGGTCATCAAATTTTGCCACATCATTTCGATAGTGTTATTGTCGTAGCCAAGATCCACAAGGAGTTTAATCAGATTAGCTGAAAATTCACTGCTGAAACCTATTTCCAAATAGGCCGGAAGTAGTTCGAAAAGATGCGTAAATGCCATTTCGGGGTTGAGCGCATGTGCTTTGACAAACGCTTCCTGATTAACAAACTTCTGGAACCAACCCCCGCGGTCATTGAGGAACCTGCAGACCCAGTAATAGCACTCGATGTCATTGCCGGTAGCAAATACATCATCTAGGCTGAGCTTGCCGGAATACCTGTTGTTGTTTTTGTTGACAATAGTTGAAACCAGTTCTTTCAAAGAATCTGTCAGTTCCAGAAATCCATCCAGTACATAGCCCAGTGAATTGAGGTCGCCGGATTGAAGTTTGTCTGATTCAAAATAGGCAAGCAATTCGGTTTCACTCATGTTAGAAAACTCGGCCCTTTCTACCAGATGATCATACCAATGTTGCTGTTGGCCTGTAGAATAGTTTCGATCATTTTTGTATTTAACCTGTCCAAAGGACTTTCCCAGGGTCTGGTTGTACTCGCTGACCAGGACGTCACTCCGGTGCCTGTTGTTTCTGGGTCTCATGGCAGGAATGATCCTGGCAGCTAATTTTTCCGCAAGGGCAGGATTATAGGGCAGTAATTTATGATAAAGGTTCAGACAGTATTGTATGAAATCACTTCCGTCACGTACTGGGAAACTCAATGCGAGCCAGGCTTCCAGTTCAGGATTTACCGATCCGTCAAGTTTTACCAGCAGATCTACCAGTGAACCTTCCGCCCGCCAATCGTATCTTAAAGCAACCAATTGATGCAGCAGATATACCATAGATTGGGACAGGTCAATTTCGAGGAAACTTTTAAACCAGAGTTCAGGAAAGTACGCGGTTTCCTTGCCGTCGGTATGGTCAACGGCTGAATCGACCATCATTCTGCTCAACCGGAGCGTTTCGTTGATATTTACAGGTGATACTCTAGCATAAGCCTTTACTCCTTCTATCACATCGACCAGCGTCATATCCTTTCTCATGGTATAGGCGAGCGCAAATTGGATAGCCTTTTGGAAATAGCCCAAAGCTCTATCTTTATCCTTGGATAAGGCGGCGATAGATGCCAGTCGAAGGTTGTATTCAGCAATGTCACCATGCAGGTGATATTCTTCCTTTTGTTCAGTGATGCTTTCAAAAACCTGGTTGATGTAGGCTATATTTTCTGGGCAGGCATATTCAGAAAGCATCCCGAACAGCTTGTCGGTTGTCAATGGTCCGGTATTGGTCCTTTGAATACTGGTGGCAACATTGTTGCTGACTTCAACCAATGTGTCGATCGTTTCTTTCCACTGCTGCGAAGTCTTCAGGAAATTCAGCCCCTGATGAATTGAGTTCAGGATGATGCCGTGGATGGAGTACAGATCGCAGGTTCTAGGCTTACCACGAAATGGTTCAGTATCGTATGCCAGGTAATCAAATGCCGATTTGACATCAGCATAGGCAGAGTCCGAATTGACCCTCATGATCTTTATTGTATAAATCAACCAGTTATAAAACCAATTTTTGCCTTTGAAAAGCTTTACTAAAACCTCATGCAGCTCATCATCATTACTGTGGAGACGACTGACCTCTATGAATTTTATGATGATATCCTCTTCTTTATGGAACACATTGTCGAAACTGATGATTTCTCCAGCTAGCCTGATGATCTCATCACGGTCAACTGCGACAGAAGGAGCTTCCTGATAATCGATGATTTTGGCAATCGCTGGAAATTCCGATTGCAGTTCTTTGATCTGGCTTTGATTTTTAAACAGCTTGAATTCCTCCCTAAATGTTTCACTCAGCTCACCTTCCCCAATTTTCAGCAATTTTTTCGCAATTTTGGCAATCCGCTTTCGTTCATCCAGTACAAGCATCCCCCTCAAAAAATATTTGAACTGTTCCTGTTTAACTGGCTTTCCGGGCTTGAAAAAATCCATATACACGCTCCAGGGAGCTGCCGAGCCATTTTGATCACATATATAACAGGCCTGCAAGCCTTTATAAAGGCTCATGGTTGGCAATCCGTCAAAAAGCAGGTATTCACTGACAGTGCCATAGCCAAATATTTTGCCCAGGGTCTCGGCGTAGAGTGAGAACATTTCGTCAAAATCCTCCGCGCAGCTGTGTATTACTTTGTTGATCTCATTGAGCAGGATGATGTTCTTGAAATCCTTGCTCCGGCAAGCAGAGTCAACGAAGTATTTATAATTCCTTTCGATCAGTTCCCAGGAATAGCCGTTGATTATACTATCGGTTACAAAGGTGTGGTTAAGCAATGCGAGGGTTTCTGTATAATTGTCCCCTTCAAACAAAAACTGTAGAAAATACCGGTAGCTTTTGCGGTAGGTAAAGAAGTCCTTGGTTTGGAACCACTCTTGAATGGGTTTGAAAATCTTTTTTTCTACCGGGATGTTGCGTGACCTGAGATGCTCAAGAATAAACCTTCTGAAACTTTCATGGTAGATCCTGTAACCACTTTTAGTCAGGTTCAGGGTTAGGACTGGTGACAGGATCTTTAGAGATTCATCAACATAATCACCTGCGAGGGTAATCTCCTGCAGTTCGGTTTTTGTTAAACTAAAGCTGACTCCGGAAAGCACCTGAGGCACTTCCTCCCTGGTGTTTAGCTGACTGAGCAGATACTGGTAATACTGGCTGAGGTTAAATGAATAGTCTGGTAGCAGCCGAAGTTCGGCTAGGGTTGGATTTTTGCGCTTTTCTATGTCATCCAGAAGGTACTTCAGGTAAAGCGGGTTGCCATTGCTCTTTTCCAGTAAAAACCGGGATAGCTTTAGGTCCTTCGTTAAAAGCAGGTTGTTGATATCCCGGTTTTTGAGGAGTCTTTTGATATCGGTTTCTTTCCAGTCGGGCAAACTGACAATCTCGAATTCATTAATCAGTCTGAGTTGATCAATATATTGCGAGGTTACTACAATTTTTACATTTGGAGAGGCTTTTAGCTTGGCGATATTTTCAATGATCGCAATGTCCTGCTTGCTGATATTTGAATAGTTCCGATAGGTCGCAATCCGCTCAATATGATCAAGGCCGTCAATGAAAACGTAGGTTGGTTCATCAATATGGAGCAGCAACCTATTCAGTTCGTTCAGATTGCTGGCGAATTTTTGTTCTTTAATTTCTTTCAGTCTCGGAAATGTTTCAATAAGTTCAGCAATCAGGTTTCCATAAAATACATTGACTTTGATCCTTTCCTGTTGATAAGAGTCGTCAAGTTTGGTATAGCAGTAATGCCGGACAACCTTAGCCCCATGCTTACGGAGAATTTTGGTCAGGTTTTCTACGAACCATGATTTTCCGCTTCCGGGTTCACCGACCAGGATTACTTTGCTTTTTCTCTGAGTATCCTTAACAAACTCATTCAGTTTGGTCTTCCTCAGGACATTTTCATGTTCCACGATGGGGAAGTTTTGCGCTATTGATCCATAATCTGTGACCAGATTGAGTTCATGGAATAAATTGCCGGAGCTGATGTTTTGCCCCCTGCTTCGGGATCTTTTGATAATCGCAAGCAGCGTCAGGACGAATGTTTCCACCCTCCAGTGATCGTTGGGAAATATTCCAACACCCAAATTTCTGGCTTGGTTAAGTACTAAAACTTCCAGCTCTCCGGGCTGATCTAAATTGAGGCTCAGTTTGGGCATCTCTACTTCGATCATCATGGCCTTACAGAATTGCAGAAAGTTGTCACGATTTATATTCTGGGATTCCGCTTTGAAGCGTCTCCATGAACTTAGCGGCTCAGCATTTTCGGGCCATATCCTTGCTCCGTCAATCTCGTAAACCGTAGTCTTATGATTGCTGAATGTTCCGATCCCACTTTTTTCATTCAATATCTCCAGTAATGTGTCTTGGGGCGGTAGCCAGGACAAGCAGATGCGAAATTCTGTATTTTCCTTCTGCGGATTGTTTTGCCAGGCCTTATATAAAGTGTCTATGGAAAGCTGGTAGGCCGTTTCACTGGACAGATCATTTTTGCAAAGGCGGTGATTGCTGTCAGCGTTACTGTATTTGATCTGTTTTTTAAATTTTTTGTCCTGCCGGATTATCGTCAGGTCATCAATTTTATCGTCGGCGAACTCTTTTCTGTCAATGAAGAACTCACTGACGTTTTCATTCAATATTTCCTGGAGAATAAAATAGCAGGTCAGCAGATCCTGGTATTCATATCCTTCGTGTGCATTTGAAAGTGCCATATTTATTTGATTACGTTAAGTAAATTAATTTCAAATCTTATTTCTTTATTATCCTATTATCGAACGATCCTACCACCATTCTAAATCTAGTTCGGATAGGCCCTGACTAACGTTTTAAATCCATGGGGAAGGCTAAAAAGACTTTCTCTCTGAAGTGATAAGGCGGCCTGGATTCTAGCTGAAGTTCCTAGTGGTACTTCTAAGCAGCGAGTATGATTTCCATACAGGCTTTTTCAGCTACAGCTTTTTGTTCAGCATTTTTTGTCTGTGAAACAGTCATTTTTCTGCAATGTAATAGGCCATCCATCTGCCCAGGGTATCCCGGCGGAGTACCTTGATCAATACTATCCTGCCACTCATCAAAGCTTTCATCTTTGGGTCTGAATTTAATTTCAGGTACCTCGTCCATCCAATCGGATATCCAGTACCCATCCTCTCGGATGGTAACCTGGTCTGCCAGCATTCCTTCCCAAGAATTATATTCTCATTCCAAAAGGGGGCTGGACCTGAGCAGGCGTAAAGCAGCGATCATCACCGCGTGCTTATTATACTGGACGTGCTCATAATTCCTGTGGTTTTTCAAGTTTCATAAAATATAGTTCAGGGTCTTTTTCGTTCACATTGAATACTCTGGCTAAATAATAGGCTTCATTATCATTGGTTTCAAAAACAAATTTCCACTCCCTTGTACTTATCGGCATAGCAATGTGATCAGCATTGGATATATCGGTTATGGTAGCCTTTACCTGTATGTATATGGTATTACCATTGCTTAACTTGGCTTTCAGGTCATACTTACCACCAGTGTCAACGATGTAATGCTTTTCTCCTTCAAAATCAATTATGGAATTATTATTTTCAGTTTTCGAAAGGTTTACCCAATCTACTTCAAAATTCTTTTTCTTTAGCTCTTTATAAACAAATGCTTCACCCTTCCAGCCATTTTCGAAGTTTCTTCTTGTCTGTTCCTCATCAGGTTCATAGCTCAATTCGGGATTCCAGCCTTTGCTTAATTCTTCAAGTTCCAGTAAGCGCTCTATCTTTTCAGAAGTTAATTCAGGATGATCTTTCAAGATTGACAGAGCAGATTCAAGATTTATATCTTTGGATATAATTGCAAGCTCTTTAATTGTTTCTGCTTTAGCTCCCGATTTTACTATGTCAGCAAAATCAGCACTCATGCCACTTTTTAATATTTCATCAAATTGATTTCTTTCTTCTAAGCCATAAGTGTTTAATACAATGCCTGATCTTTTGCGATTGAAACTTTTAAATAACTCATCCATACGTGTAATCGTTTCCTTATGCGCAGAAATCCATTTGTCCAATTCTCTGATTGGTTGTTTAACGCTGTCATTATTTTGCTCTTTTATAACAACATCATCAAGCTGGCTGCAAATCCACTTGAGATCACGATTGTCATTCAATTTTATAGACACACCATTATGTAATAAATTTCCCCTGCATTCCACACCAAAATCTTTAAGAATGTTCTTTAACTCAACAGGTATGTTATCATCATTAAAGATTTCGCTATTAAATTTGCATAACTCATTTAACTGGTTTGGAATAATTGCATATTTGGATAATAAATGATATTGATTATTTTCAAATGCGATGGAAAATTGAATAAGATCATTAAGAAAGACATCAAGAGGATACATTTGGTCCTTTTCAGCTTCTGAGTATTCATCTTTCACCTCTGGATAGTTTACGTTGAAAAGATGCTGAGAGAGACCATTTAAGTCGACAAGCTCTGAAACTTTTTTGAGAATCGTTTTAATTGCCCAAAGTTGACACGGTTTATAATCAAAATCATCTAAACCTGTGACTTCTTCCAACTTATCATTCACCTTATCAGGAAAGATACGTGCTGCAAACCTATGAAGCGTTTCAAAATCAGCTTCTGAGTCAGTAAAAGAATAGCCAATAAGTTCGAATAATCCTTCATTCAATTGTATTTCTTCTTCCTCTTTAAGCTTTCCTGAAAACGACTTCTCTATTTTGTCTTTAATTCTGTCTGAAGCATGTTTTATTGTCAACTTACTTTCTCGCTCGAATATGGTCATCTCATTCCTTACCAATTTCTCATACCAATTATCTCCGGTAGTTCTCAGTACATTTTTAATTTGAAATGGAACATTTATATCCCTACTCAAATCTTTCTTTTCCCTAAAGATTGATTCGGGTGTTTGATCAGGAAAAACTTTTAATGGGTTTTCTTTTCTATCCAATAACTCTTTGTTTTCATCTTCTGCAAACTGGATAATTTTATTTAATGCGCTAAAGGCCTCTTCATTGGTAGAAAAGTATTTCTTGCTGAATTCAGTAAAATTACCCTCATCCTGAATAAGTAATAAAAGCTTTTCAAGAGTAAAATCAAAGTCTGCGCCTAACCAGCTTTCTGTATTAGCCTCTATAATATTCTTCCATATCTCTACATCATCTTTCCGTGGAATTTTATCACCTATAAGATATTGACACAATGCCCAAAATTCATCCAGCTTATCACTACTGTATATGGGGAACTTTGCATCTTTAGGTTTAATACGTGTAGTGCTGTGTTCCGTTGCTACAATATCGGCATCTAAAATTTCTTTCCTTATCTCCTGTTGTATGTTTTGTTGATACCAAATCTTATCAACATCAATAGGTAAATCGGATTTAGCCAAATAATGAATATTTTCCCATTTCTTTTCACTCGCAAAAGAAAGGAGCTGTTTATAGAGTCCAATAGATTTCTCAAATATTGCTCTATTTAAATGAACTTTCTTATCATATTGAAAACTCCCTGATAGATTAAGAGACACGCTACTTCGTGTATCATCTGCTGGATTAAAAAGAGAGCTATTAATGATTACGGGAAATGGAAATGTTTCAGAGCCAACCAATGGAAATGAAATGAATTTACGTGGTGTTGCTTCATTAGGAAAAAGTATCTTGTATTTGCTTTCTCCAATATTTTCAACTGGTATAGAAATCGTTAAGGCACCATGCTTTTCAGAAACCTTTGCTATTTCGATAAGAGCTTTATCATTTTCGGTTTCCTTTTCAATTCTTACAATGGAAACGCTATCAAATGTTAAGGGTTTTAATTTAGTATATGTAGTTACCTTTCCATATTCTATTACTTTAACACTATTGATCTTTTCAACAAATGAAAGCGTAAAGGGAATTGACTTATGAAGGTCTGCAATTCCAATTTCTGCTGTTTTCTTTCCTTCGGCATCATATTCATAAACAAACTTGGTGTAACATTTACTACCTTCTTTATAATCACTAATATTGTTTTCTGTATCGTTTGATTGTTCCAGTTCTGTAAATGAAGCAAAGGATTTCTTTACCTTCTCTTTCATCTGATCTGGAGTTTCTGCTTCCCGATCTAGAGAAATAAAAAAGGATTTTATTCTATCACTTGTTGTATAAATACTCTCAAGAGAAATCTTTTTACTTAACAAATAAGTGGTCATGAAACCTGTGCCGAACCGACCTGAAGTGTTAAGGAACTTTTTTGCATCGTCATTATTAATACCTTCTTCACTAAATAAGCGATCAAAAAAGGTCTGTTTTTCATCATCAGTATAACTTGGGGCTTTAGTAGAACGCTGGCTGAGTATTGCCAGCAAATTACTATGTTGAAAGGGGCTTCCATTATGTGAAAACTCAACGGCTGAGTCTGTTAAGTTTATCTCAATTTGCCCATCATCAGTGATTACATCTTTGGCATTTTGCAATAACTCCCAAACCCACCTTCTTGCACTTTGAGGATCCCCTGATAATTCAATGTTGATGTTATTGTAAAGTTTCTGTCCAATACTTTCCAGCCCTTCCTGGGCTAAAAGCTCTTGAGTACGCATTTGGTTTTCAGGCATATTTGATGATTTTGTTTCTAAATAATATTTTCAATTATTTTCATTATTCACTGGTCATTACAAAGAAGCTATTCCCTGTCTTTTTTAATAGTAAATCAGTTGCTCCAAGTAATTTCAAGTGTTCTGTTTCTTTTTCAATAGCCTTTTTAGAAATACCTGGTTGCACAACATAGATATTGAATTCAAGTTCACAATATCCTGATGTTATCATATTTAATAAGGTATTCATTTCTTCATCCCCGCCAATTTCGTATCTACTTGTTTTTCCTTGGTTAATCCGTGAATTTTGGCGTCTAACCATATGTTGCAGAAGCTCATAAGTGGTATGTCTCCAATGAAAGCTTCTTTGTGCTTGACCACAAACCTCATATAGATCCTTTAAGCGACCTCCACTTTGTGATTTTGATGAAAACTTACAATGGTACAAGTCTATTTTTATTCTGCTGTCGCCACCCTCCCAAAATTTTATCGCTACAATATCACTCGCTTCATTGGCATCATCGTCGTCAAATATTATTTTATAATCAGTATTAGATTTTAGCTTTTCAATAATATGATATTGAATTGAGTCTGCTCTCTTTTCCTGTTTTTGTGATTCTTTCCGAATGTCTGTACCTGTCCATTCTAAAGCAAGTATTTTGGAGGTATCAAAAAGGTTGATTTTCCCTTTAAAAGGAAAGAAGATATTATTATACATTTTGGAATTGTCATGGAACCAAGTCACAGGAGGAAAATCATAAAATAATTCTGCTATATCTATTTCGTTTCCTTTGTAAGTAATTACAAAAGGCATAGTTCCAACCAATTCATATCTATAACCACGTCCAATCTTGGGATCTAATACAAGTTTATAGTCGATGGCATTCTGATTCGACTCTATCGAGAATTCAACATAATCACGGCCATAAGAGTTCAATTTAACATTAAAATCAACTACAGGAATACCTCTGTGCAAAGTCATGGAGGTATAAGCATATAATTCTTCGTTCCATTTCATGGCTACAGGAACTTTGTTCGCAGGAAGTTCTGTAATCAATTCTGGTTTCTGAATGAATTTGAAAATGTCTTGTGTATCTATGGAATCATCCAAAAGCTTGTTACCAAGACTATCACACCATTGGCAGAAATCGGGAATACTTTTCACCAATTTAGTCCAAACTCTACCTTTGGAGGAGCAACCAATTGTGACCTTATCTCCATTCTCATAGCCGACTCCGAAAAGATTTGAACTGGATTTAGTATCCTTGTCCAATTCATCCAGACCACTCACGATAGAATTCCCTGCATACATAGTGAAACTGATGGGACCATCTAAAGTAGACTTTAAACCTAAATTAAATAGCTCTAATTGAAATACTCCATCCAGGCACTTATAGATATCAGCCTCATTAAACAAACTTTTATTGGCACCTACAATGGCTTCGGCAAGTTTATCATGTGTTGTTCCATTATTTGTACTGTTTATATAGAGTAGTTTCTGTTCTTCGTTCAGATATACTATATAGAGATCATATTGACAGTTTAGCAAATCGTCTATTTTCCCCCATTTTACAGGATCCACTTTTTTTGCAACAATAACGAGTAGATTTTTTTCTTCATGTTCTACTGATACTGTTTCATATTTTTCTTCATTAAAACAAGATGTATAATTCTGTGGTTCCCATTCGATCTTATCATCAAATAACCTGAAGACAACTGTGCTCATCGCTGGCGTTATATTTCGCAATGGAATTTTTGCCGGGATCTCAGCATCTGAAAAATTCTGAAAAAAGTCTTGTTCTTCTTTTACTGAGCCTATTATATCTTCATTCGCCATACTGATAATTTTATCCCAGTCCGAATCTTTTTGATATAATTTTTTCAAAGTCCCCTTTAGCTCCGGATCTGCAATATTGGCTACTATAGACGCATTGCCCAATTTTAATATTGATTCGCGCGTAAACCTTCCAAAGAACTGAAATGAGGTTGTGATGTTTTTATGCAAATCGTGCAATGCACAAATTTTTAACTGAGGAAGGTCAAATCCTTCTCCAAGCATATCTACACATACAATTATTTTATGTTTTCCCGCAATAATGTCTTCCAATATTTTCTTGCGAATTGTCTGTTTAATACCACTATGAATAAATACCGGATTGTACTTCTGATATGGTTTGTAGATTTTTTCAAACACCTCTTCAGCTTTAGACATTGTATCCACCCTTGCCATCAGTATATGGTCGTATTTTTCCTCTATATCTTTTTCCAAAATGGAAATTGCTTTCTCTGCAATAAGTTGATCAGATTTCAGAGGGTTAAATTCTAGAATAGGATGAAAAACAATTTGTTTGTAATAATTGTCTCTTTGGGCGAGTGAGAGGGGATAATCATAAATCACCTTACCTTGTAAACGTTTCTTGTCATTTCTAAATGGAGTCGCCGTGAATAACAAAATAGGTTTATTAAAAGTTTCAAATTGTACTTTAATGTTATTCCACTCTTTTGCCTGACTATGGTGTGCTTCATCCATAATTAAAAGATTGCACCAATTAAGCAATGCCCCCTTTATTTTCGTATCACCACTCAGTATCCCTGTAATTATTTGCGGAGTGGAAATAATTACATTTGATTCAAACAAAGTATTTGCATCGTCTATGCTTTTTATACCCGTTTTTAGGAAACCTACAATAGGGTTTTTGGCAGAAGAGGAAACAATCTGAAACCTTTTATCTTTGAGAACACCCAGAGATTTGAATTTATTGAAAATTTGGGTTCTCAATGAGGCCGAGGGAACGACTACCAATAAGCCCTGACACTTTTCTGCTATAGTTAAGCATAGCATTGTTTCAGTCTTACCTGTTCCAGTAGGCATTACAACTACAGCAGGTTTGGTTGAAATACTCCAATGTGAGAGGATGGAATGTAATGCACCAATTTGTGGAGGTCTAAGTCCAAATTGAGTAATATTACCAGTTTCATCTTTGACTTCCTTTTTGTAATTAAATTTCCCTTCCCAAGTCTGAAGGATATTTTTGTGATCAGGAAGTTTTATATACTCTGCTTTCTTTTTACATTTCGAAAGAATTGCAATGGTCAGTTTTTCATACTCTTCAAGCAATGTGAATACAGCATCATAATTTTGTGGGATCTGGCTTTTAATTGTTGAGATAAAATACTTTGAACCATTTTCGGAAAGAAATTCATATCCTGAAAACTTACTTCCATTAAATTTCCTTATAATGCCTTGTTCAACTCCAATATAATATTCTTTTTTATTGCCGTTGATACTTTTTATATATGTACAATTGAAAATAATTTCAATTTTTTCCTCCGGAAATAGGCTGTTCATCATGACTTAAATTTAACATATTTACAAGTCAGATATCAACTATTATATTTTTCCTATGACCTTATTGGTTTATATTCTTCAATCAATCTAAATATACAGACTTTCAACAACTTGTATTACCTACAAATATATTAAAAAAAGAAATTGAGCAATTACGGAAAACCGTATTTACACAATAATTTCAAGAGTTTAATTGCATAATTAATTTTCCATTAATACGCTCACGTTATTATTAGAAAATTATGTCAACAGCAATTATTTACATCCGTGTCAGCACAGACGAACAAGCACAAAAAGGATACTCTCAACGTAGCCAAGAAGAAAAATTAAATAAATATTGTAGAGACAATCATATTGAAATTGTCCAGACCATATTTGAAGATCATTCGGCAAAAAACTTTGACCGACCAGCCTGGACTTCAATGATAAAAGAATTAAACATGAATAGAGCTACAAGACCAAACCTTATTCTATTTACTCGCTGGGATAGATTTAGTAGGAATACAGCAAATGCGTATTATACAATAACCCAACTTCAAAAGATTGGAATTGAACCCCAAGCTACAGATCAACCTTTGGATATGTCAGTACCTGAAAACAAAGTATTATTAGCAATGTATATAGTCACAGCAGAAGTAGAGAATGACCGAAGGTCTTTAAACATTAAGCAAGGCATACACAAAGCCAAAAAGGAAGGAAGATATATGGGGCGAGCACCTATAGGTTATCTCAATATATCGTTACCAGATGGCACAAAAACAATCGTACCCCGTGAGCCAGAGGCAACATTGATCAAAAAGGCATTTCGAGACTTCGATGAAAATATATCAGTTCGTTCTTACCACAAAACCGTTCTTAGAGGTGGGTTAAAATGTAGTTTAAATGCTTTCTTCAATATACTTCAAAATCCAGTCTACTGTGGTAAAATAAGAGTTCCATCTTTAAATGGAAAAACTATAGTAGAGGTTCAAGGAATCCATAAACCTTTAATTTCAATAGAAATTTTTGATGAAGTACAATCAAGAATTAAACGACGCGACAAAAAATACATTAAACAAAGCGACAATAGTGAGCTTATGTTTAGAGGAATACTCAGTTGTCCTCTTTGTTCAAAAAAAATGTCTGGAAGTGGTTCAAAAGGAAGGTCCAAAAAGTACTTTTATTATCATTGTTCTTCTTCTTGTGGTTATCGAGTAAGGGCAGATCAAGTAAATGAAAACTTATTATCAGGGATTCGTTTGCTAAAACCAAATGTGGAATATACTCCAATTTTCGAAGATCTTATCAGAAAGATTTATGGCAAATTGTACGAACAAAAATCTATTGATAAAACCAATATCAATAGATCATTATATAAAATGATAGAACGAGTTGCTAATGCAAGGGAACTTTTAGTAAAAGGTACAATTGACGAAGAAGATTACCATTCAATAAAATCAGACTGCGAAAATAGAATTGGCATCTTAGGCACACAACTCAATGATGCTTATAAACTTGATATACAGCAGAAGCAGAGTTTAAAAAAGCTTACGAAATGTTTCTTAAAGCCCGCTCTTATTTTTCGTGGTACAGACAATTCCATAGAATTAAAAGTTGCTTCGTTGTTCTTGAATAAAGATTTTGTATATAGCGATGCCGACTTTACAAGTCACTTGAAAGATGAGGTTCGGATCGTTTATGTATCTCAGCACTCTAATACAAAAGAGAACTTTGAAGAAGCAGGAGTCATTAAAAACATTAGCAAAGAACAAGAAGATATAATCTCGAATGTTATAGAAATTGAACTAATCAAAGGGAATAAAATATCAACTCAAAATGCCACTAAGGTTTTATCCTTCCTGTTAAAACTTGCAGAAATTTGCATTTCTATCAAAATCAAGATCGGTTGAAAAAAAGAAAATATTTAAAAGCGTGGACATGGTTCGAATCCTTTAAACATATTCCCATATTCTTGACTTTTGACTCAAAATAAGCTCAAAAATACTGATATGGTGATTCTTTAATTAAAGGGAATTTTTACAGGAAGCCTTGCTATAGTAATAAAAAAGGGATTAAAATGAAAAATGGCACCATTTGTCTTCCAATGGCACCATTTGTCGTTTTAGTCGGGGTGGCAGGATTCGAACCTGCGGCCTCCTGCTCCCAAAGCAGGCGCGATAACCGGGCTACGCTACACCCCGAAAAGGTGAGTGCAAATATAAGACTATATTTTTATTCTGCAACAGAAAAAAAAGAAATAAGAGAATATTATTTTTAGATAGTTAAAACTAATCCGTTTATGCATTTAATCTTTCGATAAAAATGTACTTTTGCGTTGGAAAAAAATAATTCACTATACTATTATGTCTGATACTATTGAAAAAATAAAATGTTTGATTATAGGCTCCGGGCCTGCTGGATATACTGCTGCAATTTATGCCGCCCGTGCGGATATGAAACCTGTTATGTATACCGGTATGGAACCTGGGGGACAATTAACCACCACGACAGAAGTTGATAACTTTCCTGGCTATCCGGAAGGTATTGACGGGCCAACCATGATGATACAACTACAGCAACAGGCGGAACGTTTTGGAACAGAAGTTAGAATTGGAATGGTTACTGCTGTTGAATTTTCAAAAGAAAAAGGAGGGTGGCATAAAATTACGGTTGACGGAAGCAAGGAAGTCCTTGCTCAAACGGTAATTATTTCTACCGGAGCTACGGCAAAATATCTTGGATTGCCAAGTGAACAAAAATTACGCGGTGGCGGAGTTTCTGCCTGCGCGGTTTGCGACGGATTTTTCTACAGAAACCAGGATGTTGCCATTGTTGGAGCAGGAGATACCGCTGCCGAGGAAGCCACCTATCTTGCCAATATTTGTAAAAGCGTAACCATGCTGGTTCGAAAAGATGTGATGCGAGCTTCTAAAGCGATGCAGCACCGTGTTGAAAACACACCTAACCTGAAAGTGCTTTTTAATACAGAAGTAGAAGAAGTTGTGGGTGACCAGGTAGTAGAAGGTCTAAAAATGATTAACAATGCAACAGGTGAAAAATCGGAAATTGCTATTACCGGATTATTTATCGCGATAGGGCACAAGCCAAATACAGACATCTTTAAAGGACAGTTGGATATGGATGAAACGGGCTATTTGATTACGTCCGGAAAAACAACCAAAACAAACCTTCCGGGAGTTTTTGCTTCGGGCGATGTTCAGGATAAAGAATACCGTCAGGCAATTACTGCGGCTGGTTCAGGCTGTATGGCAGCTTTGGATGCAGAACGTTATCTGGCAACATTACATTAATCTACAAATGTATACGATAAAAAAATCCGGGCATTGCCCGGATTTTTTATTTATGATTGTTGTTTGCGAGACTATTTGATTGGCTTTTTCATAAGTACCGCGCTGTCGGTAAAATTTTTGATTTCAATTTTCTGGTCACCATACAACTGCAATTCTGATTTGCCTCCTGCTTCTATGATGGCTTTTACACTAACCTGTATGCTTCCGTTAGCATAAGCTTCGGTAATGATTTCAGCATTTTTGGCATTCAGGTTTTTTCCTGTAAAATTAGCATTGTTGTCCAGACGTAATTTTAAATCCACGATATCGCCTTCAATAACTGCCGTCGATTTTTGGTACATATCAAATTTTAGAGATTCAGAAGAAATCAGTGCTTTCATATTGGCACTTTTACTCAGTTCGACTGCCGCAGTTTCTGCTTTTACATTCAGTTCTATTTTGGATTTGTCGTTGGCAAAAATGGTAAACCAACGCGACTTGACATTTAAAAACAGTTTTGTATAGTCGAATGTCTTAAAGGTAATGTTATCCAGTTCAATGTCAGAAAGCGCGTTAATTGTTGCTTCATTTTTCGCCGTCACCATTTTAAAGTCATCGGTATACGTAACCTTGACACTTAGTTTCTTATAGCTGGTTACATTTTTCGTGGTTGTAAGGCGCAAAGTACCTCCGTTCAGGCTGGATTCGATTATTTCATGAAGATTTTCATCTGCCTCAATTTCCAGCGCATTGTTATCACCCTTGACAAGGAAGATTTCAATATTGTCTTCTACTTCCAGGTTTTCAAAACTTTGGATTTCGCGGGGTGCTATGGTAACGACTTTGGTACCTTTAATTCTTTCCTTGCTTTGTGCAAAGGAAACGGCTGTTGTCAAAATGACGGCAAATAGAATAAGTCTTCTCATTATAATGTAAGGATTGTTTTCACAAATATAAATAAAGATTGCTAACGTTTTGTGGAAGGATGAATTTTTAGGAACTTGTCTTTTTATGGAGGAAATAACAGAAGTTATAAGCAAAAAAAATCCCGATAAAAACTATCGGGATTTTTAATTATTCATTTTTGCTGATACCGCCTCCGGAATCAGCATTTTGTTTTAATGAGTTCCTTGGAGTATTGTTGTAGCTTATATTTCCGCCACTGCTGGCTTCGGCATCCAGTGTCAGAATGGGGTGGGCACTAATGGTAGCAGCACTGGAAGCAACGGCAATAACGTCATTTGCTAACAATTGATCAGCATCGATTTCGCTGGCGCTGGAAGAATCGGCTTTAAATTTTAGGGCTTTGCCTTTTAAATCTACAGAACTGGCACTACTGCTGTTGCAGGTAAGTTCGTCGGCTTCAACGGCAATATCAATTCCGGCGGCACTGCTTGCATCAACCAAAAGTTTGTCGGTTATCAGCGTACCTATGCTGGTAATTTTTGAGGCACTGGACGCTTCGAGGCTAACAATTACAGGCAGTTTTACTTTGATTTTTCTGGCATCAATATTTCTGAAGGTATTGGAATCTGCTTCAATATGGAGTATTCCGTTTTCAACTCTCGTTATAATATGCGAAAGCAGATTTTCATCAGCTTCAACAACTACCTGATAGGCATCGCCCTGTTCTACTTCTACTTCAAGGGCGTTGCTTACGTTGATTCCTTTAAAACCGGTTACATTTCGAGTCTCTACCCTAACATTTCCACTGCCGGTTATTGTTCTTTCATTTGTGTAACGGCATGAAGAAAAGAACAGTGCAAATAGCAGGGCTATAATTAATTTCATGAAATAAATTATAATTCGAATCATAATTAGTTGTTTTTAATGATTACTCCGTTTTTATCCATTTTTAAACCTTTTGGCTTATTACCTTGTGGTCCTTCTGTTCCTTCTTTTTTTATTTGTACGCTTTTGTCATTAATTGTTACAGTTGTTGAAGAATTTTGGCCATTCTGTATATTCTGGCGTTGCATTTCACGCTCTACCTCAAGTCGGGCCTCTTGTTCCGCTTCTCTGGCTATTTGTTCTTCATCAATCCAGACTTCTCCTTCTCCCTCTCCATGTACATCCGCACAATTTAAGCATTTTACCTGAGAAGATTGCATTTGATAGATATAAATGTCAGAATCAAACCACAAGTCAAAGAAACCATTATCTGTATGGTCGTAATTTTGTACGGTCATATCCGGTTTGAAGTAGGTTCCTTCCGGAAGATACAGGAAGATTTCTACTTTTTGATGGCGGTATTTGTTTTTGCTGTCAGTTAGCAGGTAATTGTCCAGTAGTAACTGATTTCCTTTGAATTTGTAGCCGTAATTGATTTTTTCAGCTCTTTCTCTGGCGGCAGCAAACGATTTGCCTTCTGCTTTTTTCTCTATCTGGATGTATGGCGTTTTTTCATCGGTTTTCAAAATACGCAGGGTCACATTATTGGAATAGATAACCATTGTTTTTGCGGAATCTTGTGCGAACAGGAAATCTTCCCTGTCATAGATGCTTTTTGCAAAATAGTCATTGTATGTAAATTTGATTTGTAAAGTATCTTTCGGATTCAGGTCGAATTTTTGCTTTTGCACTACTTTGGCATCAAATGCTACTTCTGTGGCTTGCTGTAATCCTAAAGCGACTAAGGTTCCAATTGAGATTATCCAAAGTGCCAGTAAAGTATATTTGGCAGGATTTCCGATAGACTTCATATTGGTAATCAATAGTTTCAATCCCAATATCAAAAGGAAGAAGAAAGGAATTCCAATAGCTATCAGAATTAACATTCCAACAATCCAAAGTGGCACGTCTGTAAAATTGTCGATATAGCTTTGCCATGGAAAATCTACCATTGAAAATGAACCGGCAGTGATAAATCCGATTACAAGTGATGCCAACGTTGCAGAAGCAACAACAACAAGAAAAGCACCAATTAATTTTCCAAAAATAGAGAAGATTTTAAGCAGAACGTCACTTAGACTGCTCCCGATTCTTTCACCGGCATTTCTGGCCTGGTTGCCAAATTTGTCGTAATCTACATTTTTGAATTTTTCAGAAATAGTGTCGAATTCCTGACGGACTTTTTTCTCAATATTTGAAATTGTTACGGGTTCACCGGTCATCTCCAACTTTTCGGTTGTGGTGATGGCTGCCGGCATTAGAATCCATAAGATAATGTAGATTAAAAATCCTGTACCAAAGCCCAAAAGAAGGATTACCATGATAATACGTAACCATAACGGGTCGATTCCAAGGTAATGTCCAAACCCAGCCAATACACCACCCACCATTGAATTGTCTTTGTCGCGGTATAACTTTTTAGTTCTTCTTCTGGAAAAGTTATAGGCAGGTTCTGCCACTTCCTCATCATCAATTCGGTAGTCTTCCGGCTGTCCCATTACCGTAATAATCTCTTCTACATCCTTCAGACCTACGACTTGTTTTTCGCCACGGTTTTTTTCGGTAAGCAATTCAGCAATTCGCATTTCGATATCCTTCATAATCTCGTCTTTTCCGGTTGAGTTTGACAAGGAACGCTTAACAGCTTCGAAATAGCGATTTAATTTTTGATATGCATCTTCATCAATATGAAAGAACATACCTCCTAAGTTAATATTTACTGTTTTGTTCATGATGATTATTTTTGGCTGGTTATAATGTTTACGGCATCAGACAATTCCGTCCACGTGCCATTTAATTCTTTTAAAAATTGTTTTCCTAATTCGGTCAGGCCGTAATATTTTCTTGGCGGCCCCGATGTCGATTCTTCCCAACGATAGTTCAGAAGACCGTCGTTTTTCAATCTTGTCAGCAACGGATAAACCGTTCCTTCTACAACAAGCAGTTTGGCATTTTTTAGAGTGTCAAGTATTTCTGAAGTATAAGCATCCTTCTCTTTTAAGACGGATAAGATACAGAACTCTAACACTCCTTTGCGCATCTGGGCTTTAGTGTTTTCAATGTTCATATATGTGCTTTTAAAATTTTAATTAATTGTGTTTTTTACTTTATTCAGGAGTATTCCATGTAATGGCTCCGGATTTGTTGACAATGGCAAAAGAGTCATAGCCTGTTTTTAAATTCTCCGGATTTCCGAAAAAGGTTATCGAAGAAGCATCTGTGGCTTTGGCAATCTTCTCTCTGGCATTGAGCAGGGCAGATGATTTTGTGTCTGCCGTTGCCGTCATCTTGTCGACAAAGAAATTTTTAGCATTACAATAAGCGCCTGAACTTGTATTGATGGTTGCTTTTTTGGCTTTCCCTGTAAGGCTAACCGTTGCACCGCTTTTGAACATTCCGGTAAAAGAATCGGTTTCAAATCTTCCGCTGAAAAGAGAACCCGAACTCACTTTTACACTAACTCTTGAATTGGGAAGTACGGTTCCCCTGAAATAAGAATCGGATAAAATTTCGATTTTAATATCGTCTGAAGTTACCGGATTTTCAAAAAATAATTTTGATTTTGAAGAGGCTTTGAACGAATTGACATTTTTAGCCGCCACGAAAACTTTTGAAATGCTTTCATTTTGTTTTTTATTTCTTTTTACATGATAAATTCTTAAGGTTTTTCCATCTGTCTCAGTAATAATGGAATCAAGTCCATCTTTGCTGTCTCCCTCTACTCGTATTGAATTTTCGTCACTTTCCATATAAAATAATTCAATTCCTGATTCTACTTCTATTTTTGAAAAATCATTGACTTTTCTGTTTTCTGATACCTGGGCATAGCCTGTCAAAGCTGCCATTGCCATTGCTGTTGTGATGATGAATTTTAACATAACTGTTCGTTTTTTGATTGATGATTGATGATTGATGATGATTGATTGATGGTTTTTGGATGATTAGTCCTGATATTATATTTTCTTCATGGCTTTGGATGGTTAAACTGTTTCGCTTTCTGATTGATGATTGATTGATGATTCGTTTTCTTCTGAAATTTCAGTTTTGTTTTCCTCTTTTTTCTCTGTCTTAAGAAAGTTGATGGTTAGCGGATATTTGTATAATTCTCCGTTTGCGGCTTTGATAGATGCATAAATTATTAAGAAGAATTCGGCAACTTTTAATGTAAAGAAGAGAACTGCTGCGGTTATGCCTATAATCACAATTCCGGTAATATGCTCCAGATGAAAATTATCGATTATAAAGTCATCGTTGTAGACAATGGCGTTGATAGGTATGTTTTTGAAAATAGTAACGATGAAAATCGGAATAGCAATCAGGCATAATAGTAAAGAATACAATAGAAGACTAAGTTGAAAGTTGATGGTTTGTCTTCCATGATGGTCAATATAGTCCGAATCTTTTTTACTGGCTCCCCAAATAATTATCGGAAAAATATAATTCCCAAATGGAATAAAATATTGTGTCAATGTACTTAAATGTACAAAGGCGCTGGTCGTTTTTTGATTTGATGATGTTTCCATGATGTAAAAGTATATAATAATATCCTATGCAAATATATGGCTAAAAAACAGTATCTTGTTTTACATAGTACTTATATTTAACAAAAAATTAACAAATACAAAATCTTTAAAAATAAATTAAGTACCTGATATTTAGTATGTAATGCGTTTTTTGTCTTTTATCTGCCGTCTATTTATCTATCATCTTTTTTATCTTTTTCCTCCAAATCAATTAATATTTAGTATATTTCAAAAAAAATAAACTGATGGAATTTACAGCCGGAAAACTCAATAAATTTCTTTTTTTTAAACTGCCTTCTGCTTTTTTGTGCGGTGTAAGAGTACAGAAAATCGATTTGGAGCGTTGTGTCGTTACCGTGAAGCATCGATGGATTAATCAGAATCCTTTTAATTCGATGTATTTTGCTGTTCAGGCCATGGCGGCAGAATTATCTACCGGAGCTTTGGTCATGTACCATATAAAAAGAAGCAACAGAAAAATATCCATGTTGGTTGCCAACAATAAAGGGAATTTTACAAAAAAAGCAACGGGAAGAATTGTTTTTACCTGCCAGGATGGACATCTGATTGAAGATGCCGTAAAGCGTACAATACAAACCGGAGAAGGGCAAACCTTCTGGATGAAATCTATTGGTATTAATGAAAAAGGGGAGCAGGTTTCCGAAATGGATTTTGAATGGAGTATAAGAGTGAAGTAATTTCCTGACAGGACTTTGCCGTTAAACCTACCTTAATTAACATTTTATTACGCTGATGCACTCGTAAATTTGACATACAGAAAATTTATACGCTATGAAAATTTTGATTACAGGAGCAACGGGTCTGATAGGAACAGAGTTAGTTTCCCTGTTATTGCAAAACGGAATCACAATCCATTATCTGACCACTTCTAAAAAAGAAATAAAAAATGAGCCTAATTATCAGGGCTTTTATTGGAATCCGCAACAAGGTGTTATTGATGAAAAGGCAATTGTAGGGGTAAATACCATTGTACATTTGGCCGGAGCGTCTATTTCTATGCGCTGGACTTCAAAAAATAAACAGGAAATTATCGAGAGCCGTACTTTAACCACAAATTTGCTTTACAGGATATTGAAATCGCATCCGCATCAGGTAAGGCATTTTGTTTCGGCATCCGCCATAGGAATTTATCCGGACAGCCTTACTGCTTTTTATACAGAAGACAATAAATCGGTTGATAATTCATTCCTGGGGCAGGTAGTAGTGAAATGGGAGGAAGCTGTCGATAACTTTAAAAGATTAAATATTAAGGTTTGTAAAATAAGAACCGGCCTTGTGCTTTCCGAAAAAGGGGGTATGCTGAAAGAATTGCTCAAGCCAATAAAAGTTGGAATGGGTTCTGCTTACGGTTCAGGAAAGCAATGGCAATCCTGGATACATATTCATGATTTAGTGCATTTGTATCATTTTGCCATCCAGCACGAATGGGAAGGTGTCTACAATGCTACTGCTCCAAATCCGGTCGATAATCATGAGTTGGTCAAAAAAACGGCTGCTATTCTTGAAAAGCCTTTTTTTATGCCTAATGTCCCGGAATTTCTTCTCAAACTGCTTTTGGGCGAAATGTATATATTGCTGGTTTCAAGCCAGAATGTTAGTTCGCAAAAAGCTCAGGACAACGGGTTTGTATTTAAATACAGGACTTTAGATAAGGCTCTGGAAAATCTTTTAGGCTGATAAAAATAAATCAGCAATCACTCTTTAATAAACTTTGCGATTCTGCTTCTTTGCGGCAACTATTTTACGCAAAGGCGCCGCGCCGCAAAAGATATAACTTATCAGGATATAGAGTTTCTTAAAAATAAAAAGAGCTCCATTTCAACAAATGGAGCTCTTTTTGGGGTGAATTAACAATTATTTCTTAGCAGTAATGCTAACCTTAAGTTCGATGTCGTCATTGATAAATTTGTCTCCCAGATTGTCAAATACAGATTTTGACCCGTAGTTCACATTCCAAAGCGTTCTGTTGATAGTAAAAGGGTCGCTGACAAGTGTCACCGTATTTCCGTCAACAGTTACGGTAGCAGGAAACTTTACGTTTTTTGTAATACCTTTCATGGTCAGGTTACCTTCTACAGCCGTTTTTCCGTTTTCAGTCACGGCTTTTGTAATTTCAAAAGTAGACTGAGGATATTTTTTTACGTTGAAGAAATGGTCAAAGTCTTCTTCAGTACCACCAGTTCCTTTTAAGTGGCCTTCCAAATCTTCTTTTCCGTCACCGGCTTTCAGGTCGGTTACGGTAATCGTATTCATATCAATAGTAAATTTACCGCTATCCAATACATTGTCTTTTATAGAAACCGTTCCGTCACTAAGATTAATTGTTCCGGTATGTTTTCCTGTCGGTTTGGAACCGGTCCAGTCAATTTTTGAATTCCCTTTGTCAACTGTATAGGATACAGCTTCACCAGATGCTTCTTTTACAGCACCCGCTTCAGTAGTTTCGGCTTCAGCTGCTTTGTCATTTTTGCAGGAAACTGTCAGGGTTAATGCAGATAAAATTAATAGAGATGCGATACGATTCTTCATAAGATTTAATTTTTTAGCTTAGCAAACATATCAAATTCAGGCCAAAAATATCTTAAAATTATATTAAAATCAAAATGTTTTCAGGGTTTTAGGTTCTAATATAGGAGAAAAAAAGCGTGACAATTTGACATTTTAAAACAATTGGCAGTACTTTTGCAATCCCTTGAAAAGCAGAAAATGAAAATTAAGAATATATTTAAAAGTAAAAATACTATGAATGCTGAAAATCAAGACAAAGAGCAGGAAATCGATGACGCAACTTTAGAAGCTAACGCAAATGGAGAGCAGTTAATTGTTGAAGAATTAAGCGTTGAAGAGCAACTGACCCAGGATTTGGCAGCCGAAAAAGACAAGTTTATCCGTCTTTTTGCAGAATTCGAAAACTATAAAAGAAGAACTGCAAAAGAACGAATTGATTTATTCAAAACGGCCAATCAGGAAGTTCTTCTGGCATTATTGCCTGTTTTGGATGATTTTGACAGGGCTCAGGTTGAAATTTCGAAATCCGGTGACGAAAACCTTCTAAAAGGTGTTGAATTGATTCACGAGAAACTAAGAACAACTTTGGCATCAAAGGGTCTTGAAGGAGTTGACGTAAAAGCAGGTGATTCATTTGACCCTGATTTTGCGGAGGCAATTACACAAATCCCTGCACCTTCGGCCGATTTGAAAGGCAAGATTGTTGATGTTGTAGAGAAAGGATATAAATTGGGCGACAAAATTATCCGTTTCCCTAAAGTGGTAATCGGACAGTAATGACTCGTCATGCTGTAGAAAATCCTACAGCATTTCAATGCTAAAAATGAAAAAATGAAACAAGATTTTTACGAAATATTAGGAATTTCAAAATCTGCAGATGCTGCTGCAATCAAAAAGGCATACCGAAAGAAAGCAATAGAATTCCATCCTGATAAGAATCCGGGAAATAAGGAAGCAGAAGAAAATTTTAAGAAAGCGGCAGAAGCTTATGAAGTTTTGAGCGACCCTCAAAAGAAGGCAAAATACGACCAGTACGGACACCAGGCATTTGATGGCGCAGGTGGTTTTGGTGGCGGAGGTATGAATATGGATGATATTTTCAGCCAGTTCGGAGATATTTTCGGCAGCGCTTTTGGAGCCGGTTTTGGTGGTTTCGGAGGTGGAAACTCGGGTCCGCGAAGAGTGAAAGGAAGCAATTTGAGAATCAAGGTAAAACTGACCTTAGAGGAAATTGCCAATGGTGTTGAGAAAAAGGTAAAGGTCAAAAGAAAAGTACAGGCTAAAGATGCCCATTATAAAACCTGCCCTACCTGTAACGGTCAAGGTCAGGTAATGAGAGTTACCAATACAATTTTAGGAAGAATGCAGTCGGCAACAACCTGTCATACTTGCGGTGGTTCGGGTCAGGTGCTTGAAAGCAAGCCTAAAGATGCGGATGCTCAGGGAATGATTATGGTTGATGAAACCGTTTCTATCAAAATTCCGGCCGGTGTAGTAGACGGAATGCAGTTAAAAGTTTCCAATAAAGGAAATGATGCGCCGGGAAGCAACAGTATTCCGGGCGATTTGATTGTTGCAATTGAAGAAGTCGAACACGAATTTTTAAAACGTGAAGGCGAAAACCTGCATCTGGACTTGTATATAAGTTTCCCGGAAGCTGTTTTGGGAGTCACAAGAGATATCGAAGCAGTAAACGGAAAAGTAAGAATCAAGTTGGAAGAAGGTATACAGTCAGGTAAGATTCTTCGCCTGAAAGGCAAAGGAATTCCAAGCATCAACGGTTATGGAAATGGTGATTTACTGGTGCATGTAAACGTTTGGACACCAAAAAATTTGAATAAAGAACAAAAACAATTTTTTGAAAAATCAATTACAGAAGAAAATTTTATCCCAAAACCAGAGAAGAGTGAAAAATCTTTTTTTGAAAAAGTTAAGGATATGTTTTCATAATAATTCAAAAATTTTTATATTTGGAAATTACTAGGCAACTAGTAATTTTCTTTTTCATAGCAATTTTTCCCATCCTTGTGCAAATAGGGGTGGGTTTTTTTTTGAAATTCGCATAAATTTTGCCTTCAAATTCCTTATTTTTACAGACTCATGGACCTTTAGGCCCTATTGAAGAAATAAATCCAAAAAAACATAATGAGTAACATACTTGAAGTTAAAAATGTAGTCAAGCAATATGGCGATTATACTGCCTTAAACAATGTTTCGCTACAGGTTCCTAAAGGGAGCATATACGGACTTCTTGGTCCTAATGGCGCTGGAAAAACCTCGCTAATCCGAATTATCAATCAAATAACAATGCCGGATAGCGGCACTGTTTTTTTGGATGGGGAACAATTAAAGCCGGAACACGTTCAGCATATTGGATACATGCCGGAGGAAAGAGGTTTGTACAAAACTATGAAGGTTGGCGAACAGGCACTTTATCTTGCCCAGTTGAAAGGACTTTCAAAAGCGGAAGCCAAAAAGCAGCTGGATTATTGGTTTGACCGACTTGAAATTCAGGGTTGGTGGAATAAAAAAATTCAGGAACTCTCAAAAGGAATGGCTCAAAAAATCCAATTTGTAGTAACCGTTCTGCACAAACCCAAACTTTTGATTTTTGATGAACCTTTTAGCGGTTTCGATCCTGTGAATGCCAATCTGATAAAGGACGAAATCCTGGAACTGAAAAAACAGGGTTCTACAATTATCTTTTCTACTCACAGAATGGAAAGCGTGGAAGAGCTTTGTGATGATATTGCCTTGATTCACCGATCCAATAAACTGATTGAGGGAAAACTGCATGACGTCAAGAAAGAATACAGAACCAATAGTTTCCAGGTAGGGATTATGACTTCAAATGTAGAAGGATTGATGTATCAGCTCACTCAGAAATTTACTGTTGGACAGACCAGCTTCAAGACACTCAATGACGATTTAAAACTGGAAGTACAGATTGGAGATTCTTCACCTAATGAATTGTTGAATATCCTGACGCAGATGGGTCAGGTGACACATTTCGTGGAAAAAATACCAAGCGTTAACGATATTTTTATCCAAACAGTAAGCGATAAATAGTTGCGGTTTGAAAGCATTATATCATGCCAAAAATCACTAAATCATAAATCGGAAATCTAAAATCTAAAATGAGCGTATTATCACTAATCATAAAAAGAGAATTTGTTGCAAAGGTTCGTAACAAATCATTTATCGTCATGACTTTCCTGAGCCCTTTGCTTATGGTAGGGCTTGTGGCATTTGTAGCCTATCTGAGTACGATGAAGTCAGATGTCAAGGAAATCGCAATCCATGATGAATCCAATCTTTTTGTCAAGGAATTCAAGAATTCAGACGAATACCATTATCTTGACCGTTCCAATGTCGATTTAAAAGTATTGAAAGACAGTATTATGGCCGAAAAATATGAGGCTGTTTTGTATATTCCGAAAGTGGATGACAATAAAGAACTGTCCAAAAAAATACAGTATATTTCTAATGACAGTCCAAGTCTTTCCTATATAGACGATTTGGAAAGCATTATTGCCCAAAAACTCACAAAATCTAATTTTGAAAAGGCCAATCTCGATACATTGGCCATCAGAAATGCCGAAGCACAGGTGGACATTAGCCTTGCAAAAGCATCGGGTGAGGAAACGGTAAAAGGACTCAACGAAATCAAGATTTTTATAGGAGCCGCTTTTGGTTACCTTATTATGATGTTCATCATTATTTACGGAAATATGGTGATGAGAAGCGTTATCGAAGAAAAAACCAATCGTATTATTGAAATTATTATTTCATCTGTAAAGCCGTTCAAGCTAATGTTGGGTAAAATTATTGGAACTTCTTTGGCGGGCGTACTGCAATTTGTAATCTGGGCATTACTTGGAGGAATATTGTTGTTTGTCGTTTCGGTATTTCTAGGTATTAATATAGGGGCATCTTCATCAATGTCTCCTGAAATGATGGCGACGGCTAATGAGGGAATTTCTGGCAATATGCAGCTTTATGTCAATGAATTTAGAAATCTGCCAATAGTAACATTGCTGGTTTCGTTTATCGTTTATTTTATTGGAGGTTACTTTTTATACAGCTCCATTTATGCAGCAATTGGTGCTGCCGTTGACAATGAAACCGATTCGCAACAATTCCTTTTGCCAATCATCCTTCCATTAATGCTTGGTGTTTATGTAGGTTTCTTTAGCGTACTAAACGACCCTCATGGAACCGTAGCCACCGTATTCTCATTCATTCCGCTTACCTCGCCAATTGTCATGCTGATGCGAATTCCTTTTGGCGTGCCGTGGTGGCAAATAGTGGTTTCTCTGGTATTGCTGTTCGGAACGTTCTTTTTGGTGGTGTGGTTTGCTTCAAAAATTTATAGAATTGGTATTCTGATGTATGGCAAAAAACCTACCTGGAAAGAACTTTACAAATGGCTTAAATATTAAACGCAAAGTAAAAGATTAAGATATGCCCAAAATATTGATTATAGAAGACGAAGCAGCAATCAGGAGAGTACTCGTGAAGATTCTTTCTGAAGAAAATGATTCGTATGTTGTTGAGGAAGCCGAAGACGGCCAGCAAGGACTTGAAAAAATCAAGAATGATGATTATGACCTGGTGCTTTGCGATATCAAAATGCCTAAAATGGACGGTGTCGAAGTTCTCGAAGCCGTAAAGAAAATCAAGCCTGAAATTCCAATGGTGATGATTTCCGGACATGGTGATTTGGAAACGGCCATCAATACGATGCGTCTCGGGGCTTTTGATTATATTTCAAAACCGCCGGATTTGAACAGGCTTTTGAATACCGTTCGCAATGCGCTTGACAAAAAGAAGCTTGTTGTTGAAAACAAAATATTGAAGAAAAAAGTAAGCAAGAATTATGAGATGATTGGCGACAGCGAAGCCATCAACCATATCAAGCAGATTATTGAAAAAGTAGCCCAGACCGATGCAAGGGTTCTGATTACCGGGCCAAACGGAACCGGAAAAGAACTGGTAGCACACCAGCTTCATGAAAGAAGCGAACGTTCTGCAGCACCTTTAATTGAAGTAAACTGTGCTGCGATTCCTTCGGAATTAATTGAAAGCGAATTGTTTGGGCATGTTAAAGGAGCCTTTACTTCTGCCGTAAAAGACAGGGCAGGGAAATTTGAAGCAGCAGATAAAGGAACCATCTTCCTTGATGAAATAGGAGATATGAGCCTTTCTGCCCAGGCCAAAGTATTGCGTGCCTTACAGGAAAACATGATCACGAGGGTAGGTGCCGATAAAGATATTAAGGTAGATGTGAGAGTGGTTGCCGCTACCAATAAAGATTTGAAAAAAGAAATCGAGGAAGGCCGTTTTCGTGAAGATTTATACCACAGATTGGCCGTTATTCTGATTAAAGTACCCGCGTTAAATGACAGGCGCGATGACATACCTTTATTAATACACCATTTCACTGAAAAAATAGCAGCTGAACAGGGAAATGCACCTAAACAGTTTTCTGATGAAGCCATAGCACTTTTGAAAGAATATGATTGGACAGGAAACATCAGGGAATTAAGAAACGTTGTGGAACGCTTGATTATTCTTGGCGGAAACGAAATTTCCGAAACAGATGTAAAGCTTTTTGCCAGCAAATAACAGCTTCCCTGGGAATGCATTCAGGACGTTATACAATATAAGATGAAATTAAAAAAAATAAACGAAAAGCTTCAAATAGCTTTGGTTGAAAACGGACTTGTTGAGGCCAACGAAATGCAGCAGGAAACTTTTTCAACCATAAAGAGTGGTGCTGATTGCGTCATTATTGCACCGGAAAAATCAGGAAAAACGACGACATTGGTCATCAATGTAATCCAACGACTTGAAAAAGCATTTGAGGAATCTCCCAGAGCCCTGATTGTTGTTGAAAGCAAAGAGAAAATGCTGGAAATGAAACAGCTTTTCGAAAAATTAGGCAACTATACAGATCTTCGTGTGTATGGTGTTCATGACAAAGGCGATATTGATTTTGATAAAAACCAGATTTCTCTGGGAATCGATGTTTTGATTGGAACGCCAAACCGTTTGAGCGATATGTTTTCATCAGCAGGATTTGATGTCAACCGCTTGAAAATGTTCATTATTGAAGATACTGATGATTTGCTGAGGTTGCGTTTTGATACCAAACTGGCAAGGATTTCAGAGTCAATGGGCAAAACACAAAGAATTTATTTTTCAGAAAATATCACAGAAAGAGTGGATAGCTTTGCAGACCGGACAATGGTCGAGCCTCTGTTTTTTGAGATGGATGATTGGGAAGAGGAAGAAGAAACAGAATAACACAACTAAAAAAAACAGAAATGGGACTAATGAAAGTATTCTCAGGAGATGAGATTTTGGCAATAGCTTTAAAAACAAAACTGGAAGAAGCAGGTATTGAAACATTAATGCGAAATAACAACCAGTCTGCAATTGTTCTGGGAACAGGAGGCAGTATTGCTGTTGAGATTTTTATTGATGAATCAAAATATGGAAAAGCCGACCCGATAATTACGGATTTCAAAATGAACCTTTAATAATCGGATATGAGGACTTCTATAGAAACCGAAAGATTGCTCCTGAGGGAGCTGCAGCCTTCAGACGATGTGGGTATCTTTGAACTGGATTCCAATCCGGCAGTTCATACCTATCTTGGAAAAAATCCGGTTACAGATATTGAGCAGGTTCGTGAAGCAATTGCAAATATCCGTCAGCAATATCTGGAAAATGGAATTGGGCGTTGGGCCGTAATCTTAAAAGAAACAGGTGAATTTATTGGCTGGTCCGGTTTGAAATTGAATAAGAATGTCAACGGACACGACACCTATTATGATTTAGGCTACCGTTTTATAGAAAAGCATTGGGGCAAAGGCTACGCCTGTGAAACGGCAAAAGCTTTTGTTGATTTTGGCTTTAATGAAATGAAGCTGGAAAAAATCAATGCCTACGCTGATTTTGATAATTTCGCTTCCCGAAAAGTACTCGAAAAAGCAGGATTACACTTTGTAAATTTCTTTGATGAGGACGGCATTTCGCAAGCCTGGTATGAAATAAAGAACCCGAATAGCTAACTATTCGGGTTCTTCCATTTTTTCAATGATGGCTTGTTCAGTTTCCGTAACGGGAATTTTCGGAGTGCTGTCATCTTCTCCCAAAACATAGCCCCAAGGTTTCAGTCCGTCGACCCGGTCAAAAATGACCTTAAAAATAGCGATAATCGGGATGGATAAAAACATTCCTTTAATCCCCCAGATTAATTCTCCCAAAACCAAACCGAGTAACGCAGTAAGTGTGTTTATCTTTACTTTGGAACCTACAATCTTTGGCATGACATAATTGCTGTCAATCAAATGAATCAGAAAGACACTGAAAATAACCAGCAGTACAGACGTAGAATTCATCGTTGAAAATGTCAGCAGGACGGTAAGTATCAGCGAAGTCAGTATGCCAATATATGGAATGACATTAAAAATTCCTGTAATCAGTCCTAATAAGAAAGCATATTTTATTCCGATAATTTCAAAAGCGGTACATGCCAATACAGAAACAATCAGCATTTGGAGAAAGAGTCCGACTATATATTTCTTGACAATATATTGTATGTTGAAAACAACATCATACACAACGGCAGAGTGTTTTTCCTTGAATAACGAAACCAAAAAAGTGAGTAATAACCGGCGGTGGAGCAATATAAAAAAGGTATATAAAAAAATAAATACCAAAAAAAGCATAACCGACGAAACAGACAATAAGGTCTGTCCCAATATAGAGGTTCCTTTGCTTAAAGCCTCTGTCGTGGCAGAATTGATATAACTGATTTGTTCGTGATTGTCAATATTAAAAGTGTCTGAAATCCAATCCTGCAAAGTAGTAGATGTGGCCAAAAGCTGTTCTTTAAAGGCCGGAAGGTCATTGGTCAGGTCGCTCAATTGATTCAAAAGCAGATAGGCTATGGATGTGATGGCGAGTACCAAAGCAAGCAATACGGTAGCCGATGATAACGAACGGGGAAACTTCCAGCGTTTTTCTAAAAAGTTAGCAAAAGGTAGTAGTAATAAAGAAAATAAAAAAGCAAAAATAAGAGGTGCCAGTAGGGTCTCTCCAATAATAGCGAGATAGAACAAGCCGATGATAGAAACCAGAACATGGGCAAGCCGCGTATAAAAAGGTGTAGTTTTAGACATTAGTAAAATCTTTACTATAAATATAAGTCAATTAATTTTGAATTCTCTATCAGTATTACCAGTTTTTTCAGATTGCCTAATTCCTTAATTGCGTTATCTTTGCACCTTCAAAAATCCGGGAGGCGGATTTAGCAATCAATTTCATAGCATATCAGATGATTACAGTAAACGATATTTCAGTACAGTTTGGAGGCACTACGCTTTTCAGCGATGTTACTTTTTCCATAAATGAAAATGACAAAATAGCCCTTATGGGTAAAAATGGAGCCGGAAAATCAACGCTTCTAAAAATAATAGCGGGCCAAAACAAACCGTCCGGAGGAAATATCTCTGCACCAAAAGATGCTGTGATTGCCTATCTTCCGCAACATTTACTCACTAAAGATGAAACAACGGTTATGGAGGAAACTTCAAAAGCGTTTAGCGGAATCTTTAAGATGAAGGCTGAAATCGACGAACTGAACGAACAACTGACAATCCGTACCGATTACGAGTCTGATGATTATATGAAACTCATTGAAAGGGTTTCTGATTTGAGCGAGAAATATTATGCCATTGAAGAAATCAATTACGAAGCGGAAGTGGAGAAAATCCTGATGGGATTAGGCTTCGTAAGAGAAGATTTCACACGCCTGACTTCTGAATTTTCAGGAGGTTGGAGAATGCGTATCGAACTGGCTAAAATATTATTGCAAAAACCGGATTTGATATTGCTGGATGAGCCTACAAACCACATGGATATCGAATCTATCCAATGGTTGGAAGATTTTCTTATCAATTCTGCAAAAGCAGTAGTGGTCATTTCGCACGACAGGGCTTTTGTCGATAATATCACCAACCGTACGATTGAAGTAACAATGGGAAGGATTTATGACTATAAAGCCAAGTATTCCCAATATCTGGAATTGAGAAAAGACAGAAGAGCACATCAGCTGAAAGCTTATGAAGAACAGCAGAAGATGATTGCAGAAAATATGGAATTCATCGAGCGTTTTAAAGGAACCTATTCCAAAACATTACAGGTACAATCGCGTGTGAAAATGCTTGAAAAATTAGTGCCTGTTGAGGTTGATGAGGTTGATAATTCTGCTTTGCGATTGAAATTCCCCCCATCCGTACGTTCCGGACAATATCCTGTAGTCGTTAAGGATTTGTCGAAATCATATGGCGACCATGTGGTGTTTAAAGATGCCAATATCGTAATTGAAAGAGGAGAGAAGGTAGCCTTTGTGGGAAAAAATGGGGAAGGAAAATCAACCATGATTAAGGCAATCATGAAGGAAATTGGCATAGACAGCGGTGCGGTTGAAATAGGGCACAATGCGCAAATTGGCTATTTCGCCCAAAACCAGGCTTCTTTATTAGACGAAAACGCTACTATTTTTGAAACTATTGACAGCATAGCCGTTGGTGAAATCCGTACACAGATTAAAAATATTCTGGGCGCTTTTATGTTTAGCGGTGATGATACGACTAAAAAAGTAAAAGTGCTTTCGGGAGGTGAAAAAACACGTCTGGCGATGATTAAACTATTGCTGGAACCGGTAAACCTTTTGATTCTGGATGAGCCATCCAACCACCTCGATATGAAAACAAAAGATATTATCAAGGATGCGCTTCGCGATTTTGACGGAACCTTGATTCTGGTATCCCACGACCGTGATTTTCTTGACGGACTGGCCACAAAAGTATTTGAATTTGGAAACAAAAGAGTGAAGGAACATTTTGAGGATATTACCGGATTCCTGGCCCATAAAAAGATGGAGAGCCTTAGAGAAATTGAGAAATAATAATAAAAAAACCGATAGCCCAGCTATCGGTTTTTTTATTTTACTACTCTATGCCAAGCGCTGGTATTTAGTTCTTTCTTCCAGTCTTCTCCAAATTTCCCCGACAAATAGGTAAATACATGATGATTGTACAGTTTGTAATAATCAAAATCTCTTGTGGCTACACAACCCGAATCATGATAACGGATGCCGTATTTTTCCTGAAACGCTAAATCTTCTTTTTTGATTACAGAAACAATTCCGCCACGAAGATGAATAGTAATGCTATTACTTTTAAGGTCATTTTCAAAATTGGTTTTGGCAGACATGGCAGCGTATTTTGTGCATCCGATTTCATTTTGTTTCTGGCCAAATGCAAGTGGCGAAATTAACAGTACGATTATATAAATATACTTTTTCATCTTGCTTTATTTTACGCTATCCACCAATCGGATAAACTCGGCCTTATAGCCTTCCTCATCATTAGATAATCCTTCTTTTGCCAATTTTTTGATGTCGTTTAAAGATTTATTCGGAATCAGGTTTGAATCTCTTAATTTTAATCCAAACCATGCAACTGCGGCAGAAAATTTAAAATCATTAGAAGCGGCATTCAATGGGATAGATTTATTCCCGACAACATTTGTCAATTCAATACTTTTTTCACCATCAGGTTTTTTGTACCGGAATTTTATGGTTGCCAGCTCATCATTGTAGGATGTATTGTTTTCCTGGGCGTTAGTGTATTTTAAGTCGGGTGTTTTACCGGCAAACTCACTGTTTACTCCAACAGGAATAATTTCATATAAAGCCGTAACGGTGTGGCCGCTTCCTAATTCGCCGGCATCAATAGCATCATTGGTAAAATCTTCGGTTTTTAATTTTCGTTTTTCATAACCAATCAGGCGATAAGACTGAACGTGTTTTGGATTAAACTCAATTTGGATTTTTACATCTTTGGCAATGGCGAAAAGCGTACCCTTGAATTCTTTTCCTAAAAAGCGGTTGGCTTCCTGAATATTGTCGATATACGCATGGTTCCCGTTTCCTTTATTGGCCAGGGTCTGCATTTTACTGTCTTTATAATTTCCCATGCCATAACCCAGGCAGGTAAGGAAAACACCCGATTTCCTTTTTTCTTCGATAAGCGTTTCCATGTCGGCATTGGATGATTTTCCAACATTAAAATCACCGTCTGTTGCCAGAATAACCCTGTTGTTTCCGTTTTTGATAAAATTTTCCTGTGCTGTTTTATACGCCAACTCAATTCCTTCACCTCCAGCCGTACTGCCACCAGCATTTAGTTTCTCTAAAGCATCAATAATGGTCTTTTTGTCGTCTCCGGAAGTAGGAGGTAAAACCATTCCGGCAGCTCCGGCATACACTACAATAGAAACCTTATCCTCTTTTCTCAGTTCATTAACCAGAATCTTTAGTGACTGTTTTAGCAATGGCAACTTGTTCTCTTCATCCATAGAGCCGGAAACATCAATCAAAAAAACTAAATTGGAAGCTGGTAGCTTTTCAGTAGGGATAATTTTTCCCTGCAACCCTATTTTCAATAATTTGTGTTTCGGATTCCATGGTGCATCGCTGTATTCTGTTTGTATAGAAAACGGATCTTCTCCTTTTGGCTGTTCATAACTGTATTTAAAGAAGTTGACCATTTCTTCAACTCGTACAGCATTTTTTGGTACTTCCTGACCATTATTTATAAATCGGCGTATATTGGTATAAGAGGCATTATCCACGTCAATCGAAAAAGTAGAAAGCGGTTCGCTCTTAGGATTTTCAAACGGATTTTCAACAAACGGATTATAGTCTTCTGTATGTTCATCCGTTCTATAAACTTCGGTATTTTTCTTTTGTTTTAATTCCCGAAGTTTTTTTCTTAATTCTCTTTTAGAAAGTTTTTGATTAGTACCATTTTTAGTCTTAATTACGATTACTCCATTAATACCCCTATTGCCATAAATAGCTGTTGCCGAAGCATCTTTTAAAACAGTGATTTCTTCAATATTGTTTTGAGTGAGCTTTCTGAAACCTTCTTCATCCACAGGCATGCCATCTACAATATACAATGGCTCATTATTGTCATTAACAGATCCATTACCTCTAATAACAATAGAGGTGTCTCCGCCGGGTTGTCCGCTTCCGGTACCTATGTTCAAACCGGCAACTGCCCCTTGTAACGATTGGATAGTAGGATTACCGTTTTTGTCTCCATCTCTATAAAGTTTGTTATCCGTTGAATTATTTTGAGCTATATGTCCGTTTGCAAAAGAACCTGATGGATCCAATGCAGCTTCTTTTTTAGATTTACGTCCTGATTCAATTGGTTTTACTGCGGCTGATGATTTTGTTCTTTTTGTAGAAGTATATGCGGTTACAATTACTTCGCTAAGCATTTCGGAGCTTTCTGATAGTGCAATATCCAATCTGGATTGATCTTTAACGGGAACAGTTGTTGATTTATAGCCCACAAAAGAGAAAGCCAGTTGTTCGTTAGGATTAACCGCAATGCTATATTTTCCGTCATAATCAGTTTGTGTGCCGCGGGTTGTTCCTTTAACAACTACATTAACGCCAGGCAAAGGCAAATTTTGACCGTCAACTACGGTTCCTATTACAGTTTTTTCATTTGTAACCGGATCGGTTTTAGTTTCGGCAACAATAATTTTTGCCTCTTTAAGTGTTTCTGCTTTTGGCTTGGCCTGTGTTATTTCTACCCCGGCTATTTCTGTAGCTTTACTATAGACTTCCTCTTTTTCTTTGGTGTCTTCAGCAACTGCCACAGCATCTGTTTTTATACTGACAGCCTTACTTTTAATAATTTTAGAAGTTTTAGTTTCTGTCTTTTCAGGTTTTACAGTAATATCAGAATTGTCAACAACGGCTTCTTTTTCAGAATTAGAAATCGTGTTTTCTTTTTCCTGAGTTACTACAGGATTTTTTGGAGTATCGATTGTAGTTTCGTCTGTTTTTAGAAATTGATAGCCTAAAGAAAAGAACAAAAGAAGCGAAGCAGCAATCCCGATTTTTTTCCAAAGCGCTATTGTTTTTTTATCATCTTTCTTATCCAGCTTTTCTTCAACACGGTTCCAGACTTTTTCCATAGCCGGAAAGTCTTTCGTCTCTGCCTTTTTTGAGGCATCTTTGAATTGTTCGAATATTTTATCTTGATTTTCCATCACTATTTTGCTTTTTGATAATAAAGGTTATTGACCAGTTCTTTTAGTTTGGTCTTCGCGACATTCAGTTGTGATTTAGACGTTCCTTCTGAAATATCAAGCGTTTTGGCAATTTCTTTGTGAGAATAGCCCTCAATGGCAAAAAGGTTGAAAATGGTTCGGCATCCTTCGGGAATAAAATTCAATAGGTTAAGCAGATCTTCTTCCTCCAGATCGGTCATGTGATTTGTAATCGGCTGTGAAATGATTTTCACGTCGTCAAGATACATGTTGAAGTTGATGTTTTTCTTAAGCGACAGTAAGCATTGATTGACCGCAATTTTTCTGGCCCAGGCTTCAAAAGCCCGGACTTCCTTCAATTGATCGATTTTCGTGAAAATAGTGTAAAAAGCATCGGCCAACGCTTCTTCTATTTCTTCCTCTTTTTTCAGGTACCGCTTGCAAGTCCGGTACAGCTTAGGAGCCAAAAGCTCATACACCTGACGCTGTGCGTCCCGTTGCATTTTTCTGCAGGCTGTAATTAGTTTTTCGTCTATCACAATAAATGTCTTTCCTGTATAGAGAGAGAAAAAGATAAAAAGGTTGGAATGAGGTGGAAAAATTTTTGATTTATGATGTAGGATTTATGATATAAGATTTATGATTTATACCTACCTAAAATCTAAAATCTAAAATCTAAAATCTGAAATCTAATATCACTTATCCAAAGTAAGCTTATATATATCCGACTTCAAATCGTCATTGTCTTTATCCTCACAAAGCAAAAATTCAATGGTCTTGTCGTTTTCTTTGTAAACCGTCAGTCCTTCAAATTTGTGGGTGTCGGTTATCTTTTGGGTAAAATCAATTTTCATTTTTTCAATGTCCAGTCTGCCAATAAATGTTCCAAGAACAGCTCCGTCATCATAAGTTGACTTGGTATTTTCGACAGTTGCTAAAAAGTAAATTTTTCCATCAACGCGAACGGCATCTGTAAAAGAACTCTGTATACTCTTTATTTTGGGCAGTTTATAAGAATTATATAAAACAGAAAAATCATCTGTCAGGTTATTTCCGCCAATGGTAAAAATTCCGTTTTTACCGGAAGCACCGTTGCCACGATTGAAAAGAAACCAGTTTTCGCCATTGTAAACAGCACCTTCAATATTAAAATCTTCCGGTTTTGTATTTCCAAAACTTTGCATGACCAGATAGAGGTCGGTCAAATCGGTTTCTTTAATTTTTTCCTTTTTGTCTACATCAAAATGTATCATCCTGTTTCGGTTTTCGGTAGAACCGGAACCAAAAATATAGCAATCTTCTCCAAAGCCGGTAATAGATTCAAAATCGGGCTTTTGGGCTTTAGGAATATTTTCAGCAGGTGTGCCTGTTGGCATTTCTATGATTTTGTGCGATTCCAGACTTTTACTATCCATATTGTATTCATAGAGCACACTACTGTTATCGGAAATTATGAAAAGCGAATTGTCTCTAAAAACTAATCCTGAGGCGGAACCTATTCCGATAATCTGAAATAATAATTCAAGCTTAAATTTTTGCATGGTCTATGTTTCTTTGAAGAAGTATTGAAAATGTGGTTTGGAAATAAATTTACAGTTAGAACGCGGATTCTTAGGATAAATATATACATTTATGTAAAATAATATCCTATGAGAACGATAAATACAGACGATTTCAAAATTACCGGCCCAACAAAACTATCAGACCTGCCTACGTTTATAGACCTCAAAGCTACAAAAGACGAAATAAAGGATGCTCTTGATGAGACGCGTGAAGCCTTAAGTGATTTGCAGGATAAAATGTACGCCCATAACCGTTACAGTGTTCTGGTTTGTCTTCAGGGAATGGACACTTCCGGCAAGGACAGCCTGATTCGGGAAGTTTTTAGGGAATTTAATCCAAGGGGAGTAGTGGTGCATAGTTTTAAAACGCCTACTTCTGCCGAACTGGAACACGACTATTTATGGAGACATTATATTGCTTTGCCTGAAAAAGGAAAGTTTGCGGTGTTTAACAGGACACATTATGAAAATGTTCTGGTCACGCGGGTCCATCCGGAATATATCCTAAACGAAAATCTGCCTGGAATTGAAGCTGTTGAAGATATTCCGAAAGATTTTTGGAAAAAGCGAATGAAGCAAATAGCCCATTTCGAGAATCATATAGCTGAAAATGGAACGATTGTTTTGAAGTTTTTCCTGCATTTGAGCAAGGAAGAACAAAGACAGCGTCTTTTAAGGCGACTTGAAAAAGAAAAGCACAACTGGAAATTTTCGCCCGGCGATTTAAAAGAAAGAGGTTTCTGGGATGATTATCAACGCTATTATGAAGAAGCCATTAATGAAACATCTAAAGAAAAAGCACCTTGGTATGTAATACCGGCAGACGATAAGGATGCCTGTCGTTTGCTTTTGGCAAAAGTAATATGGGACGTTTTGTCACAGCACAAAGACATAAAATATCCTGAATTGGAAGACAAGGTCAAAGACAATATGTCGTTTTATAAAAACGAACTGACCAATGAACACTAAAAATAAAAAAGCCTTGATAATTCAAGGCTTTTTTTATATAAAAAATTAAAGTCTAAATCCGTAGGCCAGACGTAATGCCAATTGGCCGACTCCTTCGCCATTTTCTCTTGGAAAATCATTGTAGTATTCATAACGAATGCTGGCATCAAAGTATTTATTGGCATAACCAATTCCAGGTGATAATAATAAGCTGGTCTTATCATAATCATTAGTTACAGGAATGGCGGCTCCAAGTTCGCCAAGCACATAAAAACGATTTTCCCAAACAAAAGCTTTAAAACCGGCTTTGGCAGGAATGAAACCCAAGTCAGGAATATCATCTCCTATAAACAAATTGGTAAATCCGGTAGTAAACGTAATCGAATACCTTTGATTCAGGTCATACTGGATTCTGGCATCGGCTCCTAATGAAAAATCATAAGGGTCATCAAAAATAAAACCTCCGTTAATTCCAAACCCTAAACGAAACCCTTGGTCATAATTTTCAGTAGCGCCAATTGCAGAAGTGGTTTCCTGGGCCGACATAGTAGCTGTCGTTAGAACCGTAGAGCAAAGTAAAAATAAGCCGGTAATTGATTTCAAAATTTTCATAGATCAGGTTTTAAAAGTTATTACTATAAATTTAACAATAATAACGCCACTCCTCCAAATGTTAATTTTTAAAGTATTGTTAAAAGGTTAACATCCTGATAAGGCTTTGATTGCAAGTGAATTGTAATATTTGTGAAATTTTTCCTAAAAAAATTAAATATTTTTAAAAGTGTGGAATTGTAGGATATGGTGCTATCTTTGCCACACAATTTTCTACACAATCGTGAACTTACAACAATACACCAAAGAATTTTCATATAACCTGAAATTAGCTTACCCTATTATTTTGGGTATGCTTGGCCATACACTAATAGGAATAGTCGATAATATAATGGTAGGCAAATTGGGTGCTGCCGAATTAGCTGCCGTTTCACTTGGAAACAGCTTTATTTTTATTGCAATTTCCTTAGGTATTGGTTTCTCGACAGCCATTACGCCTATTATTGCGCAGGCTGATGCAGAAAAGGATAATATAAAGATAAGGTCGGCTTTTCACCACGGTTTATTTTTGTGTGGCATCTTAGGACTCACATTGTTTGGCGTTATCGTATTGGCAAAGCCGCTAATGTATTATATGGGGCAACCGGATGAGGTTATTGCTTTGGCAAAGCCTTATATTGATTGGGTCGCTTTTTCTTTAATCCCGATGGTTATTTACCAGGGATACAAACAATTTGCAGACGGGCTTTCAATGACAAAATATTCGATGTATGCCATTATTATGGCTAATGTTGTGCACGTGGTGTTGAACTACCTGCTCATATATGGAATATGGTTTTTTCCGCGTATGGGTATTATTGGCGCGGCGCTTGGAACAGTTATTTCCAGAATTATGATGGTGGTGTTTATGCACATCATTTTATCTAAAAATGAAAAGCTGACAGCCTATTTCCAAAATTTCAGTTTTCAGGAACTTAAAAAATCCATGCTTAAAAAAATCATCGGTCTTGGATTGCCTTCGGCCATGCAGATGTTTTTTGAGGTAGCACTTTTCACAGCTGCTATCTGGCTTTCGGGGTCTTTGGGTAAAATCAGCCAGGCCGCCAACCAGATTGCTTTAAGTTTAGCTTCGGCAACTTTTATGTTTGCGATGGGATTGAGCGTAACCGCCATGATTCGTGTGAGCAACCAGAAAGGATTGAAAGACTATAAAAAACTGCTGGTAGTTGCCCGTTCGATTTTTCTTCTGGCAATTATCATTGAGGTAGTATTTGCAATAGGATTTGTACTTTTCCATCAATTCTTACCGCATTTGTTCCTCAATATGGAAAACAGCGCCTTGCTTGTAGACAATGAAGAAGTAATAGCTATTGCTGCCAAACTATTACTGGTGGCAGCCGTGTTCCAGATTTCAGACGGAATACAGGTAGTAGTATTAGGAGCATTAAGAGGACTCCAGGATGTAAAAGTGCCAATGTATATTACATTTGCCGCCTATTGGGTAGTAGGGTTTCCGGTTTCGTACTATTTAGGAAAACATACAGACCTTAAGGCAACAGGAATATGGATAGGTCTTCTGGCAGGTTTGACTGTTGCAGCGGTATTTTTGTATATTCGCTTTAATTATCTCACAAAAAAAATGATAAAAGAGGCTACTGTCGAAACAGCAATCTGAAATCATAAATCTGAAATCATAAATCAAAAATCCAAACAATATGGAACTACCAAAATTTTTATTAGGCGACAATACTGATTTCCCGGATGATATCTTTGTTATCCATATGGACTATCCAAGGTTTATTATTAATCTGAAAGACGATGAAGTTGAGTTTCTGGAAGAAGCAGAAGATCTGGATGAAGGAGAATTAAATCAGGTAATGGAAGGCCTGATTACAGAAGCAAATGAGTTTTATGACAGGGAAGTGGGGAGATATGAGGAATAGTTGATAGTTCATAGAGGATAGTTGATAGTTTATAGTTTTTGGTGCTTGTTAGAATATGTTTGGTTAAAAATATAGTATAATAACATCCAAAATCATAAATCCAAAATAAAACCTTCCAATAAAAAACGGTTGTAAAGCGGCTAACAGTGCTGTTTTACAGCCGTTTTTTTTTTAATACATTAATTGATTTTCCAAAAATGTAAAAATCAAGGGGTAACAAAAAAACAATTTAATTGATATACTCTAAAGTCGGCGTAACCCGAAAAGCCAATCAAAGAGTAGGGATAATTAAATTACAAATTATGGAGAATTTTAGAAACCTGGATTTAAAAAAATCCGAACAAAAAACAAACAGATTTGTATCGTTGATGGGGGTAAAAACGATAGTGGTAACACTATTTTTGACAGCACTTATGGTAGGCTGTAGCAAGGATGATCAGCAGGAAACTGAGAATACGCCTGATACAGCAGCCAGAATTTACTACGATTATTTTATTGTACGGGCTTGGGGTGCCCACAACGTAGATTGTAGTCAGCCAGACGGTTTTTGCCATGAAATTTGGAGGATCACCTGGCGTAATTTAATTATGCCGCTACCAAACGGTGATACTCCGGTGGGCGCACAAAATGTTGACGGATTATTTGTTATGAAGATTTATAAAAGCGCTCTTACTGAAGAACATGGTAGTGTATTGTTAAGGGATGGTGGTTATTATACTATTCCTAAAGGGCAAACCATTCCTAAGGAAGTAGCAAAGTCTTTAGGATTCAGATCAGATAAGTTACGTGAAGGAAGGTATAAAATTAAGGGAAATGATGAATTCTATACCATCTCAATACCGATAGCTGAAAACTAAATTGTTTTTTACCCCAAACAAAGAAAGCCGCTTCCAATTTATTTTGGAGCGGTTTTTTATTTAAGATTCTTACTGTTTTGATAGATTTGTAATAGATTTTGAGCAGCGGCAAACGGGGAGACTTCACTATTTTGTACCGCTTTTTTATTTTCCTCTAATAGATTTTTTATTTCAGGATGCTCAAAAAAGTGATTTTTTAACTGTTCGTTGATTGTTTCCAAAAGCCAATGTTGATTTTGGTCTTTTCTTCTCTCGAAAAAATAATCATTGCTTTTTGTTAATATGAGATATTCTGAAATCATTTCCCAGATTTCGGCAATGCCGTCATGTGTAATAGCGCTGCAAGTGGTGACTTTAGGCTGCCAACCTGAGCTTTTTGCCGGAAACAGATGCAATGCTCTATTAAATTCGGTCTTGGCCATTTTGGCTTTTTTGATGTTGTCACCATCTGCTTTGTTGATGACTATGGCATCTGCCATTTCCATAATGCCTCTTTTTATTCCCTGAAGTTCATCACCGGCGCCAGCTATTTTCAAAAGCAGGAAGAAATCTACCATACTGTGAACGGCAGTTTCGCTTTGTCCTACGCCAACAGTTTCAATAATGATGGTGTCAAATCCGCAGGCTTCGCATAAAATAATGGTTTCACGCGTTTTCCTGGCCACACCACCAAGCGTTTCTCCGGAAGCCGAAGGCCTGATGTAGGCATTTTCGTCCTTGACGAGTTCTTCCATACGGGTTTTGTCGCCTAAAATACTTCCATGTGATATGGTACTGCTGGGATCAACTGCCAATACGGCCACTTTTTTACCGGTTGCAGTTAGATAACGGCCAAAGGCTTCAATAAAAGTACTCTTGCCGACACCAGGAACTCCCGTAATCCCGATTCTGACCGAATTATTGGCATGCGGAAGACAGGCCTGGATGATTTCGTTGGCTTTTTCAAGATGTTTGGGCTGTGTGCTTTCCACCAAAGTTATGGCACGGCTCAATGAAATTTTATCACCTTTTAAAATCCCGTCGATTAATTCTTGTGCTGAAGGTTGCTTCTTTCGGAATTGTATGATTTGGGCAACTGAGTTTTTGCCAACGCTTTCAGGTTGGCTGATTCCTTCTTTTTCTTTTAGCGCAGATTTATGTGGACCGGATTTAGACACTATAGCAGTTTTGAAAGGTAAAAGTAATGAAAACAAAAACAGTTTCAAAAAGACGGCGCTTAAAGAAACTGTTTTTGGTATTGAATTGCGGAGTGTTAATAGGCAGCCGTAAATCGAACCTGATGATGTTTTGGGTTTTCAATTTCGTCAGCAATGACAACAGCCAAATCTTCAGCAGATAAGATGCTTCTCTGGTTTTCATCAAAAACAGGATTATCCAAACCAAGACGGTAGTTACCGGTTCTTCCGGTTGTGATTCCCTGGTGCATTTCAAAAGCCGGGCTAAAAAAGGCCCAGTCCAGCTCTTTTTCTTCTTTAAGAATGTTGAGATAATCTCGGGCAGCACTTGCTCCGGCGTGGTATTCTTTTGGAAAATCGGGAGTATCTACAGCCTGTAACCCGGGAGCTACAAAAAGGCTTCCGGCTCCTCCAATAGTAACAAATCTTTTTACATCAGAAAGCTTTACAGCTTCCTGTATCGCTTTAGAACCTGCTATAAAATCATCATAGATATTCGGGTTGGTCCATCCGGAATTATAGGCACTTACAACGGCATCATGTCCTTTTAAGATTTGCGCCAATTCCTGAATATTGAATATGTCTGCTGCAACATATTTTACATTTTGGATGTCGGATTTTTTCCCGTTTCTTGAAATTGCTGTTATTTCATGATGACGGTTGGCCAGTTCGGCGGTAATTTTTGAGCCTACAAATCCGGTGGCTCCAATAATTGCGATTTTCATAATAGTATATGTTTTAAAAGTAATAAAAAAAGTTACAGTTTAGTTTAAAAAAAATAGCTAGAACTTATCTGAAAATTCAGTCAGTGAAATCGTACCTAATTGCTTGATGATTTTATCGTTAATATCTTCATATAGTTCGTCCAATTTTTTATTGATGTTTTTTCCAACCGGACAATCCGGATTTGGGTCATTTTTAGAATAGCCCAAAGTCACTTTTTCAAAAGTCATTTTGAAAATGTCGTCAAGGTTAATCTTCGCAGCGGGTTTTAATAATTTTGTACCGCCATTTTTTCCTTCTTTGCTTTCTACAATATTGTGTTTTTTGAGGTTGGCAATTTCTTTTCGAATCAGTACCGGATGCAGGTTCATGCTCCCTGCAAGGAATTCTGAGGAAAGATATTCGTCAGGAAACTTAGACAGAAGGGTCAGGATATGAAGCGTTATTGCAAACTTGCCGGAAATCATACTGTAATAAAATATGTTACAAATTTATAACGATTTTATTTCTTAACAAATATTTTGGCTTTTTTTTATGATTCCGGGATGACTGATAAATTGTAGGTAATGCCGTAAATTTGCACTGTTTTCATCAATAAAAAAAACAAAAGACGGGATAGGTCTTAAACCTCCGTAATTTGAATATAAAAATGGATAGTATTATCTTGTTGTTTTTGTGCCTGCTGGTAGGATTTGTACTGCAAAGAGCTAAAAATTTCCCGGCGAATTCACATCAGGTATTGAACCAGTTCGTGATTTATATCTCATTGCCGGCTCTGGCATTATTCTATATTCCTAAGATTGAAATCAGTTCCAAACTTTTATTTCCATTGGGTATAGCCTGGCTGGGTTTTTTATTTTCTTTCCTGTTTTTTTCGGTATTAGGAAGTTATTTCAAATGGTCGAGAAAATTAGTGGGTTGCCTTATTCTGATGGGTGGTTTAGGAAATACGGCTTTTGTTGGTTTTCCCGTAATAGAGGCTTTATATGGCAAAGAAGGAATGGAAACGGCTATAATTGTAGACCAGCCCGGTACGTTCGTAGTCATGGCAACTTTAGGGATTATTGTAGCATCGCTCTATTCAAGAGGTACTCCAAATCCCAAAGAAATTGTTTCAAAAATTTTGCTTTTTCCTCCTTTTCTGGCCTTTTTTGCAGCTTTGCTGATGAATGTCTTGGATGCCGATTTTAATGAAAACCTACAATTGGTTTTTCAGCGATTGGGAAGTACGGTAACACCAATAGCCCTTGTAGCGGTAGGTTTACAGATAAAAATACAGGAAAAAAGCAGGCATTGGAATTTTTTGGTTTTGGGATTGTTTTTCAAACTGATGATTACTCCGGCATTTTTTTATGTCTTATATAAAATAATTTTTAACGGAAACGGAATCGAAACAGATGTTGCGATATTGGAGTCGGCTATGGCACCCATGATTACAGCATCAATCATTGCTTCAAATTATGGGCTCAAACCTAAGCTCAGCAGTATGATGATTGGCATTGGTATTCCGCTTTCGTTTATAACATTGGCCTTTTGGTATTGGGTTTTAATTACTTTTTAAAAAAATATGAAAGCAACAGATTTGAATTTTCAAGCTCAGGATAATAAGGAAGTAGCGCAAAAAACGGTCTATTCCATTCTTTTCTCTATAGCTTTTGCACATATGCTGAATGATTTGCTTCAGGCGGTCATTCCGTCTGTTTATCCCATATTAAAAGAAAGCTATAAGCTGTCATTTACGCAGATAGGACTGATTACTTTTGCCTATCAGATGGCAGCTTCAATCCTGCAGCCGTTTGTAGGGTTTTATACAGACAAAAAGCCACAGCCTTATTCGCAGATTTACGGAATGCTTTTTACCTTATCAGGAATTATCCTGCTGTCTTATGCCTCGAATTTTTATGTCATCATACTTTCGGTAATTCTGGTAGGGATAGGTTCCTCCATTTTCCATCCGGAAGCTTCCCGAATTTCATTTCTGGCTTCAGGAGGCAAACGCGGACTGGCACAGTCGGTTTTTCAATTAGGAGGAAATGCAGGTACCGCTATAGGGCCTTTATTGGTGGCGTTGCTGGTAGTGCCAAATTCACAGCGCTATATTTTGTTTTTCGTGATAATAGCCACTCTGGCATTGTTAGTTCTGGGCAGGATTGCACGCTGGTATGATAATCATCTTACTTTAAGAGCTAAGAAAAAAATAGAAGTCATTTTGCCGGATTTGTCAAAAAACAGGATTGTCCTGACTGTCATCATTTTGCTGGTATTAATCTTTTCGAAGTTTTTCTACATGGCCAGTATGTCCAGTTATTTTACGTTCTATCTGATTGAAAAATTTAATGTCTCTGTTCAGGATGCCCAATTCCACCTTTTCCTGTTTTTGGCTTCCTGTGCTTTAGGAACATTGTTAGGAGGACCGTTAGGCGATAAGTTTGGTCGAAAATATGTCATCTGGTTTTCGGTTCTGGGAGCGGCTCCGTTTGCGTTATTCTTGCCTTATGCCGATTTGTTTTGGACCGGTATTTTGTCTGTGGTTATAGGAATCATCATTTCTTCTGCTTTTCCTGCAATTCTGGTATATGCACAAGAACTATTGCCTAAAAAACTGGGCATGGTTTCCGGCCTTTTTTATGGTTTTGCTTTCGGAATGGGCGGGCTTGGGTCGGCCTTGTTAGGCTATACAGCAGACCATATTGGAATTGAAGCGGTATATAAAATTTGTGCTTATTTGCCACTGATTGGAATTATTGCCTTATTCCTTCCAAACCTCAAGAAGAAAAAGTAAGCTGTCTGCCATTTTTATCTTGTTAATTTTTTGTAAATTTATAGGGCGTGAAACCCATAAATTACAGCTATTATGATGAAAATTTTTAGCACGGCCCAAAACAAGAATCTTTCCAATATCATGCTTTTTGTTGTGAGGGCTACGGTGAGCAGCTTTATGCTGGTGCATGGTGTGGAAAAATTTGATACGCTTTATGCAGGTGGGCCGTTTGAATTTCCAGATCCTTTGGGAGTAGGCCCGGCAGCATCGCTATCATTGGCGGTATTTGCCGAAGTTTTGTGTTCGGGATTGCTATTGGTCGGATTTGCAACACGCCTGGTAACGATTCCGCTGATTATCACGATGTATTTTGCAGTTTTCGTAATTCACGGATCGCACGGTTTTGAAAAACAGGAACTGGGCGGATTGTATCTTCTGATTTATGTTCTTTTACTGGTGACAGGAAGCGGAAAGTACTCCGTAGATCATTTTATTTATAAAAGAACCAGACCCGAAAAACCTTAATTTTATTTGTGACAAAAACCCTTTTGCGACATTATAAAGCAATCAAATAAATAGTATTTTTGAATTCTTAATGATTTTGAAATTGCTATCATGAAAACCGAACTGCTTTCCAAAGAAGTAATCAGCAGGCTACAGCAAATTGTTGGCCCGTCTTTTCTTTTTTTAGATGAAGAAACCCGAAATAATTATGGGCGTGACGAAACCGAAGATTATGTTTTTCCTCCGGGTGTAGTGCTGAAACCTGCTTCTGCCGAAGAAATTTCGGCTATCCTAAAGCTGGCTAATGACTATAAAATTCCCGTAACTCCAATTGGAGGTAAAACAGGATTGAGTGGTGGCGCTTTGAGTATTCATCAGGGTATTGGACTTTCGATGGAACGTTTCAATAAAATCCTTCATATTGACGAGCAGAATCTTCAGGTTATGGTTGAGCCGGGTGTAGTAACGCAGACGCTGCAGGAAGCCGTTCTGGAAAAAGGATTATTTTATCCGCCAGACCCGAGCAGTCGCGGTAGCTGTTTTATTGGCGGAAACGTTGCCGAAAATGCAGGTGGAGCAAGAGCTGTAAAGTATGGCGTAACCAAAGATTATGTTTTGAACCTTGAAGTGGTATTGCCAACAGGAGAGATTGTGTGGACAGGAGCGAATACGCTAAAAAATTCAACAGGCTATAATCTGACGCAATTAATGGTTGGCAGTGAAGGCACATTAGGTGTTATTACCAAAATTGTGATGAAGCTGTTGCCTAAAAATACGCATAATGTGCTAATGCTTGTTCCGTTTTTTAATTCCAGCCAGGCTTGTGAAGCGGTGGCTCAGATTTTTAAGGCCGGAATAACACCAAGTGCCCTGGAATTTATGGAGCGTGACGCTATTGACTGGACATTGCGTTTTATTGATGGTGTCAGTCTGAACATTAAAGATGAGGTTGAGGCGCATTTGTTGATTGAAGTCGATGGAAATTATCCGGACGTGCTGTTTTCTGAAGCCGAAAAAATTACAGAGGTTCTGGAACAATTTGCCATTGATGAAATTCTTTTTGCCGATTCCGAAGACCAGAAAAATGCATTATGGAAATTGAGAAGAGCGGTGGCAGAAGCCGTAAAATCGAATTCGGTTTATAAGGAAGAAGATACGGTTGTGCCACGATATGAACTTCCGAGGCTTTTGGAAGGTATAAAATCTATCGGAAATAAATATGGCTTTAAGTCGGTTTGTTATGGACATGCGGGCGATGGCAACCTCCATGTGAATATTGTCAAGGGTGATATGTCTGATGAAGACTGGAAGACTGAAATTCCGAAAGGAATCCGTGAGATTTTTGAACTGACGGTTTCGCTCAAAGGAACCTTGTCTGGCGAACATGGTATTGGTTATGTGCAGAAAAACTACATGGATATTGCTTTTTCACCAACGCAATTGTTATTGATGAAGAACATTAAAAATTGTTTTGACCCGAATAATATCCTAAACCCTGGCAAAGTATTACCGGATTCTATATAAAAAAAGGAGCTTCATTTGAAGCTCCTTTTTTTATTATAGGTTAGCCGATTTTGCTTTCGGCAGTAATCGGTTAGCCAGTTTTCCAATAGTAAGTCCTTGTACGATAATAGAAAATACGACCACAAAGTAAGTAATCGCCACTATAATTTTTTTATGTGGTCCTTCAGCAATCGATAGTGCCAGGGCGATGGAAACACCGCCACGGAGTCCGCCCCATACCATTATTTTTATGGTTGAAGATTCAAATTTCTTTTTAAAAGGAATGATTTTCGTTGGAATCCAAATTGATATAAGTCGACAGAGTAGTACAATGAAGATACAAATCAATCCAATAGACCAGAAGCTTAGGATATTTGGGATTAACAATAACTCAAAACCGATAAAAAGGAAAAGAATAGCGTTGAGAATCTCATCAATCAATTCCCAAAATTTATTCAGGTAGTCTTTGGTAGTGGCAGACATAGCTGTCTTTTTTCCGTAATTTCCAATAATGATTCCTGCTGCAACCATGGTTAATGGTCCGGAAATATGCATGGCCTGAGCAATCAGATAACCGCCCATAACAACCGATAAGGTAATCAATACGGACACTTTATAATCGTCTACTTTTCGCATGGCTTTGCTGGACTGTATACCCAAAATCGTTCCAAGAATAAATCCACCCAAAGCTTCTCTTATGAGTAGCCATGAAACGTGAGGTAATGAAAAGTCGCTTGCCGGGTCTTGTGCCAATTTTAAAATTACGGCAAAAACCACAACCGCGACACCGTCATTAAACAGAGATTCTCCCGCAATTTTTGTTTCCAGTGATTTTGGAACTTTGGCGTCTTTCAGTATGCTGAGTACGGCAATAGGATCTGTAGGCGAAATCAGGGCTCCAAAAAGCAAACAGTAAATAAACGGAAGGTCTATATGGAGCAGGTCTGTAACAAAGTCCAGAATAAGTCCGATGGCCAGTGCCGATATTAATACGCTAATCGTTGAAAAAACCATGACAGGACCGCGCTGTTCACGCAAATCTTTAAGATTGACATGAATAGCACCTGCAAACAAAAGGAAGTTAAGCATGGCACCCATCAATACTTCCGTAAAATCAAATTCTGAAAATAGTTTTGAAAAGTTTGTAAATGTTTCCGGAAAAATATTACCGGTTACTACCAGCAATATGGAACTGATCATGGCAATAATCATGATTCCGATGGTGGCGGGCAATTTTAGGAAACGGATGTTGAGATAGGCAAAAAATGATGCGAGTACGATTAGGACTGAAAAGGAGTAGTATAATTCCATAAGTTGATTTTGGCTTTTTTACAAATATAAAAAACGAGCGCAAAAACAGGGGCTCATTGCAGTTTTTTGACAAAATTTTGGCAAAAAAAATCCCCAACATACGTGGGGATTTTTTCATTAATCTCTTTTTGGGTTATTTTTTTTGTCTCTTTTTTCAGCCTTTTTTTCTTTAGCAGTTTTTGCAGGCTCTTTCTTTACATTTTTCTTAACGTCGTGACTCTTTGCCATAGTTGTACAGTTTTAATTACTATTATTTGAACCGGACAAAAGAGGAAATTATCTTATAATCCCAGTTCGGTTTTTATTTTTCCTTCAAATAGTTGGGTAAAAATCTGCTCGTTATAAATCAGGTATTTCCATTCTTTTTTGGTGAGATTGTCTGATATGGCAATCATTTTAGCCCCGGTCTTAATGTTCATGGTCTTGTTTGTCGGATCATAAGATACATTTTCAGTCTTCATTGCTTTTTTGAACATATCAATATATTCCTGAATTTCCAGATTGGGTATTGCCTCATCCCAAATAATCTGCATGGTGTTGTCATGGTTGATTACAGAAAAAAACTGGTCACCAATCTTTTTGATGTCTCCAAAAGTAAAATTAGCAGGTGCATCTACCATCTTGATTTTAAATCCTTGATTGGCCTCAAAAGGTTTTTTTAGAGATTCAAGCAGGGCTTCTTTTGGAGCTATATCATATAATTTCGGATAGATCATATCCATCATCTGTTCGTATTGGTGGCTGACGGTATAATCATAGAATTTCTGAGCATTTGCTTTTAATGAAGCCATATTCTGAGAAAAACTCTTGACAGAAATCAATAAAAACAGAGCCAGACACACTATTTTTTTCATGTTTTTTATTTCAAATATAAATTAAAAATCCTCTCACAGTGGGAAGTGAGAGGATTTTAGGTTTTATTTATCATTTTTTATCGGGCAAGATATTCCAATATTTTTTGGGCTATTTCTTTTTGTCCGCTATTGCTGCTCAGGTAGCTTCTGTCATTGGCATTCGACAGAAACCCCAATTCCAACACAACAGCCGGGCTTTTGGTATTTTTTAGTAAATACATTGGTGCGATTTTTACGCCTCTGCTTCTTAGCTTGTTGTCAGAAAGTACAGAAATCAGTTCTTCTGCATGGGCTTTTGAAGCTTCAAACCGTTCGTTTTGCTCGCTTACGTAAGCTTCTATTCCATTAGCTTCTTCGTTGGTGTTTTTATTTACGTGTAAAGAAATTACCAAATCAGGTTGTAGTTTGTTGATTTTTTCAGTTCTTTCCTGCAATGAGCTAAACTCGTCATTGTCCCGGGTTAGAATAATCTCTATTTCAGTATTCCTGTTTTGAGAAGCTATCTGTTTGGCGATATTGGAAACAATTTGTTTTTCGGAATAAAATCCATGGGTAGCGCCTATGTCTTGCCCTCCATGTCCGGCATCAATGACGATTCGCTTTTTGCTTTCTGGTGTCGTAAACGACAAGATAGAAACGAGCACGGCTGCTCCTAAAAATTTCCAGGTGTTTTTCATACGTTTTAAGTTTAGGGTTAAAGCATTAACTCTACAACGATGAATGTATGAAAATATTTGCTAAAAGAGATATAAATTTTAAAGAAAAAGTTTTTATCTTTTATCTTTTGCCAGCATCATATGTAAAATAGGATAGGGCTTTCCACAGCCGTCCACTTCAGACGAAGCCACAGTATGAAACCCGAACTTTTCATAAAAACCTACTGCCTGTTCATTGTCCTGGTTAACGTCTACTTTGGTAATACTAAGATTTTCTAAAGCATGTGTTAGCAATATTTTGCCAATTCCCTGACCTCGAGCCTCTGCACAAACGAATAGCATTTCCAGATTGCCGTCAGCAGTACCCATAAAACCAAGAATCTGGCCATTTTCATCTTTAAGGCCTATTAATGTGACAGCACTGAAATACTGAGGAACCAGGTTTTTATAAAATTCAAAATCTTCTTCCTTGAGGAAATCGTGTGTGGCTTTTACAGACGATTCCCAAACGGAAAGTATTTTGCCATATTCCGGTTCGGTTACATTTTCCAGGGTATAGTTTGAGAGTGGCATTTTTTCTTTTATGTATATTTTGTAAAACTATAATTTTAATATCTCGTCTGCCTTTTTGCAACGAATGTTCAATTCTTCACACAATTCTTTGATACGTGGCACGTCTTCTCCGTAAACAAGCATTAGCTGTATAGTATCGGCATAGCTGTCGCCAATTTCAATAAGTTCCAGTTCCGGAAATTCTTTCTGAAGTTCTGTTGAAACCCATTCGATATAATCTGCCGTGTTCAGCTTTTTTTCATACGGATAGGGAGGAAGTGCACCATCGAGTTCATCGACAATCAATTCATGGATTTCATCAATTTTATCACCCACAATCATAAATTCACCTATTTCGTTAGAAACGGCAAACTGTATGACACCGTCAGGGTCGCCTTCCAGAAGCCATTCTGCTCCGTTTTCTGTGAGATATTGTTCCGGATTATCGACAGCCAGTTGCAAGTTCTCCCAAATTTCGTTTTCGTTTTCTATGTCAAAATCAGCTAAAAGCAGATTGATGAGTTCTTTTATTTTTTCCATTTTTCTTTGATCTTATTGTCGATTCGCCATGTCTTATCCTACTAAGTCAACAGGCGTTGGAAATGAAGTGTTAACCGAATTTTCTTTAGTCGTTTTTAAATTCATCTTTTGTATTTCTTCAATTATTTTGTCAACAGCAGTTCCATTACCAAAAGGGTTGTTTGTTAGGCATTTACTTTCGTAATATTCAGGGTTGTTTAATAGGTTTTTAGCCTCATTAACAATAGTATCGTGAACAGGTCCTACTAAAATAGAAGAACCTATCTCCACGGCTTCTTGCCTTTCTGTAGAAAAGCGGGTAACCAAAACCGGTTTTCCTAAATATGGGGCTTCTTCCTGAATTCCTCCTGAATCAGTTATGATAAGATATGAATTATCCAGAAGGTATACAAATGATAAATAATCAATCTGACCAACAAGAAAAACATTTGAAATATTACCAAGTTCATCCTCAATATGTTTTTTGCTATTTGGATTGTGATGTATTGGGAATAATACCTGAATATTTTCTGTAGCTACCAAAGTTTTAATTGCCTTACATATATTATCAATTCCTTCCCCATGATTTTCACGGCGATGGGCAGTGACTATTACTAACTTTTTGTCTTTTTGAAGGAAAGGGAATTTTTGGAGTACTTCCTTTTCTAAAGAAGGATCTTGTTTGATCCTGTCTTTTATAAAAAATAAGGCATCAACACCTGTATTGCCGCATAATACTATGTTTTCTTCGGGAATATTTTCATTCAACAGATTTTGCTCGGCTCTCGCAGTAGGCGCAAAATTTATATTTGAAATCATTGCAGTTACTCTACGAGACATTTCTTCCGGAAAAGGGGAATAGATGTCACCGGTTCTCAAACCTGCCTCTATATGGATTACTTTTACTTTTTCATAAAAAGCGGCCAAACATGTGGTAAACGAAGTAGCTGTATCTCCTTGTGAAACCATAAGATCAGGCTTAAATTCAACAATCAGTTTTTGTAATCCGATTAAGATTTTAGCAGATAATTCGCTAAGACTTTGATTGGGAGACATGACATTTAAGTTATAATCAGGTTTCACACCAAAAACAGCGAGAGCCTGATCCATTATTTCAGCATGTTGACCTGTAGAGCATATTGCTACTTCAAATCCTTCTATTTCGCGTAATTTTACTGCTAGAGGGACAGTTTTAATTACTTCTGGTCTTGTTCCAATGACGATTAATACTTTCATGTTTGTTGACGTTTTTATAAATTTCTAAAGTTTGTTGTGCGATGGTTTCCCACGAATATTTCTTTCTGAATTCGAGGGTTTTGATTGGCAAATTTGTATCAGGCCAATTACTGACTATCCGGGTGATTTCCTCGGCTATTTTTTGAGCATTTTTTTGAGGTACTAACCAACCATTTTCGTTTGTTTTGATGATTTCAGGAAGTCCTCCCACATCAGTTGCTAAAACGGGTATTCCACAAGAAATAAGTTCGATTGAGAATAGGCTCATTCCTTCCATGAGCGAAGGAATGACTCCTATATCGCTTATATTTATAAGAGGAATTAATCCGTCATGATCTACATTTCCATAGAGCCTAAAATCAACACCAACTGATTGGTCTAATTCAGCCTGAACTTGTTTTCTATATATAGGGAAGTCTTCAGCATCATTTCCAGCAAATAAAAAAACAGATTTCTGCTTTATATCATCACTCAATAAGTTGAGTGCTTTTGCTAGATATAAAACTCCTTTTGTTGGGGCCCATCTTCTGGCGCATAGAAATACTACTTTTTCTTCCAGTTTTTGCACTGTCTTTAATTTTAATTTTTCTTTAGATCCGATTTCCCGAAAACCATCAGTATCAAATCCATTTGGAATAAAATAACTATTATTCTGGCTAGGCAGGAGGTTATGGCTTGGGGCAATAATGGCGTTGAAATGAGCTAAAAAACGTTGCTGAAAATAACGGGTTATTTTGGTTTTTTTCAGGAATAGGTATTCACCATAATGGTTGGTAAATATGATCATGAATTTCTTTGAAACCTTTTTACTCAACCGAACGCTCGAAAGATAGTCATGCTGGTGTATTATATCCGGATGAATATCTTTGATAAGGTTTAGTTTTTTAGAAATCCTGAGATTTTGTCGTATTCTATCAAAAGGTGTAATTGTAAAACCCAGCCCTCCGCTTTCAAATTCTTTAAGCTGTTGGGCTATTTTATAAATTGGATCTTTGATTTCCAACAGGTACCAATCAATACCATTGCGATTTTCAACGGTCAAATAATCTCTGTTCGATAAGGAATAGGTCATAACACTCGGAATAAGTCCTAGTTTTTGCTGCTGCTGTGCCAAGTATTTGATATGGTATTCAACACCGCCAATCTGCCCTTTGTTTTTTTCGCGATAAATATGGAGGATTTTCATTAAATATATTTGCTGATATTGTGTAAACTGTCTACTTTATAGCCTTTCTTTATGCTGATTTCTATCATTTTAGAAAGAATTTCGAACTCTTTGATGCCAATATAAAACGGATGATCAAATACCATTTTATATTTTCCTTCGCTGTCAAGCTGTCTTTCAAATTCAGATAAAATTTCTTCAGATGAATAACCCAACGCTCTCAAATTCTCGACAAATCCAACGTTTCCATGTTGTCCTAAAACATTAGTAGGAAAATGAATTAGCCCCGAAACTTCCGGATTTGGTTGTTTACCTGTGAAATATTCATCCGCTAAAACTGAAAAGCCTCTTTGTCTGAGTACGTTGCCTATCCCCAAAGGAGATTGCCAGCAAGGTGATGCAAAAGAAATTGGCTGCGGAAGTTGGTGTTGTCTGAAATATCCAAGTCCGTAGTCTATTTCCTGAAGGATTTTTTCTTCATTCCAGTTTTTAGCGTTTTTTTCCCATAGTGTATGGTTTTTCCCTCCATGTAGCCCAAGTTCATGCCCATGGTTTATTATATCTTGGAGTATTTTCTTTTGTATAGCTCCTATTTTAGGGTTGAGCAGTAAGGCGACAATACTATTGGTTACTCCAAGTTTGCTAAACATTGAAAAAGTTCCTTGTGTTGTTTTATTAGAAAACCCGTATTTAAACTTTTCTTTTAGAAATGAAGACCGATCGAATGATCTTCCCATACTTACAAAAAAAGTACATTTTGCATTATAATTCTCAAATAGCTTAAGAAGATTAGGAACCCCTTTTTGGAGGCAGATATGCGTATCTATATCAAATCTAAAACAAATATATTTTTCCACTTCTACGATTTAAAAAACTATAACGGGTTAAAAATAGCTTGCAGTATTTTTACTACTATTTTAAAATGCTAAAAATAGATTATTTTTTATTCCGAAGTAATGATCCTTAATTAAAAATATTTAACCTGAATGTTTTAACCATTAGCCCTTTTTGTAAACAGCTTTTTTTCTGTATCATCATTACAAAGCTGCACCACTGTCTGCAAAAAGCGGAGAATAAATCACGTTTTCAGGTAAGACTTTATTTGCTATATCCAATTCAGCATTAGAATTATCTGTTTCTTTTGGCTGTATAATTATGGTATCTTCTTTTGCAAGTTTCTCCAATAATGTGTCCGTTTTCGTCTTTATATCAGCTTTTTGCATTAATGGCTGCTTTTGTTTAGGAGTAAAAGGAATTTTATTTCCTGTAAAGCATGGCACTACTGTTATGTATGTACATAAAATGAGTGTAAGCCTGGATAGGAAATTAATTCTTAACATGATGTTTTTGTTGAAGCTTCTAGTTATTATAATGGGGCGGTAGACTTGGGCTAATCTGAAACAAAGTTTTTTATTAATCCTAAATTATCCTAGCGTAAAGTAATAAGTGGTACAGATGCCGGATAACTGGTAAATATGGAAGAATAAATGGTAATGGACAGTATTGCTTTTTTGTCCAAATTGCATTTTTAACATGAGAATTAAAATTCGATAATAGTAAGTTTGAGTATTTCGCTGATTTTCAATAAGTCCATTTATGATTATGAGATTACAGATTTCAGACATGTTTCTTCCAACCGTTATAATGACATAAGTGTTGGTTTGCTAACCAATAGCGATGTTTTTCTTGACAGGAAAGACAAACAAAAAGTATTAAAGGATAAAATATGGAAAGACATCAAGGGTGAATTCAGCCGAATTGTATTTCCAGTTTATTTAAGTCTTAATGAGGTAAAGGATACGACCAATGCACTAATCGTAAAGAACAATAGTCAGACGACAAATAAAAAAAGCCCAACATTTGTGGGGCTTGAATACATCTTTTTTAGTCCTGTTTTTTTTTATTGAGAAATTTTTCGAGCAACGGGACAATAAATTCCTTGCTTTTTGTTTCGGGTTTTAATGTTGTGATTTCGCCTATATATTCTCCATGACCACCGGGAATAATAGCCAGTTGGCTGTTTGAAATCAATTGGTGCATTTCAACGGCATGTTCTGGTGTCATGACATCGGCATCACCAACAACAATCAACGTTGGAACTTTGATAGATTGTAGCTTTTCGTTGCTGATGTCTTTAAAATCAACCATTCTTTTGGCGCATTTGTCACCCATGGTTTTCAGGTTTTCAGGATGTTCTGCCGCTTTTAAATAAGCATCTTTATAAAGTTGCGGCATTTGGTCTAATGTGGCATTTTTCATAAAGTCCCAAAATTGTGATGGCACACCATTACGTTTGCACAGGGCAGAACCGGCAATTATTTTTCGAACACGTTCCGGATGACGGATTGCTATTTGCAGGGCAGTAGTACCGCCGTTGCTAAAACCAAAAAAATCTGCTTTTTCGATTTTTAGATAATCGAGTAGTGCGATTACATCATCCGCATCCTGTTCAAAAGAAAGTTCGGCATTTCTGTCGCTTGTATGTCCGTGTGCTTGCAGTTCGACACCAATCAATAGTCTGTTTTGGGTGAGCAACGGAATGATGCTGCCAAAAGTGGTTTGTATGGTAGAACCACCACCGTGAATCAGGACAAGCGGTTTTCCCTGCCCGTAAATTTCATAATACATTTGAATGCCGTTTACATTGGCATAGCCATTTTTAGAAGGGGTTTCCATAAGCGAAGTTTTTTGAGTGGTTTTAGTTTGCCTGCTACTGCTACAAGAGAGCAGAAATAAAACAATAAAAACACCGATTATTTTTGCTTTCATAACATTTCGTTGAGACGGTTAAACATCTGAATCCAGCTTGGATACGCTCCGGTTGTTTTGGCAAGTGATTCCGAAACGGTTTGGTGTAATGTGAGCTTAGTCTTTCCATCGAGGTCTTCAAAAGTAAGCGTAACCTTGGTTATGGCTGGCCAATTGGTATCCATGCCCATATCAATAGGATTAACATCTTTGCCATTCTCGTCTGTGACTTGCATTGTAAAGACAATTTTTTCCGGTACCGTAATTTCGAGATAGGTTCCTTTGCACCAACAGTTGCCATGTTCCGGATTGTAAATACAGGAATGGAATTGTCCGCTTTCACGAACATTTATTGATGCGAAATTAATAGAACAGCCGACCGGAGCATACCATTTTTCAAGTTGCTTAGGGTCTGTCCAAGCATCAAAAACCAGTTTCCTGTCGGCATCAAATATATGGGTGATGTGTACTTCGTTTTGAGTACTCTTATCTTGTGGTTGTATCTTCATTATCTTTTGATTTTAAAGTTTCCAAATGATTTTCTAAAGCAGCAAAACGGCTTGTCCAAAATGCTTTATATTGCTCAACCCAGACTGAAACTTCTGACAACTTATCAAGCCTGGCTTCGCAAATGCGTTCGCGTCCTTGTTTTTTGATTTCTATTAAGCCGCATTCCATCAATATTTTGATATGAAGCGAAACCGCCTGTCGTGTCACATCAAATTTTTCTGCAAGGCTATTCACATTCTGTGGCTTTTGGGCTATCATACCAATAATCTGCCTACGTGTTGGGTCTGCAATGGCTTGAAATACGTCGCGTCTTGTTTCCATAATCATTAATATGCAAGTATGTGATTGCAAATTTAAACGAAAGCATTTGCTTGCGCAAATTTTTTTTATGAAAAAATTAGTCGAAAGTCAAAAAGTCTAAAATCAAAAAAGCTTAGTTATTGGAGTTTTCTTCCAGTTCTTGTAAATAGGTAAGAAGAAAATAAAAATCTTCGATAATGGTTTGGAAATTATCGGGTAGAATTAGATTTTTTTTGGTTGAGGTAGTTGAATAGTATATAATTCAGGCTTTTTTGTAGGCTGTTGGATGTGGTAAATTCGAAAAGATTTATGTGGCTTAGGTCTGTTGTTTTCATGTGTAATTATTTGAAAACAAAGATGAGGGATTATTTTTAAAATGTTGTAATATAGGAAGTTGACAGGTGTGGAATTACATTAAATTAATTGATTGTCGGAAACTGTACACCAAAAAGATTCTTAATATGTAAGCCATATAGCTTGCCATGTTTTGCGGCTCTGCACCTTTGCTAGCAACTATTTTCACGCAGAGTTGCAAAATCAGTAATAATAATTTTGTTTTACATATTCGGAATTCCATTCAAACATACATAAACAGCCATACAAAGAGTTATAATTATTTCTACTATCCACAAAAACTTTATGTTGATATATTTAATATGAATTGCTATTCGATCAATAACTATCAATATAAAAACCTAAAAGCGAATATAATAGCAACAACACCTGCCCATACCGCCTTTATTTTCAAAGAAAATATAATTTACTGCTGTAAGAACAAGAAATATTTCTAAAATCCCGAAAACGATTAAAAAAGGAGTGGGTTAAATAGCTTCATGAAGTAAATATCTAAAAACTATTTGAAAAGGAATTGAAAAGAAGTAAGATATCAGTTAAAGTTGCCTTTTAAACTATATAAAGCAAATACCCCAAAATTCCTCCCCCAATGACTACAAAGGCACTGTTGATTTTGCGGAATTTGAAGACAATAAGCGAACTGATTATCCCAATAACGATTGTTCTCCAGTCTGTGATACTGTCTTTTGCCATTTCATAGCAAACCGTAATGATGATGGCTACAGAGGCTACATTTACTGCATCTAAAAATACGGACAATAATTTTGAGCTGCGCATTTTTTTCATCAGCGGATGGAGCAAAGCCACAAAAATAAATGAGGGCATAAAAATAGCCAGAGTAGAAATAAGTGCGCCTGACGGCCCGTTGATCTGGTATCCTATAAAGGTAACCGAGGAAAAAACAGGTCCCGGTGTGAATTGTCCAACGGCAATGGCGTCTATAAGCTGTTGCCTGCTGAGCAGTCCAGTTGCGACCAGTTCTGCATCTAAAAAAGCAAATAATACATATCCGCTACCATAAAGTATAGCACCAATCTTTAAAAAAATAAGAAAAAGATTGAGGTTTTTAGCAGACACAACTTCAGAATCTGAAATTTGCAACAAAGTGATAGGAATAAACAAACCCGCAGTTCGCTGTTGATTTATAAAGTGTATTGCCATTGCTAATATTCCGGCTCCGAACAATAAAAAAACTTCATTAATTCCGTATAAAGACAGCAATAGTACGCTAAAACCAATGGCCCACAACTGCAGGTTTTTTAAAGATTTTTTAGCCAACGGATAAATGGCAGCCAATATTACTGCTATTATGGCCGGTTTTATTCCGTATATGAATGGTTGTACTTCCGGAAGTTGGCCATATTGCTGATAGAGCCATGCAAAAAATAAAGTGATACTAACGGCAGGGAGTATAAAGCATAGTCCTGCTATTAATAAACCTTTCCAACCAGCCCTGTCTTGTCCTATATGAATTGCCATTTCGGTACTGTTAGGTCCGGGAATCAGATTTGTAGCGCCTATCAGATCAAGAAAATGCTGTTCAGACATCCAGCGTCTTTTGGTTACAAGTTCCTGTTGCATCATAGCGATATGGGCCGCAGGACCTCCAAAGGCTGTAAATCCTAATTTTAGAAAAACTTGTGTAAGTTCTTTCAGGCGATGCTCTTTTTTCACGCTTTTGGTTTATATGTTAGCTACTGATACAAATGATAGTATCGTTTTAAATTATCAAATAAATCCCAATTGCTTCATAATGCTCGTTCTGTCATAGGCCTGTGTATGTCCTGCAATTTTTCCATCTAGGATATGATAAAACGTCATGCCTTGTGCTTCTATCTTTCTGTTCGTTGCCGGCCATTCGCCTATTTGGCCGGTATTTGTTCCGGTCATAATCCAAGTGATGGCAACCACATTGCCGTCTGATATGGCGGTCTTGATGTCGAAATGTACATCAGGGAATGGGCCAAAGGTATGATGCAGTCGTGTTGCAAATTCGTCATGTTTCAACGTTTTGCCTTCCCAGGGGTCTGCATTGTCGAGATGAATGGTATATTCCGGAGCCAGATATTTAGGGATGTCCTCCAATTTTTTTTCGTTCCAGATACGTTGCATGAATTCCCGTATCAATGTTTCGTTTGCCATTCTTATTGTCTGTTGTTATCGCTGTATCTGAGCAATTAATAATTTAAAAATTTATCAAATATAGCCTGCTTACGAATCTTGCCAAAATATTTTTACGAGAATTAAAATGTTGCTATCTTGCCGCGCATTTTAACAAACTAACTAAAAAAACGAACTAATGAAAACTAAAATTACAGCCTTTGCAACGCTGTTTCTATTTGTCCTTTTGATGGGATGTTCAGGCGGAGATGATGGCGGTTCAAATTGCGGAAAAGTAGAATCGGTTACTTTTTCTACTACTCCGGTTGCGGTAACGCTTTACTTTACTGGCGGTACTAATGCCAATTCCTTTAAGGTAGAATATGGTCCTACCGGATTCAGACAAGGAACAGGAACATCTGTAGTGACTTCAAATACACAGATAGAAGTTACCGGACTGGTTCCTTCTACAACTTATGATTTTTATATTACCGGAATTTGCAGCGACACAGAAAACAGCACCCCTTATAAGCTTTCAAGTGTTACAACACAAGCCAGTCAATGTACTGGAACTACCTCAGTACAGTTTGGTCAATTATATCCGAATGAGATTGACCTTCAATTTACCTATTCAGGCGGATATGCAGAATATTACGAAGTGGAATATGGACCGGTAGGATTTACTTTAGGAACCGGAACCAAAGCAACTACTTCTTTCGGGACTTCTTCAAAAACTCTTACAGGAATCCAGGCTTCAACAACCTACGATTTTTATGTACGTTCTTATTGTGCATCGGGCGAAAAGACTCCTTTTGTCAAATTCAGCTATACAACTATGAATGGATGTCCGAAACCTACTAATTTGTCAAGTTGGATTGTTTCAGGAAGTTGTAATAGTGGTACCGCAACCAGAGCTTTTTCATGGAGCTATTTAGCTGGTACGCCACAAAGTTATACGATTTCTATCGTTCAGGGAGCTACTGATAATCCTGCTGAAGGAAATACTTTTGTTACTTCTACAACCGGTATATCTATTTCAAATATGTTCTGTAATTGGAGGGCTTTTTATGTAAGAGCCAATTGTACAGGCAATGATAGCAGTGAATGGGCTGGTCCTTATTATTTTTAAGAAATTTTGGGAAAGAATCAAAGAAGAGACTTTTTTTGGGGAAGTCTCTTCTTTTGTTTAGTGTTTATCATCTAATTTTTTCGGAGAATATAATATGATTATCTTTCATATCAGAATTTTAATAAATTAACTTAATTAACAGGCACGAATGAGTAGTAAAATTACAAGTATTATTTCTATATTTATTTTTATCCTTTTTATAGGATGTTCCAGTGAAGATGGAGAATCTGGTAATTGTGGCGAGGTAATAGATGTTTCTTTTAATGTATATTCTTCTACCAGTCTAAGTCTTACTATAAAGGCCGGTCATAATACAGGTTCGTTTAAAATTGAATATGGACCTGCTGGTTTTGCGAAAGGCACAGGAGTTTCAATAACTACTTTAAATACAGTTTATGATATAGGAGGACTAATACCTTCAACAAGTTATGATATCTATGTTACAGGTATTTGTGATGGAGTTGAAAACAACGCTTTTTATAAGCTATCGAATGTTACCACAAGACAAAGCAGATGCGCAGGTAATACGGAATTAGATTTCTTTCAGTTTAATCCTAATGAATTAATTCTTCAATTTCTATACAGAGACTCAGCCCCTTCTCATTATGAAGTTGAATATGGTTTGGCAGGTTTTACATTAGGCACAGGAACCCGAATTAGTACCGTTTATTTGCAAAAAACAATCACGGATTTCCAAATGGATAAGGATTATGATTTTTATGCAAGGACGTTTTGTAGTCCGTTTGAAGCGACTCCTTTTATTAAGTATACCTATAGGACTGTTGTTCCATGTCCAAAACCAACCAATTTAAGGAGCAATTCGATTATTGGATTATGTGATTCTCCGGATGCAAGAAAATCTATTGGATGGGATCATCAATATGGATCGTATCAAAATTTTGTAGTTTCTCTTATTCGTACTGTTGGTGAAACACCAGGAGCAAATACAATAACTACAGGTAATAATGGAGAAATACTTCATGGCCCATTTTGTGAATGGATTGGCTTTTATGTTAAAGCAAATTGTAATGGTGGATCAAGTAGTGAATGGGCCGGCCCTCATTATTTTTAAGAAACTTTAAAACAATAACAAAAAGCGGGCTTCTTTTTAAAAGAAACCCGCTTTTTTATTTATGCAAAACTTGTTTATTATTTTTTAGGAATAAACATTTCCGGATTATTCATAACCATCCATATCGCTATCCCAAAAATGATCATTATGTAAATTACAAATCCTATCGCTAATGCCAATAATACTTTAATAATAATATCACCGATACTTTTTTGTGTATAATATTCCTTATAAAACCATACCATAATGAACGGATAAGCAATGAAGGTTGAGAGCGTCATGAAAGTCACAAAGATTGCTGGTGTATTCTTTAACAGGTATAAGATTGGAAAGAAAACAACAATGGAAAGAATAGTATAGTAAATCAAAGTATAGGTGTTCATAATTACATGTTCGTAATAATTCTCTCCCCATTTTTTGAATACCAGGGCTGTTACAATCGAAGCCAACGGAATTAACAGTAACATGATTATTGAGCTATAGGACGACAATAAAGACATAGCATCATGCATCCCGGGCATGGTTAATTTCTGTTGCCCATAGATTTGTTGCATGTAATTTTCCATTATTACATCTGACTTGATGACTTTAAAGGAAAGGAAGGCAGAAATACCGCTCAATACAAACGCCAGTAGAATAGGTTTGTAATGGTTAACCCTATCACCATCGATAAATTTTTTTGCCGTTTTTCCAGGGTTTCTAGCAACATTTTTTAGGGAATAGAAAAAGCCTTTATTGGTATGTACGGCCAGATATTGCACTTCATCAATCAGGTATTTACGGTCAATCCTTTTGTATTTTTTTTGTCCGCAGTTGCTGCAAAAATTTTCAGTTATAGGACGGCTGCAGTTCAGGCAATTGTTTTCCATTTTTAAAGATTTATTGGAAAGTTATTATTTGGAGTTTCGCGATTTGATTTCTGTATTAAGTTGGCCAAAGCGAATATAATTTGGAAGCATCGTTAGTATACAACCCGGAATAATGGCAATAAGTGCGAAATTTTTACTCTTCATACCCATGAAAAGAAGTCCGACACAGGCCAGAAACATTATGATACTGAATGCAATCAGGACACTTTTTAGTGTGTTTTTTTGTTTGTGCAGCTCTTCCAGTGTTAATTCAGAGAGTTTGTTGGTTTTCATATGATTGGATATTGTTTTCTCATTATGTTAAAAACATGCCAAATATAATAAATCCCCAATTGCAATTGCTAGTGGGGATTATTATTTCTAAATTAAAACGGATTATCATCCGTAGTAATTATATTGCCCAACAAAAAATCCAAAAAAGAAACAGACTGCCTTTTTTGACAGTCTGTTACGATGTTTATTTATCCAAGCTTCTTAAATTACTGTTTTTATGTAGAAGATTCTTAAAACGTTATCAAAGAGTTTTTGGATATTGACTATTGTTTGTTTGAAACATTATTTCCCATATTTCTGTTCGTATTGAGCAGGGGTCAAATACTTAGTGTCAGAAATTTTATTTACTTTATTTGAAGCAAATAAAGTTGTCAAAACCAATGCTATTCCAGAAACGAATAGCAATAAACTTTTTTTAGTTATTGAATTTTTCATGGCTTATAAATTTTAGATGTTTATAGTTATAAAAATAAAAAAAAATATTTTAATTTAAAATAAATAGGATTACCTACTTAATACTGGAATAACTTATTAGTTTCTGTAATTAAATCCTTCATCAACTCATCAGCTTTATGATGTTTTAGAGTTGCAGTGTTTTGTCCAGACCAAAAGTTGATCATGTCTGTTCTTCCTTGTGCCAGAGCGGCTGCTCTTAAAGGAGCAATTAATTTGGTTTGTAAAGGAAATGGCAATACTTCAGTTTCAAACTTTACTTCGTCAGCTATTTTGTTGGCAACCATTCTGCCCATTCTTCCTGTGAGTGATTTTGAAAGAACCGTATGTTTTGGACTGCCGGAAAGCAATACCTCTTTATGTAGAGGAGTAGCGCCTGATTCGTCAGTAACCATAAAGGCAGTGCCTAACTGAACAGCATCAGCTCCCAGCATCAGTGCCGCGGCAATACCTTTGGCATCTGTAATTCCTCCGGCAGCAATGATTGGTGTAGTTGTTTTGGCTTTTAGCTGCTGAATAAGTGTAAAGAGTCCGGTCTGAGAGTCCTGAGCCGGCCTAAGAAAAGACGGACGGTGACCTCCGGCCTCAAATCCGGAAGCTACAATGGCATCAACTCTGGCTTCTTCTAATGCCAATGCTTCATCGAGTGTTGTTGCTGCACCTATTGTTTTGATGCCCAGCCTGCGTGCTTCTGCAAGAATTTCTTGGGAAGGTATGCCAAATATAAAACTAAATACAGCCGGGCGAATTTCAAACAAAACTTCTACCTGTTTTTCAAATTTGAAAGGAATGTCTGTTGATAATTCCGGCAATGGAATATTCAATTCGTCAAAGTAAGGCTTAAATAGTGCCTTTACCTTGTCTAAAGATTCTTTTGGATAATCAGTCAGGCTTTTGTCAACGTCTGATACCCATAAATTAATGTTATAAGGTTTATTAGTTTTAGCTTTGATTGCTTTCCCTGCTTCTCTTATTTCTTCAGGAGATAGGGTATAGGCTCCAAAACTTCCTAATCCGCCTGCATTGGAAACGGTGGCAAGAAGTTCTGCAGTCGAAAAACCACCACCCATAGGACCTTGCAATATCGGGTATTGGATGCCTAGTAATTCTGTTATTTTGGTTTTATTCCACATGATTTATTCCTTTACGTGTGTCAATAGTTTGTTTACGATAACCCATTTTCCGTCAATCAAAGAAAGGCTGAGCAGGTCGTAATAATTGTATTCAAAAATAGGAACGTGGGTTTTCGCAACGGCAATCGTATTGATAATTTCTATGGAGATGATTTCCATACCAAATTTGGCACCCAATTCATTAGGGCTTTTGCGATTTTTTACACCTTCCAAATATTGCTCAAGCATTTTGAAATAAGGTTCTCCATTTATATCGCCGGATAAAAATGCCATCGGATGGAAAGCGCTTCGGAGCAGATGGATGTCTCCTGCAAAAATACCATTAAAATAATTTTCCAGCACAGAAGTTATCTGTTTTCTGTTTTCGTCTGTAGTTTTCATTTTTTGGTTTTAAGAGGTAAATTAAGAAATACGATGCCCGGCAACATGTCCGCCATCTAGATTAATCGTTTCTCCGGTTACAAAATTACTTTCGGCAAGATATAAGGCCAGTTCTGCTACGTCCTGGGTTTCGCCAATTCGATTAAGGAGATGTAATCCCGCAAGATTATCAGCATCAGCAACCCCAATTTTTGACTGTAACGGACTTCGTATAATACCGGGAGCTATAGTATTGATACGGATGTTGTTTCTTCCAAATTCAGCAGCAAGCTGTTTCGTAAGTGCATGAATGCCACCTTTGCTTGAAATTGGGGCGGTTGCCGGAAAACCGTCAATGGCATGGTCAACCAATACGGTGCCTATGTTGATGATGGCTCCTCCGTCCTGAGTAAGCATTTGCCTGATGGCAGCCTGACTTGTGAAAAAAGTTCCTTTGAGGTTGATATCTAAAAAACGGTCCAAATCTTTTTCGTCTATTTCCAGAAAAGGCTTCGGTTCGAAAACTCCTGCATTGTTTATCAATACATCTGCGCTACCAAAATGTTTGACGGCTGTTCCGATAAGCTGTTGTCCTACTGATATGTCGCTTATATCTCCGGCTATCGGTACGAGATGCTCTTCGTGTCCCAAATCTTTTTGGGCGTTTTTAAGATTATTTGCATTAGCAGAGTTGATTACTACATTGTATCCTTTTTCTAAAAATAGCTTTGTAATAGATTTTCCGATTCCGGTTGATGCGCCTGTTATTATTGCTGTTTTTGTTTTCATTGTTATTAATTTTAAGAATTGTTTTTTTGTGCCGTAATACCTTTTTCGCGGAGAATCGAAACCTGTTCTCCGGCAAAACCCCAGTCGTCAAGTTCTATTTCCTGTAGGACTATATGAGTAAGATTGGGGTCTTTGCCTAATATATCGCTAATGAGATTTGTCACTCCGGCAATCAATTGCTGTTTCTGTTCTCTTGTAACACCTTCACGGGTTAGTTCAATTTTTACATAAGGCATGGTCTTGTACTTTAAATAATTTATTAATTTATAGTACAAAGGAAAGGAGGAATTTTAGGAGGGATGAGTGACATAGGTCACATTCCGTAGCAGGCTATTTTGAAGAATTGTACAACCTGCTGAGGGTTTCTCTTGAAACACCCAGATAGGCTGCGATCAGATGTTTCGGAACCATATTGTAGAGGGCAGGGTAGAGTGCCATTAGTTCCTCATATCGGGTTTTGGCATCGTTATTCATGAAAGAAAGGAGTCTTTTTTGTGCCGCAACATAGCCTTTGTTCGTTCGCCATCTGAAAAAATATTCGACCTGGTGTAATTCACGACATATTTTCTCTCTGGCTTCATTAGTAATCGAAAGGACTTCTGCATCTGAAATACAGTCAATAGTAATGGTGGCCTTGGCTTTGTTGTATAAAGCGGCGTAGTCTGATGTCCACCAGGTAGGCATGGTAAACTGAAGGATATGCATTTTAATATTGTCGTTCATAAAAAATGTTTTCAGACAACCGGAAAGGACAAAGTATTCTTTTTCGACATCATCACCTTCATTGATAACAACCTCACCTTTTTTAAAAGATTCGGCTTTAAAATGCGAAAAGAAATGTTCAAACTCCTCTTCTGATAAGGAAGCGGTTTTTGCAATATGCTGTTTTAAGATTTCTTTGCCTTCCATTTTAATATGTTTATTATGGCTATGACCTTTGTTTTGAAATTGCTATACTATTGTTCTTTTATTGCATCCAGTAAATCATCCAATTGGCTAAAACGGCTTTCCCAGATTTTTTTGAACTGCTCGAGCCATTTGTCTATTTCTTTCATCTTGTCGATTTCAAGTTGGTAATAAATTTCCCTACCCTGATGTTCTTGCTTTACCAATTCGCATTCGGCCAGTATTTTCAGATGTTTTGAGACGGCCTGACGTGTAGTGTCAAAATGTTCTGCCAGGGCATTAGGTGTCATGGGCTGTAAAGCAATCATGGCGATAATGGCTCTTCTGGTAGGATCTGCAATTGCCTGAAAAATATCTCTTCTCATATTGTCTTATTTGATAATCAGTAGAAGCAACTAATTGGTTGCAAATTTAAATGCAACTTTTCGCTATCACAAATGTTTTAATGTTTATTTTAATGAATGGTTGTGTTTAGCGGGTCAATAATTGAGCAAAAGCACTAATGTGTTCGTCAGATTTAAAAAAATAACACACTCTGTCTCTCCGGTTTTTGTTTTCAATGGATTGCTTTGTTGGTCACTCCCCTATAGAATGATTTCTATCAGCCGGATTGTTTCATGGTTTAATTATTATAATGAAACTATGACTTAAAAAACTCACCAAAATGCCATAATATGCCCGATGGGTCATGTAGGAAACATTCTCTTCCCCAATCGTGATTGCGGATAGGAACGAGTTTTGCATTTTTGTATTTTGAAGTAAGGTCTAATGACAAAAGGTTGTCCCAACAGTCCTGTACATCTTCTACTTCTAAAAAAATCATGGTATTGTCTATCCAGTCTTTCACATAAGCATCCTGCAGGTAAAAACCTAAACCTTCCTGTGTTTTGAAAAAGGACATATTAGGAAACAGTTCGACTTCTTCAAATCCTAAATCTTTGTAAAAGCTACGGGATATTTCAAAGTTTTGGGCCCCGATAAAAGGACGAATAGAAGTGGTTTTAATTTTCATGGCTTTCTTTTTCTATAAATTTAGTGAAATTCTTTGCATTTGTCAGAAGAAGATAACCAATTATGATTTTTATAAAATGATAAATAAGCCATCCGGTTTGCGGATAATCTTTCAAAAGTTCTTTCTGTTGCAAGAAGGTGATTAGGGTTGAACAAAAATTTGGCAGGCTTTCTATCAATATTAATGCGCCTATTATAATTATTGAAATAGTTAGGACAGTTGTGCTTTTGATTGTAATATCTATTCTTTCTTCTTTGAAATTATCTTTGAGTTTTAGCTTCTCAATAATCCAGCCTGTTTTAAAAAGGAATAGCCGTATTATAATTACCAAAATAATGATGGTCGTACAAGACATTACTAAAAGTAATAGCAAGTTTTGAAAATCAATACTTCCATTGATAGAAGAAATCATTGAAAAAAATTGAGGGACTACAGAAATGCAACTAAATAATAACCATAATCCTATGGTTTTAAGGAGCAATTTCCAAAACGTGTCAATTAGCATATTTTTATTTTTTAAGTTAAAGATTGTTTATTTTGAAAATTTTTCCAAACCTTCAGATAAAGAAGAGAGAAAATAAATCTGTCCCATTTTATTACTTTCAAAAATAAAATCTTTCAGGCTTTTACTCTCATATTTGCTGAAATCTCCCACAATGACAAGACGGACACGATAGGTTGAAAATTTTTGGAGTATTTCGCCCGCAATTCCTGTTTTCAGGTCAAAAAAAGCCGAAGTGATGTTTTTCTCATAGATTATGATTTTGTCAAAACCTTGATAATATAGGTTGCCAAGCAAATCCAATCCGTCATCAGTAGTTTTGATTATTTCATCATTTGAAATTATTTCAGCTATGTTGGTATCGTTTAGAGTATGGGTTTCTATTTTCATAATCAAATAATGATAGAAGTTGGTTTTCCAGGACTTTTTTATGTCAGTGGTTAATTTCTGTTTTTGTTTGTACGTCTGATTATGATGGTGTTTTATTTCACGTTTTTTTGAATTAGTTTGAGGGCCTCAGCCTTAAGAATATCGTATGGAACATCATCGTTAAATCCTAAACCTGAATTAATATGCGTAGAACCAATATTGGCACAAAGCATATATTTTGCACCTCCTAATTCAACAGAGACAGGAGAGAATTCTGTTTGTGCCGTAAACACCACTTCATTATTCTTATCTATGACATAAAATAGGTGCTTATTGTAGATTTTTCCTTTGTTTTCGTCTTCATATCGTTCAAAGACCTGTATTAAATAATCTTTCCACTTGAACCGATCAAAGCAAAACATGTCTTCCATATTGTCTTTTAATAGACCTTTTTTATGGGCTTCATATAATTTGTTTCTATAAGGGGTGGCTTTGCCATATTGTTTATTGTTATAATAAATTTGAATGAGTTTGGCATAAGAATGATAATCATTAGGGACTAATTGAATAAGCTCTATGAAAGAGAATTCCGCTTTTCCGTAATTACCTTTTAGAGATTCCAATAGGCCAATATTATATACCGTATTTATATAAGAATCCGAGTCTTTTGCGATTTTTGATTTTGCAACATAAAAAGCATCTAATGCCTTTTCGTTTTCTTTCTGATCAGAATATATTTGGGCTATCATGGAGTATGGCCTATCAATACAATTTTTTTGTTCTGTTGCCTTTATATAATTTTCAAGGGCTAATTTGTCTTTTTTGAGATTGTAATAAGAGTCGCCAAGGCCGCTATAAAAAACGGAATCGTCAGGTTTTAGAGCAATTGCTGCCTGAAAACTTTTTATAGCCTCATCATATCGTTCCATATAATTTAATGCAGAAGCTTTGATATAATGAGATGCAGCATTAGTTGGGTCTTTTTGAATTGAAGAATTAATAAATTGCATGCAATTATTATCATCTCCTTTCATATAATAAGCAAGCCCGATATAATATAGAGATTTGGCAGAGTAGTCTTTAGATTTTGATGCATGTTCAATAATTTGGTCGTATTTATTATTGTCTGATAAAAGCTTCAATTCCTCTGCCATGTTATCTTGGGCAAAAAGAGGCAAATTGATAATCATCAAAATAATCGACACTAAGACTTTCTTCATTTCTACTGTTTTAGAGATTTTATAAATGCTATTTTATTTGCTAAAAATAAGAAAAATTGTATATAAAGATAGAGTTAGTAAAAATCTCCGACTACAATTTGCAATCGGAGATTTATATTTAGCCCAAACCTGAAACCTGAAATCTTAAATCAAAAATCCCAAATCATTTACTCAAAGCATTTACAAGTCCATAACTGTCTTCCAACAGACGATAGCGAACAATTAAGCCATCTTCAATAGTGAAATGTATCGAAAATAAAGTTTCATATATTTTTCCGGTCCTCGTCATACGGGAAGAAAATTCGCCTGTTACTACAGCAAGATTACCTTCCGTAAAGATCGGGTCGATCTTGGCACTCAAAGGTTCTGTGTTTGCCCATAGTAATTCGAAAAAAGCTTTAATTTCTGTTTTAGTGCTTTTCTTTCCGAGCCAGGGAGCCACATCTTCATTTCCAGGAATAAACCAATCTACATTTTCAGGAAAGAAAGTAAGCAGTTTCTCCAAATCTCTTTGACCGAGTGCTCCAAGATAGTTTTGTATTGTGTTTAGTGTCTGTTGTTCAGCAATATTATTCATAAGGTTATAGCAATTTTATATACTTCAAATATAAAAAATCGAAGAGTAAATTTTGAAAGATTATCGTTTCAAAGAGAAATGTCCTTTATGTTTTTTTCCATTTTTTCTGCTGGCTACAAACCAATAATCAGTTGAAGGGAGTTCTTGTCCATTATATTTTCCATCCCAAGAGTCCATATGGTTTAATGTTTTTAAAAATTTACCATAACGATCAAAAATATCGACTTTTAGTCCAGGCTCAAAAGAAGAAAAATTAATAGACCAATTGTCATTATATCCGTCATTATTAGGTGTGAAAAACCGAGGATACATCAATAAAGCTACATCGTCTTTAACTATTCCACATCTGTTTTTATCACGAACATATACCATATATACCCCGCTAGCTAATCTTGAAAAAACATTACTGGCTTGATAATTTATCCCATCAATTGAAAATTCATAATCTCCTAAACCGTTTGTATTTATAACGATTGTATTCTCTGTATCTGTCCAGTCTTGAATGTCAATTGTTGAAATTGTCGCAGCGTTTGATAAAATGACAGTGAAATTTTTTGTTGACGAACAGATGATATTTCCATGTCTTTTAGTTACCGTTACGGAATAAATTCCAGCTTGTGAAATAATTATGGATTCTGAATTAGAGCCTGTTGACCATAAGTAGCTGTCAAATCCCGTACCGGCATTAACAGTAATAATTCTTCCTTCACAAAGAGCTACTGTGTCAGGAATGGTCAGTATAGGGCTTTTCAATAAATTTATACTTAACTTAACAACTTGATGGCATCCTCCAGTTGAAGTAAGCCTCACATAAATTTCACTTAGGTCGCCAGTTAAATTGTAACTTGTTGAAGAATTAATTAATTCAGAACTAATTTCGTTCGTGGCACCAAGTAAGGAACGGTAATAATTGAATGTATAAATTGAAGTGTTAGAAATTAGGTTTGTATTGTAATCTGCTAAATTGATAATTTCCAGACCATCATTTAAATTGTCACATATTGATGCGGAATAATCATTCGCATTTAGAGTATTTGTCAAAAGAACAGTAACAGGAAGTCTATTAATGCTTTCGCAATTATTTATTGTTTGGCTCGCATAATAGATTTCTCCATTCACCAATATTTCTGTTGAAGGGAGTGCTGTACCACTTGAATCATACCAAATAATATTACTGCCGTTTATGGCTATATTAGTGAGGGTTGGACTATCTGTAGAGCAAAATGTTTGAGTTGAATCTCCAGTTGGAATAGCAGTATTTTGAATGCTGATTGTGATTGGAATTCTTGAGCTTTCACAACTATTAATAGTTTGAGATGCATAATACGTTGTTCCGTCAATTAAAAGTAAATTGCTAGCAAGTAGATTCCCTCCAATTTGAGAGTCGTACCATTGTATGTTGCTACCATTTATAATGATATCGTTTAAAGTGGCATTTTGTTGTTGGCAGAATGTTTGCGGAGATGATAAAACTGGAGACGAAACCGAATTTATTGTCACATTAATTAAAGTTCTATTACTTTCACAACCACCTGTGGTCTGAGATGCATAATAATTAGTGTTATTTTGTAAAATCGTGGTTGTAGGCAAACTATGGACATCAGTAAGGGATGAATACCATCTGATATCTTGACCAAGAGCAATTAAACTTGAAATTGTAGCTCGTTCGCTTTCACAAAATACTTGATTTGCTGCAATGGGAGCAACAGGACTTTGACTTATGTTTACTGTTACAGGTAATCTTGGACTAGATTCTGGACAAGTTCCGGTTTGCTTTGAAGCGTAATAAGTCTGTGCATTTATTAAAGCGGTAGTAGGGTTTAATAAATTTCCCGAAGTAGGAGAATCATACCATTTTATTGAACTAGAATTTGGAGTTAAATTTGCAATTGTGGGATTTCTGGAGGAACAGAATGTTTGGTTGTTATCTCCAAGTGGTGGTGAAGAAGTGGTACATGGACCGAGTTTTTGAAGAAAACCATCAAGGTTGTAAGTTATTGAATTAAAAGATTTTAACGAAGTGAATGTGGTGGGAGAAGGATCAAAATCGCAAACTCCGGAAAATTCCCCAAACAAATAATTATTATTATTTATGACCTTAATTTGTTTTATTTGATATCCAAGGCAAATATTATAAGAACTTTGTAAAGGTAATTCTTGTCCAAACTTTATTACATTATCAAAATTCCTATTGGAATCAAGTTTTAGATAGAAGATATCGCCATAATTTGATGGAGTCAAATTATTAATGTTACTGGATGGGTCAAAATCAACGGTAGCGTTAAAAGTTCCCCCAATGAAAAAATTACCCAGATCATCTGTTGTAAGGGCAGTAAAAGAAATATCGCCCCCTACAGGTACCTGAAATTGCTTTACATCTAAAAAAGTACCATCCAAATTTAAAAATATAATAAAGCGATTGTTCCCTGAAATAGAAACTACTCCAGAAGAAGGGTCAACATCAACAACAGCTTGAAAATCATGTTTCCTGCCAAGTAATGTAATGCCATTGTTTGAAACATGAAAATCTTTTTGTGCTTGGTTTATAAAATTTTTCTGCCAGATAATAGAATTGGTTGAATTATCAATATTATATAGAGTATAATCGCTAAAATTATTCTGAAGATAATTGATATTGCCATCAGGTCTGACAATCAATTTATTATAAGAATTGTCACTTGAGTTAAATTGTTTTACCCATGCAAAACTTCCATCATTATTTATTTTTAGAATATAATTCCCAATCCCATTCCCGTTCGAATTTAAAGATAAGCTTGGATTGTTGTCGATTATAAAGTTCCCAATGAAAAAACCACATAAAAAAATATTGTTTTGATCATCTAAGTCAAATGATCTAGTGTACAAAATGTCAGTTCTATTATTTCCATAAACTTGAGGGATGCTTTTTGTAGATATTATATTACCATCAGGTGATATCTTTACAATCTTTATGAATGAATCTATAACATTTGTACTACTATTATATTCATGTATGCTTAATAAAGCATATATGTTGCCGTCTTTCCCAATTTTAATATCATAAGCATGATCTGATCTTCTATAATTTCCAAATGTCATCCCCCATATGTAGTTTCCATCGCTGTCAACTTTAATCAGATAGGTGCCTTGAAAATTCTGAACATGTGAATTGTCAATAATTTCTACGCCATCAATTGTAGGATCCATATCAAACAATGGTGATTCAGTATCGCCTATTAAATATGAATTTTCATTACTGTCAACGGCTAATCCTATGGCAAAATCATTGTAATCTGATACGATTCCCTTTATTTGTCTGACCCATTGAAAATCTTGACCTAACGATTCGGTTTGTATAATGATGGATAAAATAATAAATGAAAGTATTTTTTTAATCATGAATATTAATCGTTTTTCGTTGTTGAGCTTGTATATGCTTTTTTGCTATTTTATTTGTATCGATTATACATATAATTAAGTCCCCAACTACATCTGTAGTTGGGGACTTATTTTTATTACTGGTCTGAAAATCTCAAGCCTAAAATTTACTCATTCACTATAACCCATTCACCAGAAGCCAAAAGACTTTCTGCCTTTTTGTATTTCATAGTTTCGGTTTTGCCGCTCATGACATGCTTCACGGTAACATTGTCGTTACGGTTGATTTTTGGCATATCACGTACGATAGTTTCCGTCACCTGAGGTCTCTGTGTTTGTCCGGCTTCACGGTTTGCAGCAGCAGCTTCGTCAGTATTTGGAATCTCGTCTTTTGAAGTCTTGTAGTTTTCTTTTGGACGGGCAACTTCTCTTGCTTCGTGGATTTCAGGATTGTTCTGTTGTGGCAGGTCTCCTTTGAATAAGAAAGAGATTACTTCTTTATTGACATTGTCAATCATGTTTTTAAACAGGTTGAAAGCTTCGAACTTGTAAATCAATAAAGGGTCTTTTTGTTCGTGTACTGCTAACTGAACAGACTGTTTCAATTCGTCCATTTTGCGCAGGTGCTTTTTCCAGGCTTCATCAACAATTGCAAGCGTGATGTTTTTCTCGAAATCGCTTATCAATTGAGCTCCTTCCGTTTCGTATGCCTTTTTCAGGTCGGTTACGACATTAAGGGTTTTGATTCCATCAGTAAACGGAACAACGATTCTTTCGAACTGGTTGCTTTCGTTTTCAAAAACATTCTTGATGATAGGGTAGGCTTCTCTTGCACTTCTAGCGGTTTTTTCATTATAGAATTCCAAAGCCGACTTGTATACTTTTCCTGTCAGTTCCTGAGCTGAAATTTTTGCGAAATCAGCTTCATTTACCGGAGAGGTAATAGAGAAATAGCGAATCAATTCGAATTCGAAGTTTTTGAAATCATTGGACGCTTTGTTCGCCTCAACAATCACTTCGCAAGTGTCATACATCATGTTGGCAATATCCACTTTCAGACGCTCTCCGTGCAAAGCATGGCGACGACGCTTGTAAACTACTTCACGTTGGGCGTTCATAACGTCATCATATTCCAAAAGACGCTTACGTACACCAAAGTTGTTTTCTTCTACTTTTTTCTGTGCTCTTTCGATAGACTTTGTCATCATAGAGTGCTGAATTACTTCGCCTTCTTTCAAACCAAGTCTGTCCATAACTTTAGCAACTCTTTCTGAACCGAATAAACGCATCAGGTTATCTTCAAGAGAAACATAGAATTGTGAGCTACCCACATCTCCCTGACGTCCGGCACGACCTCTCAACTGACGGTCAACACGACGCGAATCGTGACGCTCCGTACCAACAATGGCTAAACCACCTGCTGCTTTTACTTCTGGAGAAAGCTTGATATCCGTTCCACGACCTGCCATGTTGGTAGCAATAGTCACAACTCCGGCTTTACCAGCTTCTTCAACGATTTGCGCTTCCTGCTTGTGCATTTTAGCGTTAAGTACGTTGTGAGGAATGTTTCTCATCTTGAGCATACGGCTCAATAATTCTGATATTTCAACAGAAGTAGTACCAATCAATACCGGTCTTCCGGCAGCAGAAAGCTGGGTAACATCTTCAATTACCGCATTGAATTTTTCACGGGTACTTCTGTAAATTAAATCTTCTTTATCTTTTCTGGCAATTGGCTTGTTGGTTGGGATTTCAACAACATCCAATTTGTAGATTTCCCATAATTCGCCTGCTTCCGTAACTGCCGTACCGGTCATACCTGCCAGTTTGCTGTACATCCTGAAGTAGTTCTGTAATGTAATGGTAGCAAATGTTTGGGTAGCCGCTTCGATTTTTACGTTTTCTTTTGCTTCAATTGCCTGATGCAATCCGTCAGAATAACGACGTCCGTCCATAATACGTCCGGTCTGTTCGTCAACAATCAATACTTTGTTGTCGATGATAACATATTCTGTATCTTTTTCAAAAAGGGTATAAGCTTTCAAAAGCTGCGTTAAAGTATGGATACGCTCGCTTTTTACGCTGAAATCCTGAAAAAGTTTTTCTTTTTCTTCGGCTTCAGCATCTTTGTCAAGATTCATTTTTTCGATTCTTGCAATTTCAGTTCCGATGTCTGGCAGAATGAAGAAATCATTGTCAGTGTCTCCGGAAAGGAATTTGATTCCATTATCTGTCAATTCAACCTGATTGTTTTTTTCTTCAATCACGAAATACAAAGCTTCATCAATCTTGTGCATTTCGCGGTTGTTATCCTGCATGTAGTGGTTTTCAGTTTTTTGAAGCAGTTGTTTTACCCCTTCTTCACTCAAAAACTTGATTAAAGCTTTATTTTTTGGTAAGCTTCGGTAAGCTCTTAGTAATAAAAACCCGGCTTCTTTAGTATTGCCTTCTTTTAATTGTTTTTTAGATTCTGCTAAAAACCCGTTTGCTAACTGTCTTTGTAAGTTTACCAGATTTTCAACTTTTGGCTTTAGCTCGTTGAACTCGTGACGGTCACCTTGAGGAACCGGACCTGAAATAATCAACGGAGTTCTGGCATCATCTACCAAAACCGAATCGACCTCATCGACAATTGCGTAATTATGTTTTCTCTGTACCAGTTCTTCCGGAGTATGAGCCATATTGTCTCTCAAATAATCGAAACCAAATTCGTTATTTGTTCCATAAGTAATATCAGCATTATAAGCCTTTCTTCTTCCTTCAGAGTTTGGCTGGTAGTTATCAATACATTCTACCGTAAGTCCGTGGAATTCGAAAAGAGGCGCTTTCCATGCGCTATCACGTTTTGCAAGGTAGTCGTTCACGGTTACAAGGTGAACACCATTTCCTGTAAGTGCATTCAGGTATAACGGAAGCGTAGCAACCAATGTTTTACCTTCACCCGTTTGCATTTCGGCAATCTTACCCTGGTGAAGTACGGCTCCTCCAATTAATTGAACGTCGTAGTGAATCATGTCCCAGGTAATTTCTTTTCCTGCGGCATTCCAGCTATTAGCCCATATTGCATTATCGCCTTCGATAGTGATATAGCTTTTCGTAGCAGAAAGTTCCAGATCTTTTGGTGTTGCCTTTACTGTTACATGCGTATTCTCTTTAAATCTTCTGGCTGTTTCTTTTACAACGGCAAAAGCTTCAGGAAGGATTTCCATCAAGGTCTTTTCGGAAATATCGTAAGCTTCTTTTTCCAAAGTATCGATTGAAGCATAGATGTCTTCTCTGGCATCAATGTCCTGTGTTTTCTCTACTTCGAGTTTGTAAGAGGCAATTTTTGCATCTTTCTCAGCTCGTGCTTCCTTAATTCTCTCCTTGAAGTAAATAGTTTTTGCTCTTAATTCGTCGTGCGAAAGAGCAGCTAATGTTTCTTCGTGTGCTTTTATCTTCGCGATAATCGGCATGATGGCTTTTACATCCTTTTCCGATTTATCACCTACAAAAGCTTTTAATATGCTGTTGATGAAACTCATGGGTTGTTATATTTCTATTTATAAAATGTTGCAAATTTAAGCAAAAAAAAAGCCTCTATTGAGACTTTTTCATTGTGTTTATTATTTTTAATACTCATCCTCGTTCCAAAGATAATCTTCGTCAGTTGGATAGTCAGGCCATATCTCTTCCATTGATTCGTAGATTTCACCTTCGTCTTCTATGGACTGAAGGTTTTCCACTACTTCTAAGGGTGCTCCAGCTCTAATAGCATAGTCGATAAGTTCGTCTTTGGTTGCAGGCCACGGCGCATCACTTAAATAGGATGCCAATTCTAATGTCCAATACATCTGATATCGATTTAATAGTTTTATGCAAAAATAATTTTTTTACTGAAATAGTCAAGTAAAATTGTATTTATTTTAAAAAAGTCAAGAACGTTTTTTCTGGCTTCCAGACCGGATTATGCGGTTTCGGATTTTTATCCTGTTTTTTAACCGCTATTGCCTTCTGACGTTTCGATTCAGCTCGTTTGGATTACTGCTTTTCAGGAATCCATTTTACCTCATCGGCCTTAAGGTCGTAGGACAACTTTCGTGCCAGTACAAAAAGGTAGTCAGAAAGTCGGTTTAAGTACTTAATTACAAGTTCATCTGTAGGTTCCTGCTCGTTTAAATGGACTGAAAGTCGTTCTGCACGACGGCAAACACAGCGTGCAATGTGACAATATGACACGGTTGTATGTCCGCCAGGCAGTACGAAATGCGTCATGGGTGGCAGAGCGCTTTCCATGTCATCAATTTCATTTTCAAGCAATTCAATGTCGGCCTCGGTTATTTTTGGAATATTTAGTCTTGGTTTCCCGTTTTTTAGAATTTCTTTTTCAGGCGGTGTAGCCAAAATGGCACCAACAGTAAATAATCTGTCCTGAATCCGAATTAAAATATCTTTATAGTGGCTGTTTATTTCCTGGTCACGTATCAGCCCGATGTAGGAATTAAGCTCATCGACAGTGCCATAACTTTCGATTCGGATATGGTGTTTAGGAACCCTGTCGCCTCCAAAAAGGGCTGTAGTGCCCTTATCTCCGGTTTTTGTATATACTTTCATTGTTTTGCAATTTTTTAAATTTCTGTAAAGCACAGTCCAATAACCTGAACTGCAAATCATACTGAAGAAAAGTTATTTGTTTGGTTTGTCACTTTCTACGATGCCGTCGCGAAGTCGTATGATTCTGTGGGCATAGGCGGCAATATCTTCTTCGTGAGTAACCAGAATTACTGTGTTTCCATTGGCATGGATTTCATTGAAAAGATTCATGATTTCTACAGAAGTCTTACTGTCAAGATTTCCTGTTGGTTCATCCGCTAAGATAATAGATGGTCTGTTGACTAAGGCTCTTGCCACAGCAACACGCTGTCTTTGCCCTCCCGAAAGCTGATTCGGTTCATGGTCCATCCTGTCTTTTAATCCTACCTGATTTAAGACTTCTTCAGCCCTTGCAGAACGTTCCGATTTGGAGTATCCGGCATAAATCATAGGTAAGGCCACATTATTAAGAGCAGTTGTTCGGGGCAGAAGGTTGAACGTTTGGAAAACAAATCCTATTTCCTTGTTACGGATTTCCGCCAGATTGTCATCACTCATCTGGCTTACATCTTTTCCGTTCAAAATATATTGCCCTGATGTTGGAGTATCAAGACAGCCCAGAATATTCATTAAAGTAGATTTTCCGGAACCGGAAGGTCCCATTAACGCAACATATTCTCCTTTATTGATGTTAAGGTCAATTCCTTTTAAAACATGGATGATTTCATTTCCAAGTACAAAGTCTCTTTTTATATTGGTTATCTTGATTAATGACATAGCTTTAATTTGAGCCCTAAAAGTAATGAATTTTTGCAAAAGCGAATTCATTTTAAGATTTTAAGACGAAATTAATAATTCTGACCTTTTGTATTAAATTAATCATAATATTTTAACTAAAAATGTGTAAATAATTTTTTATAACTAAATTTATGTAAACCAATTTTTAATTAAAACCACCAATTATGAAAAGGATTAATCTATTTTTAGGAAGTGCAATTATTGCAGTTGCTTTTGCCTCATGTAAAAGCGAAAATGAAAAGCAGGCTGAAAAAACAGTAGATGCTTATGAGAAATATGTAGATTCTGTAACCAATGTTGCTGTTGCCGATGCGAAAGCAAACTGGCAATCGATAGAGGTTTCTTATAACCAGAAAACAGCCGATGCCGAAGCTGCACTTGCAGAAATGAAAGACAAGGCAAATGCTGAAGCCAGACTTGAAAAGTCAAAAGCAAAATATGCCGGTTTAAAATCAAAATTAGAGGCTGAAGCACAAGCCGAAAAAGAAGCCCAGGCCGCAAATCCTGCCAACAGAAAACAGTTGTTGAGAGATGCTTATTTTGGAGCCGGAAAAATAGGCGAAGACATGGATTTTTCATGGGTAAACAAGGACAATATCCTGAGAGTGTATAATGATTTTTACAATGAGTTTGATAAAAATAAGGATACGTATTCAAGAGAAGATTTCGATGAAATAAAGGCAATGTATGAGGCTTTGGATGCTCATAAGAATAAAGTTGAAAAAGAAGGACTTTCTTCTAAAGACAATTTGAAAATTGCCGAGTTGAAATTCAAATTTGCTCCAAAATTCAAATGGGAAAGAATGGGGGCGAAAGCAGAAGAAAATAAAAAAGCAAAGGAATAATCACATTTAGATTGGTTTGAGTTAGGTATGGCTGTTCGTTTAGAACAGCCATTTTTATTTGTGATAGCTTTAACTGACGATTAACAGGTTGAAAATTAAATATTTGGTAAATTTATGTAATGTCTAACCAATAAATAATAGAAACCATGCCGAACAAAAGCCCAGGTCCGCAAATTAAAGATAAGGACCAATATGAAGCATTGCGTGACAAAGGTTATAGCAAAGAAAAGTCTGCCCGGATAGCAAACAGCAAAGGTGCCGAAAAAAGAGGAGGCCATGCTAAAAAATATGAAGACCAGTCAAAAAAAGAAATCTATGCCGAAGCTAAAAAAGTAGGAATCGAAGGCCGTTCAAAAATGACCAAAGGCGAACTGATTAAGGCGTTACGAAGGAATTAAGGCAATAAGCCCCATAATTTACGCAAGCCCAGTATGCTGTTCAGGAAAAAAGAATTTGAGGTGCGAAGTATGAAATGTTCTTTCTCCTGTTCTCTCCTAAAAAAAACAAGACCCCATTGGAATGTGTCAATTGTGACAGTAACCTTTGGGTGTTTTTTTATGATTTCCCAGGCTTCTTCCATATCTGCCGACCAATGAATGTCATCAAAAATCCAGACAGTTTCGTTATGCGCGGTTGATAATAGTGAATCAAAATACTGCAATGTGGCTATTTTGGAATGATTTCCGTCAAAATAAATGAAGTCATAGGAGTCTGACTTTTCGGTTTCCAAATACGATTCAAATTTGCTGACAACAGAATCAATGCCCAAATCAAATTTATCAAATTGCTGTCGGGCAATTTTTGCGGTTTCAGGACAACCTTCTAAACTTGTGATTTGTGCTTTTGGATTTCCAAAAGCCAAAGCAGAAGTGGCCAGACCAAGCGAGGTGCCTATTTCCAAAATAGTTTTAGGCTCGAAATAGTTTACAATCCGAAACAAAAGTCGGGCATCTTTTCCGGATATTCCCGCGTTTTGAGCTATCTTGTTTATCGCCCGTGTGTTGGATTTGAAAACTCTTGAACCGGCTCCGAAATCAGTAACTTCAATCGTGTTTTTGTTTTGCAGTAACGATTCGCGATATTTTTTTAAAAGAGTATATTCTGTATATTCATTTTTATCATAAAAGCATTTACGGAGCAAATCAAACACAAACGGTGAATGCACACCGTGGGAATTGTTTGAATTCCATAGAAATTTCAGATATGATTTCAGAAGATGCATGTTGTTTTAATTATTCTTCCATCTTGGCAGAAAGTTCAAACCAACGTTCTTCTTTCGCTTCGATTTTTAGAATGATGCCCTGAAGCTCATTGGCTTTTTTCTCAATATCGGCATCGGCAACCTTTCCATCAGAAAATAGCTGTTCGATTTTTGCTTTCTCAATTTCCAGATCCTTGATTTCGCGTTCAATTTTCTGATATTCTTTCTGTTCGTTAAAAGAAAGACCGGAAGAAACATTTTGCTGTTTCCAATTGTTTTTTTCTTTAACGGTTTCTTCTTTAACGGGCTCAACGCTATCTTCATAAGCACGGAAATCAGAATAGTTGCCCGGGAAATTTTCAATAACGCCTTCGCCGCGGAAAACAAACAAATGGTCTACGATTTTATCCATAAAATAACGGTCGTGCGAAACAACCAGCAAACAACCCGGATAATCCAGAAGGAAACTTTCGAGTACGTTTAAAGTCACGATATCCAAATCATTGGTTGGCTCATCCAGAATTAAAAAGTTCGGATTCTGAATCAATACCGTACAAAGGTAAAGCCGTTTCAGCTCGCCACCGCTCAATTTTTCTACATAGTCGTATTGCTTTTTATTGTCAAAAAGGAAACGTTCGAGCAATTGTGAAGCCGAAATAATCTTGCCTTTTGTTAACGGAATATATTCGCCAAATTCCTTGATAACATCGATTACACGCTGGCCGGGTTTAGGATTAATCCCACTTTGTGTGTAATATCCTATCTTAATTGTGTCTCCTACGACTACTTTTCCGGAATCTAAAGGAATAGTTCCGGTCAGTACATTCAGGAAAGATGATTTACCTGTTCCGTTTTTACCAATAATCCCGATTCGTTCACCACGCTGGAAATCGAAGCTGAAATTGTCCAGAATAATTTTGTCTCCAAAATGTTTTGTGACCTTATGGAGTTCAATAATCTTGCTTCCCATACGCTCCATGTTGATTTCAAGTTCAACCTGGTTTTCCTTACGGCGACTTTCAGCCTTTTGTTTGATAACATAAAAGTCATCCTGACGCGATTTGGATTTGGTAGTTCGGGCTTTGGGCTGCCTGCGCATCCATTCCAATTCTTTTTTGAAAAGGTTTTGCGCCTTGTCTATACTTGAGTTTTCGGAAGCAATCCGCTCTTCTTTCTTCGCCAGATAATAAGAATAATTGCCTTTATATTGGTATAGCTTTCCATTGTCAAGCTCTATGATTTCGTTGCATACGCGTTCCAGAAAAAAACGGTCGTGCGTCACCATAAACAAGGTAATGTTTTCTTTGGCAAAATAACTTTCCAGCCATTCAATCATTTCCAAATCTAGATGGTTGGTGGGTTCGTCCAGAATCAGCAGGTCGGGACGGTTGATGAGGACGATAGCCAATGAAAGACGCTTTTTTTGTCCTCCGGAAAGATTTTTAACTTTCAGCTTAAAATTTTCCAGTTTTAACTTAAACAGTATTTGCTTAAACTGTGTTTCAAAATCCCATGCGTTGAATTGGTCCATGCGGTCAAAAGCTTTTTGGTAAGCTTCTTCATCTTCGGGATTCTCTAACGCTTTTTCATATTGGTGAATTACGTCCAAAACTTCATTATCAGATGCGAAAATACTTTCTTCAATGGTCAGTTCGTCCTGAAGATTGTGGTCTTGTGACAGGAAAGCCATCTTGATGTCTTTTCGCATAATGACCTGTCCGGTATCCGGCTCGTCGTCTCCATTGATAATTCTCATGATGGATGTCTTGCCTGTACCATTTTTAGCAATAAAAGCAATTTTTTGGTCCTTATTGATTCCAAATGAAATGTCCTTGAAGAGTGTACGCTCTCCAAAAGATTTTGAGATATTTTCGACTGATAAGTAATTCACTGTAGAAATTTTTTGCAAAAGTAACTTTTTAAAACCAAAATAGAAGCGAAATTAATTTTCAAGCAAAGACGTAAAGAGAAAACAATTCGGAGTAAACGTTAGCGATTAATCTGTTTAATCATTTAATCTGTGGCTAAAAAAACAAAAGCTATGAATCGAAGAAAAGCATATCTCCAAATTTGATACATTTATAGAGCAATGGGAAAACAGGAAACTATGGATATAGTAAACGAAATCGACAATTCTTATCTGAAACAGCCGGAGCCTTTTCGAAGCTGTCTGTTAGCTCTGAAAGATATTATACTTTCACAGGATACTGATATTACCAGTGTGTTGAAATATGGCATGCCTTTCTTTTGTTATAAAGGAAAAATGCTTTGCTATTTGTGGATACATAAAAAACAAAAGCAGCCTTATATTGGTTTTATGGAAGGGAGATATTTGGATTATCCGGAACTGGTTGTCGAAAATCGTTCGCGGATTAAAATATTGCTATTCGAGCCCGATCAAGACCTGCCGGTTGAAAAGATTGAAGACATTTTGAAAGGAGCATTGGATTTATATAAATCGGGGAAAATAGCGTTAAAGAAGTAGTTCGGCTATTTAAGGTTGGAAAAACTTTTGTTATATTCGTGAAACCTAAATATTTGGAAATGAAAAAAATATGGTTTTTGCTTTTTGTTTCGTTAAGCATGCAGGCTCAGAAAGGTTATCCCACTCCCACAATAACAGACAATCATTTATTTTATATTCAGCATAGCAAAAACCACAATACATTTGTTTATGAGGCTAATTTTGATGACAGCAAGTTTGATGATACTGAACCCATAAAAATCCACAGAGTAGCCTACACCAAAGGTGGCGTAAAAGAAGAACTTACCAAGATACAGCGAAAATTGGCTTATGGAGTAGATGTACGGAAGCTTAAAGAAAATCATTATGAATTCACTTTGGTTTCCTATCCGGACAAGAAGCTTTATTTGGAGCTGGGCCCAAAAGACAAACCGCAGGTAAAGACGGTTGTAAATGGTAAAAAAATGATACTGGCCAGGATGTATCTTTCTATGGAAGAATCAAAGAGCATAAAGCCAAAGGTTGAATATATTGATTTCTATGGTATCGACCCGGAAACCAAAAAAGAAATAAAAGAACGTTTTTTTATGAAATAAAAAGGGTGGTTAACAGCCTTTGGGAGTATCTTTCCATTGGAGCAATCTAAAAAACTGCTTATATTTGCTCAATGCAGTTATCCGTTATCATCCTTAACTACAATGTCCGTTATTTTCTTGAACAATGCCTGTTGAGCGTTCGTGAAGCCATTCGCGGACTCGATGCGGAAATTATTGTGGTAGATAATAATTCTCAGGACGATAGTTGCCGGATGGTAAAAGAGCGTTTTCCGGATGTAATCTTAATTGAGAATAAGGAAAATGTCGGTTTCCCTAAAGGAAATAATATTGGCGTAGAAAAAGCCAAAGGGAAATATGTATGTATTCTGAATCCCGACACAGTTGTTGCGGAAGATACGTTTACTAAAATTTTGGCTTTTGCCCAAAGTCAGGCGAATTTAGGAATAATAGGATGCAGGCTGATTGACGGAACGGGTAATTTTTTGCCGGAATCCAAAAGAAGCATCCCAACTCCCTGGATTTCTTTTACGAAAATATTCGGGCTGTATAAACTGGCACCAACTTCCAATTGGCTGGGACGTTATTATGCAGGTCATTTGCAAGAGAACCAGACAGGCACAACAGATGTTTTGGTAGGCGCTTTTATGGTTTTGGAAAGAGCGCTTTATAATGAAGTGGGCGGATTTGATGAGAGGTATTTTATGTATGGAGAAGACATTGATTTTTCCTATACCGTGCTTAAGAATGGAAGGTCGAATTATTATTTTCCTGAAACCAGTATCATCCATTACAAAGGAGAAAGTACGGTAAAAGACGGAACTTATATGAAGCGATTCCAACAGGGAATGGAATTGTTTTATGAAAAGAATCTTAAAGCTTCGCCATTTTTTTCGTTGTTTATGAAATTGGGGACGCTTTTCTTTTCATTTATGAAGACGTTTCAGGGAAAGCCAAAACAAAAATCCAGGCCGGAAAGCTATATTTTTATTTCAGACAATTCTGCGGTCAAGGAAAAATTACAGAATAAGCTCAAAAAAAATATACAAATCCAGAAATTTGAAAACCAAAAAGCAGTATTTTCGCAAACGTTTTCGGGTCTGGATCCGGTAGAAATGATTTTAGATGCTGATTATCTCACGTTTAAAGAATGCATTTCGATTATGGAAATGTATAAAAACAAAAATCTGACATTTAAGATTCTGCCCCAAAGTTCCAACTTTATTATTGGAAGTAACAGCAATAATGAGCGGGGAGAGTTTATCCTGTTTTAAAGAGTATAACAGGAAATTCCGGAGCTGTAGAATGTAAAAAGATGTGTTTAAAAAAAGTCTTGTAAAATTATATAATTCATGGCATAACCTGAAAATTATCACTAATTTTGCAAGCAGAAAATAAAAATTCACCATTAGGTTAACAATATGGCAAAATTTGAATTGAAACTTCCAAAAATGGGAGAAAGCGTTGCAGAAGCAACAATTACCAACTGGCTAAAAAAAGTAGGCGACCCAATCGAAGCTGACGAAGCGGTATTGGAAATTGCTACCGATAAAGTAGATTCAGAAGTGCCTTCTGAGGTCTCTGGAGTTTTGTCTGAAATTCTTTTTAACGTTGATGATGTTGTAAAAGTAGGTCAGACAATTGCTTATATTGAAGTTTCTGGAGGTGTTGCGGTAGAAGCACCAAAAGAAGAAGCCCCGGCGTCAGTAGCTGAAATTGAAAAAACAGTAGAAACTGCACAGCAAACCGTTGCTGCTCCGCAAGACTTTTCAGGTTCAGATAAATTCTTTTCTCCATTGGTAAAAAATATTGCCAAAGAAGAAGGGGTGACGGTTGCCGAGTTAGAATCAATTCAAGGCTCCGGAAAAGATGGAAGAGTAACCAAAGATGATATATTAGGCTATGTTGCCAATAGAAAAGAACCAAAAGCAGTAAGTCAGCAAGTTCCGGCCCAGGCTCCTGTTGCCCAGATGTCAAGCCCGGCTCCAAAAGCAACAGCGGCAGTTCCTGTTTCTGTAAATGGAGGTGATGAAATCGTGGAAATGGACAGAATGCGAAAGCTGATTTCCGGCTATATGGTAGCATCTGTACAGACTTCGGCTCACGTACAGTCGTTCATTGAAGTAGATGTAACCAACATCGTAAAATGGAGAGACAAAGTGAAAAATGCGTTCGAGAAGAGAGAAGGCGAAAAGCTGACTTTCACGCCAATTTTCATGGAAGCTGTTGCGAAAGCATTAAAGGATTTCCCTGGAATGAACATTTCTGTTGATGGGGAATTTATTATCAAGAGAAAAAATATCAATCTGGGTATGGCGGCAGCCCTGCCAAATGGAAACTTAATTGTTCCGGTAATCAAGAATGCAGACCAGCTAAACCTTGTTGGTATGGCAAAAGCAGTTAATGATTTAGGAAACAGAGCCAAAGCAGGCAAGTTGAAACCGGACGATACACAAGGCGGAACGTATACAGTAACTAACGTGGGTACTTTTGGTAGCGTTTTTGGAACGCCAATCATCAACCAGCCACAAGTGGGTATCCTGGCTTTGGGTGCTATCCGTAAAGTGCCGGCGGTAATTGAAACTCCTGAAGGTGACTTTATTGGAATCCGTCAAAAAATGTTCCTTTCTCACAGTTATGACCACCGTGTTGTTGACGGTGCTTTGGGAGGAAGCTTTGTAAAGCGTGTAGCAGATTATTTGGAAGCTTTTGATGTCAATAGAGATTTTTAATTGACTCATTTATATATAAAGAAACCTCTCAAACGAGAGGTTTTTTTATGCGATAAGTTTTGTTTGCTTTATTCAAGAATTAAAGATGCTGTAGTCTCCCTAACAAATATGATGGAATCAAAATCAGATCCTGGCAGTATAGGCAGTGCCCTGTCATTTGTCCATACAGAATAGATATTGGTGATTTTGTTTTTGTTTTGCGCAAAAGGATTTGCTTTATTTGGATTGAAAGAAAGAAAGAATTGGCTGTATTTCACTTTAGAGAACAATCCGGAAAATGTATCCGAACCTGATTCAAAACTATGTTTTGTAATTTTTCCTTCCGCAATCACATTTACGTTTCCTTTATAGGTGTCAAATCCCAAGGCATAATATCTATCCTTCAGTTTTTGTTTTAAATACCCACCCATAGCTTCTACTTCAGCCATTGTTTTATCTTTTGCGATATGCACATTATGACCCCAGATAATTGCTTTTGATGTATCGCTTTTTTGTGCTTCAATAATTATTTCTGCCATGTTTTTGTCTCTTGTAAGAGGGTCGTGCCAAAAATCTTCACTGTCAAATCCAAAAAGAATAACTTTTTTGTCTGCAGGCTGGTTCTGATTGTATTCTTTTAGCCATTGGAAAAGATTAAAAATTTCCTGTGTATTGTAAAGCATGAGTTTTTCCATCAGCATTTTCAGATTTCCGTTTCCCTTTTGGAGATAGTCGTTGATTGAGATGATATTAAACTGTGTAAGTTCAAAACCGATTAGCTTATAATTGTTGTTTGTGATTAAATGTTTGATGATTTCAGTCTTTAGTATATGGAATTCATGGGTTCCGTGTGAAGCCTCGCCAAGTCCTATAATTGTGTTGTTGTTTAATTCCGAATCCAAAAATGAAAAATTTTTGACTGACCCTAGAGGGATTGCATTCACATTAATCCATTCCAAATCCTTGTTTTGTGAATAAGCAAACGGGCTAACAATAATAATGATAAATGCGAGGATTGTTTTTATTTTCATGGTAGAGCTGTTAATTGCAGCAAGTATGAAGTAAATCTAATGAAAAACATGGCAAGAGTAGTTTTTTTTCACAAAATTTTGAATATACTGGAAAATAAGAAATTGAAAATAAGAGAATTGATTTTTGTTGCTTTTGTAAACAGTAAATTTTAGAACAAAAATTCATTACAAAAACAGTTATCTTTGCAATCCATAAAAACAAGAAAATGGAACTTAAACTAACAAAGCCGATTTGTTTTTTTGACCTCGAAACCACAGGAATCGATATCTGTAAAGACAGGATTGTAGAAATATCAATATTTAAAGTTTATCCTAACGGAAATAAAGAAAGCAGAACATGGCTGGTAAATCCGGAAATGCCAATTCCGCCACAAACAACAGCCGTTCATGGAATCACAAATGAAAAGGTAGCTAATGAGCCAGTCTTTAAAGAATTGGCAGCCACCATTCACAATATGATAAAAGATTCTGATTTGGCCGGATTCAACTCTGACCGGTTTGATATTCCTCTATTGGCAGAAGAAATGCTGAGAGCCGGGCTGGATTTTGACATGAAAAATCGCGTAGCTGTTGATATCCAGACTATTTTCCATAAAAAAGAAGAAAGAACTTTAAGTGCGGCTTATAAATTTTATTGTGGACTAAGTCTGGAAAATGCTCACTCTGCAGAAGCGGATACCCTTGCTACTTATGAAATCCTAAAGGCACAATTGGAGCGCTATGAAGACCTGCCAAAAGATATGAAGTCTCTTTCGGAATATACTACCAGAAAAAAATCGGTTGATTTTGCGGGATTCATTGCTCTGGATAAGGATAATGAAGAGATTTTTACGTTCGGGAAACACAAAGGTGCCAAAGTTGAAAAAGTTCTTGAGGCTGAACCCGGTTATTTCGGTTGGATACAAAATGCTGACTTCCCGTTATATACTAAAAAAGTACTGACGGCAATAAAGCTAAGAAAACTGAATAATAAATTGAACTAACATTTAAATGCCGAAAACAATATAGGACTTATGAAAATAATCTGTGTTGGAAGAAATTACGCCAAGCATATAGAAGAATTACAAAATGAAAGACCTGCGGAGCCGGTGATTTTTCTTAAACCGGATACCGCTATATTGCCAAAAAACTTTCCTTTTTTTATACCGGAATTTAGCAGTGATATCCATCATGAAGTCGAAATTCTTGTGAGAATAAATAGAGTTGGCAAATATATTGAGCCTAAATTTGCTCATAAATATTATGACGAAATTGGATTAGGGATTGATTTTACAGCTCGTGATGTTCAGTCTGCGCTTAAAGAAAAAGGGCTTCCCTGGGAAAAAGCAAAGGCATTTGATGGTTCGGCCGTGATTGGAGAATTTTTGCCAAAATCTCAATTCAATTCACTAGAAAATCTTACATTTGAATTGACCAATAACGGAAAACCAGCCCAAACCGGAAATACAAATCAGATGCTTTGGAAAATTGACGAATTGATTTCCTATGTTTCACAATACTTTACATTAAAAATAGGGGATATCATATTTACAGGTACTCCGGAAGGAGTCGCAAAAGTCAATCCGGACGATATTCTTGAAGGATATTTAGAAGGGCATAAATTATTTAGAATACAGGTAAAATAATGGCGATACACTATAATCTGGCAAAAGTCTACGAGATTTCAGATAACGACAGCGAATTCGTTCAGGATATCATAAATCTTTTCGTGACTGAAGTTCCGGCCGACCTGAAAAATGTAAAAAAAGGAATAAAAGAAAAAGACTATAAGCTGGCCTACGGATTTGCCCATAAGATTAAACCTACTCTGGACTTGTTGGGAATGACCGTAGCTTTTGAAGAAATTCTTCTTGTGGAAGACTGGACGAAACGTGAAGGGAAGAAAAAAGAAATCAAGGATACTTATAAAAGTATTGCCGACAAAGTCGAAAAAGCAGTAAAGGAAATCAAGAAAGACTTTAACTTGTAATTCTGGCTGTAAGCTTCAAAAATCAAAATCCGTGAAAGCAACCGTAGTAACTATAGGAGATGAAATCCTTATTGGGCAAATCATCGATACCAATTCTGCTTTTATTGCAAAATCATTAGATAAAATAGGGATTGACATTCACGAAGTCATTTCTATCAGTGATAGCAGGGAACATATACTGGAAACGCTTAAGCGTCTTCAGAATCAGGTGGATTTGGTTATCCTGACCGGAGGTTTGGGGCCAACCAAAGACGATGTCACTAAAAAAACACTGTGCGAGTATTTTGAAGACCAATTAATTGTGGACGAAAAAGTTCTTGCTCATGTAACGGAACTGATAGAAGGTTTTTATAAACGCCCTATTTCACAGATGAATAAAGACCAGGCCCTTGTTCCGTCAAAAGCCGAAGTATTATTTAATAAGGTTGGGACGGCGCCCGGAATGTGGCTTAAAAAAGAAAATACTGTTTTTGTTTCTTTACCGGGAGTGCCTTATGAGATGCAGCACCTTATAGAGAATGGGGTAGTGCCAAAGGTAATCGAAGAATACAAACGACCATTTATCATCCATAAAACAATCCTTACCTACGGACAAGGGGAAAGTCTTGTTGCCGAAAGGATTGAAAACTGGGAGAACAATCTTCCTGAATTTATAAAGCTTGCCTATCTGCCAAGTCCGGGAAGGGTGAGATTGAGAATGTCTGCACGTGGAACAAATGAGCAGCTGCTACAAAAAGCGATAGAGGAAAATACAGATTCGCTATCAAAAATCATTGGAGATATTATTGTAGGGTATGATGAGAATGAAACCTTAGAGGTGATTCTGGGCAGACTGCTGACTAAAAATAAAATGACAATCTCTACCGCTGAAAGTTGTACTGGTGGGAAAATTGCGCAATTGATGACTTCAATCCCGGGTTCATCGTCTTATTTCAAAGGAAGTATTGTGAGCTATGCTACAGAAGTCAAAGCAGAAGTACTCAAAGTCCCTCAGGCGCTTATTGATACCTATTCAGTCGTAAGCCGTGAAGTGGCGATTGAAATGGCATTAGGTGTTCAGAAACTGCTGAAAACAGATTATGCTATTGCTACTACTGGAAATGCAGGTCCTGAAAAAGGGGATTCTCCGGCAGAATTGGGTACTGTTTTTATTGCTCTTGCAACCCCTTATCCGGCTCCGGATAATATAATTTGTGAAGAATTTAATTTTGGTCAACCTAGGGAAAAAGTCATTGACAGAACTGTAAATAAGGCTTTTGGTATGCTTCAAAATGAAATTTTGAAAATCAGATAAGATTATCTCATTTTTTTGGCATCGTTTTTGGTCTTTTCTTGGAAATTTATATTTTCGCCCGCAAATAATTTTTTAATCCCCCTTTTTTAACATATTAAAAAAAATTAATTATTTTTTATGAGAAAACTTTACTTTGCTATTGCTGCAGCTTTAACCACAGCATTTGCTTTCGCCCAGGCTCCAACTGGAAATTTGACTATTTTTTCAGAAGACGGAGATCGCTTCTTTCTGGTATTGAATGGAGAGTTGCAAAATGACATCCCGCAAACAAATATCCGTGTTGAAGAACTCAACCAGCCATATTATAATGCCAAAATACTTTTTGAGGATAAATCGCTTGTTGAAATAACAAAAAAGAATCTTGCGATTGCTGATATAGACGGAGAATACATGGATGTTACCTATAAGATAAAGAGAGATAAAAACAACAAGAACAAACTAAAACTTAATTTTTTCTCTGAAATTCCGGTAGACCGCCAATATAGGGCTCCACAAAATGTTCATGTAGTGCATTATGGTGCTCCACAGCCTGTGAGTACGGTATCACAAACTACAACCACAACCACTGTTGGTAATACCGGAATGGGAGTGGGAGTAAATGTTGGGGGAGTAGGTGTGAATATCAATATAAAAGAGCCAAATGGCATTTATACAGAAACAACCACTAGAACAGTAACGCATGGTCAGCCACAGGTTAATTATGCCCCACCGCTAAAAGGATGCAACAATAAATATCCGATGGGTTCAACTGACTTTAATAGTGCCCTGACATCTGTAAAGAAACAAGGTTTTGACGAAACCAAGCTAAAAGTGGCTAAACAGATTGTTTCTGCAAATTGCTTGGATGTAAATCAAATAAAACAAATCGCTAATACGATCAGTTTTGAAGAAAACAAATTAGATTTTGTTAAGTTTGCCTATGATTATTGTACAGAAAAGAAAAATTATTTCAGACTGAATGATATATTTTCGTTCAGTACAAACGTAGATGATCTAACAGAATACATCCGAAATAAATAAAATCTATAATTTGAAATACAGGATTTTTGCCTTTTGCAGGCTGTATATGGAATCGAAAAAGATTTTAAAAAAAAGAAGTAGAATGTTTTGTAAATACAGTTTCTTTTTTGTTTCTTTGCACCCTGATTTTGAATAACGATAAAAGATAAGCATAATGTCAAGAGTTTGTGACCTTACAGGTAAAAGAGCGATGGTTGGAAATAATGTTTCCCACGCGATGAACAAGACTAAGAGAAAATTTTCTGTAAACTTAGTTAAGAAACGTTTTTATCTTCCTGAAGAAGATAGATGGATTACTCTTAGAGTAGCTGCATCTACAATAAAAACTATTAACAAAAACGGAATTGCTGCAGTTTTGAAAGAAGCTAAAGCTAACGGATTTATTAAATAATAATCCTTCCTCTAAATATATAGCAAGATGGCAAAGAAAGGTAATAGAATCCAGGTAATTTTAGAATGTACAGAGCACAAAACTAGTGGTCAGCCAGGTACATCAAGATACATAACAACAAAGAACAAAAAGAATACTCCGGACAGATTAGAGATTAAAAAATTCAATCCAATCCTGAAGAGAGTAACTGTTCATAAAGAAATTAAATAATTATTAGTCATGGCAAAGAAAACCGTAGCAACGTTACAGACAGCTTCTAAGAGATTAACAAAAGCTATCAAAATGGTAAAATCTCCTAAAACTGGTGCATACACTTTTGTTGAAAGCGTTATGGCTCCTGAATTAGTTGATGATTTTTTGAAAAAGAAATAATCGTTTAGACATTATATAGAAAAGCTACTTTCATTCGGAAGTAGCTTTTTTATTTTTATATTTGTTCAAAATTTAAAGAAAGTATGCCGTTGGGTTATTTTCTTGAATTTTTGGACCGTTAGGAAAACTTTATCTAATAATCCGAAAAAAATCTAACCGAATCACAAAATGAGTTTTTTTAAAAAAATATTTTCATCAGAAAAAAAAGAAAGCCTCGACAAAGGGCTTGAAAAAACAAAAACATCTTTCTTTTCAAAGCTTACTAAAGCCGTAGCCGGTAAATCAAAAGTAGACGATGAGGTTTTGGACAATCTGGAAGAAGTTCTGGTTTCATCGGATGTTGGCGTAAATACAACCTTGAAAATTATCGAACGTATCGAAGAACGTGTTGCTAATGACAAATACCTGGGTACGGATGAACTAAACCAGATTCTTCGTGAAGAAATTGCAGGACTATTGTCTGAAACCAACTCAGGAGAAGCTACCGAATTTGAAATTCCTAAAGACAAAAAACCATATGTTTTGATGGTAGTTGGCGTAAATGGAGTAGGAAAAACAACAACCATTGGAAAATTGGCTTACCAATTCAACAAAGCAGGATATAAGGTGGTTCTTGGTGCGGCAGATACCTTTAGAGCAGCAGCAATAGACCAATTGCAAATCTGGGCAGACAGGGTTGGTGTTCCAATCGTAAAACAACAAATGGGAAGCGACCCGGCTTCCGTAGCATTTGACACATTACAGTCGGCAGTAGCCCAAAATGCCGATGTTGTCATTATAGATACCGCAGGACGTCTGCACAATAAGGTGAATTTGATGAACGAATTGACCAAAGTAAAACGCGTTATGCAGAAAGTAGTAGCCGATGCTCCCCACGATGTACTTTTAGTACTTGACGGCTCTACCGGGCAAAATGCTTTTGAGCAGGCCAAACAGTTTACGGCGGCAACAGAGGTTTCTGCCCTAGCGGTAACTAAATTAGACGGAACTGCAAAAGGCGGTGTTGTTATTGGAATTTCTGACCAGTTCCAGATTCCGGTAAAATACATAGGGGTTGGAGAAGGTATTGAAGACCTCCAGGTATTTAACAAAATAGAATTTGTAGATTCTTTCTTTAAATAAATTCCAATTATTACAAGCACTTTAACAACTTAACAAACTTAACATGAAATTAAACCATTATTTGGCTTTTTTAAGCCTTTTGTCTTTCTTTTGTGTCTCAGCCCAAAATACTCAAAAAGGATATCTGATTGATAGAAACAATAAAAAGACTGAAGTTCTTTTTAAGGAAACGGACTTTTCTGATAATACTGCAATACGATACAAACTATCAGAAAATGGAGCTTATCAAAGTATTGATAATAATATAGTGGAATATGGTATTGGTAATGATTATAAGTTCGTGAGAAGAAACGTTAAACATGATAAAATGTTTACTGAAATTTCTACTTTAAAAGAACCTACATTGGTAAGTGAAGAGTTGTTTCTGAATGTTATTGGAGAAGGTGGTGACATAAATTTATATTCTTATTCTGATAAAGGAAGAACAAAGTTTTTTTATGAAATCAAAGGTTCAAATGAAATAGTACAATTTATTTATAAAAGATATTCAGAAGATAATAGTTCCCAAAAAGAGAATAACTATTTTAGAAATCAATTAAATAACATTCTAAAGTGTGAAACTTTGCAGATAGGTGATTTCCTTAATTTAAAATATAGAAAAGAAGATTTTATTAAAATATTTGGAAAATACAATGAGTGTAAAAAACAAGATGCTCAAGTATATGAAAATAAATCCGCAAAGAAGCCAAAAATTAAATATAGTGCTTTGGTAGGTCTTTACCAATCTAGTTTTGCAGTTGAATTTTCTGGAGGTGAATCTGAAAAGGAAACAAAAACTACTATTGGATTTGGTGGAGAAATTGCATTGGTTTTTCCTTCTGAGAAGACCGAAGTTTTTATTCGTGCAGAGTATGAGAGCTATTCAGGAAGGTCACGATATAGCAACCATTTGACAGGTACAGCCAGACAAGAAAATAATTTTTTACTGGAATCCAGTTTCATTAATGTAAATGCTGGTGCCCGATACAATTTTATTTTAAATAATAAAAATAAAATTTTTATTGAAGGAGCAGTAGGTGTAAATACGCCATTTGACGACATTATATATACTGTTACTTTTCCAGAGGCTACCGGAGGGGCAGAAAATGTTGAACTAAAGTCAGCGTATGCTACAAAAACGAATGCCTATTTTAATTTCGGTATTGGATATACATACAACAATCAAATCAGCCTTACTCTTAAAACAGATACCAACAGAAACTTATTGACAGATGATACCACTAAGTTTTCCAGAATGGGTTTAAATCTTAAATACACATTTAACTAATAATTTTTAATGGCCTTTTCGATACATAATGTAAAACCGCTTCATCTGTATATTTTATTTGTACTCCTGATTTTCATTTCAACTTTTTTTGAAGGTAAAGTACAAATAGTGTATTATGTATTTGTCATTTTGGGTTGGGCTTCATTTTTTATGGCTGCTCGAAATTTTATAAAGCAAAGAAAAGGTAAGGCAAGAAAAGTCACTGCCAAGAAGAAATAAAAATAAATGCGCTAATTAATCAGCGCATTTATTTTTTTCCATAAAACTTCATCGAAATCGGATAAAGCTAAATTGACGTTGTCAGCTGCCTCGCCCATTCGTACAATTACCATCTTTCGGCTGGGAATTACATAAATTTTCTGGTCATTTTTACCCAGCGCCATAAACATATCATTTGGACCTTCCGGAATTATGCTTCCCGGAAACTGTATTTGTGTTTGTGGTAAATGATAACTTGACTTTCCGTTTAGCCACCATAAATAACCATATCCCAAATTAATGTTTTGAGACGTATTTGTCGCAGCAGTACAATAACTTTCATTTACTATTACTTCATTATTCCATTTTCCTTTATTGAGCATAAGGAGGCCAAAACGGGCCATGCTTCGGGTAGTGCTCCAATATACGCTATTGTTTCCTGATTGAATCCAGGCGCCATTCATTCCTATTTTGTTTCTTAGTTTTGTGTTGAAATAATTACTGTAGGTCGTTGAAACGGCTGAAGCTACAACGTCTTGCAGTTTTACATAAACGTTATGATAAGCCCACCGTGTTCCTGCATCTGCCTTGTAGGTAAGACAATCAGGTTCCACACAGTCACCATTGTCAATGTCTTCAAGCCCGGAGGTCATAGTAAGCAGATGTTTGTTTGTAATCAGGTTTTCTTTCGTAACGGGAAGGCTTGTCCATCCCTGGCCCAGATAATCTGAAACCCTACCATTACTATTCAGATGGCCTTCCTGTTCTGCAATTCCAACCATGGTTGCCGTTAATGTTTTTCCAGCACTTGCCCAATACCAATTGGATGTGGCAGAATGGCCATTAAAATAATTTTCCATGACTATCTTGCCGTCGACCAAAATAATAAAGCCTTTGGTGTGCTTTTCTTCCAAATAGGAAAGGAGCGGAGTAACTGCATTTTCATTCCATCCTAATGAACTCAATGATTTTGTCTCCCACAAAGCGCTTTCTTCCAAAGGAGGAAAGTAGATTGTAGATTCCGGAGGATTAGAACTAGAACTGTCACTTTCAGAACTACAGCTGATTAAAGCTAAAATAAAGAGCAAAGAATAACCTATTTTTTTCATAAGGACAGGATTTATTATATATAGACTTTAAAAATACCAAATAGTTTAAAGCCGGAAACTTTTTTATCATAGCAAATAGTGGTAATTTTATTTTTTAAAATAATGAAATGAAAAAAGGAGTTTTATTGCTGTTTGCCGCAGTAGTTACCATAGCTTGCAACCAGAACGTATCAAAAGAAGATGCCAAAAAATTAAATGGCTATTGGGAAATTGAAAAGGTAATTTTGGCTGACGGTTCAGAAAAAGATTATAAAATCAATACAACCTATGACTTTTTTGAAATCGGGAACAATTACAAAGGGTTCCGTAAAAAAGTGAGTCCACAATTGGATGGAAAATTTTTGACAGATGATACTTCCGAAGCGGTTGAAATTGTAGAAAAAAACGGTAAAGTATATTTAGATTATAAAACTGACTATGCAAAATGGGAAGAAGAACTGAAGTCAGTTTCTGAAAACCAGATGACGATTGTCAACCCACAAAAAATAGAATACCAATATAAAAGAGCAACCCCAATAAACCTGCTAGATGGCAAAGAGGCTAAATAATGAAAATTCAGTAGGCGATGTCCTGAAACACATCATAGAAGCAAACAAACTGCAACCCGGAATTGACCGTATTGCCGTAAAAGAAGCATGGATTTCGCTAATGGGAAATGGTGTGAACAGTTATACTAAAGATGTGGTTTTAAGAAACAATACGTTGTATGTAGAACTTACTTCGGCTGTATTGCGTCAGGAATTAAGCTATGGAAAAGAAAAAATCATAAAGATGATAAACGAGGAATTCCGTCGCGATATCGTAAGGGAGATTGTTTTTAGATAGGTTTTGTAAATTAAAAACATAAAAAAATCCGTTTCAATTTGAAACGGATTTTTTTATTGTATTTTGATTAAAACTGCTCTCTTCCTGAAAAGTGAAAAGCACCTTCAATAGCAGCGTTTTCATCGCTATCAGAACCGTGAACCGCATTCTCTCCAATTGATTTTGCATATTTCTTACGGATAGTTCCTTCAGCAGCATCTGCAGGATTCGTAGCACCAATAAGTGTTCTGAAATCTTCAACAGCATTTTCTTTTTCTAAAATTGCCGCTACAATCGGACCTCTTGTCATGAACTCAACCAATTCTCCAAAGAAAGGTCTTGCGCTGTGAATTGCATAAAATTGCTGAGCATCAGCTACAGTCAATTGAGTCAATTTCAAAGAAACAATTTTAAAACCACCTTCAGTAATCATGTTCAAAATTCCACCGATGTGTCCGTTTTCAACCGCATCTGGCTTAATCATTGTGAATGTTCTATTCGTTGCCATTATATTTTTTGTTTAGATTTGGCGCAAAAGTAGTGTTTTTGACAGAAAACGAAAAACAATCGCAAGAATTAGCAACAGAAAATTTTGTATTCGGTTTGTATGATACCCAACTAAAGAATGACGATTTTGAATTCCTGTTCCAGAGGGTGCAATTCTTCGAATAATTTATATAAAAGAACTTCGCCATAACCTAAATAGAATTCAGAAAAATTTACAATTCTTTCCTGTAAGCTCTGGTTTGGAAATAGTTCATTTTGCAAATCTGAAATCCGTTCCAATTCTTCCTGGTGTTTTTTCTTTTCAGCTTTTAGCAGTCGTTTCTCCAGATTTTCCAAACCTTTAATCTGTTTGACTTCCTGTGCTTTAACCGCGCCTGTAAAAGACTTATCTGTTTGTTCGGCTATCTTGTTAAGGCTCTCAAACTGTTGTCTTAAAAAATCTTTTTGTGCTGTAAAATCAATTGGAAACTCAGAAAAAGTTTTTACCTTGAAATTCATTAACTCCTGCTGTTTTGAAAATAAGTCTTTCCAGGACAGGTTAAGCTTATCGGCTTTTTTGACTTGTTTTTCTGTAGCCAATAAAACAGAGTTTCTTAGGAGTAGTATAGGAAAAGTAACATTTGCTGCTTCAAAGTATGATTTCAATTCCAGCCAATAGGCTAATTCACCGCCTCCTCCTATGTAGCAAAGATTAGGAAGAATGACTTCCTGATACAAAGGACGCATGATAACGTTAGGGCTGAATTTTTCAGGATGGTTTTTTAGCAATTCCAGGATTTCTGCTTCTGTAAACTTTAATTCGGTATTGTTCACATAATAGAAACCGTTTTGCAGAATAATGCGTTCACGAAAATCATCTTCAATATAAAAGAGGTTGATTTCACGCGGATTGACCTGTATGTTGTAATTTTTTAGCTTTTCAGATGTTTCCAGAACCTTTTTATGAGCTGTCTGGTTTAAGAGTTCTTCTTTAACATAAGGAGCAAAATGCTTTTTGAGCTCTTTAGAATCGGCATCCAGAATGACCAATCCGGTTTTTCCGAATAATTCATTGGCTAAAAATCGGGTTGCATCTGCAAGATTATTGTGGCGGACATACGATTCTTCGAATAGTTTTTTTAAATATTCAGCATTTTTTCCGATGCCCAATTCCAATGAAAAAACTTCAAAAACTTCTTCAAGTCCTTTAGTTGAAAGCCGTCCAACAGGCCCACCGCTTTCCGTATTCCAACGCACTTTTTTTCCATGCAGGTTGAAATAATTGATTTCTTCAAAGTCATGGTCTTCGGTAGCCATCCAATAAACCGGTACGAAATTGTATTCGGGATATTTTAATTTTAATTGTTTGGTAAGGTTGATAGTAGAAACAATCTTATACAAAAAATATAATGGTCCGGTAAAAAGATTGAGCTGGTGTCCGGTCGTTACCGTAAATGTTTTTGGGTTTTCCAAAGCCAGAATGTTCCATTTTGTCAGGTCGGAAACAGAGAGTCCGGAATATTGTTTTTCCAAAATAGAAACTAAAGTTTTACGCTTTACAATATCCGAATTGAAATTTTTCTCCTTTTCAAGAAGTTGTTTCTCAAAATTTTCTAAAGAAGGAAACCGATGATAAAGCGACTGTAGGTCTGATTTTTGATTTAAATAATCGTTGATTAAGGAAGTAAAGTAACCAGATTCTTGATAGCTGATACAGTCGGTTGGCATAGTTGGAATTTTTTTGTAAAAATAAATAAAATTACTGCATGAATAAGTAGTTTAACAAAGGCTTTAAGATAGTTGATAGTGGATAGTCGATAGCCTATAGTGGATAGTCGATAGAGGGTAGTGGATAGTTGGGAAATGCCGGAGTTAAAGTGAAAAAGATAAATAGTTAGAGTGGAGTTTTGGTTGAAAACAAAAAATAAAAAATAAAGTTTTTCATTGTACATCTAAATTTTCTTTGCGAAATTTCACCTTAGCACCTTAGCACCTTAGCACCTTAGCACCTTAGCACCTTAGCACCTTAGCACCTTAGCACCTTAGCACCTTAGCACCTTAGCACCTTAGCACCTCAGCACCTTAGCACCTCAGAAACTTTAAAAAAATTTGCATAATTCAAAAAATATTCTAAATATTTGCACTCGAAAAATTAATAACACTTTTAAAACGAAGAAAAATGACTGTATTGGCATTATCATTTCAAAGCTACTCACCAACAGGATTTGGTGCTGTGCGTCTTCGTGGCTTATTTCAATCTTAGAAATTATTTTTTAGATATATAAAAAAGCCCGAAGCATTTTAGATTCGGGCTTTTTTTATTCTAGACACTTCAAAATTTTCCCGAAAAATAGTTCCATTATTTATCCCGAAAGGATAAAAGATTTGGCATGCTTATGTTTCATTTCCATAGTATTTGGAATTCACGTAAGTCTGCACAGAATAATTACAATTAATAAAATTTATGGGAAATAAATTATCTGGAAAAGACCTGATTAAATTGGGCTTTCCAAAAAATAATTCAATAAATATCGCCCTTGGGCAAATAAACAGATATAGAAAAAGAGAAAAAAAGGAATCCATTCTGGCAGAAGCGAAAGAGGTTTTGCTGCATCCGGAAAAATTCAACGGACATGGAACATGGGGAAAAGTGGCTGAAGGTCTGGTTAATCCCGTGCAAGTAAGAATGCATCAATTGAAAACAACAAGGGCTCCCTTTACGATTTTTGGAGAAAATGAAATCGATGAACAGGCCAAGTTTCAATTGTATGACTCGCTCAAACTGCCAATTTCAATAGCAGGAGCCTTAATGCCTGATGCACATTCGGGATATGGTTTGCCAATTGGAGGCGTTTTGGCAACAGACAATGCTGTGATTCCATACGGAGTTGGTGTCGATATTGGTTGCCGTATGAGCCTTTCTGTTTTTGACCTTCCGGCATCATTCCTAAAAGGGAAAGACGACCAGCTACAGGCCATATTGAAAGACCATACCAAATTCGGGATGTATGAGACACATGCAATTAAGGCAGACCATGAAGTGTTTTACAGAAAAGAGTTTCAGGACATTCCCCTGTTAAAACGTCTTTTGGATAAGGCTTACAAACAGCTTGGTACGTCAGGAGGAGGCAACCATTTTGTGGAATTTGGAATCGTCAAAATTAATAATCCGCTACGCGAATGGAAAATAGAAGCAGGCGAGTACTTTGCTGTTCTTTCTCATAGCGGTTCGCGCGGATTAGGAGCCAATATTGCAAAGCATTATACCTATCTGGCAACAAAACAATGCCCGTTGCCTAGGAATGTACAGCATTTGGCCTGGCTTGACCTCAATACGCATGACGGACAGGAATATTGGCTCGCAATGAATCTGGCGGGTGATTATGCCAAAGCCTGCCATGACGATATTCACAGAAGAATTGCCAAAATACTCGGAAAAAGAGTGGTAGTAACCATTGAAAACCATCACAATTTTGCATGGAAGGAGATGGTAGATGGCAAGGAGTGCATTGTCCATAGAAAAGGGGCGACTCCGGCTGCAGAAGGACAATTGGGGATTATTCCGGGTTCAATGACAGTACCGGGCTATATTGTGAGAGGAAAAGGAAATGCTGAAAGCTTAAATTCAGCTTCACATGGAGCCGGGAGATTGTTTTCAAGGGCAAAGTGCAAAGGTACTTTCACACAAAGCGAAATCAACAGAGTGCTGAAAGCAAATGAAGTTACACTTATTGGTGGCAATATTGACGAAGCTCCTATGGCTTACAAAGACATTACGAAAGTAATGGAAAACCAAAGCGAGTTGGTAGAAATACTGGGAACTTTCACTCCAAAAATTGTCAGGATGGACCGATAAAAAAGTAAAAAAATGGAAAAGATAATTCAGATAACAGCGGGCCGTGGGCCTGCAGAATGCACTTGGGTAGTTGCCCAGGTGCTTAAAAAAGTGTTGGCAGAAGCACAGGAGCTACAGCTTGAAGCTGTTTTATTGCAACGCCAGGCAGGTTCTGAAAATGGAACAGTTGAAACCGCTACAGTTTCTGTAAAAGGAAAAGACGTGTCAATGTTTGTAGCCTCCTGGGTTGGAACTATCCAATGGATAGGCCAAAGCCAGTTCAGGAAGATGCACAAGCGTAAAAACTGGTTTATTGGGATTTTTGAAATCGAAAACCAAAAAAGCCAGACGATTTCAGAAAACGAAATCCAATATCAGGCAATGAGAAGTTCAGGAGCCGGTGGACAACATGTGAACAAGGTGAGTTCTGCTGTCAGGGCGACACATTTGCCAACAGGAATTACTGCGGTTGCGATGGACAGCCGGTCACAGCACCAAAACAAAAAACTGGCAACAGAAAGATTATTTAAAAAACTAGAAAGCGAAAATTTGCAGCAGCTCAAGGAACAGGTAGGCAAACAATGGGAAAACCAACTGAATATACAACGCGGAAACCCGATAAGGGTATTTGCCGGAACCGATTTCAAGAAGAATAAAATTGAGAAAAGCTATAAAGGAACCCGCAGAAAATTAAAAACAGATTTAAGAAATGAAAACAATTGATAAATATGTATTTCAGGCTTTAGATAGCTATCCCTATTCACTCGAAGAAACCATTGAGTCATTGGATTACGCTTTTTCCTATGATGCTAAAAATACAATGGTGCTTTGTCTTTATGGAAGAATCCAGGCGGAGCAATTGCTGAATTATGAAGCCGCTAAAAATTATTTTGAAGAGGCTTTTACAATTAATATTCATGCACTTGAGGTTTATCCTTATTATATACAGACGCTTATCTTAAATGAAGATTATGAAGAAGCGATGCGATTAATTGATTTTGCACTTACAATCAAAGGCATAAGTAAAGCCGATATTTTTGTAAAGAAGGCCATACTTTTTGAAGTACAGCATAAATTCAAAAAAGCAATGAAAGAAATCAGAAATGCAAAGCTGTATTCAATTCATTATGATTCTGAGTCTGTGATTCGGGATGTTGAAAAAAGAATCAAGGGTAAGATGGAATTGATAAAAATGAAAGCCAAAAAGAAATCAAATTAATTTTAAAAAAGGCTGCCAAATAGGGCGGCCTTTTATATTCCTGCTTAAGAATGACGTTTTTATGTTTCCAATAAATTCCCCTAGTTTTGTGTTTGTGTGAGAAAATTTTTTCACATCTTTTTTCATTTGTTAAACTATCCGAATACTAAAAACGTATAAAAAATCGGCTTAAAAATTTCTTAAATTTAACAAGAAGTGCTAAGTTTGGAAGGAAATATAAATAAAAGATTAAACCTTATATGAGAGCACTTAAAATCATTTCTGACTTACTTCCTATTCCAAGTTACACGGTAATATTAATCTGTTTTTTCTTTCCTTTTATAACAATCAAATGTGGCACAACAGAATTGGTTTCTGTTACAGGTTTTGATTATGTAGTAGGAACGGATATAAAAGAAAAGACGAAAAAAAATGAGTTTTCTAGAATGATGGAAAACCAATTAGGAAAAAACTTGTTTAGTGCAGCTGAAACCGATTTGGATTCCCTAGACGTTGATGAGGATGGAGATCCGATAAAAGAGGAGAGTTTGTTTCCTGAAGAAACAGCTGAGGAAAAAAGTAGCAGAATAGTTATGATGGTCATGATGGGGATTCCATTTTTTATGGCCATAGCAGGATTGATTTTCAGTTTTGTCAAAATCAGACGTAAAGGCCTGCTTCATATTGTTATTTCTTCTCTTGGGTTCTTAGTATTGCTCTTTTTTGGAATGATAATCAAAAGTTCCGATGAACTGAATGCTGTTACTTCTATGGCAGAAGGAATGGGAGGCGGAATGATTTCCATAGGTATGGGTACTGCATACTATTTAGCTACTATACTGTTCCTGTTGATAATTATGTTTTTTGGTATGCAGAAATACCTGAAAAACCTCTATAAGGAAGAACAGGCCATCCGCGAAGAAGCACTGGATGAATTTTTCACGAAAGAATAATTTATAAAACTCCCAAACGGGAGTTTTTTCGTTTTATACAGGCACTTTCATAAATAAGCAATATTTTTGCGACTTAATATAACCTGTTTTGAATCCGACCGTTTTTCTAATTACGCCACCTTTTACTCAGCTGAATACACCGTATCCGGCAACGGCCTATATTAAAGGTTTTTTGAACACAAAGAACATTTCTTCTTTTCAGGCTGATTTGGGCATTGAGGTTATATTAGAATTATTTTCCAGAAAAGGATTAACCGACCTGTTTTCGGAAGCTGAAAAAGCAACGGATAAATCGGATAATGCAAAACGGATTCTGGCATTACGGGAGGAGTATATTAAGACAATCGATTCGGTCATGCTTTTCCTGCAAGGCAAAAACCCAACCCTGTCGCATCTGATTTGTCAGGAAGATTTTCTTCCCGAAGCTTCCCGGTTTTTACAGCTTGAAGAATTGGACTGGGCTTTCGGAACTATGGGAACTCAGGACAAGGCTAAACATTTGGCGACTCTCTACCTTGAAGATATTTCTGATTTTATCGTTGAATGTGTCGATGAAAATTTTGGATTTAGCCGCTATGCAGAGAGAATGGGACGTTCTGCCAATTCTTTTGATGCGCTTTACGACATGCTGCATAGGGAGCCTACTTATATTGATAGACTATTACTCGGAAATTTGGATAGGAAAATGAAAGAATTGCAACCAAAGCTGGTCTGCTTTTCAGTTCCTTTTCCGGGAAATTTATACAGTGCCTTTAAAAGCGCCCAGTTTATCAAAAAACAGTATCCCGATACCAAGATTGCCATGGGTGGTGGATTTCCAAACACGGAATTACGCTCTTTGTCTGATATCAGGGTGATGGAATTTTTCGATTATATCACTCTCGATGACGGCGAAGCTCCTATTGAAGAGCTTATTCTGAATATTGAAAATCCTGAATATGATTCATGGAAGAGGACATTTCTTTTGGTTGACGGAAAAATTGCCTATAAGAATAATTCTTCCAAAAAAGATTACAAGCAATCGGAAGTGGGAACACCTGATTATTCAGACCTGCTCTTAGATAGTTATATTTCGGTTATTGAAATTGTCAACCCCATGCACCGTATGTGGAGTGACGGGCGTTGGAATAAGCTTACTATGGCGCATGGATGCTATTGGGGTAAATGTACGTTTTGTGATATTTCACTGGATTATATAAAAGTATATGAGCCGGTGGCGGCCAGGTTACTTTGCGACAGAATGGAGGAGCTTATTGCGCAAACAGGGCAGAATGGTTTTCATTTTGTTGACGAAGCTGCACCTCCGGCATTGATGCGGGCTCTTGCATTGGAAATTTTACGCAGAAAATTGGCGGTTACCTGGTGGACGAATATCCGTTTTGAAAAGAGTTTTACCCGTGATTTGTGCCTTTTGTTAAAGGCCTCAGGCTGCATTGCTGTTTCAGGCGGTTTGGAAGTAGCTTCAGACAGGCTGTTGGAGCTAATTCAAAAAGGTGTTACTGTAGCACAGGTTGCACGGGTGACACGAAATTTTACGGAAGCGGGAATAATGGTACATGCTTATCTGATGTATGGTTTTCCAACACAAACGGCCCAGGAAACAATTGACTCCCTGGAAATGGTACGCCAGTTATTTGAAATGGGGGTTTTGCAATCCGGTTTTTGGCACCAATTTGCGATGACGGCTCATAGTCCTGTGGGAATGTATCCTGAAAAATTTGGCGTACTAAAGGAGACAGAAGTTTTGGGTAGCTTTGCTAACAACGATATTGTACATATTGATAAAACAGGAACAGACCATGATGCCTTTAGTTATGGCTTAAAGAAATCGCTCTTCAACTATATGCACGGTATCTGTTTTGATTTTCCGCTTCAGGACTGGTTTGATTTTAAAGTACCCCGAACCAAAATTCCAGGCGACTATATCTATAATGCCATACATGAAGATGAAAACAGTTTCGCCAAACCAACGGCAAAAGTGATTTGGTTAGGTAACAGGCCTGTGATTTCAACCTATACTAAATCTAAAAAAAGAAATTCATGGGAAATGGCTTCTCTTGATTTTCATACTAAAAAAGAAGCTTTTGCCATTTCTGTGGGAAAAGAACAGGGAATATGGTTGGGAGCTATATTGGAGAAAATCGCGGTTTCAAACCTGAAAACGTACACCTATCAGGAGATTAAAACGGATTATGAAAACTCGGGGTTCGAAGATTTTGAACTGTTTTGGTATAGTAAGTCCATCAATTCATTGAAGGAACAGGGCTTGCTGGTGCTTTAGTTGGTCATAGCTTTCTTTTCGCTATCTTCTTTCATTTTTAAATATTTGGCTGCCTGGTCTTTGGATAACAATTTTAAAATTTCTACGTCAATCTTGTCCATTATTTCACGCATTTTATCTTTTTTTTCCTGAACATGCAGATTGCTTTTGGAAATTTCCTCAATGCTGTTTTTGTTGTCGTTTATAATTGCTTTTACGGCAGCAAATTGTAAGCCGTCCAGTTTTATTTCCTTATCAAGATATGTAGCCCAGTTTTCTCCCATGTCTACTTTTTCATTGCTGTTTTTTTTAGGTTTGTTTTGTCTTACTTCAGAACCTATAGACCTGTCGACACCACCTCCGTATGGATTGTAGTATTGAGCCGAAGCAGTTTCTGGACAAAGCATTAGGAAAAATATAGCGATAAAAAATAATCCGGTTTTCATAAATTAAAAATTTGAGTTCCAAACTTACTCATTTTTTAAGCCAAAGTATAATGAAATGATATATTTTAACAGGATGTAAACCGTTCAACGGTCATTATCATTGACTTCTGACTCATCTTCTGGTTTTGCCTTGTATTCTTCATTGAAAAATTTTTCTACCTTTTTTTGGTCTTTCAAATTTCGCTTAATGAGAAATACAATTAAAATCAAGCCAATCAAAACTACAATTCCTATTGTTATCCAGTTGATTTCCATGGTTTTTTATATAAAGTTATGAAAATCCCAATAAAGTTTTGTATTATCTTTTTTGATGTTCTTCTTTTAACAACGAATAGATTTCTGAATTTTCAAATTGTCCTTCTTTTTGATAATGTTGTCTCATAACACCTTCTTTTACAAAGCCAAATTTTTTGACAAGTTGTATCGACGCATTGTTGGTTGGACTTATAAATGCTTCAACTCTATGGAGCTGCATTTTATCAAAACCATAGTCAAGAACAGGTTGCAATGCTTCGCTCATTAAACCCATTCTTTTGAAATTGTCATCTGTAAATGTATATCCAATTTCGGCACGGGCATGGTCCAATACCAGGTATGATAGCCGCATCCGCCAATAACCTTATTGTTTTTTTGTCGAGTAATTGAAATAAAAGCATTGACTTGTTGTATGTGGTAATTCCCTTTTTGAATTTTTCTTTTTCTTTCTGCAGTTTTTCAGGAGTATTGATGCCTAAAAATTCAGAGAGTTCTTTTTCGGAAAAATACTCATAAATATATTGGTAGGCTTCAGGATCAATTTTTCTTAAAAGGAGCCTTTCTGTTTCAATAGTGAAAAAAGTCATATTAAAATAGTAAATAATACTAAGTATAAAAATAATTAAAAAAATGTCTGAATTTTTAGGAAGTATAGGGTAGTATATATTCTTTATCAATATAAATTAATCCATGTTCAAAAAATATTTTATATTTTTCATTATAAATTTATTGTTTTTCAATAAAAATAAATATATTTGTCAGGTAATCATTAAAAATCAAACGATATGGAAATTAAAATTGGTACTAAGCTAATCCTTCAGGTATTACATGTCTTATCCTGGATCATATTTCTCGGATTATGTTTTGAAGCGGGTGCTCTTATAGTTAATGCTATTATGACACTCACGCTTGATGCTACAGAAATTAAACGTTTATGGATGCTGATTGATTTGTCTGATTTGTACAAATACGGTTCTCATCATTATGTGGTAATAATGTCACAAATTATTATTGTGGCTGTACTGAAAGCACTGATGTTTTATTTGATCGTAAAGATTCTGTATGAGAATAAGTTGGATATGGCACAACCTTTCAACCATGCAATGGGACGTTTCATTTCGCTAATATCTTATCTGGCTTTAGGAATAGGTTTTTTTTCTGCCTGGGGAATGAAATACACTAAGGGACTGATTCTGGAAGGTGTTTTTATGCCTGGTTTAGACGATATGCACTTTGACGGTTCTGATGTGTGGTTGTTTATGGGGATAATTCTTTTGATTATAGCACAAATTTTTAAAAGAGGTATCGAAATCCAAACTGAAAATGATCTAACAATATAGCTTATGTCGATAATAGTAAACTTAGATGTAATGATGGCAAAGCGAAAAATGTCGCTCAATGAGCTTTCTGAAAAGGTAGACATAACACTGTCGAATCTTTCCATCCTAAAAACAGGGAAAGCCAAAGCTGTCCGATTTAGTACACTGGAAGCTATATGTAAAGCCTTAGATTGCCAGCCGGCAGATATTCTGGAATATCAGCCTGATACGAAATAACTTTGTAATAGTTACTGATTTTTAAAAGTCCGCTGTGTTGACTACTTGCGGACTTTTTTGTGTTATCGGGTCATTTGATAGCTTGTCAGTTTTTTAATCTTTCCGTTTTCCATTTGGAAGACATCACAAAATGCCGCATTAAGCAGGTCACCAGACCTGAAGTTACATTTGATCTTCCCTTCAACTACAACAGTATCGTTTTCTTCGGTGAGACTGATGATTTCAATTTCAGGATTTTCTATAAAATGGTTTTTTTCAATTTCTTTGTCAAAAGCTTCTTTTCCAATCAGGTGAAAAAATCCGGGCATATCCCAGACAATATCTTCTGCAAGACATGAAAGAATTTTTTTGTGGTCGTAAGTCCTAAAGCCTTCTATATACGAAACCACTGTATATTTATTCGAAGTCATGGCCTATAAGTTTTTCAAGCGACGTACTAAAATTACAAAATATTTGTCTGTTATTCAGTTTTTTAGATTTATTATAACTGCGATTTTGGCATTAACGTTCTGTTAACAAAGAAGTAGTTTTCATTAACTCAGTCTCTTATATATAATGATACATTTGTGCAAATAACCAATCAAACTTCGCCTATGAAAACTGTTTTTATATCGTTGCTTTTTGTAGTAGGTTTTACTGCCATGGCACAAACAGAGGAAGAAATTGTAGAGAAACGTATTGATGAAGCCCGAAAGCTATTTCATTTTTCACAAGACTATCAGGCAGAAATGGATAAGATAGTAAAGGATTATCCGCTCTCTGCCTATGCCTGGCAACAAAAAGCAATGCCTCTTTTTAAACAAGGTAAATATGAATATGCGATGCCTTTTTTAGACAAAGCAGTTGCGCTGAACCCCAAATTATATATGGATTACAGAGCGTTTATGAAATGTATTTTTGGCAAACGTTATGTCGAAGCAATTGAGGATTTTAAAGCCGCCAAGAAGCTTAGCGGCAATTCCTATGTCATGGACCATACGTATGATTTTTATATAGCGCTTTCTTGCTTACAGTTGGGAAGATTTGCAGAGGCGGAACAGATACTCGAGGCGGATAGGGAAGCCCACCTTGCTACAAGTAGTGTTGAACCACATTTTTTGGATGTGTTTTATATGGGTATAGCGAAGTATGAGCTGGGTAAATATGAGGAGGCCATAGCACAATTTGATATCTCAATTGGAACTTACCGGGAGTTTTCCGATGCGGAATATTATAAAGCTTTATGTCTGATTAAGTTGGGAAGGAATAATGAAGCGGAGAAGTTAATGCAAAAAGCCATAACCGATTATAGAAATGGCTTCACCATCAACGAAGATAATGTGATTTACGAACGTTATCCTTATCAGGTTTATTTTCTGAAATAAATTCGAATAATAATGTGAAGCCCCGGCAGGAGCCAGGGCTTTTTATTTCAAAAGGTTTGTCTTAAATTATAAAACAGCTTCACCATACAAATCAAATTCGGCAGCATCAGTAATTCTTACATTTACGAATTCTCCGGTTTTTAAGTAGGCTTTAGAAGCATCAATCAGAACCTCGTTATCAACGTCCGGGCTGTCAAATTCTGTTCTTCCAACAAAATGGTTGCCTTCCTTGCGGTCAATGATACAACGGAAAACCTGTCCGATTTTTTCCTGGTTTAATTCCCATGAAATCTGAGACTGGAGTTCCATGATTTCGTTCGCACGCTGTTGTTTTACTTCGGCAGGAACATCGTCTTCCAGTAGATAGGCATGTGTGTTTTCTTCGTGAGAATACGTAAAACAACCCAATCTCTCAAATCGCATTTCTTCAACCCAGTTTTTCAAAATTTGGAAGTCTTCTTCGGTTTCTCCCGGATATCCTACAATCAGGGTCGTTCTGATAGTCATTCCAGGCACTGTGTTACGGAAATCTTCGATGAGTTTTGTCGTTTTGGCCTGAGTTGTTCCGCGACGCATTGATTTTAAAATGTTGTCGGATATATGCTGAAGCGGGATGTCAAGATAGTTGCAAATCTTTGGCTCTCTTTTCATCAGTTCCAGAACATCCATAGGGAAACCTGTTGGGAAAGCATAATGCAGACGAATCCATTCAATGCCTTCAACTGCAGCTAAATTTTCCAGTAGCTCAGCCAGATTTCTCTTTTTGTATAAATCAAGACCATAGTAGGTCAAATCCTGGGCAATAAGTATCAGTTCCTTTACTCCGTTTTTGGCCAGTCCTTTTGCTTCGTTTACCAATTTTTCAATGGGCTGTGAAACGTGTTTGCCACGCATTAATGGAATGGCGCAGAAACTGCAAGGACGGTCGCATCCTTCGGCAATTTTAAGATAAGCATAATTTTTAGGCGTTGTTGTAAGACGCTCGCCCAATAACTCATGTCTGTAGTCGGCACCTAAGGCTTTTAAAAGGCCCGGTAGTTCTGTAGTTCCAAAATATTGGTCTACGTTTGGTATTTCCTTAATCAAATCCGGTTTGTAACGTTCTGAAAGACATCCGGTCACAAACACCTTGTCAACAAGGCCTTGCTCTTTTTTGTCAACATAGTTAAGGATCATGTTTACAGATTCTTCCTTTGCATTATCAATAAAACCGCAAGTGTTGATTACAATGATATTTCCTTCTTCATGGGCAGGGGCTTCGTGGGTTACGTCTTTGCCGCTGGCACGGAGCTGACCCATCAGCACTTCGCTGTCATACACGTTTTTGGAACATCCCAATGTAATTACATTGATTTTGTTTTTCTTTAATGACTTGGTTCTCATAGAATTGTAAATTGGAGTGCAAAATTAAGCTTTTTATGAATAGTAGCACTATGGTTGGGTAAATTTTATGAGGTTGACTTTATAGTAAGAAAAATAGTTGGATGTAAAATAGATTCAGAAGAAAGCCGTTTTATATCGGTATTAGTTTTGATATATTGCGTTTTTATATTTTATGATGGTTTTTATGAAGAAAATAGGAATGTTCTTTTTGTTGCTGGCTCCTTTGATGCTTTTGGCACAGCAACGGGATGTTAAGGTATATAGGGAGTTTATTGAAGGAAAGACGGTAGTTTTTGCTGACAATAATGAGTTTTGTCCGGTTTCTGTCTTGATACGGACAGAGCTTCTTAATATGAAAAGCAGCCTTAAAGCGCCTTATGTACTGGTTCCGGCAAAGGCAAAAAGATTTGTGCTGATGGAAATTTCAGTAATTAATCTTAAAAAGGAATTTAATTTTAAATACCAGAGCTCATTTTTCCTGGGTGATATCAATCTAAGGAAATATGATATCGATTTCCCGTATAGTCTGCCATATAAAGAAGGAGAAGAATATAGTATTGGACAGGGGTATAATGGCAAGATTTCACATCAGGGTGAATTTGCCCTTGATTTCATCATGCCTGTCGGTACTGAAATTACGGCTGCCAGAGATGGTATTGTTGTTGATGTTCAGGATAGCAATACGGAAACCTGTATGTCGAAAGACTGTGCGGAATTTAATAATTATATCGTGATTTATCACGAAGATGGAACAATGGCGGAATATACGCACATTGACACCAAAGGTTCTTTGGTCAAAAAAGGAGATGTTGTTAAAAGAGGAGATAAAATCGGACTTAGTGGCAATATTGGCTGGTCATCCGGACCACATCTGCATTTTTTCAGTTTTGTTTCGGATATAGAGAAGGGCAGGAGGTCTATCCGTACAAAATTCAGGACGGAAGGAAACAAACTCGAATTCCTTCAGGAAAAGAAATCGTATAAAAAAGATTATGAGTTTTAATAAAAAAGCCTCTGCATTTGCAGAGGCTTTTTTATGTGTAAAAGATATATTTTTATAAATCCATCAATAATGTAAGTGTTACATTGTTGCTGACAGTTTTGACTGTGGTCGGGTCAACAAGTCCTTGTGAAAAGAAAGTCTGCTGTATGTCTCTTTTGGCATAAGAATATGCCGCGTCCAGCCTTGTTCCTCCAAAATTATAGCCAAGACCTGCTGAAAATCCTTGCAGATCTCCAACTGTTTTTCCATTTTTATAAGGGCTTTGCTCAAAACGGTAACCGCCTCTGAAACTCCATTGTTTTGCTTTTGCCTCAGCACCAATGCGTACTTCAGATGTTACGTCAAGCAGTGATTCTAATTGTGCATTTGTTTGGCGGTAGTCGTTGCTTGGTCTGAAGCGGATATTACTGTAATCTTTCATGGCGTAATCTACACTGATTAGTCCATATTTTCCAAAAACATAGGCTAAGCTTCCTGTGTATTTTCCAGGCGTTTGTAAACGATATGACGGATAAATCATGGTTATATTCGGATCGACAATTACAGGGTTGCGGGTTCCGCAGTCCGGACAGTCTACGACCAGATTCTGGCGTAACTCTTCATTCAGACGAAACCAGGTAGGTGATTCATAGGCAAGTCCAATGCGGAATTCAGGAGTTACTTTAGCAATGGCTCCAACCTGGAATGAAAATCCGTTACCGTAAGTGTATAATTCATTTCGGAAACGCAAAGCCTGAGGTCCTGAATTTGGATTATTGCCAGGCGTATCCAAATAATCTTCATAGAAGTTGGTTACGCGGGTATAGTCTGTGAAATGTGAATTCAGGCTAAGACCAAAATAAAACCGGTCTGTGTATTGCACTCCTCCATTAAAGGAAAGCTTTCCGTTATATCCGCTAGTCTCAATAAAATTCTCCTGGAAATAATTGCCGCCAACAGGTGCATTTGGAGTATAAACCGTATTGTTGTCGGTATTGGTAGCAGGATTGATGAGGTAGCCGTAATAGCCGAAATAAGCCTGCTGTTCTCTGTATGTTAGTGCTTCAAAAGGCAAATTGGTAATATCACCTAACGGAATTCCGTTGGCATGGCTTGAGAAATACTGCGACACGGAGTTCGTAGGATTAAATCCGGCAGCATGAAACTGATTGTCGAAATTGGAAACATTTTCATAGTTCGCCGCAACTGTAAATTTTTTCCAATTGCTTGAAGCATCTTCGTTTTCGAAAACCCAGATAGCTCCCAATTGGTTCAGGTCAAAACTATTGTCTCTTTCTTTAGTGGTGGTGCCAAAATAGCGTGACTTGTTACTGATGCTGTAGTTGCTAAGTGTTATGGCAATCTGATTGGTCGTAAAAACTGCACTTCCGGCTGGATTAACGCTAATTGCCGAAAAATCGCCTCCAAGAGCACCAAAAGCACCACTCATCCCTCTAAAGCGGGCCGTACCGGTCAGGTTGTCCTGAGCATACCTCATGGCATCGGAAACTTCTTGTGCCTGAGCACTTAAAGCAAATCCCGCAATCATAAATAAAAAATACTTTTTCATAGGGTTAATTTTTTTCTTAGGGGTTCAAAAAAATACCTATGCTATAACTTTTACGTTTAGACATAGGCATTCTGTATCATTAAATTAAGTGTTATCCTCTTCGTCCGCCGCCACCGCCGCCAGATCTTCCGCCGCCGCCATAGGAACCTCCACCTGATGATCTTCCGCCGCCGCTTGAGCTAGGGCTGCTGTATGATGGTCTTGATGGTGCCACATTTTGGCTTCTTGTAGAATTGCTTCGGTTTGGAGTACTGTAATTGTTGCTGTTATTTCTTGTGGTATTATAACTGTTTCGTGTTGTGTTATAATCTCTTGAGCTTGAATTATAGTCTCTTGAATTTGTAGTACTGTTGCTACGGGTTCCGGTTGTGTTATATCTTGTTGAATTTCGGTTGGAATAATAAGTTCCTTCCCCTCTTCTCGAAGTGTTGTATGCATTATTGCTTCTGTAGCTTCTTGTTGCAGAATTGCTTCTGTAATAATTGTTTCTTCCAAAGCTGTTGTTGGCGTAGTAGCTTCTTCTTCCGTTGGCATAAGCGTAGTTATTGTAGTAGTGACCTCCATGCCAGTGGTTCCAACCGCCGTAATAAGGATAGTACCAATTGTTCCAGCCCCAGCCCCAGCCAAGACCCCAACTTGATCCGTACCAGCTATTCCAGCCCCAACCGCCATACCAGCCTCCCCAGCCAAGACCCCAGCCCCAGCCTGGTCCGTACCAATTATTCCAGCCCCAACTATTGTCGTAAATGTTTACAGTTACATTATCAGAGTTGCTTCCCCAGGCAGGATAGGATGCTGCAGTAGCTACATAAGTAGTATCGTTATAAGCCGGTGTGATGCATAATTGTTTGAATCGGTAAAGATTTCAGGATCATCCTGAAGCGATCTGAAATATTCTCTGTAGCCGTTGCTACTTTCATTGTTTGCAGTAGTGTTAGATCTTCTTTCGTTATTGTTGTAAACTCCATCGGAATCATAATAAGATGAATTCTGGTATGACCCACATGAAGTCATAAGAATTGCCAGCAATCCGATTAATGAATAAAGGGATGCTGATTTTGGGGAAATGTAATAAGTTTTCATATCTAGAGCAATTTTATTGTTGGACAATACAAAAGACAATACAAAAATAATTAGTTTTGCTGAATTATCTAGTTAAATAAAGTTAAACAATATTTGTGCCAAACTATTCAATATGAGTAAGAACCTTACAAAAAGATCAGAAGATTATTCCAAATGGTATAATGAACTGGTAGTAAAAGCAGATTTAGCCGAAAATTCAGGGGTTAGAGGCTGTATGGTTATCAAACCATACGGTTATGCCATCTGGGAAAAGATGCAGGCGGAGTTAGACAGAATGTTCAAAGAAACCGGACATCAGAATGCTTATTTCCCGCTATTTGTACCCAAAAGCATGTTTGAGGCTGAAGAGAAAAATGCAGAAGGTTTTGCTAAAGAATGCGCAATCGTTACTCATTATAGATTAAAAAATGATCCGGATAAACCGGGGAAATTAATGGTGGATCCTAATGCCAGGCTGGAAGAGGAATTGATTGTCCGTCCAACGAGCGAGGCTATTATCTGGTCTACTTATAAAGGGTGGGTACAGTCTTATAGAGATTTGCCACTTCTGATTAACCAGTGGGCAAACGTAGTGCGCTGGGAAATGAGAACCCGTTTGTTTTTGAGGACGGCCGAATTTTTATGGCAGGAAGGACATACGGCTCATGCGACACAAAGCGAAGCGATAGCAGAATCAGAACAAATGATGAATGTGTATGCTGATTTTGTACAGAATTTTATGGCCATTCCTGTAATCAAAGGAGTAAAGACGGAAACGGAGCGCTTTGCCGGAGCAGTAGAAACCTATTGTATAGAAGCCTTGATGCAGGACGGAAAGGCCCTGCAGGCCGGTACATCCCATTTCTTAGGGCAAAATTTTGCGAAAGCTTTTGATGTTAAATTTGCCAATGCAGAAGGAAAGCAAGAGCATGTTTGGGGAACTTCCTGGGGTGTTTCGACACGTCTGATGGGAGCTTTGGTTATGACGCATTCTGATGATAACGGATTGGTTTTGCCTCCAAATCTGGCGCCAATTCAAGTCGTGATTGTTCCTATCTACAAAACGGATGAAGAATTTGCAGCCATAACTGAAGCTGCAAATACATTAGTGTCACAATTGCGAAAACTAAGAATTTCTGTCAAGTTCGATGACAGGACGACCCAGAAGCCAGGATTTAAATTTGCGGAATGGGAATTAAAAGGTGTTCCTGTTAGGGTAGCAGTTGGTCCGAAAGATTTGGAGAACGGAACTTTTGAGGTGGCAAGAAGAGATACTTTGTCTAAAGAAGTCGTTTTAAAGGATAATATAGTAAGCCATATTAACGGCCTGTTGGAAGAAATTCAGGATAGTTTGTTTAGTAAGGCATTGGAATACAGGGATACACATATCACCGAAGTAAATTCCTTTGATGAGTTTAAAGATGTTTTAGAGAATAAAGGAGGTTTTATTGCGGCTCATTGGGATGGAACTCCTGAGACAGAAGAGAAAATCAAAGACCTTACTAAAGCAACAATCAGGTGTATTGCTTTGGATAGAGTAGAAGAGTCCGGAAGCTGCGTGTTTACTGGAAAACCTTCTGTTGGAAGAGTGCTTTTCGCAAAGGCATACTAAAAAAAATAAAAAAAAATTGAGGTAGCTATTGTGCGAATAAAAAATAGTTGTATTTTTGCATCCGCATTAGAGAAGCAAGGCCCGTTCGTCTATCGGTTAGGACGCCAGGTTTTCATCCTGGTAAGGGGGGTTCGATTCCCCCACGGGCTACAAGTTCAAAGTTTATTGAAAGTATAAACTAACTTAGAAGGATTCAAGGTCCGTTCGTCTAGGGGTTAGGACGCCAGGTTTTCATCCTGGTAACAGGGGTTCGATTCCCCTACGGACTACAAAAAAACATTTAAAGAAAAAAAGGAAGAAAATGGCAAATCATAAGTCAGCTCTAAAAAGAATCAGAAGTAACGAAAAGAAAAGAGTATTAAACAGATACCAACACAAAACTACTCGTAATGCGATCAAAGCTTTGCGTTTGGCTACTGATAAATCTGATGCTGCTGCAAAACTATCAGGTGTTATTTCTATGATTGATAAATTGGCTAAGAAAAATATTATCCACAATAATAAAGCTGCCAATTTAAAATCTAAATTGACTAAACACGTTTCTGCTCTTTAATCAGGTGCTGAATCGCTAAAATATAAAATGCCCTCATCAGAGGGCTTTTTTTATATTCGTATTTCGAGTCACTAACGAGATATGGACCAAGTTTTAAAATTACCAAAATAAAAAAGCTCTCAATTTTGAGAGCTTTTTTTATAATTTGTCTTTGAGGTCTTCCAGCATTTCTTTTGTAATGGGCTTAGACAAGAAGTCGATTACAATGGGATAGGTCTTTGATTTTTCAATATCTGTCGGGTCAATAGTAGATGAAAGTACAATAACCTTTGTTTTTGTATTGAATTCCTGATACTCCTTTTTAGTAAAATTGTCGAGAAATTCCCAACCACCCATAACCGGCATGTTCAGGTCTAAAAAGATAAGTTCAGGACAATGGGTTTCATTATTAGCTTTAAGCTTTTCATAATAGTCCATAGCCTCCTGGCCATTTTTTGCAGTAATTATTTCTTCTGTAAAAGACGCTTTGGCAATTACCATCTTATAAAGCATTAGAGTAATTGGATCATCATCCACACATAAGATTTTATGTAGCATTTTATTCCTTTTTGAATGTTAATGTAAACTTAGTTCCTTTATTTACCTGGCTTTGAACATCAATTGTTCCGCCCATCGTTTCAACTTGAGATTTGACAAGATATAACCCGAGTCCTTTACTGTCCGGATAATTATGGAATCTTTGGTATAGCCCGAAAATCTTGTCTTTATTTCGTTCAATATCGATTCCTATTCCGTTGTCCTCAAAGGTAAGAATTGTCTTATCAACTTTCTCCTTTGTAGTGATAGTTATTTTTAATTTTTTTGCAGGATTCCTATATTTTATGGCATTTGTAAGCAAATTCAACATGATGCTTTCCAGATAAGCCTTGTTCATGTTTGAAAGCGAGTCGTTTTCAAGATTGATTTTCAGGATTGGCTGGTGCAGGTTTATAAGATAGCTTAGCTGGTCAAAAACAGTTTCGAATACTTCACTGAAAAGAACTTCTTCTTTCTGGATAGACGGATTGTCTTTGATAATAACAACTTTGACAAGGTCATTTATGGTTTCGTTTAGAAGATGGGTAGACTTTGTAAAGCCATTGAGTATGAGTTTCAGGTCGTCATTTTCTATAGGAATATCTTCAATCAGGTTCAAAAGCCCGGTTAGGTTGGATAACGGCGCCCTGAGATTGTGTGATGTTATATAAGAGAACTGTTTTAAATCCTTATTGTTTTGTGTTAATTCACGGATGAGCTGTTCCCGTTCTTTTTCCTGTCTTTTCAGAAGGGTAATGTCCCGCTGTATCGAAATCCAGTGTGAAAGCTGTCCTTCTTTGTTTGTAATTGGAATCATGGAAAAGCTGACCCAGTATTCTTCACCATTCTTTTTGTAGCTAATGGTTTCAATCTGTGTTTCCTCTTCATTTTTGATAGCCGTAACCAGTTTTTTCAATTCCGATTCGTCAGAATTTTTACCTCTGAAGAGTAATGGTGATTTTCCAATGACTTCAGATGCCTTGTAGCCGGACATTTCTGCAAATGCCTGATTGGCAAAGATAATTTTTGGAATAGAAGTTTCAGAAGTATCATTGTCTGTAATGATGACCGCATCTTTGGCCTGTGTAATAACAGTTTCCAGAAGCTTTAGTCGCTGTTCTTCCTCTTTCTGCTTGGTGACATCCTGCATGGAACCAATCATTCGTATTGGTTTACCATTGCTGTTTTTAATCAGGAAGCCTCGGTCAAAAACGTGTTTGTAGGTACCGTCAATACATTTGAAACGGTATTCATCCTGCCATTTTTCAACTTTTTTCTCAAGAAAATTGTATAGTTTAACCGATACTCTAAGGCTGTCTTCCGGATGTATTCTGTCAAACCACCATTTTGATGTATCGCCAACATCTTCTTTTTTGTATCCAAAAACACTGCGGATTCCTTTGTTCCATTGAAAATCATCTTCCTGAATTTTCCAATCCCAAATGGTGTCACTGGTTGCTTTGGCAACAATGTCATAGCGGTCTATGGCTTCTTTTAATTCTTCGCCGGCCCGTCTGTTTTCAATCACTACGCCTACCAGATTGGCAATGCGGTCGAGCAGATAGATTTCATTAGGATTAGGCTCTCTGTTGGTTTTGTAATAGGTTACGAAACTGGCCAGACTGGAACCGTCTGTTTTTCTAATCGGGATCGACCAACAGGATTTTAGACCATTGGCTATGGCAGCCGGAGCAAAATTTTTGCAGAGTGGTTCTTTTTCAATATCGGAAATAAAAGCACTTTCGTTTTTAAAGATACTTTTTTTCGAATCAATATCGTTTATAGATTCGATATAACCTTTTGGAAGCGAATTGCCTACAAAGTGTTTTATCTTATGGTTTTTGATTTCAATAATGGAGCATAAGGCATCCGGCATCAAAGTTTCGATGTTTTGGATTACTTTCTCCAAAACGTCCTTTAATGATTTGTTGGGTTCCGCATTAAGCCTGTAGGTGTCTTTTTCAAATGCAAGTATGGTTTCCTGGAACCTGCGTGTTGTAATATCCTGAAGGGCACCTATTTTTTTAACCTGTTTGCCATCTTCCCATATCAGGTCAAAGCGGTCCAAAACATGGGCATAGGTGTCATCCTGTTTGCGGAAACGGTATTCTATTTCATGGTGCGAACCTGAAGAATCTTCTTTTATAGCGGCAATTTTTTCCCTGACTTCCTCTCTTTCGTCAGGATGCAGCCGGGATACCCAAAAATCCAAATCCAGATACTGCTGGTCTTTAAAATCAAATCCGAATATTTTTTTGTAATTGGAGCCTGCAATGTATATTTTCTTTGTTTCAGCATCGAATTCATATATCGCATCACTTGTTGCCTTTGCGATAGCTTCATAGCGAAGGTTGCTTTCCTTGATTTTAAGTTCGTTTTCAATCCTTTCGGTTACATCACGCGCATTGAGTACAATTCCGTTAACTGCGGCATTGTCTCTCATGTCGATGACATTGGCTTCGAGCCATCGCCAATTGTCGTTTATACCAATGTATCGGAACGGCCGGGTGGCAATGCGTTTTTCTGTTTTTAATCTGGAAAATTCCTGTTTGAAAATTTCCTTTTCGTCCGGGTGAAGCTGGTCGAAGGCATTGAGACCGATGTAATCATCCGGATTTATTCCGTAATTGGTCTGAACATTCGGGCTGATATAAGTAAATACGCCATCAGTGTCAAGAATGGAAATCAGTTCTGAACCGTCCTGAACCAGGGCTTTGAACCTTTGTTCGTTCAGTTCATTCTCTTTTTCGGTTTTAAGTCTTTCTGTAACGTCTGTTACTAATACAAGTCGGGCTCTTTTTCCATTGAAATTAATTTCATTGCCTTGGGTAATGACATCAATTGTTTCGCTATTTTTTGTGGTATGTTTGAAAGACATTTCCACAAATTTTCCATTTTCCCTAAGTGATTTTACTAAAGCCATGGCTTTTTCAGTGTCATCTTTGGCTACAAGGGTGGAAGCTTTCAGATTTAGGAATTCTTCTCTGGTATAGCCGTATTTTCTTATAGCGGCATCATTGGCATCCAAAACATGTAGCGTTTCAATGTCATAGACTAGTTTTGGCAGCGGACTGTATTGAAAAATATCTTTGTATTTTTTTTCTGAATCGCTCAGCTTCTGTGCTATTTTCTTGCGTTCGATATTGTAGAGTATCGTTTTGAAAAGCAAAGAAGCGTTCAGGTCTTCTTTCTGCAGGTAGTCGGAAACTCCATACGAAAGTGACTTGATGCTGAATTCCTTGTCAGAAAATCCGGTTAGTATGATTATCGGAATGTCTCTCGATATGGGGATGATTTCATTCAAAAGCCGTTCGCCTTCTCCGTCGGGAAGAATCAGGTCCAGAAAAATAATATCTATTTTTTCTTCCGTATTCAGAATGTTCCGGGCTTCTTTGAGATTCCTGGCCTCATAAAAAACGGGATGACGGAATTCTTCTCTTATATAATCTTTAATCAGCACCAGGTCGCCCTGATTGTCTTCGATTATTAAAAAGTGAATACCTTCTTTTTGAAACGTCATCGGTTACTATTTTTTAGGCAGTTGAACCATTGATAGCCAGAACTCTTCAATTGCGGCTACCGTCTCCAAAAAATTATCGGCTTCGATGGGTTTTGTTATAAAGCAATTTACGTGGTTTTGATAGCTCTTCAGTATGTCGCTTTCAGATGACGATGTGGTTAGCATAATTACAGGTATATGTTGAATTTGGGGATTCGATTTAATTCTGGCCAAAACTTCATGGCCGTTTAGTTTTGGGAGGTTTATATCCAGAAGGATGAGGTCTGGCATTATAGCATTTTTATAAGCTCCCTTTTTTTCTAAAAACTGTATAGCCTCCCATCCATCTTTTACGACTGAGATTTCTTTTCGTATACTGCCATAGCCCAGGGCTTCTCTTGTTAGCAGGATATCGCCTTCATTGTCTTCAATCAGTAAAATAACAATTGATTCCATTGGGCACAGATTAGAATTTAACAAATATAATAAAACTATTCACTTATTTGCTTACAGTAAAATAAAATGTGCTGCCCTGACCTTCTTCTGATTCTACCCAGATTTTTCCACCTTGGGCTTCTATGATTTTTTTACAGATTGCCAAACCAATCCCGGTTCCTGAATATTCATGTTTGGCATGAAGCCGTTGGAAAATGACGAATATTTTTTCACTGAACATAGGGTCTATCCCAATTCCGTTATCCTTAACCAGAAAAAGCCAGCGGTTATCCAAATCCTGATATGTTATTTCTATTAATGGTGGCTCTGATTCGCTGTGGTATTTTAGGGCATTGCTGATTAGGTTCTGAAAAACAAGCTGTATTGGTGTTTTACGGTTTTGGATAGTAGGCAGATGGCTCCATTTTATAATTGCCTTGCTTTCTTTTATAAAAGTTTCGTGATAATTGACAACTTCTTCAATTAGCGTATTGAGGTCGATTGTTTCGATGGTCTGGTCGAATTTCCCAACTCTGGAATACTCCAGAAGGTCAAGTATAAGATTGCGCATCCTGTGAGAACCGTCAACGGCATAATGAATGTATTCTTTGCCTTTGTCATCCAGTTTGTCATTGTATTTTCTTTGGATTTCTGATAAAAATCTTGTTATCATGCGTAAAGGCTCCTGCAGGTCGTGTGAAGCAATATAGGCAAATTGTTCCAGCTCGGCATTGGAAACAGCAAGCTCTTCCATTCTTTTGTTAAGTTGAAGATTAAGCTGTTTGAGTTGCTCTTCATTGATTTTCCTTTCTGTAATGTCTTCCAGAGAACCTATCATGCGGAGGGGTTTCCCTTTTTTGTTGAATAGGATATATCCCCGGTCATATATATACCGGATGTCTCCGGATTCTGTAATGATGCGGTATTCGTCTGACCATTTTTCTTTATTTGAAGTTTCGATAAACTTGTCGAATCTTTTTGCAACCCGTTCTTTGTCTTCCGGATGAATTTTGTTAGTCCACCAGGTACTGTGGTTTTCAAGTTCCGGATAGCCAAAGATTCTTGTAAGCGATTCACCCCAGATAACCCTGCCTTTCTTAAAGTCCCAGTCCCAGATAATATTGTTGGTTGCTTTGGTTACTACGGTATATCTGTTATTGGAAAGGGTAAGTTCTTCTGTAATGTTTTTTAGCCTGTTGAGGTATTTCTGGTTTTTGTTTTCATATCTCCTGAGCATTACCCAGAAGAGAGCTCCCGAGGCTACAATAAAACCAATTCCTTTAAGCGTTTGGAAGAGAATGCTGTCGCCATTAAAACCAAAATAGGCAAATGAGCGGTCACTGACTAAAATCCATAGGATTCCAATCACAAGATAGATGGAGATTATTTTATTGGAAGGTTTGTACATGGGGTATGTTCTTCATTGTAAAGATAAAGGTAAAACTCTTTTTGTTCAGATTATTTATGTTAAAAAATTGGGTTAGGTGCTAATTATGGAATCCTGAGTTACTGGCTTATTATGAATAAGTTAAGTCCATAGGAAAAAACATTTTTTATGTCAAAATAATGTGTAAATTTGCACCTTCAAAAAAAATCAGATGGAATCTATCAGAAACATTGCAATTATTGCCCACGTCGATCACGGTAAGACTACTTTGGTTGATAAAATTATGTACCATTGCCAGCTTTTCCGCGAAAACGAAAATACGGGAGACCTGATTCTTGACAATAACGATTTGGAGCGTGAGAGAGGTATTACGATTACTTCTAAAAACGTTTCTGTTGTTTACAAAGGAACAAAAATCAATATTATCGATACTCCGGGTCACGCGGATTTTGGAGGCGAGGTTGAGCGTGTCCTGAATATGGCCGATGGTGTTTGCCTTTTGGTAGATGCTTTTGAAGGTCCTATGCCGCAAACGCGTTTCGTGTTGCAAAAAGCAATCGATCTTGGATTGAAACCTTGCGTGGTAATCAATAAAGTAGACAAGGAAAACTGTACTCCTGAGGAAGTACACGAAAAAGTTTTTGACCTGATGTTTGAACTTGGTGCTACTGAAGAGCAATTGGATTTCCCAACGGTTTATGGTTCTGCAAAAAACAACTGGATGTCTGAGGATTGGAAACAACAGACTCAAAATATTGAGCCTCTTTTGGATATGGTTATCCAGCATGTTCCTGCTCCAAAAGTTTCTGAAGGAACACCACAAATGTTGATTACATCTTTAGACTTTTCATCTTTTACAGGACGTATTGCTATTGGACGTCTTGAAAGAGGGATATTGAAAGAAGGAATGCCTATTTCTTTGGTAAAAAGAGATGGTAAAGTTATAAAATCACGTATCAAGGAACTTCACACTTTTGAAGGACTTGGCCGTAAAAAAGTGGAGCAGGTAGTAGCAGGTGATATTTGTGCAATTGTTGGTGTTGAAGGTTTTGAAATTGGTGATACCATTGCCGATTTTGAAAATCCGGAAGCATTACAGACTATTGCTATCGATGAACCTACGATGAGTATGTTATTTACGATTAACGATTCTCCTTTCTTTGGAAAAGAAGGTAAGTTCGTAACTTCAAGACATATTCGTGAGCGTTTGACAAAAGAGTTGGAGAAAAACCTTGCAATGCGTGTTGGTGAGACTGATTCTGCTGATAAGTTCATGGTTTTTGGTCGTGGAGTTCTTCACTTGTCAGTTCTTATTGAAACAATGAGAAGAGAAGGTTATGAATTACAGATTGGTCAGCCTCAGGTAATCATTAAAGAGGTTGATGGTGTGAAATGCGAGCCTATTGAAGAATTGACAATCGACCTTCCGGAAAATCTTTCAGGAAGAGCAGTAGAATTTGTGTCTGTACGTAAAGGCGAAATGCTTTCTATGGAAGGAAAAGGAGACAGGATGGTTGTGAAATTTAATATTCCTTCACGTGGAATCATCGGTTTGCGTAACCAGCTATTGACAGCTACAGCAGGTGAGGCCATCATGGCACACCGTTTCATAGGTTATGAGCCATACAAAGGAGAGATTCCGGGAAGAAATAACGGTTCATTGATTTCTATGGAAAATGGTAAGGCAATTCCTTATTCTATCGATAAATTACAGGACCGAGGTAAATTCTTTGTAGATCCAAACGAAGATATCTATGAAGGTCAGGTAATTGGCGAGAATACACGTAGCGATGATATGACTGTAAACGTAACTAAAACGAAAAAACTTTCTAACGTTCGTTCTTCAGGAGCGGACGAAAAGACAAGAATCGTTCCGGCTATCAAGTTCTCATTAGAAGAGGCGCTTGAATACATCCAGAAAGATGAGTATGTTGAGGTTACGCCAAAATCTTTACGTTTGAGAAAGATTTACTTAAATGAAAATGACAGAAAACGTTTTAAATTCTAATCCGTTTTCCTGATATACAAAAGCCATTCTGAAAAGAATGGCTTTTTTTATGATAGTTGTCTAACCCTTTTGAGTATTTTGCTCTTATATACATTCTTCGTCCAGATGAACCCATTTGCATTTCCATTGTCCGTTAACGTTGATGTATAATCTTTTATAAACAGCCATTTCTTCTACTGTTTCAATATAGGTGAAAATATCAGGAATACTGTCACCATTGATGTCATAACCTGTTCCCTGAATTGTTTTCCCGTTTTTGTTCTTTATTTCTGCTTCACTGCTTTTAATCTTGCTGTTTTCCCTATACGGAATAATGGCCAAACCGTTCGGATTAACTACGCTGCTTTCAGTAACAGTGTTGATTTTTTGAAAAGATACGCTTGGAAAAGAGATTGTTCCCGGACAATCTGTATCTTCAATCACATACCAGTCAGTTATTGCCGACTTATAGGTTCTATTGTCCAGCCAGATAAGTCCGTCAATTGTTTGATTCCATATTATTTTGGTGCCTTTATAATCTTTGTCGGCTTTGACTCCTTTTTTTAAGGTTGTGTTGCTGTTTTGGGCAAGCAGGAAATCAACCAGAGCGAAATTGTCGTCCCAAACAAAAGGAATGTCCAGGCCACTAATTTGCAGTGGACAAATAAAATAACTGTTTTCATTTTCCTTCGTAAAGAAAGAAGGTTGGGTGGGTTCAAGCACAGGATTTTGCTTTACCCATTTGTTACCGATTATCTTTTTCAGGCTGTCCAGGGTTGGTTGCAAATTGACGGCTATTTCCTGCGGTTTTTCAACAGTCTTTTGCGAATTTTCTGTTGGTATAGGTGTTTTTGGCTTTTGTTCACAGGAAAAAAGAGTTGCCAGTAATAGAGCCGTTGCAATAGTGGTTATCCGTTTCATTTGATTTTTTGATGATGATTGTTTTATACTACCGAACCGGTTCGTAGATTAGCTGTACGACGCCAGACTGAAAAGTGTTGGTTTTGAGAAGTTTCAATTCTACCCGTTGTTTGAGGTCTTCAAATAAAGGTTTACCGCTACCTAAAGCCACCGGATGTACGGATATCCTGTAAATATCGATAAGCCCTGACTGTATGAAGGTTTTGATAAGTCCGGCACCACCATACAGCCAGATATCTTTTCCGTCCTGTTGCTTGATTTCGGCTACTTTTTCAACTATGTCAGAACTGATAAAGGTGGCGTTTGGGTCTTGCCGTTTCTGACCGGAGAAAACAAATTTGTTTTTTGAATGGACACCCTGCCATAGTTTTTGTTCTGCAATACCGGCTCCTTCTTCCGGCTGATAGTTGCCCCAGACATCATAACTCGCTCTTCCGTAGAATATGGTATCTATGCTGTCAAGGAAGCCGTCAAAATCCATATCTTCATCCATAATGCACCAATCGATTTCTCCGTTTGGTCCTTCAATAAATCCGTCGAGTGTTACGGCCAGGTCTAAAATTACTTTTTTCATTGGTTATTGGTTTTGATTGGAGTAGTTTTAAAGGTATGTAATTTTTTTCTGTTTATTGGTTGAACCATTGGAGTGTTTTTTCAATAACCATTCTCCAGCCATCTGTTTGGGGCTGGTCTGATATATTAAAGGAATGGTCGGCATTGTTTATAAGTTCCAAACGTATATTTTTTCCTTTGGAGAGTAATGTAGTATAGGCTATTGTTGCCGATTCAGGATAAACGGCCTTGTCTGCTGTTCCTTGCAACAGGAGTATTTTTCCGTTGTATTTTTCCAGTTCGTCAATAACCGAAGTTTTTAACATACTCGACCATCGGAGATAGGAGAATCCCCAGAAATTTTTAGTGGTATTGTTGGGGTCAGAGAGTATATCGTTCCATGTGTTTTTTACGTAATCGATACGTTGTTCCGGTAACGGCATATTATGTTCTTCGGTATTAAAAAAAGTGCCGTCTTCTGCAAATTTATACAGGCTATACAATTGCGACGGACCTTCTCCGGCTAATATGGCAACATGACTAACGGTATCTTTCATCAGGGCAGCTACTCTCGAAACAACAATGCCTCCTTCAGAATGTCCGGCAATGAGTATTTTGCGATTGTCAATGTATTCCTTCTTAAGGACGTAATTGATGGCATTTGTGATAGTATTGCTCCAGTTTTCTAAAGAAAATTTTTTATCAAAATTTTTAGACCCGTCTTGAAGATATTTTACACCCGGTTTTTCAATAATCAGTACCTTAAATTTTTCCTGCGCGACTGTATACCATGAGCTGTGTCCGTTGGTAGGAACTACTTTTCCATTTCTCATGGCAAACAGTGAGTTTTTGCCAGAGCCCTGAACATATACCACCAAAGGTAATTTTTCTTTTGAAGCTGTTACAGAAAGATAGAATGTAAGTGTGTCCTTTTTGTTTTGGATTTCGTATTTGTCATACGGCAAGTCAGGCAGGTATTCTATTTTGGCTTTTTGGGCGTAAAGCGAAGAAACCGCCAGTAGGCAAAAAATGAGAGTTTTGATTTTGATGTGCATTCTGATTGATGTTTGCACCAAATATAAATATTTATTGTAGGATTATATGGGCAGTTGACTCTTTACATATAAAACAAATTGAATTTATGTTCGTCAGGGTCAGAGAAAACAAACCCATAATATCCTTTTCCAAATTCTTCTGCTTCGGAAATAATTGTCCCGCCTGCACTTTTAACTGCTTCCTGCCATTGGTTTACTTCTTCTTTGCTTTCGGCAGAAAGGGTAAATATTATTTCGTTGCCCTGTTTTGGGTCGGTTAATTCTATTTTGGTATTGGATTTAAGGATTTCCTTTAAAAAGAAATGGATGATAAAATTGTCATCGCCAACCAAAAAACTGGTCAGTTCTTTAGAAACTCCATTTGGTTGAAAGCCTATTTGAGTATAGAATTCAGTTGTGCGTTCTAAATCTTCAACACCCAGATTGGCCCAGATTTTTCTTGTTTTCATAAAACGTTTTATGGTTTATTTGCTGTCGGGGTATAACAAAGATAAGTAATGAATTGACTTTTTATTTGTTATAATCAGCTAACTTCGCCAGTAGCTTTTATTTTTAGCACTTATTCGGGTAGTTGAACAGATTTTAAAGTCACAATACCCAAATAAAAAGAATTGAAATAAGCATCTTTTAGTGCTGTCACTTTTAAGACAAAACAGATTAACTTAGGACTCAGAACCTCAGAATCTTAATGCCTTAGTGCCTAAAAAAAACACTTTCCTGTAAATCATTCCACGCACCTCCGTTATATACTTTCTTAAATCCTTTTTCTTTCAGGATATTTTCGGCCTTGACACTGCGAAGACCATGCGAGCATACGGTGATATAGGTTTTTGCAGTGTCGAGTTCAGTATAGCGATTACGGATTTCACCTAAGGATATATTGAGCGAACCTTCGATATGGCCCATCTTATATTCATTTTCTGTGCGTACGTCGAGAATAATGGCTCCTTCAGATAATAACTTGTCCAATCCTTTGTCTAAAGTGTAAATTCTGTAAATACGATATCCGATATAGATTAGAAGCAATACACCAACAATAATAATTATCCGTTTCATATTTTTCTTAGGATTTTACGGTCTATATAAAAGGTGCCAAAAGGAATAATACACGCCAATAGGACTTTGTAGGTCGTTTTTCTGAACTGCCATTGCTGCTCGACTCCAACGCTTAGGGTGTTTATTATAAAGAGCAGGAACAAGGCACCGTGGGTGGGTCCTATTATTTTTGAAAGCGAAGGATTTTCCGTTGCATATTTTAAGGGTACGGCTATAAAAAGAAGTACGAGCAGGGAAAGGCCTTCGACATAGCCAAGAAGCCGGAGGCGTCCGATAGGAGTTTTTAGTAGTGTAAGCATATTATCTGAAATAAGGTCGGTTTGCGAAAGGTGAGAATGGCCAGGGTATGGCAATGAAAATCAGGAATAGGGCTAAGCCATACCAGATAAGCATAGTCTTAAATTTTTCATTATCCAGAGTTTTTCTTTTTGCCATAGCCGAACCGATGGTAATAATAATTACGGCTATTAGCATAAGAGTGCTGTGTATGAGACCAAAAAATAATAAATCGAAATTTTCTTTAGCAGCACTGAAATTTTTGAGAAAGTACTTGATTATAGGACTTTGAAAATATAATGTCATCCCAATCATTAGCTGGAGATGTGCTATGGTAGCAGTCCAGTGTCTGATGGCATTGTCTTTTTTTGTAAATGCAGTTTTTAGAAAATAACCGCGATAAGCTTTATAAAGAGCAACTATCAGGCTGATTAAAACAAGCCAACGCAATGTAGAATGCAGAAAAGTAAGGGTTTGATACATAGCTGTGAAAGACTATTTTGTTTGATGCGAACAAAAGTAAATAAAAAACATACTAATTAGTATGTTTTTAGATAAAAAAATTAACGCAAGGTTTCGAGATAGTCTTTTAACTGTTGTAGATAGACAAGATAGACCGATTTGCTATTGCTGAGTTTGCCTATATTCCGGATGCCCCAATAGCCAGACATGATAAAAATAGCAACCTGCTCTGCTTTTACTTCCGGTCGTATATTTCCTTCTTTTTTACCATTTTCGATACAGCCAATAATAGCATCTTTCCATTCTAACGACAGGTCGTTTAGTGCTTTTGTAAATTCAGCGTTCCAGGGAGCCATTTCCTGGGTAAGATTAGAGGCCGGACAGCCATATTCAACTTTAAGAATTTCATTGTCCATAAGTATCTCACGCATCATGTCATAGATAGTCTGGATGGTATCGCCGCCTGATTGTAGTGGAGTTAGGAAAGTAGCCTTAAATGATGGTTTTAGTAATTCGTTGATGATGGCAATACCCATTTCGTCTTTGTTTTTGAAATGGTAGTAAAAAGCTCCTTTGGTGACAGCGGTTGTGGCCAGAATTTCATCAATACTGGTAGTCAGGTATCCTTTTTCATATATCAGCTCAAAAGCTTTTTGGAGGATATTCAGCCGTGTGATTGCCGCTTTTTTCATATCGGGAGCTGTATTTTTTAAGTAAAGTAAGAGATTATTTTGAGTTTGTGCAAGAAGATAATACGCAGCACTTGACTTTAACAGTTTATATTATGATGGTTCCTTTATGATAAAACGTCATTTTAGCATTTTCAATAAATTCTTCAATTGAAGTTTTTTTGGTTGCTTTTTTATTATGGAATTCAATATAATATTCAGTAGGATTGATTACACCAATTTGAATTAACCAAAATTTAAAGCGTTTAGTTTGAGGATTTGGATTCAACTCTTCAAGTTCTTCAAAACAACAAATTGATAAACTATCATTTCGAATGAAGTTATAAATTATTTTTTGGTCACTTGTTAATGAATCAAGTTGGGACTTACTTTTCTTTACCGTCTCTTTTCCAACAATTATATCAGGATTAAATATTCCCTTTTTAAAAAGTATTTCATAGCTTTTATTTTCAATTGAAACAGTTATAATTTTTTCTCCAAATTGATAACTGTTATCTGCAACGAGTTGAATGTTTTCTTGAAATCTTGGATAATTGCCTTTTTTGTATTTGCTTGAGTTAAAGACTTCTTTTGCAAATCTATATTTTTCTTCATTTAGGTTTTGTCCAAAGGTGTTGGTTAGATTTATTACAAGTAAGATTGAAAAAAGAAGTTTTCTCATTGTTTATAACTTTAGAAGATTTTACTAAAATTGTTTGTTGTTCTCTTTAAAATACTCAACAAGAAGTTTTATAATATTATCTTCATATTCATAAAACTTATCATCGAGTTGGTCCCATTTTTCAGAAATTCCCTCGTTAAGACTTTTCATTATTTCTCTCCTTGTTTGTGTATCTTTTGATATTGGATTTTGTGGAAAAATTCGAATTGCTTCATAGATTAATTTAGCGGTTTTATAAGCACCAATATTTTCATATGCTTTTAATACCTCATATGTGTAATCGCCTGAACTATTAAAAAAGAATTGGTCAAATCCGCCATTATTTACTTGCCCCTCCAAAATATCAACAAATACAAACGTTTTTTCAACTTCACTCAGATTGGAAATGTTTTCATAATTGTAATCCAATTTATGCCATATAATTTCTCCAATTTGAAGGATAATTTCTTCTTCATTTTCTTGGTTTAATATTTCAGTAATTTTTTTCATTTACTGGTTGGGATTTTATAATAAGAAACTAAGTAGTTGTAATTATATATTAGGCGAATTGTGTTTTCTAATTAAAATAGGAGTTAATATCAACGAAATAAACCAAGCTGAAATAATAGTCACGATTAAATGTCCGTATAATTTATAATCCAATCCACAAAAAAGTCTAATAAAAACAATTGCCAACGTCAAACACATTGAAACAATCCAGTATCTCCTGTTTAATGGTTTGAATGCTTTTGTATCTTTTGGTAGCCTGAGTATTGCAAAAAGAATTATCAGGGCACCAATAAAGGTACTTAAATGTTGCAAAACCTTCCAGTAAGGTATTTGCATTTCAAATAGCCTAATGGTATTTTGTAGTGATGGAATTTTTTCAACAAAATAGGCATGCTGATGTGTAAATCCATCCCAGAAAATATGCGAAAAGGCACCAATCAAAATAGAAATTATTACGATTAACCAGTTTTTCTGAAAGTATTTATTCCAGTCAAACTGTTTGAAAGTTGAAATCCTTAATCTTAATGGAACAGGCAAATTATCGAATAAGTTATTGCGGACAATATTATGAAAAATAAAACTCAATATAATTCCTAAAGGCAAATCAAACCAAAAAACACCTGCTATTGTATGACTGTAGTTGCTAGAGGTTTTCATCCTTAAAAAATATTCAAAATCAGGAGTCATACTTCCAATTACAAGCCCTGTCAATGAAAACCATTTTCTGTTTAGAAATGTCATTGGTAAAACTATAGCCGGATGAGAAAAAGTAAATGGCATTTTTGTAGAAGCTTTAATTAAGAATCAATTCTATAGTTTTGTTTTTTCCATTTTCTATTTTAATAGTATCTGTACGGTATCCCTTTTTTTGAACTATCAATTCTGTATTATTGGAAGAAAAAACAAAACCGCTCATGTAATGAATTTCAAAAAAACCTTTAGCATCTGTGTATATCGTATCATGCTTACCAATTTCTCTCAGCATGACTTTTTCAATTGGCTCACGAGTCTGTTTGTCAATAATTATTCCGCTCACATTTTTGTAACCATCACAAGAGGAAATAAAAATTGTGATGATAACAACTATTAAACTAGAACTCAGTTTCTGTAATTTCATATTTTATCCGTTTTGTCAAAAAGACCTTTTATCATGTTTAATTTCTGTATAAATCTGCCTAATGTTATCCTGTTGTCATTAGACATCCGAAACATAATTCTATATAAATGAAATCAGATAGTTTGTGGAGTCATAAAGCAATATGGTATCCATTATTTTAGTTATTATCGATGCTGGGAGCTATATCAAAATATGTTTTAAAGCAATTTTGCTCTGCGACTTAGCGTCTTTGCGTGAAAATTGCCCGCAAAGACGCTAAGTCGCAAAGTCCACATGAAAAAACGATTAAAAGTAAACATTTTTCGCATGTCCTTTTAACTAAAGCTTTAACTGCAATTTCATCATTATATCCGTCTGTTCGTCATTGCCTAATCTAAAAATATGTTTGTCAAATTCGACAAAGCCGTTCTTTTTATAGAAAGCAAGAGCCCGATGGTTTTCTTCCCATACGCCAAGCCAGACATAATCGGCTTTTGTTTCTTTTGCTATCTGTATTGCTTTTTCATAGAGCAGTTGGCCGACTTTCTTTCCATGAAATTCTTTAAGCACATAAATCCTTTCAATTTCAAGTGCCTTGTCATCTTTTAATTCGGTTTGCGATGCTCCGAAGTTAATTTTCAGATATCCGATAACGGTATCTTCTTCCAACGCAAAATAAAATTCCGAGTTGGTATTGCTGAGTTCCGAATGTAGTTTTTCGGTTGAAAAACTTTTCTCAAGATACTCCTTCATATTTTCCTCGGTATTGCTTTCGGCAAAAGTTTCGAAAAAAGTCTGCCGACCAATTTTTTGCAATTGGTCGATATCATTTAAGGTGACCTTTTTTAGTTGAATATTCTCCATTATTATTTGATAAGTTTGTTTGGAAAACGTTTATTCATCATGTCTTCTACCGTTGATTTATGGCGGTTGATGATAAACAGTTTGGTATTGTCCGGAAGGTTAAAAATTTCAATAAATTCAGCCTTCGGATTTAGTTTTTTGTTTTTAAGTATGTCGAAGTAGTCTTTTAGCAGGTTGAGTTTTTGTTCATGGTTTTGCGAAATGACAACTACTTTTGTTATAGGCATAGCCATTGTTTTTTCCACTTCGGTGGCGCTAACCGGAGCCCCCATTCTGTTATTCGAATATTTACGGAAATTTCTTCTGAAATAAGTCCAGTCGCTAGGAGTATCGGCAACAATGTAACGGTAAGCAAATAGGTGTGAAAGTTCATTATTCCACTGTGGAAACTGAGTATCATAAGTGTTTACATAGGCTTTTACAAATGCTTCATCCATTGGTTTTTTGTCTTCAATATATTTTTTCAGTACCGGATAAATTGCTTTTGCCATTTCAGATACATATTTATTGGCATACCATTCGCCATCATCTGCCTTTTTATTGATTTGCTCAATTACATAGCCATTGCCTAATGCGGTAGCCAATACTTCATTCATTAGCAATAAGGCATATTGGCTGTTAGGTGATTTGGTTTCGTTAAACCATTTTTGGATATTTTCTTTCATTTGCAACGACTGATTGTCATAAACAATATGGTATATTTCGTGCATGGCAACGCTAAAAAAGGAAACATGGTCTTTTAAATCCAAAGGAGCTTCACAAACAGCAACATTAATAAAAGCTCTTGCTCCCAGATTGCCTTTGTCTAAAGAAGGAAGAAGGTTGAGTTCAAACGGAATGTTTTTGTCCCAGTTGGTGTTATAGAAAGTGAGTCCTGTCTGGAAAAAGTTGGAAAACTGATTGTTTTTGATATAGTTCTGCAGGTTGTTTTTCTGGACTTCAAAGGCTGTTTTGTTGGGTTCAAAAACAAGCTCGCGGTATATGGGCAGGAAATTTTCCAGGGTTTCAGAAAATACAGATAAGTACTCGTTGGGTATAAGGCCTAAGGATTTGTTCCTGAAATCGGCAATTGTTTGACTGATAGCCAGATTTCTTTCCAACATATCGCGTGACATCAGTCCTGTTTTTAGAGGAGATGGATATTGCGTAAAAGCATAGGTATAATCAATTGGCAACTGTTCAAAGTCTGCAATCTGTTTTTTAAACGCCTCGGTATTGTATTTTGAATTTGAAAAAATAGACTTTAATTCGTTATCAGGATAGTTGTCTGATATTTTGGTAATAAAGTCATAAACGGCATAAGGTTCTGAGCAGCTTAGCTTAAATTCTACGGGTTGTTGTGCGAAAACGGAGGATGTGCTTGTTGCCAAAACAAGAAGCAGGGTGATGATTTTTTTCATTCGATAAGTTTTTTGATTGATGATGATACACTACCATGATAGTGCATTTGCTAAGATAAAAGTTTTTTCAAATGAAAATAGTTGAGGTTGAAAAATTAAGAGAAGATTAGGTTTTTTCGGGATTAGCCCCAGATTAATAAATCAATATCTTTGTTTCTTAAAGTATAAAAATGGGCAAAAAGATTAGTTGTGTTTGTATAAGACTCCTATTAATCTGTGGTTTTCTTTCCTGCAAGCAGAAACAGGCACCGGAAATCCACAAGATTCCGGAATCAAAAACAGAAAAGCAAGCAGAAAATGGAACTGCTGAAATTGAGAACTTTGATGCTTTTTTCGAACGGTTTTCTAAAGATAGTGTCTTTCAAAAAGAAAGAACTAAATATCCTTTGAAAATAGCCTATTATGAAGATATAGACGAAGACTTATCTGTGCGTTATGCTAAGGAAACGGAAAGTGCGTATACTGATTTTACTGCGGATACTTTGGCTATGAATAAAAAAACAGACAGGTTTACTTTTAAGATAGAAAAGACAGATACTAAAATTATATACAAAAGGGTAGGGTATGATAACGGAATTTACATATCCTATATATTTTCGCTTTTTGGAAACTCCTGGTTTTTATCTGAAATCAGAGACGAATCTACCTAAAGTTTGCATTACAGGCTAACAGCCTGGTGAGACATTTCTAAAGATTTGGAAATAATAAAAAAGCCTGTCCAAATCGGACAGGCTTTTTTATTATTTATTTTCGTTTATTATTTGTTTTGCATTACCGTTTTCCGGATTTAGTGCCAGCGATTTTTTATAAGCTTTTATGGCTTTTTCTTTTTGCCCCAATTTCATCAGGCATTCACCATAGCTGTCATAGGTGTTGTAACCATTTGGATAAAGTTCTGTGTTTAGTTTGAAAACTTTCAGGGCTTCTTCGTTCTTGTTTTGGTTGAGCAGGTTGTAGCCAAATTCGTTGACCGCTTCTTCAGAAATATCATATTCTGATTTTGTCCCTTTTTTGAATTCCTGTTTTATTAATTTAATTGTCTTGTCTGCCAAATTGCCGGAATTGTAATAAGAGGAAATGGTTTTTAAATTCATCTTCCTTTCTTTTTCGATTTGTTGCGCTAAAGTTTCTACAGCGTAATATTGGCGTTCTTCGTCGGTTACTTTGGTTGGGTCTATTTTATAGCGTACCCATTTGCCGTTTGTGGACTTGTTTTTTGTAAACTGTGTTCCATAAATCTGCGGTTCTCCTTTTCTCATAAGATCTCTGTCTACGGCTGCGGCATACCACCATCTGTTGAGTGACGGATCAAGTTCTAAAGCTTTTTTAAAAGTTTTTACTGCCATGCCGGAAGCAATGGTGTCATTTCCGTGCTGGAAAACGACTCCTGAATTGAAGTAATCTTTAGCCGTTTGTACTTTGTTTTCTTTTAGTAATTCAAAAACGCGGACACGACGCAAGCTGTCTTCCTTGTTTAAAATCATCCAGTTGATATCGGATTTCATTCTGGAATTCTGGTCGTCGTCGGCCATTTTTTGTAATTCAACATTGTCGGTTTGCGAAAAAGCCTTGATTGCGCAAAGCATCAGGAATAATGCCTGAAAGATTGTTTTTTTCATGTGATTTGATTGATAATTGATGATTTTTGATTGATGATTTTCGATTTTTGCCTACTGCCTTCAAAAGATAAAATTACCTATAAAAGGAATAAGAAAATTGTATAATTGGAACATGCCCGGAAAAATTATAATATTTCCAGGCATGTTCATTATAGGATGATATGTTGTTACTCTTGCCTACGCGTTTTTTCAAGTTCCACTGCTTTTTGGAACATAGGGTCGTTGTTTAATAAAAACTGTTTGCCAAAGATGTCCTCTTTAGTTGTGATACGGGAATAGAGTTCTTTTATGGAATAGCTTACAGGATATTCTACATTGTTCTGAAAGATGTCTTTTGGCGTTTTGCAACCCGTAAAATCAATTTGAGATTCTATTCTGAATATGATTTTACTATGCGGCAATTGAAGCACTGTCGGATTTGTTTGAAGACCGCCAAGTAAATCGGGCGTTTCTCCTATACTTATGAGCTGCTCATTGTTTTTGGCCAGGTTTGAAAGGTTGCTGGCAGAGGAATAAATAAATCGGTCCTGCAAGACATAGATTTTGCCTTCAAAAGAAAAATTTAAAGAATCAGGAACTACAAATTTAAAATTTGGATAGGTGATATAATACATTTTCGGCTTTTTTAAGGTAGCGGCATTTATCTTAAAAGTATGCGTAGTCCTGTTCTGCACAGAATCTTTATTGATGTTAAAATACTTTTGGTTATAAGGACTGAAATTTCTGCCAACCATTACGTTTTGCCCCAAGGTATCTTTAACTACTTTTTTCAGAAAGTTGCTGTAAGTATTGTCACTTCCTCCGGGATTTCCTCGGATATCGAGTACAATAGCATTGACTTTATTTTTAGCAATTATTGGCCTTAAACGCTCGCTAAGAGTGTCACCATAAGCTTCGACCATCATTGGCAGCTTAGCATAGAAGATTTTTTCTTTTTCAAAATAATGGGTAATTATTGGTGTTTTTTCATCGTTATAACCGTACACCGAATTCTTTTCTTGTAAGAAAGTGACCGTGTCATTTTTTTTGATGTTCAGGTTGTATTTCTTGTTATCCTTGTCTAAAAAGACCAGTTTCAAAATGCCTTTTTTATAATTTTCTGACGGTTTGTAGAATTTTTCATGGTAAACCCTGTCATTCTCCCGGTCCCATCGTAAAGGAGATGATTGTTCAATACGGGTTTTTACATAGTCATGAATATCGGTTCCGTTGCAGCTTATGAGTTTCATTGAGGCCGGATATTTTTTATCGGAATAAGAGAACGGCAATAGATTGTAATATTGACCTGAAGTATAGACCAGTTCCAGATTTAGCTTTGTGTAGAATTGCTTGTTGACATAATCATCATATTTATAACCGTATTGGATGGAACTGGTATCAATTCCTGTTACAACCCCTTTTGGTATCCAATTGTTTTTCAGGATGTCGAGGTGCCAGCTTCCTAACATGTTTGAATGGCCGTCCTGAGCAGAATTAAGTGTTTTTTCTACAATTTGCAGGTATTCCGGAATTGTAGTCCGGGGCTGGATTTGCTTTCTTAGTTCTCTGGCATGAAGATTAAAATCGATTCCTCTTACTTCTTCATTGAAATAGACAATCGGGCTTACCTGATTGATGTAGGATACTAAGGAGTCGTGGTCTTCTAAAAGCTGTTCATAGGTTAACATAGGAGTACCTTCAATAATTGCCGAATGTGATATGGCGTTTTTGTGATTAGTGGCACAGGCAATGCAAAGGCAGATTAAAAGGAGGGATAGGGTTTTTTTCATGATTCTACATATTTTGACACAAAGAAATAAAACCGGTGTCTTCAAAAATTGTAAAAATCATTCACTGTTATTTTTTATTGTATATCCAGGTCAGGTCGTTTTGCTGTACCGAAACCTTATCGATGAGCTGTTTTGGTGAATAGCCCGAAAAGGTTTTGAAATCATTGATAAAATGGGCCTGGTCATAATACTGATTAAAGTGGGCAATTGTTGTCAGATTGTTTTGCTGGTTTAGGATTCCGTCCAATGTGTTCCTGAAACGTATGGTTTTTAAATAGGATTTTGCGTTTTGCCCCAGATGGTTTTTAAACAATCGGAATAGGGTTGTGTCACTTATTTCCAGTTTTTTGGATAGTGTTTCGATGTTGAAGTTTTCGTTGTGGCTGTATTTCGATATGTAATGTAGTGCCTCTTTCAATTTTTCAGGTAACTCGTTTTTTAAGTTTTTGAGAAGTAAAAGTTCTAATTGTCCGGCTCTTTTTGTGAAATCGTCCTGTTCAAAAATCTGTTCCAAAGTGAAAGAATTTTTGTGGGTAAAAATTTCTTCAAAAGCATCATCAAAAGTCATCAGGTCAGCATAAGAATCTTTTGTGAAAGCTCTTAAAGCAGACGGGTAGAAAATAATACAAATCTGGTCAAGACAGCCATTTATATTGACATTGAAAGGCATTTTATGGAATCCGTAAAATCTGCTTGTAAAATTTTTATTGCCTTCTGTAATACTACAGCTGTTTGTTTTGGAGTCATTTATGTATCTGACCGCACTATGCTTATAAATTGCCAGACATAAATTATTGTTGGGAAAGGTAGTATAGTTCAAGGACTGGTTGTCGGACTTTTTGAAAAACAAAAAATACTGAACATATTTTTTCAGCAGTTCGTTTTTTGGTTTTATAATGACTGACTTCATTCCTTTTTCGTCTGAAATTAGTAAAGTTTATAGTTTATTATCGCAATAAACTAAAATGTCCGCGTATGGTTCTGCCGGTTTCCAGTTTTACCAGATACCAATAATCATTGGCAGGTAGTGGATGTCCATTAAAGTTTCCATCCCATCCGGTACCTTTCGGGTCCACATCAGCAAGAAGCTTTCCAAAACGGTCAAAAATATAGATTTTGGAATTGGCAAAGAAGTTCGGGCTAATACCGATGATGTCCCACGTGTCATTAGTGCCGTCTGCGTTAGGCGTAAAAAAGGCCGGGATTTTCAGTACGGAAATTTTCTTTGATACAATGCCGCAGCCATGGGTGTCGTATACATAAACAGTATGTACGCCAGGAGCTACATTTTCAAAATAATTGGAATCCTGGAAAGGTCCGTTTGGCAGGTCAAGGCTGTATTGGTAGCCGCCAATGCTTGTAGGGTCAAGGATTACAGTTACGGTATTATTCTGTGTTAAATCGACTATCACTATGTCGGCAATAGTAGCATTATTGGATGGCAGTACTTCTATGGTTCTGGTTTTGGAACAGCCATTGGCATTTGTGACTTTGACGGTATAGGTTCCTGCTTCATTAACCCTTATGGAAGATGTGGTTTGTATGGGAGTTGTTGACCATTCATACGTATAATCAGTTACGGAGCCTTGCAATAATCCTGCATCTAAAGTAGTGTAGCGATTAGGCAGATTGGTACAGACATAGTCAGTGTCCTGTACTTCGATTTGAGGCAGACGGTTAACGACCAATTGAATTGGTGAAATCCCCGAACAACTGTTGGAATCTTCAATACGCACATAAATGGTAGCATTGTAAGGCGTGGCGTTTGGATAATTGCCGGTATTGGTAATTTCATTCTGTTCCAGTAAGGCATCGTTGAGGTTAGGATAAAAATGCGCGGTTTCGGTTGGAGACAATACAAGGTCGGTTGTTCCAAGGTCAAAAGGCATAATACCTGTTTCTGACAGGTCACATTGCGGAGCAATAGTAACCGTTCTGTTAATAACATTTACATTTAAATCGAGGGTTCCCCAGCTAAAACATCCGGTCGTGAGGTTGGTGATTTTTACATCAAGGGTTTCGGGATTTGATATATTGTTATAGGCAGTAGGAAGCGGTGTCGTTGTGCCTGTCCTGAAAAATGTTACACCAAGATTGGCATCGTTCCCGGTTAGGGATGGGACTGCTTCGTTGAGATTGAATAAAGTCAATCCGTCCGGAGTTAAGCCTGTATCACATTGAACCAAAGTGCCACTGACTTTGGCAGGAAGCGGATTTACGATAAGTTTGATTTCCTCTATTCTGAAACAGCCATTCGGATTAGTGACTTTGATGAATACAGGTTCCTCATTAGGAATCATGTTGTAATAAGTAGGTCCGTAAGCTCCGGTATTAGCCATGGCATTGGCAAAACTGGAATAATAATCTACTGTAGTTCCGACAGGATTTGAATTGGCAATTATGCCATTCGTGACATCACTCATAATAAAAGTCGCTTGCCCATTCTGGTCATCACCATCAAGGTTATCGTCGCAAATTGCAAACTGATTGTTTGGAATGACAACCGAATTGATTACTTCAACCGAAAATTCCGATGTTGAAAAACAACCGGTTACAGTATTGGTGATTCGGGCAAAAATAGGCTGCGGGTTTACTGTATTTCTGAAATCATTGGATGGTGTTATTGGACTTTCTCCCGTTAATACATCATTAAGGCTGGTATGATATGTAACAGCTACAGAGGTTTGGGTTCCAATAATGGTGCTGGTGTTTAAATCGAGATTGAAAGAGGTAGAATTATCAATAGTACCGTCATTGTCGCAATTTTCCATATCAAGGGCAACTCCTGTAGGCATTTGGAATGTTGGAGGTTGATTAAATGTAGCCGTTCCTGTCCAGGTTAGTGAAAAATTACTTGAACCTACAGGCCTGTCAATAACCAGAAAATAGCTTTCACCATTATTAACTGTTAAAGATTGTACGAAACTGTTACCAAGTGCTCCGGGTCCTTCAGTAGTGTCAACTTCATCATCTTTAAGACCGGTGAGATTGTCTGTTGCATTGGCAGCTTGCGGGTTTGTAGTTGAACAGCGGATGGCTTGCCCTAAACTGCCGCAGCTAACATTAGGGCCAAATATGAAAAAATCGAAATCTACATTAATGTTGCTGTTTTCCGGAGTGAGAATAAAACCGAGTGTTCCTCCGGTGTCAATTGACAACTTTAACCAGATACTGTTATTTTCCTCACTGCTGCAGTTGTTTCCAAATCCCAATTCCTGAATCCCGATTCCTGTAGCACTAAGACCTTGAAATCCCGTATTTCCACATACCACAATGGCATCGGTACAGTCGTTCTGAGAAAAGGCCTTGGTTACGGTAAAAAAGAACAGGAGCGCAAGGAGGAATTTTTTAAGTATCATTCGTTTAAGGATATTTGCCCAAATTTATCATATTTTTTAAACGAATTGTTATCTTTTTAAAGAAAAGTGCCCCCTCACGGTTCTTTCTTTGTTTAAAAGTACCAAATACCAGTAATCTGTTGATAGAGCGGGATGATTGTTATAATTTCCGTCCCAACCGGCACCTTTGGGATCAACATCTGCGAGAAGTTTGCCAAATCGATCGAAGATGTAAATTTTGGCATTAGAATAGAATACGGAATTTATTCCAATAATATTCCAGGTGTCATTGTAACCATCGCCATTTGGAGTAAAGTAATTAGGTATGTATAGTACGGAAATGTCTTTTTTGACAATTCCGCATCCGCGCGTATCATAGACATATACAGTATGAAAACCAGGGCTTACATTTTCAAAATGATTAGAATCCTGAAAAGGACCGTTTGGCAGGTCAAGGCTGTATTGGTAACTTCCAATGCTTTCCGGTGACAGCAGTACGGTTACGGTGTTGTTTTGTACCAGGTCAACAATTACTACATCCGCAATAGTAGCATTATTGGATGGCAGGACAGTGATAGTTCTGGTTTTGGAACAGCCTTTGGCAGTTGTTACTTTAACGGTATAGGTTCCCACCTGATTAACTCTTATTGTAGGTGTGGTTTGTATTGGTGTAGTTGACCATTCATAAGTATAATCAGAGATAGTGCCCTGTAACAAACCCGGGTTTAAAGTAATGTAACGATTAGGCAGGTTGGTACAGACATAGTCTGTGTCTTCTGTTCTGAGTTGTGGCAACGGATTTACGACAAGATGAATAGGGAAAAGGCCATCGCATTCATTGTTCTCTTCTATCCGGGCATAAATTGTCTGTCTGTCACGTACTGTATTTCTATAGGCTGTAGGTAGTGCATTTTGTTCAAGCAGCGCATCATCAATACTGGCATAGTAGGAAGTAGTGGCTGTCGGAGAAATTCCGGGAATCACTACATCAGTGAGTGTGAAATCAGAAATTCCGTCCTCACCGTTCAGCTCATCACATTTTTCAAGTAGCAAGGGAGCATTTATTACAGCGTTTACAGTTAGGTCTAGTGTTGTTGTCACAAAGCATCCGGTCGTATTGTCTGTTACCCGGGCAAAAACCCGTTGCGGGTTGGAGATGTTAGGGTAGGAATTAGGCAATGGATTGGCATTGTCATTCGCCGCCTGGGAAGACAGGAAAAAAGAGACACTTAAATTTGTATTGCCTCCGGTAATATTTTGCGAAGCTTCGGAAAGTTTAAAAAGAATATTGGTGTCAGCTGCTGTCGGGCTGCATTGTGTCAGGCTGGAAGGAAATGCTGTTGGAAGCGGATTAATCTGTATGTTTTTACTGCTTCGGATAGTTCTTCCTTCTACAACAGCAGTTGCCCAAACAGTATAATTTCCGGGACCGGGAAAGACATGAGATGGTTCAGAAACAGTACTAAAGGCACTGCCGTCACCAAAATCCCATACCACACTTTGAACGAAACCATTGGCACTTACTTCAAATTCTGTAGCCTGACCTGCACAAAGATTTTTGGCAAGGATGTTTGTGCTGAATACGGAAGTAATGAACGGAGGTAGTCCGAATCGGGATATTCCCTGGTCCAGACTAATTGCGGCATTTTGATAATTGCAGGCTATTCCGTCTTCTTCCGGATTGTTGATAACGTCCAGAAAAGCATCTTCAAATCCGGTGTTGATGTTGGCTTTATAAATTTTCTTGTCAGGACCCAGTTGAAGTGCCGAAAAACTTTTTCTGGAAATAAATTGTCCTGAATTTGGAATGGATGCAGCTTCGAGATTGAACTGCATTACTCCGTTTTCTGCCGACAGGTAAAGCTTTTTAGTTTCGGCAGAAAATTCAACTCCATAGCAGCTGGCATCAGTTACTATTGCCTGACCGTTAGAAACAATTCCGGTACTGTTATCAAAATCATAGAGATAAAGAGCACCGCCGGTTTGAGGACCTACATGTGTTTCAGTAATCTGAACATGGGCGACAGCAATTTTTTTTCCGTTGGGAGAAACCTTAATTTGTCCAATCGCATTTCTTCTGTAACCCGAAATAGGAACTACAGGGTTAAGTTGCGAAATCACAGGAGTGGTGCTAACACCTGAAGGGTCAATCTTAAAAGCATAAAACTTGTCTATGAAATGGGTGATGACCCAGTAACCGCCTCCGTTTCGTATCTGGACAGCCGTTATTTTTTCAGAACATTTATATTTGATTTCTTCACCGGCAGGGTCGGGGTTATAAGTAACCAGATGAACGTTTCTTGTTGTCACATTCCCAATACTTCCGTTTGCTCCGGTAAGTGACATGTCAACAACAGAATAGTTAAGACCGTTGTTGAAACCGTCATCTCCATCCGGAATTGTGCCTCCTCCCGCTTCATATACTCCTGAAAATTGATTGGGATAGGCCGCCGCATTCTGATGGTGCGGCTCGTCTACCGTAAAAATATAATAAAGATTGGGATTGGCAGGATTGGGTATTATAATGCCTGATTGCGTACTGGAAGGGTCTCCAAACAATCCTGTACCCGCTGCATAATCTCCATTTGGCATGATAACATGGTTTCTGTCCCAAACAGTACGGCCGTCTGTATATAACAGGAGATTGCCGTTAAGGTCAGAAAAAGAACTGCATCCTTCGTCAGTAACGATTCTGATTGGATTTGGAAAAGTAGAAAGGGTGGTTATTGTATTGTCACTATTAAACCGGATACCGGCTCTGTTGCCAAAAAACCAGTTCGATGCTTCGCCCTGGGGGAAGCAACTTATGGATAAGAACAGAAATAATACCAGTAATTTTGACCTCATATTGAGCCGATTAGCTCTCAAAGATAGAAAATTATCTCAAAAGTGAGAAGTGTCCCCTGATTTCTCTGTTGTCTTGCAATATTATTTTAAACCAATAGTCGTTTGCCGGTAAATCGTGCCCGTTCAGCTTGCCATCCCAACCCGGTTGCCCTCCTTTGAAAAAGTAAATGAGCTTGCCATAACGGTCAAAAATGGCAACTGTAGCATTAGGCTGATATTGTAGGTATGGAATTCTCCAGTAATCATTGGTTCCGTCATTATTCGGGGTAAAGAATTTAGGATAATCCATGATGTAAAATTCATGGGTAATAGTACCACAGTCTGCTTCTTTTATAATGACGTTATAACGGCCGGGAGCCAGATTCGTAAATGTTGGCGAATCCTGAAAAGTAATTCCGTCAAGAGAATATTGGTAGGTTCCAATGCTGTTTGACGTAAGCACAACAGTTGCAGTGTTATTTCCTCCCTGGAAATCTCTTATTCGGATGGTTTCTACTGTTGCAATACTGGAAGCCGTAACAATGAATTTTTTTGTGCCTTCGCAACCGTCAGCATTGGTAACAGTAACGGTATAGGTTCCCGCCGCATTAACCCTAATGGTTTGCGTTGTTTCGTGATTTGGAGTGTTCCAGCTGTAGCTTGAAAAGCCGCTTCCCGCATTTAACAATACAGAACTGCCGCTGCAAATAGTAACTTCAACATCATCCAGGCTGTTGCCGAAATAATTGACACGTACATTAAATTCGGCAATTCCATAACAATCAATACCCGAGCTTAATTTTGCATAGATACGCTGTGTAAACGGAACCGTATTAGGAAATGCTTCAGGAGTAGGAATCGGATTGAGTCCTGATAACGCATCTGCATAGGAAGTGTAATAGTTCACATTTCCTGCCGGCAGATTAATCAGAATATCTGCTTCCCTGTCACGCAGGTTAAAAACCGAAAGACCGTCTGAAGGATTGGCATCGGTGTCGCATTTTTTCAAATCCTGAGGGTCGGCAATATTATTATTGGAAACATTTAATGTTACTTCTGCAATAGCATAACAGCCGTACTGGTTTTCTACGCGGGCATAAACAATTGGCTGTGTATTTTCGAAATTGGTAATGTTGGTAATCGGGTTGGAATCCGATGCTGCTTCCGCATTGGTCCTGAAATAAACCGGATCAGTTAATGTAGGATCGGCTGCTACAATCTGAGCGTTTGCCTGGTTGAGGTTAAACAAAGCAAGACCATCGTTATCTTCGTCACATTGTACTAAAACAGCATTGGATACTGTTGGCACAGGTGAATATTCAATTTTTATTTCACCATTTGAGAAACAGCCTCCCGCAAGTTCAACGCGTACAGAATAAGTGCCGGCTTCAATGACCTGATAAGTAGGAGTTGTTTCCGGTTGTAATATGCTGTTTTTATACCATTCATAACGTATGGCATTGGCGTTAGTCGCATTCAATGTTAGGGTTTCGTCCTTACACAACGGATTTCCATTTGCCAGCAATCGGTCATTACCTAAATCCGTTTCTATCTTAAAACTTCCTCCACCTAAGAAAATAGCCGAGTCATATCTGTAATTGCCTTCATCAGCCACAACTAATTTTATATGATAGCGAACGCCTGGCGTTACATCCGATTGGGCTGTCATGATAACAGTCTGTCCGTTGAAATTAGTTGGGTGTTCATATCCGTTGAATCCGCCAAAATATTCTTCGTTTTGAGCATCACAACCTCCGTTTCCGCCAATTGCCGGACGTACAGAGGTTACCTTAACGGGTATTGTAGTGCCTGGAATAACAGCCAGGTTTTTATATTCTCCGGTGCCGCCAACTTCTTTAAGCAGGAATGCAAATCCGTCCGAATAGCGGCATGGTGCATTATCATGATATTCTTCTGAAGAAAGAATGTAGTCAAAGCTTATTTTGTTGCCGAGAGGTATAAAGTCAAATTCAAGTACGGTAGCGTTAACAGAGTTGTTTATTTCCAGGGCAGCTTCCAAATCAGAATCGCCCGGCCAGTCCATTCCGCGTCCGTCATCTAACAGGCTGCTGTTAGGACCTTGTGCGGCCACAGCTCTTCCTGTGCTTAGTATGATTCCGTTTGCAAATGGGAAACTGCTCGTTCCTGCATTAAAATAACCATAGCTTTGTTCTCCGGATGCGAAATTCCCGCCTAAAACGGAGATATTTGAAACACTGGCACAGGTGTTGTTGATGAGGACATCCCTGACTAATTGTTCTTTTGTATAAGTGTCATTAACTGTAATATATTGCGCTCTGGCTAAAAAAGGAACGCAAATTGCCAATAAGAAAAAAATGTGGGCTTTCGTCATTTTCATAGTATCGGCAAAGATACTATAAATCTCGTTTTTGAAGAATTTTATACGACATTAACATAAAAATAACCGTCCAAATGACAACAATAACAATTTCATACCAGTGCACACTGTAATCTTTTGCAGCTACACCGCCAGAGACCTGATTTTCAATAGCCTTATAAGCCTTGAAACGTGTAAAAGGTTCTTTTATAAGATTTGACATCGATTCTAACGGAAGGAAAGCGGCAACTTTATCTACCTGTTCCGTACTCGTAAATACCAACCATCTCAGAAGTCCGTAAAAGATTTTTTCTGCAAAAAACCATACAAGCAGGAAACCTAATGCAAAAGCAGAACGTTTTACCAATACGCCCAGAAAAAGACAGAACGAGAAGAAGGCCACAAGTTTTATGAAATAGGCCAAAAAATATTCCAGGTCGGAAAAGATAATGGCAGCTTCGTCATAAGAAGAAAAGCACAGCCCTAATATCATCGACATGATGAAAATAAAAATTGTAGAGCCCAATGCGAAAAGTGCAACGGTTATCAATTTTGACTGTATGAATTCTTTTTTGCTCAGTCCGTCTATAAGATTCTGTTTGAGCGTTCCATAGGTATATTCGTTTGCCATCATTGAAACAATTACAACGGCAAGGAAAAATTTAAGGATGGCGGCAATGTAGGTGTTGAAATGCCATATATACGGAAAATTGAAAATTCCCTGGTCGGCAATACGGAAGTTAATTCCCAAAAAGCTGAAATTGATGGAAGCAATCAGGGCAATAAACGAAAGCAGAATGAAATAAGTAAGGGTCAATACTCTGCTTGCCTTATTCTGCCAAATTTTTTGGAGCTCTATAGATAGTAATCGTTTCATTGGTTGTATGTTTTGTCCGGGCGTCATGTCAGACTCCGGTTCGGATTGGTTTCAGGATTGTTATTTGTTGTTTGTCAGTTGCAGGAATTGCTCTTCCAGACTATGCTTGCGTTTTACAAGATGGCTCAGCGTTATATTCCTTTCAAAGAGGAATTTATTCAGTTCTGCCGCATTTAGCTGATTTTTTGGATAGGCAATGATGCGTCCTTCTTCTTCCTCAACTTTTTCAATAGACGGATGTTGTTCCAGCACCGTTTTTAATTCCTGAAGGTTGTCTGACAGCAATTCGAAGAAACCATCGTGAGAATTCATTCCGTCAACAGTTCCGGAATATAAGATTTCGCCTTTTCGCAATACCAATACGTGACTGCACACTTTTTCGACTTCATCCAAAAGGTGAGAGGCAAGAAGTATGGTGGTTCCCTGTGCTGCAATTACTTTGATAATATCTCTGATTTGACGAATTCCCTGCGGGTCGAGACCGTTGGTTGGTTCGTCCAGAATTAGAATTTCCGGGTCATTGAGCAAAGCCGAAGCTATAGCCAATCTCTGTTTCATTCCTAACGAGAAAGTTCTGAATTTGCTGTCTTTCCTGTCAAGAAGGCCAACGATTTCAAGTTTTTCGTTTATTTTGGAATAATCAGTTCCTTTAATCTTACAAACGAGCTTAAGGTTTTGCTCGGCAGTCATGTAAGGATAAAAATTAGGCCTTTCGATAATGGCGCCTACTTTTTTCAGGGCCTCATGGGTTTCCATTTCTCCGCCAAACCAGCTGTAGGTTCCGGAGGTTTTATTGACAACATTGAGAACAATTCCGAGGGTGGTTGATTTTCCACTTCCATTCGGACCTAAAATTCCATAAACATTTCCTTTTTTGATTTCAAGGGAAACATTTTTAACGGCTTTGACCAGTCCGAAGTTTTTATAAAGATTTTCAATTTTTAGTATGGTTTCCAAAATAGATAAAGGTTTGGTTTTATAGTAAGACGAACCTGGCAACAATTTGTTACAAGAAAATTAAAACTCTTTTCGGACTTGTTTTTGTAAGCTTACAAGGCTATTTGCCTTCTTTCATAAAGCTGATTGAGTGCCTTATTGATATCTTTCATTTCTTCAGAAAGATGAATTTTGTTGCCTAATATGTCATTGGTCGCACAGCGGTGGCACACTTTGCATTCAAATTCTTTGAAGTGGTCGGTTATTTTTCGTGTGGTCTTAAACTTATGACCAAAAAAACGACAAAAGGCTTTTTCGAAAAGCACATTGTGGCGGGCGATGTTTGGATTCATTGTAGGTTATGTTTGTTAGGGACGATAAACATACTAATTTATCCGATTAACGGCAAAAATAATCGATGAAATGCATAATGTATGTATTTTGTAAACAAGATGTTAGAGTGCGTAAACTAAACTGTTATCCGGAAGTATAAGAAATAAAAAAATCCCCGGAAGGGGATTTTTTTAAGTATTTCGATAGGTTTATGATTTCTGTTCTTTGTTAAAATAAACCAGATAGTAGTACATCTGCTTTTCTTCATCCCATCCTTTTTCTACAAACTTTTCAGCACTTTCAGGATTAATGAAATCCAATTTGATTTGGATGTTTGTATCCAGATTGATGACATTCTTGATTTTTTTTCTTGCATCCGAAACTGCCGCATTCGCAATAGGGAAGGTAGTCACGTCTTCAATGCTGTATTTTTCTCCTTTGTCGACCTTGTAGTTTTTGAATTCCGACATAAGGTCCGGATTGTCAATTACCTCATTCAGGAAGTTTTGTTCTACGAAATCGTCGTTTTTCGCGAAATAGTTCACGGAGCGGTTCATGAACATTACTTCTTCTTTTTTGTCTTCAGCCGGTAATACTACATCTTTGGCAAAGTCCTGACAGAATTTTAAATATTTTTTAGTGATGAAGTTTTCATCCTGGAAAGCGTCAACAGAAAGGAAATGCTCTAACCAGTAGCGCGCATCATATCGGTTGCTGTCTACCGTCAGGATTTTATATCCTTCTTCTTTTTTGTGGTTAAAAATAAGGCATCCTTTGTCCAGCTTATTCAGGTTGATACCGTGTTGCAATATCATTTCCAGATTGCTCCCGTTCTCTTCAAATTGCAGGAAGTCAGACTGCAATTCGCTTTTGAAAACGCCTACTGCATCTACCTGATTGTTGTCAATGCTCAGGTTGGTAAGGTAAGCAACATAAACCTCTCCGTTTTTGATGTGCGGATGGTTCGATTGCTCAAAAAGATGTTTTGTTATTTTTTTTGAAACTTCATGCACACTACCCGGATTGGCAAAAATCTCGTTGGCAAAGTTGTACATTTCGTTATATTCCAAATCTACATCGTGTGCAAACTGGAAATAGTTCTCTTCTTTTTCCCTAAATGATTTGAAGAAAAACTCTTTTAGCAAAGGCATGATCTCGTCGTTCAGCCCATAAGGCGATTCAGACAAAAAGAAGGCTTCGTTACGGCTTTTGTTTCCAACTCTGTGAACAGAAAGGGTTTCGATGTGGGTGTTAAATAAGTTGATCATTTTTTTAAGTTGCTAAGGTAAAAAGGTACTAAGTCGCTAAGTTGCTGAGGTTATTGACGTTCTTTTATTTTATTTATAAAAGCGATGAGCATTCTCTCAACTTCCCTGCTGTCTTCGTACTGTTTGTTAAATTGTTCCGTTGTAAAATAGCTGATATTCTTGGCTATTTCTAATTGTGTTTGTAGTTCAAAAAGAGAACTGATTGAAATGTTTAGAAAACGGAGATAGTCTTTATTACTATCTCTGCCAAATCCCTCCGCTATGTTGCTTGGAATTGAAATGGCACATTTTCTGATTTGCGATGTGAGACCAAATGCTTCTTCTTTTGGAAATGATTTAGTAGCATTATAAATTTCGGTTACTAAAGCCATTGATTTTTGCCAGATGAGTAAGTTTCTAAAAGTGTTCATGGCGCATATATTTTAAGATTTCCTCAAATATAATTCAATCCGCAAACAAAACCTTAAAACCTTATCTACTCCAAAAAAAACTTAGAACCTTAGCGACTTAGTGCCTTAGCACCTCAGATCAATTCCAATTCTCCTCAAATCCGTAATCCTCAAAATTATCTCCTCCATCAAACATATCCAGGTCGTCTTCGTCAAACTCGTCCTCGTCATAGTCAAATTCATTTACAGCTGAGTCGCTAAAATCTTTGTCCGGAGCTTCAAGAGGCACTATTCCGTGTGAGAATAATACATCCGGATACACCTGTCCCGGAACATGCTCTTCAATTGCAGCCAGCTCTACAAAGAAAGTCCACATGTTGATAAAGTCATAAACATAGATGATTTTTGTTCTTTCTTCGTCTAAAACTTCAGAAAGCTCAAAATCAGACATTACTTTTTGTTCGCCCGGTACATCTCCTGTATCAAACATCGGAATTTCTTCATCCTGATTCCATTGGTCGTCACTGGTATAAAATGATGCTACTTCCATGCCGTCAAAGCCAAAGGCATTGACAATAGCATTGTGCAGGTCTTCTAAAGTGTCATTGTCCTGAATGGCAATATCTCTGAAAACATCTTCTTCCGCATCGAGTATTACCCTAAATTTATAAACCATAATCTAAATGTATTTTTGAAACGCCAAAGGTAAAATTTAAATTCCGATTTTTAGATTTTGCTTTCTTGGAATTTTTGATATACGCCCTTAAATCAGCAACTGTTTTTTAAGCTTCATAAAATTCAATAGGCAGATTATCAGGGTCTGCAATAAATGTAAAACGCTTGTTGGTGAATTCGTCAGTTCGCAGTGGTTCAGGGTTGAGGTTGTTTTCAACCAAATAATGCCTTGTTTTTTGGATGTCGTCTACTTCAAAAGCCAAATGCCGTAATCCGCAGGCTTCCGGACGCGAAACACGGCCAGGCGGGTTGGGAAATGAAAAAAGTTCTATTGAATAATTACCATTCAGTGCCAAATCCAGCTTGTAGGAATCCCTTTCGCTGCGATAGGCTTCGGCTATGATTTCAAAACCCAGGATTTTGGTATAAAAATGTTTTGATACTTCATAATCAGAACAGATTATAGCAATGTGGTGTACTTTGTTGATTTTTAGCATATAGATTATTCTCTTAAAGGTTCTGTAATCCACCATTGGTTTCCAAACGGGTCTTCAAATCCGGCAGTATAACCGTATTCTTCCTGTCCCGGATTTTTAAGAATTTTGGAACCTTTCTGTATGGCGAGATTAAAAACGTCGTCAATTTTTTCAATGAATAAAAACATACCGCATGTTTTCTGATGCCAGGTGTCATTGGCCTGGGCAAACATTACAACGGCATCCTGAATCCTGATTTCGCCATGCATAACGGAATTGTTTTTTCCGGGAACAATAAGCTGTTCTTTGGCTCCCAATACGGTTTTGGAAAATTCTAAAAAGTCATTGGCCTTATTCAGTATCAGATAAGGCATTACGGGAAGATATTGCTGCGGAATTTTCATAAGTGATACGGTATTAATTCTAATTAAAAGTATAAAAACAAAATTACATGAGGAAGGTTTTTGTGATAGCATTGCAATTCATCCATGAAAAATTACAATTCGGTAATCTTTATTATGAAAGAAAGTTTTCCAAATGCAACTTTGCTCCATCAAAAACACCTAATCAATGAAAAATATTTTTACACTACTGTTTCTTATTTTATCTGCCGCAACTTTTGCGCAGCAAACTATTTCAGGAAAAGTCACTGATGAAAAGGGGCGTCCTGTTACGGGAGCCAATGTTTTTATTGAAGGAACCTATGACGGGGATTCTTCAGATGAACAGGGGAATTTCAGTTTTCAGACTACTGTAACCGGAAAGCAAAATCTTGTGGTTACCTTTTTAACTTTTGAAACCTATAATCAGGAAATAGTAGTTGAAGATTTTAAAAACAGAACTGTCAAATTAAAAGAATCGGTTAATACGCTTGATGCCGTTGTGATTACTGCCGGAACATTTGAGTCGGGCGATAAAGCAAGAACTTCAGTTTTAAAACCTTTGGACATTGTTACGACGGCAGGTGCTGCTGGTGATATTGTTGGAGCATTGCTTACTTTGCCGGGAGCGCAGACTGTTGGAGAAGACGGCCGTCTTTTTGTAAGAGGAGGCGAGGCCGATGAGACGCAGACGTATGTTGACGGGCTTCGCGTTTCACAACCTTATGGCGCAACAACAAACAACCTGCCTACACGAGGGCGATTTTCTCCTTTTCTTTTTAGCGGTATTGCCTTTTCAACGGGAGGTTACAGTGCAGAATATGGAGAAGCATTGTCAAGTGTTTTGTTGTTGAATACAATCGAAGACCCAGACCAGGAAAAGACAGAAATTTCATTGATGACTGTTGGTTTAGGATTGGGAAATACGCAAAAATGGGAAAAGAGTTCTTTAAGCGTAAATGCTTCCTATGCTAATCTGGCACCTTATCAGGCAGCGGTTCCACAAGCTGTAGATTGGAACAGGGCCTATCAGTCCATTTCAGGAGAGTTGGTTTACCGCTATCATTTTAATAATGGAACCCTGAAGACCTACATGGCTTTTGATGCGGCAGATTTTGACCTGAACCAGGAAGATATTAACCGTCCTGAAAAAATCAGGGTAGATGTACGAAATAATAATTTCTATATGAATTCTTCTTATAAAGGATATTTTGGAAGCAACTATCAACTGACTACAGGAATTAGCTATGGCTATTCGCAGAATAAGATAGGAATAGCTTTGGATGATGTGAAAAATGCCGAACATGCTACGCATATGAAGATAAAAATTGGTAAAAATATTACCGAAAGAATAAAATTGACCGCTGGGGCTGATTATTTCACGACTAAATTTGATGAAGATTATGCCCAAAATGCAGGAAGCACCTTTTCTTCAGGATATGACAATAATATTGCAGCGGCCTATGCAGAAACGAATGTTTTTTTCTCAAAAAGATTTGCAGCTAAAGCCGGTTTCCGTTTTTCGTATACCGATTTATTACAGGAGTCTAACCTTTCACCAAGATTTTCTTTGGGTTACAAGGTAAGTGATAACGGACAGCTGTCTTTTGCTTATGGAGATTTTGTACAATCACCAAGACAGGAATACCTGAAATATTCCAACCAATTCGAAAGTGAGAAAACGGCACACTATATATTGAATTATGAATACAGCAAGACCGGGAGAATATTCCGCGCCGAAGCTTATTTTAAGCAATACCGAGATCTGGTAAAATATGATACTCAAACAGTTCAGTTTGACTCTCAATTTAATAATAACGGAAAAGGTTTTGCAAAAGGAATCGACCTGTATTGGAGAGATAATACAACATTTAAGAATCTGGAGTACTGGTTTTCTTATTCTTATATCGATACGGAAAGAGATTTTAAAAATTATCCAAAAGAAGTGACTCCAAGTTTCGTGGCAGACCATTCGTTTTCTGTAGTTACAAAATATTGGATAAACAGCCTGAGGTCTCAAATTGGATTAACTCATAGCTTTAATTCAGGAAGACCTTATAATAATCCTAACGAAACCAGTTTTATGAACGGAAAAACAAAGTCTTATAACAACCTGAGTCTGAGTTGGGCTTATTTGGTTTCACAACAAAAAATACTTTATTTCTCAGTTTCAAACGTTTTGGGAACAGATAATGTCTTCGGATACCAGTATGCAAACAATCCTGATGCCAGCGGCCAATTCCAACGCAGATCTATAGGACAACCGGCAGACCGCTTCATATTTGTTGGCTTTTTCTGGACGATAAGTGACAATAAGAAAGATAATCAGTTGAAGAATTTATAGAGAGTTGCTAAGTGGCTAAGGTTCTAAGTTGCTGAGGTTTGTTTTGGGAATGTAGATGTGAGTACTTTTGAAAAAGAGTAGTTTAAAAGTTGCTAAGGTTCTAAGGCGCTAAGTGGCTGAGGATTGTTTTTGAGGGCTAGGTGTTAATACTTCGAAAAAAGGTTTGTTTAAAAGATGCTAAGGTCCTAAGGAAAAGAACCAAACATTTACCTTCACATCTCAAAACCTTAGTACCTCAGTACTTTAGAACCTTAGCCACTTAAAAAAAACAATTCATCCCTAAAATTCAACAACTCAGTAAGTCTCTTTTTTAAAAGATAAAATTCCGAAGCAAATTTGTATCAGAATAATAAACGTTTCAATCATCAAAAAAATAATACCAACCTAAAAATTTTTCAATTATGACAAAATGTATCATTACTCTCGTTTTTTTTGTGACTTCTTTAGTAGGCGCACAAACACAATATGAACAAGGAATGCAGAAAGCTTTTGCGCTTTGGGGCGAAGGAAAAACTACAGAAGCATCGGCTATGTTTGAAAGGATAGCATCTGCAGAAAAAAACAACTGGCTTCCAAATTATTATGTGTCAATGGTCAATACGACAGCGGCTTTTCAGACAAAAGATAAAGATAAGGTAGCTGCGTTGTTAGGGAAAGCTCAGGAAGCATTGAATATAGAACTGGATAAAAATCCTGAAAATCCGGAATTGTTAGTACTACAGGCAATGATTAATACAGCCTGGATTGTGTCTGACCCAATGACAAACGGAATGAAACTTTCAGCCAAGACAGTAGAAATTTATAATAAAGCTTTGGCGATAGCTCCGGAAAACCCAAGAGCATTATTTTCAAAAGCAGAATTTGAAATTGGAGGAGCGCGTTATTTCGGGAATGACACCAAACCAATGTGCGCGGAGATTGACAAAGCAATAGAACTTTTTGCTAAATTTAAACCGGAAACTCCTTTTCACCCAAGCTGGGGATTAGACAGAGCCTTAGAAGCTCAGAAAGAGTGCAATAAAAAGAAATAATAATTACCAATCACTTCTTCCATGCAAAAAGCTATCAAATATTTTTTTAAGACTATCGTAACAGGTTTTGTTGTTAGTTGTGCCATCATAGCAATAATGTTTGTGCTTGAAGCCATGTTTGGAAGAAGTTTTAAGATAGATGCTTCTTTGTTTAAGGAAATGGGGTATTACTTTCTATATGGTATTGTACTAACCGCTATCAATTCTACCTATTTTGATTTTATGAACAATAGAATAGAGTGGAAGAAATACAAAAGATACAGATTTACCCTTAGTATTCTTGGAAGTGTTGTTCTTACTGTTATTGGAATTTTTATCATAAGATTGTTCATTGCATTGGTTCTGGAGCAAAGGAGTTATTCAGAATTTATTGCCAATGAAAACCATAGGTTCTATGTTGTCTGTCTGATGATAACCATGGTCGTGACTCTGGCTTTCCATTTGATTTATTTCTACAAGAAATCTCAGGAAAATAAAGTTAAGGAACAGAAGATTATTGCCGGAACAGCCTCTGCAAAGTTTGAGACATTAAAGAACCAGATTGACCCGCATTTCCTGTTCAACAGCCTGAACGTATTGACATCGCTGATTGAAGAAAACCAGGACAATGCACAAAAGTTCACAACGTCGCTGTCTAAAATCTACCGTTATGTTTTGGAGCAAAAAGATAAGGAGTTGGTAAGCGTGGAAGAAGAGCTTTCGTTTGCCAAAACCTACATGAATCTCCTGAAAATGCGATTTGAAAACAGCGTGTTTTATGAACTGCCGGAATCGGTTAAAAATCCGGATGCAAAAGTAGTTCCGCTGTCGTTACAGCTTCTACTGGAAAATACGGTAAAACACAACATTGCCAGTGAAACAAAGCCTTTGCATATCAGGATTTATGAAAAAGGTGATTATCTGATTATTGAAAATGATTATCAGAAAAAAGAAGTCCTGCAAGACAGAAAAGGAGTAGGACTGCAGAATATCGTTGACCGGTATTCAATTATAACCAACAGGAAAGTAAGAATTGAGCAGACAGAAAAACATTTCAGAGTGGAACTGCCAATGCTCACCAAACAAATAGCAATTATGGAAACAGATTATAATACACAAGAAAGCACTTATCGTAAAGCGCAAAAAAAGGTAGAAGATATTAAAGGGTTTTATGGCAACCTGACCTCTTATATCGTAGTAAATATTGGATTGGCAGCGTTGAATTTGATAACATCACCCAGCCACCTATGGTTTCTTTATCCTGCAATTGGATGGGGAATAGGAGTAGCAGTACACGGAATGACCGTTTTTAACTATATGCCGTTTTTAGGCAGTGATTGGGAAGAGAAGAAAATCAGAGAACTGATGGAAAAAGACAAGCAAGACAAATGGCAGTAATAATAACCCAAATGGTCATGGAAAATTTTAATTCTGAAAAAATGGCTTATGAAAGAGCCAAAAAAAGAGCAAAAGAAATCAGGGGATTTTATTACAACCTCACGATGTATTGCATCATCATTCCTATATTGATTATCATCAATCTGGTTTTTACTCCTGAATTTCAATGGTTCTGGTTTTCAATGTTGGGCTGGGGTACAGGGCTTTTATGCCACGGAATGGCCGCATTCGGATACAATCCTTTTTTGGGAAAAAATTGGGAAGAGAAAAAAATAAAAGAGATTATTGAAAAGGAAAAAAGAAAACAGGACTATTACCAACAAAATATCAAATAAGAAAATGGAAAATCTAACTGAACAAGAACAACGAAGATTGGAACGCGCGCAGAAACGTGTTAAATCAATCTTAGGATTTTATAAGCATTTGATTGCTTATGTGTTGGTGAATTTATTTCTTATTTCGCGACACTATTTTGACCTCAAACCAGGAGAGGAGTTTTTTAAGTTTTCTACTTTTTCAGTAGCTTTCTTTTGGGGATTTGGGTTGGCTGTTCATGCTGCTTCTGTTTTTGGAAAGAACATCTTTTTAGGAGGAGATTGGGAAGAAAAGAAAATCAACGAAATCATGGAAAGAGAAAAAAACTCAAAATGGGAATAGCCCTTAATTAAAAACTTAAAATTAACCGCAATCAAGAATATGACAACCCTAATTATCGAAGACGAAAAACCGTCAGCAAGATTGCTGCAGAGAAAGCTTCAAAAATTGGATATAGAAACAAGTACGATGCTTCATTCGGTAGAAGAAGCAATTAACTGGTTTCAGGACAACCCGCACCCGGATTTGATTTTTTTAGATATCCAGCTTTCTGATGGACTATCATTTGAAATTTTTGATGCTATTGATATAAAAAGTGCCATTATTTTTACAACTGCTTATGATGAATATGCATTAAGAGCATTCAAATTAAACAGTATCGATTATCTGTTGAAGCCTATTGATGAAGATGATTTGGAAGCAGCCATCAATAAATTCAAATCCCGACAACCAAAAGCAGAATCCATGTCTCTGGATTTGGAAATGATAAAAAAAATGCTTGTCAGTCCGGATACCAAAAACTACAAGAAACGCTTTACGATTAAAACCGGACAACATCTGAAAATGATTAATATTGATGAGGTAGAATGTTTTTACAGTGAAAATAAAGGTACTTATCTGCATACGACAGACAACAGGGATTATCTTCTGGAAGGAACTCTGGAGCAGCTTGAAACCGAATTGGATCCTAAAGACTTTTTCCGCGTGAGCCGCAAATTCATTGTTCCTATGAAAACAATCAAGGATATTGTAGTATACAGCAATTCAAGACTGAAATTAATCCTTCCAACCTATAAGGAAGATGAAGTAATTGTTAGCCGGGAACGGGTTAATGATTTTAAAAACTGGATAGGCTAAAAAAGAGACTGTTTCAAAAGCTATCGGGTTGATAAAGCTAATGAAACAGTCCTTGGATCATTTTTTTGGTCTTATTATGTAATGGTAAATTTGTTTATTTTAAATTCATTTTACTGAATTTTCCAAATTATTCCTGATTACTACAGATTAAAAAATGAACTCAAAATCAAATAAAGATTTGATTCTTTTTGTGCGATTTCTGTATTGTAAAGTTACTATAACACCATCACAGAAATGTTATATCATTTTGATAATTAGTTATATAATATTTTATTATTAGAAATTTTGCGGCTCCGCGTCTTTGCGTGAAATAGTTGCTGGCAAAGGCACAGAGACGCAAAGCTGGAGTTTACTTTTAATAGGGTTTCAGATAATCAATTTATTTTTTAAGTATTACTTCAAAGCCTTTTTCGATAAGTGGGTCCCGCTTATTTTGAAGGTCAGAAATGTTTGGTTTTACTTTAATGTCAGGAACAATTCCTATTCTCTGCGTTTCTTTTCTATCCGGATAAAAGATTCCTACGCCAGAAAAAATCATTTTTTCGCCATTCACTAAAGGAATAGTAGTTTCGTTACCGTCGGCTCCGGCTGTCTGGCTTCCTATAACGGTAATATGTGGTGCTGTTTTGAAAATCATAGACCACATTTCAAAAAGGCTCTGCGTATTTTCATTAATAAGGATAACGACATGACCTTTATAATAATCAGGATTTTCCTTGCCAATGTATTTATAATCTTCCGTGATGATGTAATCCTGCCAACAGAATCTTCCTGGTTTGCTAAAATCGGGCTTTGTCAGAATGCCAAACCATTTAGGTTCCGGAAAAAGATAGTTGAAAGTTTTTACAACTCCGCCGTTTGTACTGTATCCTCTCAGGTCAAACACTATTCCTTTTGTATTTTTCATAGCCTTCATAATGCTGTCAACTTCTGAAGTTTCGAAAAAAGAAAAGTCAATGTAGCCTATATTGTCCTTATTGATAGCTGAGTAGATTACTTTTTTTGCAGTTTCATCATAACGTACTAAGCTATTGTCAGGAATTCCATTTTCAAACCATAACCCGCCTGTTCTGTCAATTCTATCAATCTTTTTTTGAAATGGCTTTTTGTTTTTGTCGTAACCTTTAATCGTAAAACTTCCTTTTTCGCCATAGAACATATAATTATAGGAATCTCTGATTTTTACAGAAGTATTGGAAGCCGAAATGTATTTTGAATTTCTTTGGATAATCCTGTCAATAGATTCGCCATTTACCGTTTCAATCACATCTCCATATTCAATGCCTATGGCTTTGCATATTTCAACATCAACAGGTTTTGTAACTACAATTTTATTTTCGGCTATCTGATAGGTAAAAGGAGCACCGTAATTTCCAAAAATCTCTTTGTAATTTACAGGTTCAATTCTTGAATGCGTGTCTTCAATTGAGCCTGAAAAAAGCATCATTGTTTTTTTATAAGAAAGCGCATCAGTTGCATTTTTAACCAATGGGATAAATTCTGCCAAAACATTGTCCCATTTTTTTGAAATACCATATTTGTAAGGGTAAAAATATTCAATAACATTCCAAGCTCTGAACAGGTTCAGGATACGGTAGTTTTCTTGTAATGCTTTTTCTGTGTATGTTTTTTCATTACCGCCACTATAACGGATAAAATTTGGTTTTTGGCAATAATAGCCGCCCGGTATCTGATTGGATGAAACCAGACCGGAAAGGTATTTTTTTTGTGCAGCATTAAGATTCTTATCCTTTTGAATCCAGGCTGTTGACAGGTTTCTATTGTCCTGGTCTTTACAAATTACCGCTTCAGCCTTTTTTATCACGGTTTTAGTTTTCAGAAAATCAATCCACTCTGTTATGGTTTTTTCTGCAGGAAGCTTTTGGTCTAAGGCCTTAACCAATAAGGAGTCGGCATCTATTTTACCACTTGAAAGAACAGGTTCATAATACTTTAACAGTCCCCAGGTTTTGCAGATTGTTATCAGGTCTTTATCCGAAATGGATTTTTTATTTTGGCCTAAAGCCATTGTGGTCAATAAAAGACAACTGCAAATCACTAAGAAGGGTTGTTTCATAAATGTTATTTTATTTCTCTGTTTTTACTTTCTAAAATTAGGTAAAACTGCGTTCCAAACAAAAGTGATGCGACTACAAGATGTATGGTTTGTGAACCAAACGGGAAATCGTACCAATACATCACAATTCCCGAAAGTATCTCAATGCCTAAAAGCCACATCACCCAGTTGATTTTTTTGAAACCTAGCTGTAATTTATTGTTTCGGGTAATTAGAATTACATTGACAAGCAAGACTACAAATGAAAAAGTTCTGTGGAAATAAAACCCGATAATAGGGTCTTCCAGAATTTTATGCATAGCATCATAGCCATAAATTTTAACCTGTTCATCCACAAATTGGCGCACCTGTGTTCCTAAGATAATCTGGGTCAATGTCAATATCAGCGAAATAATCAGGACGCTGTCAAAAACTTTGTCAAATTTTAGTGGTGTTGCAGGTTTTGGCTTTGCCAGATTTAAAATGTACAAAATAATGCATACAATTAATAGCGCCATCACCATGTGGATGGTAATTTTTACAGGATTCAATACAGAATAAACAACTGTTGCTCCTAACCAGGCCTGAAAACCCATTAAAAAGACCACAAGCCATGAAAGCAGCGTTATCTTTTTATTCTGTTTCCACAGGCTGAAAGAAAAGACAGCCATGACAAAGCAGGCCAATCCGGCCAACGCTCCAACCAAACGGTTGATATATTCTACCCAGGTATGCGTTGGATTAAACGAGGCATAGTCGTGTTTTGTATAAACCTGCCAGTGATTTTCTTCAAATTCACTGCCTGATTTGAAATCCTCCTGTGCCACGAGCAATTTTTCGCCACGAATAATTACCTGCCCTTTTTTAAATTCGCGTTCAGGCGACCACGTAAGTTCAGAAATATCTGTTGGCGGAATATAGTAGCCAAAACATTTAGGCCAGTCCGGACAACCCATTCCGGAACCGGTCATTCGTACTAAGGCACCGGCAATGATTACCAAATAAACCAGAATCAGGGCTGTTTTGGTAATGGAGGAAAAATATTTTTTCATTTTTAGTTAGTTTGAATTCGAATTGGATGAGGCGCCTAGTTGGCTGTTTTTTGCAATCCTAATTTTTCCGCTCTTTTCAGCATGAAATTATAGGCGGGCTGATATTCGTTAGGGATTTCTCCTTCAAGAATAGCCTCCTTAATAGCTTCTTTCAATATACCGATTTCTCTTCCGGGCTTTAAGCCGAATGTTTCCATGATTTCTTCTCCGGAAATAGGCGGCTGAAACTTTCTGATGTGGTCGCGCTCCTCCACTTCCACAATCTTTTGGCGTACAATCTTGAAATTATTATGGTATTTTTTGAATTTGTTCGGATTTTTTGTTGTGATGTCTGCCTCGCATAAAACCATCAGGTCTTCAATATCTTCTCCGGCATCAAAAACAAGCCTTCTTACGGCAGAATCGGTTACGATATCCTGTGATAATACGATAGGACGCGAACTCATCATTACCATTTTGGAAACATACTTCATTTTATGGTTCAATGGCATATGAAGCCTTTCGAATAATTTCTTGACCATTTTTCCGCCAACAAATTCATGGCCGTGGAACGACCATCCGTTTTTTTTATGGTGGCGTTTTGTAGGCGCTTTTCCAATATCGTGGAGCAGGGCAGCCCATCGAAGCCAAACATCATCTGTATTAGGGGCAATATTATCGACAACTTCCAAAGTATGGTAAAAATTGTCCTTATGGGTTTGTCCTTCAGATTCGTCAACACCTTCAAGTGCTGTCAACTCAGGCAGGATGATGTGTAATAACTTGGTTTGATGCAACAGGAGAAAACCAATTGAAGGCTTGTCTGTCATCAATATTTTATTTAACTCGTCAACGATTCGTTCACCGGAAATAATCTTTATTCTTTCTCTGTTTCGTTCGATTGCCTTGAGGGATTCTTCTTCTATATCAAAGTTTAATTGCGTGGCAAAACGAATAGCGCGCATCATACGAAGCGGGTCGTCAGAAAAAGTAATATCCGGATTGAGAGGCGTCTTTATGATTTTGAGTTCCAGGTCGGATAATCCGTTGAACGGGTCAACAAGTTCTCCGAAATTGGCCTCATTTAGTGAAATGGCCAAAGCATTGATGGTGAAATCCCTGCGGTTTTGGTCGTCTTCCAAAGTTCCGTTTTCAACTACAGGATTTCTGCTTTCAAAATGATAGGACTCCTTTCTGGCGCCTACAAATTCAATTTCAGTATCTTCAAATCGGAGCATGGCCGTTCCATAAGTTTTAAAAACCTGGACTTTTGGCTTTTTTGGAAGCATTTCAGAAACTTTCAAAGCCAGCTCAATGCCGCTTCCAACAGCAACAATATCGATATCTTTTTTAAATTTTCTTTTTAAAAGTAAATCCCGTACGAATCCTCCAATAACATAACTGTCAATGTTGAGCTCTTTGGAAGCCTGCGCGATTACATGGAATATTTTGCTGTTTACTGCTTCTTTATATGAAGTTTTGTCTTTCATTATTATGCTTAAAGTTCTGAGAACCGCAAACCGATTGCTATTTTCGGATTATCTTAACCTGGCTGTCTGAAGTCAGTTTGATAATAGCAGAAGGTTTTCCTGTCATCTTTTCTTGCTGCAAATTTACGACATAGTCAACGCCCTTTAAAATCTCCGGGCTAATTTCTTTGTAATTTATAGGAGTAGGTTCTCCGGATATGTTGGCAGAAGTAGAAACAAGAGGTTTTTTCATGCGTTCCAGCAGTTTGTAGCAGAAAGGTTCTTTTACGATTCTCATGCCCAAAGTGTTGTCAGGAGCAATCAGGTTTTTGGCAATGTTTCTCGGATTGTCTAAAATCAGCGTTGTCGGTTTTTCAGAAAGGTCTAAAATCTGCCAGGCCACTTCGGGAATATCCTTGAAGACATTATATACCATTCTTTCGCCATTCATCAGGACAATCATTGATTTTGACTCTTCTCTTCTTTTTAGGACATAGATTTTCGCTACTGCGTCTGGATTGGTCGCATCACATCCAATTCCCCAAACGGTCTCCGTAGGATAAAGAATAATACCGCCTTCTTTGATTACTTCGTAAGCTTTGTGAACTTCTTCGTTCATATTTTTGGAACGTTATATTTAATTATTTTTCCCGGAACACCAATAACAACCGCATTGTCTTCAATGTCTTTTGTGATAACGGCACCGGCTCCTATAGTTACATTTTTTCCGACTTTCAATTTAGGTAAAATTGTGGCATTGGCACCAATTGTTGTAAAAGCACCAATTTCGCAATTGCCCAAAACTTTTGCTCCCGGCGATATTTCTGCAAATTCGCCAATTTTACAGTCATGGTGGATACTCGCATAAGCATTGATCAATACACCGTTTCCAATAAAAGTGTCTGCAGATACAAATGCAAAAGGCATGATGTTCAGTCCTTTTCCCAAAACGGCACTTTTGCTCACAACAGCGTTTTTGGCTATTGCTGAAACAGGGTTGCCATTGTATTCTAAAAACAGGTTGTAAACTTTATTTCTGCTAAAAGGATTACCAAGTCCTAAGATAAAATCGGGATTTTTTTTGAGTTGGGACCGGGCTTGTTCGGTAGTTTTTAGAATCGGATATGAGAATAAAGAATCTTCAAGGTCGGCACTAACGTTGTCAAAAAAATAAAACGAATCGGGTGCATCGATGGTTAAAACATCGAAAACTTCCTTAGCATGACCTTTTGCTCCAATAATTATCATATGTTTTGATTGATTATAGAAGTGATTTTTTCTAAATCTTCTGTTTTTAATCCCACATACAAAGGAAGGCACATCACCCTTTTTGAAACAGATTCCGAAACAGGCATTTCGGTATTTTTTATAAAATTAACCGTATTCAGGGATGGATAAAAATACCTTCTTGGGAAAATCTGATTCTCGTTTAATGCCTTTTGTACTCTTAACAGCGTTTCTTCAGAATCCAGAATTATAGGATAATAGCTGTAATTCCATTTGGTGTTTTCCCGAATCTTCAAGCCTTGCAGATTGGAAAAGTTTAAATTGGCGTTATAAAAATCGACCACTTTTTTTCGTTCGGCGAGAATGTTATCGATATAAGGCAAAACGGCCAGACCCATAGCAGATTGAAGTTCTGAAATTTTAGCATTGATTCCTAAACCATGAAAATCCAAAGGTCCGTTGTGTCCGAAATTATGGCTGTAATATAATTTATGAAAAAGTTCTTTGTCTTTACAGAAAAGGGCTCCGCCTTCACCCGTATGGAACAATTTGGTTGCATGGAAACTGCAGGTACTCACATCGCCAAAATTAAAAAGAGACTGATTTTTATATTCTACACCAAAAGAATGGGCAGCATCATAAATGACCTTTAAATTATGTTTTTTAGCGATAGCTTCAATTGCTTCCACCTGACAGGGGTTGCCAAAAACATGAGTAGCTAGTATTGCTGTAGTTTTTGGAGTTATGGCAGCTTCTATTTTGGTTTCGTCAATTGTAAGATATTCGGGGTTGATGTCAACAAAAACAGGTTCGCAATGTTCCCAGACTATTGCAGAAGTTGTAGCAACATAAGAAAAAGGTGTCGTGATGATTTCTCCTCCTTTTCCCAAAAGTTTCAGTGCAATTTGTAATGGAACAGTACCGTTATTGGTGATTAAAATAGAATCAGTATTCAGCCATTCTTTCAGCTTGTTTTCCAATTCTAAGGTCAACTGGCCCCTGTTTGTAAGCCACAAACTATCCCAAGCTCTTTTAACCAGGTTGTTATATTCGCTTTGCGGTGGTAAAAATGTCTGTGTTACGTTTATCATTTTGATTATTTAAAATCAAAGTTATGCAAATAATACTGCTTTATGTTATTCTCAAGCATGTTAAAACTGTATAATTTGTTAACAATGATGTCTAGTTTGTCCTGATATTCTTTAAAAGTTTCAGGATTATCATAATGTTTAATATCATTTGCTATCTTTTCATTCATTTCATCAAATGAAGAATAAAGCGTTGGCAGGTTCTTGAAATCTTCGGTAAAGAAAATCTCATTGTAAACGGCAAATGAAATACCTCCGGAGAAAATAGTTTCTATAAGATAACCATCCAATCCTTCACCAAAAGTAATGACAAATTTGGCTCTTGAAGCATAATCCTTATAAGTATCATACTTCATGTTTGTTATTTCAACAAAAGTATAATGCGGCAGTTTGGCTTTTAGATTTGCCAAAATTCCCTCTTTTGTCAGCGTACTTGAATTGGGAACCCATTGAATTTTATCTGGAGAATAGATAACCAGATTTTCTTTTTCACTAAATGCCTTTCTGTTGTAGGGAGTTGGGCTTAACCAGGCTGAAAAAAGATGAAGCGGCACGCCGTAATAATTTCTTTTTTCAAGTGTAGCATAACGCTTGTGTGCCATGGTCATAGTCGTGTTTGGGAACATTTTCTTGACATTGTCGATTTTTTCAATCGGTGGCATAAAAAGGTCATTCTGGTTGAGCAGGTTGATTTTTATATCTTTTATATTTTCCGTCCATCTGAAAAAAGGAACCATACGTTTGTTCCCTTTATTGAAAGCAGCAATCATTACATCCGGGATATGAATTTCCGCAAAGTCAAGATGGTCAAAATACCTTTCAATTTCTTTGAAAGTGAAAATAATCATTTCGTTTGAAAACTTCCTGTATTTATAGTCGGTTTCACTTTTCCCGGGCAAAAAACTGGCAACCACGTCACATCCGTGAATGTCTTTTAACTTCCTGACAATGTTATAAATGGTGCATATTGACAAAATTCCTCCATTAATCCTGTCTGTTCCGGAAGGAACAAAAAACAGGATTAGTTTTTTTGTGTCGGAATAGTGTTCTTTAAAATATTTTTTTTTGAAGGATTTGTGGTGTCCCTGTAAAAAAAAGCTCATGAGCTGATGCTGAAATTTATGGAAATCTTTTTTTATTGACATAAATAGCTATTTGTGAAATAAAACATTTTGAATCCAGCCTCTAATCGTGTATTTGTGGTAAATTTCTTCAGGAAGCTTTTCATAGTCGCTTTCAAAGAACGAGGTAGGGATTACCGGATTTTTTTCGTCTATGACCAAAATATTATTGGGATTGTAGAAATCATAATTTACAATATCGAGATTGGTTGTTATGAGTTTCTTTTCTAATCCCATACTTTCAAAAATCCTGAATGTCAGCCCAAATTGTCCATCTCTTTTGATGTCTAAAAGGGCATTGGACTTTTCTATAAATTTTGAGATTTCTTCCAATGTGATTTTTTCAAAGAAAAATTCGATTTCGCTCTTCGGGCATTCCTTGTCTCTGCTCAAAACAATAATCTTGTGTTTTATCTGCTTCGACTTTAATTCAGAAATGATTTTTGAAAGAACAGGAAGTCTTTTGTCTTTGGAACAGATATTAAAAACCTGAAAATCAAACGGCCCTTTACTACTGTTCTTGTTCTCTTCATAAATCCAGTTAGGAGCAAACTTTAGACCTAATTTTTGACAGTCTTCCTTTTCAAAAGAAAATGCCTGGTCAAATGCAGAAGCAACCCGCTTTATTTTTGGACAACGGGTAGCACTGTCATTAAAAAAACCGATTGACTTTCGTGTATAATTTTTTAATTGCTTCAGGTATCTTTTGTCAATGAAGTCTCCCTTGATGGTCACAATCAAATCCTGCCTCTCACCAATTTGTTCCAGATGCTTGATGATTTCTTTTCCGTAATAGATATTTTTGATGTTTTTCCTGAAAAAGACCTTCAGGAAAGCATTATAAATTTTATAATAAAAATTAGGATATTTATATTTAAAATTATGGAAGTCAATATGGTGTACAGTGTGACCGTCCTGTTTTAAGACTTTAGCAATTCCTTCATTCAAACCCCAATTGTCAAAACTAATCAACGCAATTTTCATCTATCTCCTTTGTATCGGTTTGCAATAAGAAATTACGAAATAATTTCTTAAAATGGAACCTGATTTTGCTTTTTGTTTTATGTCTTTTGCCTAAATGTTGGTTGCTTCAATTCTCAATATTACTTGCAAAATGCTTGTAAAAAAATTTGATTTCCGCAAAGATAAGTTTTTTTAAACGGAAGAAACAAGCAATATGGATAATATGTTAAAAAAATCTTAATTAAATTGACAATCAATAATTTACAGGTGTTTTTAATGAGGATTTACCAATTAAGATTAGAATTTAAACAGTAAAAAGCAAAATAACAGTCTTAAAACTGAAACTTTAAAATAAATTCTTAGGGGGTGAGATGCTTGTGATAGAGAAGTCGAATCTCGACTCAAGATTATTTTATTTTATAAACACCCAATGCCTTTTTTATCTTTTTGCTTAAAAGAACCAATTTTACATACAATCGGTTTTTCAAACTCAGGAACATCCAGTTTTTATAGGGAATAAGTTCTTTTTCAATCAGGCTGTTCATTTTCTCTGATACAATAAAATCTTTATTGATATGCGCCCATTTTACATTGTCGTAACCGTCAAACTCATTCACCTTGTTTTTTTCATGAATGATTGACATCCATAAACGCTTGTCTGTAATCTGCGTAATACGGGTTTCCTTTTTCCACAACGTATGGTCGTTAAACCAAACAGTTTTCGGGTTTTCATTTTTTTCAATCAGGCTTATGAACGGATTGAAAATATGTTCTTTTTTACCTAATATGTAACGGGGTTTTACCTGTAGAGAATAGCCTTTGATAACATCAACAGCCTGATATTCCTGTGACTGAAATTTGTGCTGTACTTCGTTGATGAAATTTTTATGGATACAATCGTCATTGTCAATTCTTGAAGTAATCAAATAAGGAACATTCTGTGCATCTTCAGAAATAAACTGTTGGATAGCCGGATAAAATTCAGGCATACCATCAATATAAAAGGCTTTGATGTTTGTCTTATCCGAAATCAGGTTAGTTATGGCACTTTTATATTTTTCGGGTGTTGTAGTGTCAAAAAATATAAGCCAGTTAAAATCCGTATTGGTCTGCGCCACAACAGATGGGAAGCAAAAGTTCTCAAAGAGCCACATTCTGTCTTCCATCCACTCGTCGGTCAGTAAGGTTTCGTTATTTTTAGTAACGTTCCAATCAGGATTTCTCAGATTAAACCTAGTAATTAGATAGTGTTTAAACATTTATTGGGTGCTAATTAACCTTTCGGCAATTTTTTTGTAAAATTAAATTAATTATTTGAACTCTAAAATCGAAAATGGTTACTTTTGTGAACAAAATAAGAAAAGCATAAATGCACGAAGTTTACAATCCAAAATTCCTACACCAGAAAGAAGCCATACGGGACTGTATTGCTAATTTTGAGGCTAAAGGTATTTTGTTTGTTGACGGAAAGCGCAACAAAATCAGGCTCTTTGAATTGGATGAGATTACATTGAATGTCAAATCGTTCAAGATTCCTAATTTTATCAATCAGGTAGCCTATAAATTTTTCAGACGTTCAAAAGCCAGACGTTCTTTTGAGTTTGCCAATATTTTGCTGGAAAAAGGAATAGGAACCCCTCAGCCCATTGCTTATTTTGAAAATTTCAAAAATGTTCTTTACGACAGTTATTACATCAGCGAACAGTTGAATGCAGATTTGACGTTTAGGGAATTGACAACAGATTTGAATTATCCTGACCACGAGACCATACTAAGGCAGTTTGTGCGGTTTTCATTTAATTTACATGAAAATGGTATAGAATTTCTCGACCACACGCCAGGTAATACACTGATTAAAAAGAACGGTGAAGGGAATTATAATTTCTTTTTGGTTGACCTGAACAGAATGCAGTTTCATAAGTCCATGACCTTGAAGCAGCGTATTATCAATTTATCCAAACTCACACCCAAAAGAGAATTGGTTGAAGTAATGAGCGACGAATATGCAAAGCTTTATGGCAGGCCTTATGAAGAGGTTTTGCAAATGATGATTGTTGAAACGGAATCATTCAGAAACAGGTTTCATAGAAAGAAGCGGCTCAAGAAAAAACTGTTTTTCTGGAAATAATTTTTTTGCATTTAAATAGATTATGAAAGCATCCGTAATAATGAGTACCTATAATTCTGAAGAATGGCTTGAAAAAGTCATATGGGGATTTAGTGTGCAAACTGAACTCAACTTTGAAATTATTATTGCAGATGACGGGTCAAAACCTAAAACCAAAGAATTGCTGGATACTTTAAGACCGCAACTTTCAATGCCGTTAATTCATGTATGGCAGGAAGATAACGGTTTTCAAAAGTCACAAATACTCAATAAGGCAATTGTTGCTTCCAATACAGATTATCTTATTTTTACGGATGGCGATTGTATTCCGAGGAAAGATTTTGTGGAAACACATCTTCACTATCGTGAGAGGGGCTATTTTCTTTCCGGAGGCTATTTTATGCTTCCGATGAATATTTCACAGGCTATCACAAAAAATCATATCCTGCACCAGAATTGTTTTGATGTAAAATGGCTTGTTGGGCGAGGCCTTAAAAAGTCATTTAAAAACACAAAACTTTCTGCTACCGGTTTATGGGCAAAGTTCCTGAACTTTATTACGCCAACAAAAGCAACCTGGAACGGACACAATGCTTCCGGCTGGAAGGACGATTTGGTTGCTATCAATGGCTTTAACCAGGAAATGCAATATGGTGGACAGGATAGGGAACTGGGTGAAAGGCTTTTTAATAAAGGGCTAAAATCAAAACAGATTCGATACAGTGCCATCGTAGTTCATCTCGACCATGCAAGAGGCTACGTAAATGAAGCTACCTGGAAAAAGAATTTTGCTATTCGTGAAAATACCCGAAAAAATAAGGTTATCAGGACGCCAATCGGGATTGATTCCAATTAATTTTTTTCCAGATAACTGTTGAGTTCCGGCAGAATGAGTTCCGGAGTAAAAGACTCGTACAGTTTCATGGCCTGATTTCTCATTTCTTTTGCAGATTTTTTACCATATAATTCCGGTTTGAAATCTTTAAGATGAACAGAAGCATAATGTATGCCATCTTCAAACGAATTCCAGGCTTCCTTTTTTATCCATGTAGAAAATATTGTGAATGTAGGCTTGAATAGGGCCTTGGCCATATTTACGGCCCCGCCTTCGTTGCCAATCAGGGCATTGCAATGATAAGTAATCGATAAAAATTCCCGAATGCTTCCCGGAACAATGTTAATCTTAATGTTCTTTTGTGTTTCCGGCTGGCACAGTTCGAATATTTTTTTTGCCTGTTCCGCCTGTGATGGCATGTAGTTAAACAGAAGCGTAGCGTTGGTTTTGGCAACTATGGCATCAAGTAACTTTGCCATATAAAGAAAAGGATAGGTTTTATTATGACCACTACCCAAAACACCAATCATATAGATTTTTTTGGAAAAATCGATATTGTTTTGAATCAGGATATCTTTTCCTTTTTTAATTTCTTCTTCTGTCAGGAAAATTTTAGGGCGATTGTCAAGCGGAATACCAGAAGAAAAAGGCTGTAGCAACAGCATTCTGTTCTCAATAGCCAGACCGGCTGAAGTTTTTGGTTTTGAAAGTTCCTTAAACGTGTCCGTATATAAAAAGTTGGTATAGGACTTATGAAATCCGATTTTCTTCTTTGCGCCTGACATTCCTACAACAAGATTGCTTTCCAGCTTTCCGTAGGCATCAACAACAATATCGTATTTCTCTTTTCGGATAGAAACCAGAAAACGCAGGAGCATTTTTTTGCTTTTGCGAAATTCTTCCTTGAAAAGTACCAAATTATCAATATTGGGATTGTTTTCTACCACCGGCTTTGTGAAAGGATAAATCAGGTAGTCAATCTGTGCATCAGGATAAATAGTCCTTAAGTTGTTGCAAAGAATAGAACTGGCCAAAACATCGCCTATCATTTTCTGCTGGATTACAAGTATCTTTTTCATGAAAATTGTATGAATTACAAATTAATAATTAGGAATTACGAATTATGCCAGGCAGGTTGTTCGTAATTCCTAATTTCAATTCCTAATTATTATACGGCTACATCGTATTCTCTCAGTGCGTTGTTTAAAGAAGTTTTCAAATCGGTAGAAGGTTTTCTTTTTCCGATAATTAAAGCGCAAGGAACCTGAAATTCTCCTGCAGCAAATTTTTTAGTATAACTGCCCGGAATCACAACCGAACGTGCTGGCACGACACCTTTCATTTCTACAGGCTCATCACCGGTCACATCTATAATTTTTGTAGAAGCTGTCAGACAAACATTAGCGCCAAGAACTGCTTCTGTTTCAACGCGAACACCTTCAACTACAATACATCTCGAACCAATAAAAGCACCATCTTCAATGATTACAGGAGCAGCTTGTAATGGCTCTAAAACACCGCCAATTCCTACACCACCGCTCAAATGCACGTTCTTGCCAATCTGGGCACAACTACCTACGGTAGCCCAGGTATCGACCATCGTACCTTCATCTACATAAGCACCAATATTGACATAACTTGGCATTAAGATTACACCACTCGAAATATAAGCACCATGACGGGCTACAGCATTAGGAACAACACGAATTCCTTTTTCGGCATAGCCTTTTTTCAAAGGCATTTTGTCATGATATTCAAAGATTCCTGCTTCAAGGGTTTCCATTTTTTGAATAGGGAAGTACATTACAACTGCTTTCTTTACCCATTCATTAACTTGCCATCCACCGGCAATTGGTTCAGCTACGCGTAATTTTCCACTGTCTAGCAGTTCGATAACCTCGCGGATTGCTGTGGTTGTTTTTTCTTCCTGAAGCAGGGCTCTATTTTCCCATGCCTGCTCTATAATTGTCTGCAAAGTGCTCATAAAATTTGATTTTCAGCAAAGATATGTTTTTTTCGTTTTCAACCCTGCCAGAGTTTCAAACTCTGGCAGGTTGAATAAACGGATTTTACGTAAATTTGTAAGACACCCTATTTCCTATGAAAGATAATTTTTCAAATCAAGCTTCGGAGTATTCCAAGTTCAGGCCATCTTATCCGCCGGAACTTATTGAACATATCGTTTCGTTTACGGAATCGAGAGAAATGGCATTGGACGTGGCCACAGGCAATGGGCAGATTGCCCAAAAGCTATCTGAATATTTCCAGACCGTATATGCTACAGATATCAGCGAAAATCAATTGCAGCATGCCAAACAATTATTAAATGTAATTTACAAAAAACTTCCTGCGGAAAAGACTGATTTTCAAGACAAACAATTTGACCTGATTACAGTAGCCCAGGCGATCCATTGGTTTGATTTTGACCAATTTTATGCAGAAGTGTATCGTTTACTGAAACCCGACGGAATTTTTGCAATAATTGGTTATGGGCTTTTCCGTACTAATCCTGAGTCAGATAAGATACTTTCTGATTTTTATTACAATATTGTTGGCCCGTTTTGGGATGCTGAACGAAAATATCTGGATGAGAATTACCAAACGATTCCTTTTCCTTTTAAGGAATTGGAAACGCTCCATTTTCAAAATAAATTTACATGGACTTTCGAGCAGCTTGTAGGTTATCTGGAAACGTGGTCGGCAGTAGAACATTATAAAGCGCATAACAACGAAAATCCAATCGATTTGATTCGTAAAGAATTAGAACTTACGTGGAATAGAAGTGATAAAACGGTTGTTTTTCCGATGCTTTTGAGATTAGGAAAATTAAAAATGTAATTTTGGCAATCTAATTTGATTTATGAAAATATTAGTTCCGTTCCTATTGGTGTTTTTGATAATTTCTTGTAAGAAAGAAGAAAGCTTGTCTTATGAATCTATGGAAGACATTAATAAAAAGATAACCCAAAACAAGCCCTTTTTTGATTTTGATGAAGTAATACATTATCAGATTCCAATTGACGAGAATGAATATTATGATTTGATTTTAGCAGATACAATTTCTGAAAAAGGTAAAATATTTGAATTTTTATTAAGAGAGCCTTGCCCGGAAACTAAAGAAGAAAAAATAAAGTTCAAAGAAGCCATTAAATCTGTTGATAAAGTAGAAAATACTGCTATCAATCCTAAGTATTACGATGAGCTGAGAACGCAGATTTTTGCAGAAAAGAGATGTAACCAATTTTTTATTGCCGCTTGCGACCCTATTTACAGAGATATCTTTATTTTTAAAATGAATAAGGAAGAAACAGGAATGGCAAAGATTTGTTTTAAGTGTGGATTATATAGTTTTTCAAATAAATCTGCAATTGTAGACTGTTTTAATATGAATGGTGAATTAAGCAGGCTTAAGAAAATAATTTCAGAAAATAAGAAAAGTTAAAATGCCAAGAATACTAGCCATAGATTACGGACTAAAACGAACCGGAATTGCCGTTACAGACGAAATGCAGATTATTGCTTCCGGACTAACAACTATTCCTTCAGAAACAGCCATCACTTTTCTCAAAGATTACTTTGCTAAGGAAAAAGTAGAAAGAGTTTTGATAGGAGAACCCAAACAGATGGATTATACACCATCTGAAAGTGCAAAACTGATTGAAGCTTTTGTAGAAAAATTTAAAAATAATTTTCCAGACCTGCCATTTGAAAGGGTTGATGAGCGGTTTACATCAAAAATGGCGTTCCAGACCATGATTGATAGTGGGTTGAAAAAGAAACAACGTCAAAATAAAGCGCTGATAGATGAGATTTCGGCAACGATTATGCTTCAGGATTACTTATCCAGAAAAAAATTCTAGATTTTATTTTTATTTTATTAAAAAACCTGTTTGTAATTTAAAATAGATATAAATAACAAAGTTTTTTGTTTCTTTCAAAGTATCTTTGCACGACAAAAATTTTTGTGATGGCAACTACAACTTTAAGAACAGAAACGGATGTGGTTCTAATTGGCGCCGGAATCATGAGCGCTACTTTAGGTTTATTGCTTAAAGAACTGAATCCCAATATTAAAATTGAAATTTACGAGCGACTGGACATGGCTGCGGCCGAAAGTTCTGATGCATGGAATAATGCGGGAACAGGTCACTCTGCATTTTGCGAGCTCAATTATACTCCGGAGCTTGCAGGTGGAGAAATCGATACCAAAAAAGCTGTAAAGATTGCAGAATCTTTTGAAGTTTCGAAGCAGTTTTGGGCCTATCTGGTTGAAAAAAATCTTATCTCCAATCCTGAAAATTTTATCAAGAGTATCCCGCATATGAGTTTTGTTTGGGGTGAAGAAAATGTGGATTTCCTGAAGAAAAGATATGACGCGCTTCAGCAATACAGTCTTTTCAAGGGAATGGAATATTCAGAAGATAAAGATAAAATACGTTCGTGGATGCCATTGGTTATGGAAGGCAGGAATCCAAAATCAGTTATTGCGGCTACTTCAATGAAAATTGGTACCGATGTAAATTTTGGTGAACTCACCCGAAGTATTTTTAATTACCTTAAAACATTAGAAGGTGTTAGCATGAAGTTCCATCATGAAGTGAAAAGCCTGAAAAAAGGCGAAAATGGAAGATGGCAGATTAAGGTCAAAAATCTGGAGACAGGCGATAAAACCAAAATCAGTACACGTTTTGTTTTTATTGGAGCCGGAGGTGGTTCATTACCGTTACTTGAAAAAGCAGGTATTCCGGAAGGTGATGGTTTTGGAGGTTTTCCTGTAAGCGGTCAATGGTTGAAATGTGTCAATGAAGAAATAATCGCAAAACACAATGCCAAAGTTTATGGTAAGGCTTCTGTAGGTGCTCCGCCAATGTCAGTTCCGCATATCGATACCCGTATGATTGATGGTAAAAAAGCTTTATTGTTTGGGCCTTATGCAGGCTTTTCTACTAAATTCCTGAAAAATGGCTCGTATTTGGACTTGCCGCTTTCTATAAAACCGAATAACTTGATTCCGATGCTTTCAGCCGGATTCCATAACCTGCCTTTGACAAAGTATCTGATTGACCAGGTGCGTCAGTCGCCGGAAGACAGGCTTGAAGCCTTGAAAGAATACCTTCCGGACGCCAGGATGGAAGACTGGGTTTTAGAAACTGCAGGCCAACGCGTACAGGTTATCAAAAAAGGCGAGAATGGGGGAGGAGTATTGGAATTTGGAACAGAAGTCGTAACAGCGGGTGATGGTTCGTTAGCCGTTTTGCTAGGTGCGTCTCCGGGAGCTTCAACCGCAGTTTCGATTATGCTTGACCTGATTCAAAGATGTTTTTCTGAACACGAAAAAACAACAGAATGGCAGAAAAAGTTAAAAGAAATGGTTCCTTCGTATGGAATCTCATTAAACGATAATGAATCTCTGCTTCAGCAGGTAAGAGAACATTCTGCTAAAGTTTTGAAATTAGATACGTTGTAAATAAATAGAAATTATACAAATAAGCCTGAAGCAATTGTTTCAGGCTTTTTATTTGGTCTGATGCAGCAGTTTGGCCGCTTTGACAATACTTTCAGAAAGGTTGGTCAACCAAACCAGTTGTTCGATAACCAATTGGGCTTCCTGCATTTTAAGCTGGAATTCTTCATCTTCTGAAAGATGCGCTTCCTTTAATTCCTTGGCACGCATATTCTTTAATTCGGTAAAGCGCATGGCCAAATCTTCATTCGTTTCGGTTTGTGCCAATGTGCCGGAAAACTCCAAATCAGCAAATGTGATGGCATAATTCAGATTTTTGATTACCGTTTGGACAACTACATTGAAAGCTTCAGATGCTGTCGATGTTTTATGCGTCTGTATATAAGTTCCTAAAGAAGCCAATGAAGAAAGCAATGTGTGGTTTAAGACGGCAAGTTTGTAAACCTGCTGCACCTGTTTCTGTTTGGATTTGGGTTCCTGGGTCATACGTTGAAACGAGGCCATCAGGTTACCAACTTCAATGAAGGCATTTTTTCGCGCGATTCGGTATGAGGTTGTCACTTCTCCTTTGTTGTTGTAAAAAATAGAAATCTCGTTGAGATAATCACGATTGGCTTCAATGGATTTTTTAATATAAATAGGCTGGCTCATAAATTCCCATGATGGCCAGAAGAAATAATTGGCCAAAAAGGCAAGGCCTGCCCCTACCACAGTATCCAGAATACGGTATTGGATGACATCGTTAATATTTGGGGTAATGATTCCGTAAACAAAAACAACATAAATGGTTACAAAAGTAGCGCCTACTTTATAATTTATTGAGGTAAAGGTAAAACCTAAAATCATCGAAGTAATAGCTAAGGCACCAATGATAATGTGATTATGGATAAACAGCAGTAGGGCAAAAGCAATAAGTCCGCCGACCACGGTTCCGATAATCCTGTGGAACGAACGCTCTTTGGTCAATCCGTAGCCCGGACGCATGATAACTACTATAGTCAGCAATATCCAATATACATTTTGAAAAGGGAAAAGGCTTCCTAACAAAAACGCAAGCATAATTGTGGCCGTCAGACGTAACGAATGGCGAAATATGGTTGACGAAAAACTCAGGTTTTCACGGAATGTGCTCCACGGATAATATTGTGGAGTCAGTAATTTGTCAAGATTCTTATCTCTTCCTTTATAATCGTTAGTGTTGAAGTTTGGCATGAAGGCACGCTCCACAATCTTGATTTTTTCAATCTGCTTTTCCGCATAATGCAGCATGTTGGAAAGCATCCAAACGCCTTCGGAAGCTTTTTCCTTTCCCAATTCCTGTTCGTAGTCTGAAATTACTTTTTCGAGCGCTTCAAGGTCTTTTAGCAGCGAATGCTTCGGTACATATTTTTTTCGGTTCTCGAGGCTTTTAAAAATTGCTTTTAAAGTAGAAGCAAGGTTGTAGGCCAGGTGCTGATAGGTAGCCAGGACTTTTGGATGGTCTGCAAATTTTTGATGCAGTTTATTATGGTCAAATGAGGTCGATAGTGCCAATTCCAGAATTTCAAGCAGTGAAATAAAAACCAGGGTCATCTTTCGGGTCTGGTCTGAAGTACCGTTGGAATGGCTTCGGTTTCGTATTAAAATTTCCCTTAGGTTTTCATGGATTGTGTTTAATTCTACCTGAAGGTATAACTGCTTTTCGATAATTTTTTCGCGGGGTGAATCAATCTTCCATAAATCACCACGCAATTTCATATACTTTGAAGTCAGTCGCAAGCATTCGGCAACCTGAAGTTCGATATAGCGGTGCGGTCTGATGTAATTAAATGTCAGGGATATGAGAAGGTAAAACAGACCGCCAACAAACATTAGTCCTGAATATTGGAGCATTTCCCATCCATCGTGTATGTGACCAAAAGCAAGGCAGATAGATAAGAGGGCTGAAAATGAAACCTGAGTCGCACGTTGTCCATAAACCGAAATCATGGAGAAAAAGAAAATCATTGCCGCCATAGCCGGATACAATATCCAGGGCTGCGGATAGAGCAGGTTAACGACCAGATTGTTTCCCGCTACAATCAGGGCAGCAACGAGAATACCATTTATTCGGTGTTTTCTGTTGCTGGGAATATCGCTCGGATAGGTCAAAAAAGCACCTAAGGCAATATTGAAACCAATTTCAAAATTACCTGTATAAGAGAACAAAAGCACGGGAATAGCAGCGGCCAATGTCACTTTTAAGGCATTGGAAAAATTGGTACTATCGGTAAAATTTCGGACTTTCTGAATCATTGCGAAGCGGTTACTAGCAAAGATAGGAATTGATAAACATTTTCGGAATTAAAAAAATAAAGATTTAATGCTTTTGATGTTATTAAAAGATTACCGTCTATAATCTTTTTTCACTATTTTTGCCCTCTGATTTTGCAGAGATTCTGCTAATTCTTTATAATTCAATACGAAAGAAATGATTTTACCAATTATAGGATATGGCGATCCGGTTTTAAGAAAAGTAGGTGAGGAAGTGCCACAGGATTATCCTAACCTGAAGCAAGCGATTGCAGACATGTATGAGACGATGTATAATGCTTATGGAGTAGGTCTGGCAGCGCCTCAGGTAGGACTTAGCCTTCGACTATTTGTTATTGACACGGAACCGTTTAGTGATGATGAAGATTTAGAGGAAAAAGAGCGTGAAGAACTGAAAAACTTTAAAAGAACCTTCATCAACCCAAAAATGCTTAAGGAAGAAGGGGAAGAATGGGGATTTAATGAAGGATGCCTGAGTATTCCAGAAGTCCGTGAAGATGTGTACCGAAATGAAAGAATCACCATTGAATATTTTGATGAAGATTTCAATAAGAAAACGGAAGAATTTGACGGATTGATTGCAAGGGTAATTCAGCATGAATACGACCATATCGAAGGAATTTTATTCACAGATAAAATATCTTCACTAAAAAAACAGTTAATAAAGAAAAAACTTCAAAACATTATGGACGGAAAAACACGTCCGGATTATAAAATGAAGTTTGTTGCCAAAAAAGGCAGATAAGAAGAACAAATTAATTTCAATTATAAAATATCTTTAAAATGAATTTAGACAAAATATTGGCCATTTCTGGCAAGCCGGGCTTATACGCACTTAAACTTCAAACCCGCACCGGTTTTGTTGCCGAATCATTACTTGACGGAAAGAAAATTACGGTTGGTTTGAGAAGCAATGTCAGCCTGCTTTCAGAAATTTCTATTTATACAAATGAGCAGGAAAAACCGTTGGTTGAAGTAATGAGAGCTATTGCTGTAAAAGAAGATAACGGACCTGCCTTATCACATAAAGAAGACAATGCTAAATTGGCTGCTTATTTTCTTGAAATCTTACCGGACTATGATCAGGACAGAGTATATCCGTCAGATATCAAAAAAGTTTTGAACTGGTACAATATGCTTCAGGCAAAAGGCCTGGTTTCAAAAGAAGCTCCTGCACCAAAAGTTAAGGAAGAAGTAACAGAAGAAAATTCAAACTAATTCTTCATCAAAAAATAAAAAACCTCGTTTAGAAATAAACAAGGTTTTTTATTTTAGCTCAATAAGAAGAGAAACAACAGCGGAAACACAATGCCGGCTATAGCGAGTTTCCAGCCTCTTTTCTTAAAGGTAAATTTTCCATAAGGAATCATCAGGGCACCGGTAACCGCAATTACAATTAATGAAATACCAAAAATATCAGAATAATAAATCCACCATTCTGAAGTGTTTTTGTGGAGTTTCATAGCATGGCTGATGATTGGTGTTTTTTTGAAAGCGACAATTTCTCCTTTTCCTGTTTTCATATCAATCTCCACATCGTGGTTTTCAAATGAAATCTTCAAAGTTCCTTTTTTGATGGAATGGCGTCTGATTTTATCATCAATGCCGTGTTCTTTTCCTAAGGATTCAGCATATTTTTCGCTAATCAGTTCTTCTGGCGGTAGCTTTACTTCAATGTTTTTTGTTTCAACGGTATATTTTTCCGGATGCCAGCTATCTCTGTGGTTCATCAATATTCCGGAAAAGGCAAAAGAAATAATCAATCCAATGTAGAAATAGCCTAAATCACGGTGCAGGCCTCTTATTTTTTGTTGCTTCATGTTGTTTTTAAAAGATGGCGCAAATATAGTTCACTTTTTCCAGCACAGGGCAAAAAAAAGCCCCGTTTTGGCGGGGCTTAAGGTTTTATTTCTGCTCATAATCGTAATTCACCATCCAGAGGATACCGAATTTGTCAACAAACATTCCAAATAAAGCGCCCCAGAAAGTTTTTTCCAAAGGCATGGTTACTTTTCCGCCATTGGAAAGTCCGTCGAAAAGTTTTTTAGCTTCGTCTTCGCTTTCTGTATTGATGGAAACTGAAAAATTCGTTCCTGCAGTAACAGGCTGTTGTCCGAAAGCCTCACTCGTATCACTTCCCATGAGTATTGTTTCTTTGCTGATTGGCAATGAAACGTGCATAATCAAATCTTCTGTTCCGGCTGGAAGCGGTTGTTCAGAAGGCATATCTTTAAACTTTCCGATATATGTAAATTCTCCGCCAAATACGGATTTGTAAAATAGGAATGCTGCTTCACAGTTTCCATTAAAAGTAAGATAAGGATTTACTTGTGCCATATTAGATTGTTTTATTGTTTTTGTTTGTTCAAACTTACTGAACTTTTTTCATTGCAAATTGTTCCGATTTCGTTTTTCCGTCTTTCATTCCGGAAATTTCAGCTACGATGCTGTCTTTTGTAATTTGGTTGTAAGTAATCTTGTTTGGGTAATCGTGTTTCGGGTTCTCGAAAATAAGCTGCTTGTCAGAAGAGTTTGTCAGGGCAAATTCTACAGGCTTTTCATTATTTTGATTTCTTACTGATACTTCATAAATCAATTGATTTTCTTTTTGCCAAAGTTTTACGCTTTCTCCAAAAACGGTGTCCTTACCAATGACAAAATAGCTTTCTCCGTGAAAAGTAGAATCGTTTTCTTTGGTCCATATCTCAGAAAGATTGCCTTCTTTGGAATTGTTTTCCCAACGTCCTAAAAACCAATCGGCTTTTTTGATTTCGGCATAAGTTTTTGGAGTAGCTTCAACGGGAGGAAGCTTTGAATCATGGGCTTCTTTACAGGAAGTGATTCCTAAAGTTGCCAAAACAGCCAGTGCATAAATAGTTTTTTTCATAAGATTGATTTAGTTTACAGGAAACAAATATGAATGAATATCGATTGATAAAATTGTAAAAAAACGACTTTCTATTCTAAATTGAAATATTTTGCCATTTCAAGATTTTCCGAAAAGTATTTTTTCGGATTCAGGCCTGTAAAATATGTGAAGTCTTTTATGAAATGGGCCTGGTCGTAAAAACCGCCGTCATAGGCTACATTGGTAAAATTTCTAAAATCTTTATTTTCAATGAGCTGTAAGGCATGATTGAACCGTATGATTCTTGAAAATAATTTCAGGCTCAATCCAACGTTGGAAAGAAATTTACGTTCCAGATGGCGCTGCCCGGTTTTTAGATTAGCTGTCAGTTTTTCTATTGAAATCATTCCTTCGGACAGGATGATTTCATTGACACAACTTTCAATTGCATCCGTGTCGGTGGTATTTTTGAGATGGTTCTCAAGGAAATTTTCGATAACCCGAATGCGCTCTTCATTATTCTGGCAACAACTCATTTGTTCTTCCAAAGAACTGCTGTCTTCCCAGATTTTTGAGAGCTCCACAAAAATTCCGGTCAAATTGCTGACAGGAAAATCAATAAAAGGCTGTAATCCGGCGGGTTGAAACCGGATGCTGAAAATACCAACTTTGCCGATTCCCTGTACTTCAATGAATTTTTTTAACTGACCGTGTATAAAGTTTTTTGGTTGTGTTTCGGCTCCGTTTTTAGTGTAGGTGACAAAAAGGTCGCCATGATTAAAAATCATTTCAATACAGCCGTCAGGAAAAATACGTTCTCTTGAATGCGGTTCCAAATCATCAAGATTGTCGAGGCTCCAATAACAGCGGATGTATTTTGACAGCCTGTCATTTGGCGAAAAAACATGGTAGTTCATCTTAATTATTTACCATTGGATAAGTGTTTTCGTTTTTATTTCTCAAGTCCAGGCCACCTTCATATACTGATTTCAGATTAACCAGATAAAAACTCCAGCCTGTATGGCATCCCAGACGAATATTCCTTTTTGAATTTTCATCAGTCGGAATGTTTTTTTGTGTGAGTTCCACCAATACATAGCCGTCTTCTTGCATAAGTAGAATATCGACAAGACAATTTCCGGCAAAAGTAAACTGCAAATAATCAGTACCGTTGGCCTCGGTAATTTTTCCTTTTTCGACATCGTCATACAAAAACCATCGCCATTCATAGGTGGCATCTTTTTCGACGGCTGTTTTCGAATCGAGCTGTTTGCCATTTGGGTCAAAATAGGAAGCGTTGCTCAAAAACCATTTTTCAATTTCTGAAGATGTGGACCAGGCATTGTAAAGTGTTGAAAGGCTAGATTTTATTGCAATTTTTCTGGTGAATTTTGTCCAGTCGAAATTTTCCATACAAGAGTTTTTAAAGACTAAAGTAAGTAAAAAAAACTCAATTGTTTATCAGAAAACTTGCTTTGCGCCTTTGCGTGAAATAGTTGCTCGCAAAGGCGCAGAGCCGCAAAGTTTTTTAAGAACAAATTATTGACATTACCTGTGTGGTTTAGACTTCTAAAATCCACGTAATTGTTTAATATGTGATAATCCGCGACCTAAAACAAAAAATTACAATTGAAATGAACCGCGTGAAAACCGGCTTTTCTTTATCCGGTATAAACTTCCTGACAGACATAAAAACTCAATCTCAAGCCCGATGGAACGTAAACAATTTTTTTGTAAATTTGCACTCCAATTACATAAGGAAGAAAAGATGTTAGATAGATTGCAGATTGTAAAACAGCGTTTTGACGAGATTTCGGATTTGATTATCCAGCCGGATGTCATTGCCGACCAAAAGCGCTATATTCAATTAAACAAAGAATACAAAGACTTGAAAGCGCTTGTAGAAAAGCGTGACGAGTATGTAAATATAATGGGCAATATTGATGAGGCAAATGAAATTATTGCTGACGGTAGCGACCCGGAAATGACCGAAATGGCAAAAATGCAGTTGGATGAGGCCAAGCAGAGATTGCCGGAATTGGAGGAAGAAATCAAATTTTTGCTAATCCCGAAAGACCCGGAAGATGCGAAAAACGTAATGGTTGAAATCCGTGCCGGAACCGGTGGGGATGAAGCCAGTATTTTTGCAGGTGATTTGTTCCGAATGTATACCAAATATTGCGAAAGCAAAGGTTGGAGAACGTCGGTTGTGGATATGAACGAAGGAACTTCCGGAGGTTTCAAAGAAATTATTTTTGAGGTTACCGGTGAAGATGTTTACGGAACTTTAAAATTTGAAGCAGGTGTACACCGTGTACAGCGTGTGCCGCAGACCGAAACTCAGGGACGTGTGCATACTTCTGCAGCAACTGTAATGGTTTTGCCAGAAGCGGAAGAATTTGACGTTCAGATTGACATGAATGACGTTCGTATTGACTTTTTCTGTTCGTCAGGACCTGGTGGACAGTCGGTAAACACGACAAAATCTGCTGTTCGTTTGACGCACATTCCAACAGGATTGGTAGCCCAGTGTCAGGATGAAAAGTCACAGCATAAGAATAAGGATAAAGCATTTACCGTTTTGCGTTCCCGTTTGTATGAGCAGGAATTGGCTAAAAAACAGGAAGAAGATGCTCAAAAACGTAGCTCTCAGGTAAGTTCAGGAGACCGTTCTGCAAAAATCCGTACGTATAACTATGCCCAGGGACGTGTAACCGACCACAGAATTGGATTGACGTTATACGATTTAGGAAACATCATGAACGGAGATATCCATAAGATTGTTGACGAGCTTCAGCTGGTTAGCAATACAGAAAAATTAAAAGAAGCCAGCGAAGTATTCTAAAAATAAACAAGCCTCATTATTGGGGCTTTTTTTATAAGACCAACTACACAACACCATGACAACACAACAACTAACCGAACAAATCCACCAAAAAAAATCCTTCCTTTGCATTGGATTGGATGTTGATTTGAATAAAATTCCCCAACATCTGCTCAATACGGAAGACCCGATTTTTGAATTCAATAAGGCTATTATCGATGCTACTCATGATCTGGCTGTGGCCTATAAGCCTAATACAGCTTTTTATGAAGCTTATGGAATCAAAGGATGGATTTCACTCGAAAAGACAATCCATTATATCAACGAGAAACATCCGGAAATTTTTACAATAGCCGATGCCAAGCGTGGTGATATTGGGAATACTTCTTCTATGTATGCCAAGGCTTTTTTAGAAGACCTGGCTTTTGATTCGGTTACAGTGGCACCTTATATGGGCAAAGATTCTGTTGAACCATTTCTGGCTGTGAAAGATAAGTTTACAATACTTTTGGCGCTGACTTCCAATGAGGGTGCTTTCGACTTCCAGACAAAATCAGTTGATGGGAAAGAGCTTTACAAGCAGGTTATCGAAACGTCAAAACAGTGGAAAAATTCCGAAAACCTGATGTATGTTGTTGGAGCTACCAAAGCAGAATATTTTACCGAAATACGAAAAATAATCCCGACAAGCTTTTTGCTGGTTCCGGGAGTAGGTGCCCAGGGCGGAAGCCTTTCGGAAGTCTGCAAATACGGAATGTCTGAAAATGTTGGATTGCTCATCAATTCGTCAAGAGGAATCATTTATGCTTCACAACAGCAGGATTTTTCAGAAAAGGCCAGGGAAGAGGCCCTTAAAATGCAACAGGAAATGGAACAAATTCTAAAATAGTTGCTATGGACAGGACTTTTATTCTTCGCTTTGCAGTCGCCTTTATCCTCATTATGCATAGTGTGCCTGGAATGTTCAATAATGGTATCCATGAGTTTGGAACCTTATATCTGAATACGGTCGGATTTGCTCCTTATGGAGTTTTACTGGCCTGGTTGATTAAGCTGTCACACGTAGTTGCGGCGGTATTGCTTTTGCTGAATAAATATATCAAGATTGCTTCTATCGTTACTATCTTCGTTTTGATTATGGGCATTATCATGGTTCATTATCCGGAAGGTTGGTTTGTGGTTGGTGGCGGAAGAAACGGCGTTGAATTTAACTTCCTTCTTATTTTTGTGCTTTTGGCAATTATGTTCCCGGAAGGAATAAATAGTAAACTTTCAAAAAAATAACCATTGAAAACGTACAGCGACCAATTGGGCAATTCGCATACTTTTGAATCGGTTCCCAAAAGAATAATTTCCCTCGTACCATCACAAACAGAGTTGCTGTTTGATTTGGGACTGGAAGAAAATCTTGTGGGAATTACCAAATTTTGCATTCATCCTTACCATCTGAAATCAACCAAAAAGATTATCGGAGGAACCAAAAAGGTGCATTATGAAAAGATAAAGCTGTTACAGCCCGATATTATTATCGCCAACAAAGAAGAAAATACGGAGGAAATTGTAGAAGAATTGCGTAAAATCTGTCCGGTTTGGGTCACCAATATCCTTACTATTGAGGACAGTCTGCAGATGATTTCAGATTTTGGACAATTATTTAATAAGCGGACGGAAGCTCAGAAGTGGATTGACAAAATACAATTTGCCTTAACCGATTTTCAAAATTTTATCAAAGACAAAGAAGAGCAAAAAGTAGCCTATTTTATTTGGGCCAATCCTTATATGGTAGCGGGAGGCGATAATTTTATCAATGAAATGCTAAAGCTGAACAAGTTTGTCAATATTTATGATAATCATCCAAAATACGAAGGCAGGTATCCTGAAATTGTGATTCAAAAAATGAGAATACAAGGTGATCCGGATTTGATTTTGCTATCCTCAGAACCTTTTCCTTTCAAAGATGAGCATGCTTTTGAATTGGGACGTTTTACACATCATGCCAAGACTGTTTTTGTTGACGGCGAAATGTTTTCCTGGTACGGAAGCCGAATGGCAAAAGCCTTTGATTATTTTAAAAAGCTGCATTCTAATTTATAATCTATTATTAGAAACTATAACTGTCAGCTGATATAATAAAAAAGCCAGTGTTCCTAAAAACACTGGCATTTTTTTTCTAACTAACCCTAACCAAATGAGAAAACCATTAATCTCTCTGCAAATGTCCAACTTTTTTTGGAGCGTATGTGTTAAGGCAATGTTATTTATATGTTATTGATTACTAATTTTTTAAGGGTCTGTTTGTTCCTCTTAATCCTGCATGGCAAACACCTTTTTTAGTAGTGGAGAAGTACGGGCTCCAATATCGGTACGAATTTTTTTCTCCTCCACAGAAATCATCTTGAACACACCTTCCATAGCTTTATCAGTCACATAGTCGTTAAGGTCAGGATTCACTTTTGTGACCAAAGGAATCGTATTGTATTTTTTAATGATACCTTCCCATACCTTATCAGCACCTACATTGCTCAATGATGTTTTTACAACAGGATTGAATTTTGTGTAGAGTTCAGTAGAAGTTGCACCTTGTAGATAAGTTGTTGCGGCATCTTCATTGCCTAAAAGAATGTTTTTTGCATCGGCAAACTTCATGTTTTTAATGGCACTTACAAAAATAGGAGTTGCTTCTTTTACGGCATCTTCAGCCGCACGATTCAATACTTTAATTCCTTCGTCAGCCAGGCTTGACAATCCCATAGAACGTAAAGTCTTGTCCACTTTCTGTAATTCTTCCGGGAAGAGAATTTTTACGGCTTCATTTTTATAAAACCCGTCCACAGCTGTCAGTTTGGTTACCTGTTCCGAAATTCCTTTTTGCAGGGCTTCTTTCAAGCCCGCACTGATGTCGGTTGTACCTAACAAACTGCCGGTTTTTTTAGAACTTGTTTTAGTTTGTGTTTTTTCTGTTTTCGATTGTACCTTTTCGGTTGCCTTTTTGATAAATCCATCCAATTGTGCAAAGCAGGTTGCAGGTACTAAAAACGCCACTAGTAATAATCTTTTCATGAGAGTAAAGTTTTTCGATTCAAAGATAATCAAACATCATACCGTTTAATAATATAGTTAAAAATTATTAAAATATAAAAACAATCAATTTTGTTTATCGAAAAGGATTGTTTAAATTTGAGGAAAACAAACTGATAATTAGGTACTAACAACAAATAATAAAAATTATGAAAGAACACAACAAACTCACCACAGCCTCAGGAAAGCCTTATGCCGAAAATGAAGATTCGCAATCAGTAGGACCTAGAGGACCGCTTTTGCTTCAGGATTTTATCCTGCATGAAAAAATGGCACACTTTAACCGCGAACGTATTCCGGAAAGGGTAGTACACGCAAAAGGATCGGCAGCTTTCGGAACTTTTACTGTAACACACGATATTACGAAATATACCAAGGCAAAAATCTTTTCACATATAGGAAAAGAAACAAAACTTCTGCTCCGTTTTTCTACGGTTGGAGGTGAAAGAGGTTCGGCAGATACGGAAAGAGATCCAAGAGGATTTGCGTTGAAATTTTATACCGAAGATGGAAATTGGGATTTGGTAGGAAACAATACGCCTGTATTTTTTATCAAAGACCCGAAAAAATTCGGAGACTTTATCCATACCCAAAAACGTGATCCTTATACTAACTTGAAGTCGCCTACCATGATGTGGGATTTCTGGTCGTTGAATCCGGAAAGTTTGCATCAGGTTGCGATATTAATGTCTGACAGAGGAACTCCATACGGTTACCGCCATATGCATGGATTTGGAAGCCATACTTTTTCTTTTATCAATAAGGATAACGAACGATTCTATGTAAAGTTCCATATGCTTACCAAACAGGGTATTAAAAATTTTACGGATGCCGAAGCAGCAGAGATGAAGTCAAAAGACATGGATTTTGCTCAGAGAGACCTGGTTGAAAATATTGACAAGGGCAACTTTCCGCGTTGGGACATGAAAATTCAGGTGATGACCGAAGCAGAGTCAAGAACTTACCATATTAATCCGTTCGACCTTACAAAAGTCTGGCCTCATGCCGATTATCCGCTAATTGACGTAGGTGTTATCGAACTTAACAAAAATCCCGAAAACTATTTTCAGGATGTAGAACAGGCCGCCTTCGCTCCGGCGCACGTCGTGGACGGAATAGGATATTCGCCAGATAAGATGTTGCAGGGAAGATTGCTTTCCTATCCGGATGCGCATCGTTACAGATTGGGTGCCAATTATGAGCAAATTCCGGTAAACAGATGTCCGTTTGCTACAAACAATTATCAAAGAGATGGACAGATGCGTATTGATGGAAACGGAGGCAGCGCTCCAAATTATTTCCCAAACAGTTTTGACAACATTGTTGTTGATCAATCGTATAAAGAACCTGCATGGGCATTGGAAAGCAATGTAGCGGGATGGTATGACCGCAATGCCGAAGGTGAAAACGACCATTACACACAGCCGGGTAATCTTTTCCGCTTATTGGAACCGGAACAGCAAAAGAATCTGATTAGCAATGTAGTGGGGGCGATGTCAGGCATTGAAGGGCCAAAAAGAATGGAAATCATCAACCGCCAGCTTTGCCATTGGTTCCGGGCCGATCCGCGATTAGGAATGGGAATTGCACAAGGTTTGGGAGTTGAAGCCGATCCGGCCATGATGAAATAAGAATCCTAATAAACAGGATTTTACAGATAAGTCAATATTTTAGAGTTTTGACCCCCTGGGCCCTTTCGGTAATTTTCTACCGAAAGGGCTTTCTTTTTTTTTAACGTTTCCGCACCCTGGCAGGGTTTTAAATCCTGCCAGGGTGCGGAAACGTTGTTCAGTTAAAATACTTAATAAACACTTCGAAATTTTTAGGAATTTCGTAAATTGCCGACCTTAAAAAGACATATATTTCAAAATGGAACAAGCCAAACCTTATATTCCTAAAAATAAAGTAAGAATTGTAACAGCAGCAGCACTTTTCGACGGACACGATGCTGCCATTAATATTATGCGACGCATTATCCAGTCGACAGGAGTCGAGGTAATCCATTTAGGACATGATAGGAGCGTTGAAGAAGTTGTAAATACAGCCATTCAGGAAGATGCTAATGCCATTGCCATGACTTCTTATCAGGGTGGGCATAATGAATATTTTAAATACATGTATGATCTGCTTAACCAAAAAGGAGCAGGCCATATCCGAATTTTCGGTGGAGGAGGCGGAGTAATCCTGCCGGATGAGATAAAAGAATTGCAGGAGTATGGAATTACGCGAATCTATGCGCCGGATGACGGACGTGAATTAGGATTGCAGGGAATGATTAATGACCTTGTTCAGAAATCTGATTTTCCGATTGGCGACAAGCTAAACGGAGAGGCCAAACATTTGGAAGAGAAGAACCCGACGGCAATTGCCCGTCTTATTTCTTCAGCAGAAAATTTTCCTGAAATTGCAAAAGAAACCCTGGATGCGATACACAAACAAAATGAAACCAGCAAAATTCCGGTTCTGGGTATTACAGGAACAGGGGGAGCCGGTAAATCATCTTTGGTTGACGAATTGGTCAGAAGATTTTTAATTGACTTTCCGGAAAAAACAATCGGTTTGATTTCGGTTGACCCTTCAAAACGTAAAACAGGCGGAGCACTTTTAGGAGACAGGATTCGTATGAATGCGATCAACAATCCACGTGTTTATATGCGTTCTTTGGCAACAAGACAGTCCAATCTGGCTTTGTCCAAATATGTTGCAGAAGCCATTCAGGTACTCAAAGCCGCTAAATACGATATTATCATATTGGAGACTTCGGGAATTGGACAGTCTGATACCGAAATCATGGACCATTCCGATGTTTCGCTCTATGTGATGACTCCTGAATTTGGAGCCGCTACGCAGTTAGAAAAAATCGACATGCTTGATTTTGCAGACTTGGTAGCCATTAATAAATTTGATAAGAGAGGTTCGCTGGACGCCTTGCGTGATGTTAAAAAGCAATACCAGAGAAACCATAATCTTTGGGATGCCAATCCGGACGACCTTCCGGTATTTGGAACCATTGCTTCCCAATTCAATGATCCGGGTATGAATACGCTTTACAAGGCAATCATGGACAAGATTGTTGAAAAGACAGAAGCCGATCTTAAATCCACATTTGAGATTACGCGTGAGATGAGTGAAAAAATCTTTGTCATTCCGCCACACAGGACGCGCTATTTATCTGAAATTGCAGAAAACAACAGAAAATACGATGCAGTTGCTTTGACACAACAGCAGGTAGCACAAAAATTATACGGTATTTTCAAAACTATTGAATCGGTTTCAGGTAAAACCCCGGAATTGACAAAAGCCGGAATAAATGATGATTCTGTATTGCCAAGTGCATTAGAAGAACATAACGAAACCAGAATCTTCCTAAACCTTTTGCTCAACCAGTTTGACAAAGTAAAGATGGATTTGGACCCGTATAATTGGGAAATTATCTTTACCTGGGATGAAAAAGTAAACAAATACAAAAATCCTGTCTACACTTTTAAAGTACGTGACAAGGAAATAAAGATAGCAACACACACGGAATCCTTATCACATTCGCAGATACCGAAAGTAGCTTTGCCGAAGTATGAGGCATGGGGCGATATTCTAAGATGGTGCCTGCAGGAAAATGTGCCGGGTGAGTTTCCGTTCACTTCCGGGCTTTATCCATTCAAACGCGAAGGGGAAGACCCTTCAAGGATGTTTGCCGGAGAAGGCGGACCTGAAAGAACCAATAAGCGTTTCCACTATGTGAGCGCAGGGCTTCCGGCAAAAAGACTTTCTACTGCTTTTGACAGTGTAACATTATATGGAAATGACCCGCACCTAAGACCGGATATCTACGGAAAAATTGGTAATGCAGGAGTATCTATCTGCTGTTTGGACGATGCCAAAAAATTATATTCAGGATTCAATCTGGCACATCCGCTGACTTCGGTGAGTATGACCATTAACGGTCCGGCTCCGATGTTGTTGGGATTCTTTATGAATGCTGCAATAGACCAACAGTGCGAAATCTACATCAAGGAAAATAATCTGGAGGATGAAGTAGAAGCAATCATAGCCGAAATCTATAAAAAGAAAAATATAGAAAGACCGCGTTATAACGGAACACTTCCTGAAGGAAACGACGGTTTGGGACTGATGCTTTTAGGAGTAACCGGCGATCAGGTATTGCCAAAAGATGTCTATGAGCAGATAAAGGTTAGAACTTTATCACAAGTACGTGGAACCGTTCAGGCAGATATCCTAAAAGAAGATCAGGCACAAAATACCTGTATCTTTTCGACAGAATTTGCGTTAAGGTTAATGGGTGACGTACAGGAATATTTCATTGCCAAAAATGTACGTAACTTCTACTCGGTATCTATTTCAGGATACCACATTGCTGAAGCCGGAGCCAACCCTATCACACAATTGGCATTCACGCTTGCTAACGGATTTACCTATGTAGAATACTACTTGAGCCGTGGTATGGACATCAACGATTTTGGTCCGAACCTTTCGTTCTTTTTCTCGAATGGAATTGACCCGGAATATGCCGTAATTGGACGTGTAGCCAGAAAGATTTGGGCGAAAGCACTTAAAAATAAATACGGTGCCAACGAAAGAGCACAGATGTTGAAATACCATATCCAGACATCAGGCCGTTCATTGCACGCTCAGGAAATTGATTTTAACGATATCCGTACTACATTACAGGCATTGTATGCTATTTATGATAACTGTAACTCATTGCATACCAATGCATACGATGAAGCTATCACCACGCCAACTGAAGAATCGGTGCGTCGTGCCATGGCAATCCAGCTGATTATAAATAAGGAACTTGGTTTGGCTAAAAACGAAAACCCGATACAGGGTTCTTTTATTATCGAAGAATTGACTGACCTTGTAGAAGAAGCTGTATTGCAGGAATTTGACAGGATTACAGAAAGAGGAGGCGTATTGGGAGCTATGGAAACCATGTACCAGCGTTCTAAAATTCAGGAAGAAAGTATGTATTATGAAACACTGAAACATACTGGGGAGTTCCCTATTATTGGCGTGAATACTTTCCTGAGTTCCAAAGGTTCGCCAACCGTTATTCCTGCCGAAGTTATCCGTGCCAGTGAAGAAGAAAAACAATTCCAGATTCACACTCTGGAAAACCTGCACAAAGCCTACGGTGATAAAATGAAAGAACAGTTGGCTATCATTCAGGATGTAGCTATCAACAACCAGAATATTTTTGAACAGCTTATGGAAGCAACCAAAGTGTGTTCATTAGGCGAAATCACTGCTTCATTGTTTGAAGTAGGTGGACAATACAGAAGAAATATGTAAGAACATATCACATAATTATCACAAAAAAAGACCTTCATCGAAGGTCTTTTTTTATTAACCACCACTATCCACTGTCCACTTTTCCATCATTGGTAGATTAAAAACGTCATTGGTCTATTACTTGTTTTTTTGACCTTATTGAATGCCTAGTTTCGTTCCATAAATTTTAAATTAACTATCATGAAACCAATCAAAAAAATAGTGTTCTTTTATTAATGACTTTAGGAACAAGTATCATCTCCTGTTCCGATGACGGAAAAGATGGAGTAGACGGATTAAATGGAATGAATGGTGAACCCGGAACAGCCAATGTAATTTATAGCGACTGGCTCGACCGCCCAAATGGAACAGAAACGACGATTGATGCAACTTCTGGAATGTTATATACTTATTCCGTACCTCAGATAACCAATGAAATTTTGAATAGCGGTACCGTTCTGGTTTATATGCAATTTAATGGTGCAGATATTTTTGCTTTACCCTATACTTCAAGGGCAGGTAGTAATATAAATACAATAGAGACCATTACTACTTTAGGAAATCTGAAAATTTTCAGGTATCGTCACGATGGACTAACTCCAACTATTGCTGTTGGTAGTGGTGTTAAATTTCGTTATATTATAATCCCTGGAGGAACTCCCGCTGCCAGATCTATAAATTTAAGAGACAGGAGCTATGACGAGGTTTGCGAATTATTGGCGATACCGAAATAAAAGTATTGACTTGACGTAACTAAAAAATCCGAAGCTAGCTTCGGATTTTTTTAACTCTATTCTAATTCTCATTTATTTGTATCTGATGTTGATGCTGACAATATCAGAATTTAAATTATTGGAACGGGCATAATGTCCGTAACGTATTTCCAGCATATTAAGATGTTTGATGCCAAAAATGCCATTAACCGGAGTCAGTCGAAGGCCAAGACCAATAAAACTGCTGTTGAATTTTGAAAGGTCATAATTGCTGGTATAAAAATCACTTTGGAGATTGTGCATTTCATAGCCTTTAAAATATTTTGCAGCCGTTTGCGTATAATATCTGTAAAACGGAGAAACGGATACAAATGATGTGATTTTTACCGGTATTTCAATATCGGCTGTATGAGACTGGATTCCCCAATCGTCAGTATAAAACCGGTAATAACCCCTAATAATCACATTATCACCTAAAAAATAACTTGCTCTGGCAGCCAGCGGTATCTTAAGGCGGCTGTCCGGAAGTTTTTCCTGATGTACTGAACCGTCAGTAAAATATACTCTGTGAAATGGCAGCGAAAGATAGCCTTGCTGCGATATCAGATCAGCCTGAAACATTACCTGGAAGTTTTTGTTAATGATCTGCGAATAAGTGAGTGACCCAACAAATGTATTTCGGGAAGCATTGCCAGAATCATCAACATTGGGTAATCCGCGAAGTTCTATAGGAGCAAGCAGTTTTACCTGATCAAGATAAGCCTGAAATTTTACTCCAAATTCGCCATTTCTGTTTTTGGTTTTTTGTGAAAAACTCACATTTCCTCCAAAAGACTGGTAATCATACTCTGTAGAGGAAGAAACCCCAATACCCAATGTACGCCCTTTTTCTTCATTTTCTCGGATATAGTTCAACGAAGGATATACTCTTATGTCAGAAGACGATGCAGACGAATTGGCATTAAGATCTATCTTGTCTGAAGAGGCAGAACTATAATGGTCGACACCTACTTCAACATCAAAATTATGTTTGATATTATTCTTGCCGTATTTTACCACCCTGAGGTCTATCGAATTGGATATATCAGTAAGTTTTTCTGTTCCCAATCCTCCTGTAACAGCTGAATTGTCTCCATTTTGTCTGTAATAGCTGGACACAAGATTTATCTCATCGACTTTAAGTTTTTTAGGCTTATATGCGGTCGAATCTGCCTGTTCATTTTGGGCATAGGCTTTTAAAAGCCCCAGCAGAGCAAAGCCGGTTATAAAAACTCTTTTCATTTTGTTATACAGTTAGGGATTAATTGCAACCGCATCCGCCACCACTTTTTCCGGCATTGGCACCAGATGAGCCTTCCCTGTAAGATTGGAAGCTCAGTTCAGTTTTTTCGACTTTCCGGTTAGACAATGCCATTTCGGAATCGTTTATCTTATTTTTTTGGTACTCTTTAACGGACGAGCACCCGGCAGTCATGACTATACAGCATGCTGCTATCCAAACGGGGAGATTTTTCATTTTATGTAAGATTTATATTTTTTGAAGTATATAGCTGGTTGTCATCATCAATAATGATACAGTGCAGTTCTGGTATCTGGTTGACGAGATAAAGCCCCGCTTTTATGCCCATGACAGCGATGGGAGTTGCCATTGCATCGGCAAATTCAGAATTGTTGCTGATTATTGTAACACTCTTAATTCCTGATATGGGTAATCCTGTTTTAGGGTCTATGGTATGCGAATATTTTTTTCCGTTTATCATGACATATTTTTCATAATTACCGGAAGTTGCTACGGCTTTTCCGCTAATGTCTAAATAGGAAAAAATGTCTTCCGGAAAGTCAGGGTTAGATATTCCTATTCTCCACGGTCTTCCTGAAGGCTGATGTCCCCATGCGCTAAGGTCGCCACTGGCATTTATGATTCCGCTCCCGACGCCTTTTTGCATTAACAGCCTTTTCGCCATTTCGGCGGCATAGCCCTTACCAATACCTCCAAATCCTATCCTCATGCCTTTATTCTTGAGAAATACGGTACTGTTTTCTTTATCAACAAGAATATTTCTGTAATCAATAAGATGTACCATTTTCAGGGCTTCTTCGCGTGAAGGAAGTTGAGTCATATTCCTGTCAAAATTCCAGAGCGTTTTATCAATGCTGCCATAGCTTATGTCAAAAGCACCTTGCGTAATTTTTGAAATTCCGATGCTTCGTTCAATTAATTCTACTACTTCTGTATCAACTTCTACAGGTGAAATGCCTGCATTGCTATTAATTAGGCAGGTCTGACTATTCTCATCAAAAGTAGTAAGCAGCCTTTCTATACGCCTTATTTCTTCTATGGCAGTATTGATATGTGATTCTGCCTCTGTTTTAGTAGGGCTTACTACCGTTATGGTAAATTGATTACCCATCAGCCTTAGCGATTGTGAAAATTCCAGCATGGTGCCTGTTTCTTATTTGTGAGAGTCACAGATATTTTTGATTTCCTTTGTCCATTTTTCGACAGAAACTTCAGGTTTTCCAACCCATGACTTCAGCACTTTGCCATTTGAATCCAATAATAGAGTGAATGGAAAATTGCCTTGCTTGTTGTATTTTTCAGCAAGTGCTTCATTTTTTTTGATTTGTTCGGGAGAGAGTTGATTTTTCTTTTTTCTTGGAAAATCAGCATTAAGCAGAACAAGATTGTCCTTTGCCATAGACAGGAAGGAATCGTTTTCAAAATAGTCCCTTTTAGTAGCTACACAGGGCGCGCACCAGTCAGACCCTGAAAAATTGAGCAGGATTAGTTGTTTTTTTTCTTTGGCATCTTTTTGGGCGGTGTCAAAATCTGTTTCCCATTTTAAAGGAACAAATGCCAGCAAGAATAAGAAGGTGAAAAGTTTCATCGCTATACAGTTATTGTTATAGCAGATTAACGTAATAGTGTTCTGAAAATGTATTGCAGTTTCCTTAAGATTGGCTTAAGATTACCTTACGAAGTCTGAACACCAAAAGCATAGCCTACAAGCGCTGAAGCTACCATGGCAACTGTTCCCCAGATACAGATACGGGCCACTGATTTTATTTTATTTGAACCGCCGGCTTTTGCAGCCAATGTTCCCGACAGGGCTAGAAAAATAATAGCAAATCCGTATTGCAAAAACACCATATACTTCAACGGGGCAAAAATTGCTACCAAAAGCGGCAATATTCCCCCGCAAATAAATGCCAGGGCAGAAGCCAATGCTGCCTGCATAGGCCTGGCCTGAGTAATTTCATTGATTCCAAGCTCATCACGGGCATGGCTTTCGAGTGCATTATGTGTGGTGAGCTGCAGGGCCACTTCTTTTGCAAGTTCAGGAGTAAGTCCGCGGGAAATATAAATTTGCGTGAGTTCTTCCAGTTCCGATTCAGGCGTTTCTTCTAATTCTTTCATTTCCCGTTTCAGGTCGGATTTTTCGATATCGCTTTGTGAGCTGACAGATACATATTCTCCCGCTGCCATAGAAAGCGCGCCTGCTACCACTCCGGCCAAAGCAGCCAGTATGATAGGTGACCTGGTTTCGGAAGCAGCAGCTATTCCAATAGCCAGACTCGTGGTAGAGAGAATTCCATCATTGGCTCCTAATACCGCAGCCCTAAGCCAGCCGCTACGGGTTATGTAATGTGTCTCATTTTGCATATTTCCCTATTTTAATATAAATATAGCAAAGGTTTTGTTTGTTTGGTTAACTTGTCTGAAGATTCTCAAAAGAAACCTGACCTGTTTCAATTGCCTCAATTTCTTTACGCAAGTTGTTCCACGGATGGGAGTCAGTTCCTAAAGAAACAGAAAGAAATAACTTCTCATAATAATCAATTCCTGAAAGCAGGTTTTTTTGAAATGTTGTCCATTTCTTAAATTGGGCGGTTGTGGCTGTAAGGCCGTTTGTTGTTATTTCTTTTTTAAGATAATTAACTTTTTAATCCAAAGAATATAATAAAAAAATATAAAGTTTAAATCTATGTTATATCATTTATTTTAAAACTAAAAATATTAGACTAATTAAAAATAAAACATTATGTTTAAATATAGTTTAGTATTTATAAATTTAACTAAAATTCATTTATGAAAGTTTTATCATTATTTTTTTTTCTAGGAAATAGTGTTAGTCTATATTCTCAATTAAATTATACGCCGCCACTTATGGATTCTAGTGATTCTAATTGGGAGTTGATTTTTGAGGACAATTTCGACTATATTAATATATCACAGCTAGAAACTTCCCAAAAATGGTCATTGTATAATGGTTTCGATCCCTATACTCCAAATGGAACTTTAAATAATATTCAAGCATTTACAGGTTATGCAGGGCATAGGTATCTACAGAAAAAAAATATTGAATTTGCTAATGGAATTATGACATTAAAATTTAAAAGAGAAGATATTAATGTATATCCGCCGCAATCAAATAGCTTTTCTCAGGCAAAAACAATTCTACATTATTATGGGTATTATCCTTGTTCTGTTGGTAACGGATATCCAAATCCATGTACCGGAAACAATGAACAGGAACGTCTTTTAAATTTTAAGCAGAGACTAAAAGAAAATGTTAAATGGCACGGGCTGAATTTTACTGAAGCTCAAATTGATGCAATTACTGTTGATGAGGTTAATAATTTTCCATCGGCTACAAATAGTTATCTTTCTCCTGAAGGGGAAACACCGACTTCACCGAAAATAAGTAATTTAAAATGGATGTATACAGGACCTTCAAAATTTATTAGTAATCAGAAATTTCGATTCGGCTACTTTGAAATAAAATGTAGAGTAAAAAAACCTTTGCCACAATACAATTATCGTGGGATAGGTGCGACTTTTTGGTTGTTTTCAAGAAGTAATCAAAATGGTTGTCCCGGAACCACATATTCTGAAATAGACATTTTTGAGTTTCATAATCGAAAATATAGTTATCCTTTGTCAGCACAAACTAATTCTGATTTTTTCCAATCTCCAGAACATCGTTATAAAAGTAATTTATATTATGGGGCAAGTAATAATCAAATTATAGACAACGAGGAACAGTTTGTAATGTCAAGTGAAAATGAAGCATACCCAGTAAATAATATATCAGGGAATGATGATTTTAACATCTATGGGTGTTATTGGAGTGGGAATGAAATTGCATTCTATAAAAATAATGTACTCGTAAGAAAAGCTACTAGACATGATATAATGCAAGGAAATAATAAATTGGATTTTCTACATGATTTAAAGCCAATGCAGATACTTTTCGATATTGGTGCTTTTATATATAATGAAGAACCAGATGCCAACACTATGGATTATGATTATGAGATTGATTATATTAAAGTATATAAACCAAAATTTTTACATAATGATACCTCAATAGTTCATCAACAGGATTCGTCTTGCGATTTTTATCCTTATTGGCAAGAAAAAGGTTTTAAAGAGTTAAATAATAATCCTGGCGAACTCTGTAATAACAGTGCATTAAATGATAAAACAATAGTATGTGATATTAATTCAGACGGATATGATGATTTAGTTATTGTAAATTCCGAATATTGCCAAAGTGCCTGGTCATTAAAAGTAATTGATGTAAAAACAAAAAATAATCTTTATTCGATTCCAACAGGTATTATTGATGGTTGGGTAGACGAAGAGGATAAGATTTTTTTTAGTGATCTAAATGGAGATGGAATAAAAGAACTCATCTTATTAAATTTATCTACAACAGGAAGTAGCAGACCTGATTTGTTGGTTTTTAATCTTGTTACAAATAATTTTTTAAGTTATCTGTCTCCTAAAGAATTTGGCGCAGGATTGATGGATTTTTTTGATGCAGATGATTTAATTTCAATAGGAGATACAAATTCGGATGGGCGGGAAGATCTTATTTTTTTTAATAAAACTAATATTGGTACTGCTTATAAAGTCATAGACATTATGACTGGAAATACTTTGCTTGAGAAGAGTCATGGAATATATCCTAATAATAATTATTATGAAGGTTGGGTTGACCCGGGCGATAAAGTACTTGTTGGTGATACGAATGGAGATGGTCAAAAAGAAGTAATACTAATTAATACTGATTATCAAGGAGGAGGGGCTATTTCTGTAATTGATTTGGCTACTGGTAATACGTTGTTTGCAACCAATCACTCAACTACATTGAACGCAAATAATAATTTTAGTGGCTTTATGGATGTTTCTGATCGAATAATAATTGCTAATGTTGATCAGATTGGGGGAGATGACCTGGTTCTTATAAATACTTCAGGTATAGGAGATGCGATTAGATGTATAAGATTGTCTGATGATGTTGGAGGAATAAAAGGATCAAGAATTTTCCCTGATATAGCAAGTACTACTTTTGATGGATGGCTTGATACCTGTGATAAAATTTCTATTAAGGATGTTACTGGTGATCAAAAGCTTGAAATGGTTTTACTTAATACTTCTACGAATGCTATTTACGCAATTAATGTTATTGATTTATTCAATAATGCAAGATCGACTTTCTGTGCTTCCTATTCTTCTGCAAATCTCGGTTGTAATAGTAATGCCTCTGGAACTTTCGATGGATGGCTTGATCCGAATGACAGATCTTTAATTGGGAAATTTAAAAATGATAAATCTGATTTATTATTAATTAACATGTCATATACTGGAGATGCCCTTAGAGCACTAGATTTACGAAACGGAAGTTCTTATGGTGTACAGCCACATGATGGCAGATTTATGGGATGGTTAGATGGAATTGATGAAAATATTAATTGCCCAGAAGATATATATCAAAGCAGAAAAAAAATTTTTTCTACTCCCCAATATAATTTGACCATATATCCAAATCCTGTAAACAATATCGTAAATATTGGATCTGAAACTTTAATTAATAAAATTAAAATTTATACTATGGATGGAAAAACAGTCTATAGCAAAGAATTTCAAGTTGGGCAAAAACACTTTGAACTTGATATAATAGAATTAAAAAGCGGAATTTACTTTTTGAATATGCAAACTATTAAAGGAGAAATTCTAAGTAAAAAAATCATTAAACAGTAATTTTGATAATTAATTAGTAAAGAGGTGATTACATAAAAAAAATAGCCAAAAATAGAATTCTTATTGCTTTTAATTTAAATGTTTTTGCCCAATATTTTTTATCTCATTTCTTATATGACTCCATAAATTCTTATCAATTCCGAATTTAAATGGAATTGGTAAGAATAACTTCTCATAATAATCAATTCCGGAAAGCAGGTTTTTTTGAAATGTTGTCCATTTCTTAAATTGGGCTGAAGTTGCAGTGCTATGGTGTAGGGCTATTTCTTTTTTCAGATAATCAATATAAAGCCGTATTTCTTTTACAAACAAATTTGGACGGTTTGGGAAATCCATTACAGAATCATATCCGTAGATGTGACGTAGCATGTCCTGTAATGAAACCTCTCTATTAAAATAGGCCATGTTAGGTCCCGGACAAATAACAACGCCTTGTGCTTCACCTTTAACGGTAATACTATTTTCAAGATAGGAAGCATTGGCGAGTCCAACACAAAGACAGGCTTTTTCGGTAATATCAAACTTTGCCTGTTCATAAGCCATAGCCGTGAGTTCATGTTTTCTGCTTTCTAACGATTCCAGTTTATACGATTGGTATTTTAGTGAAGCCGTACAAATTCCCTTTTTATCTAGTTCTCTGTCCAATGCCAGGTATTTTTTAGGACAGGAGCTTCCCGGTCGCCCTACTGTAATGCGATGCTGTTTTAGCTGCTCATTGCTTGTGCCGCGAATTGTATTAAAAGGAACGCCCAAAGGAGATATATGGCTCAGATAAAGGTCTTTTTCTTCTGCTTTCGCCAATAACAATCGGGTGTCATTATCTACAGAAGTAGCTTCAGGAACCAACAGGAAAGGCGAGCCCCAGCCTACAGAATCCATTCTATAATGATGTAATAAAAAATCATGTTCTTCAGCAGTACCTACACCGCCCTGAGCCGTAATTTTTAAAGCAAGCGGATGGGATGGTACAGGAAGTCCTTTTTGTTCTAGCGCTTTTGCCATCAACTCGTGTGATGTTTGGATGAGTTCTTTTCTTTTTGTTCTGAATTCTTCCAGTATTGGACCTAAAAGAAAACCTTCGGTGGCAAAGGCGTGTCCTCCACAGTTCAGCCCCGATTCAATACGGTATTCAGAAACCCATAAGCCTTTCTTTGCCAGAAAATTGCCTTGTATCAATGCTGAACGGTAATCACTGACTTTCAATGTGATTTTCTTTTCGAGTTTTCCTTCTGTATCCGGAAAAAAACAATTGAAACTTTCAAGATAGCTATACAGCCTTGGATTCATACCTGCCGAAAATACTATTGAAGATTGAAGTTTACTGTTTGCAAATCCCCTCAAAGCGGCATGCGCATCATTAAAATCAATAGACAGGGCTTCTTTTTTATCATAATTTTCTCTGTCAACTTTAGTCATGATATTGACATCAATAGCTCCGGGCGTGAAATGTTTTTCAAGGAAATTTTTGATGCCATGTTTCAATTCGGAACCATTCTCCAAAAGCTCCTGTAAACTTTTTTTAAAATCGGATTGGTTCGGAAGCATACCCAAAAAACGTTCCAAAGCCGGACGACTTTCAGAAAGTTCGCGTTTAAAAGCCTGAAACTTTTCCTTTACGACATGGTCCATCATATCCAGATAACTTTTAATGCGTTCGGCACGATAGTCATGGATTTTTTTTGTAATTTCCTGATAAGGCAAACAAAATTTCTTGCTGTAAAAAGCATTCATCTTTTCAATAAGTTCATCGTCTACAATAGAAACTACGGAAGAAATTCCATAATGAGCCACCCGAATTGGACTGTCAATTGTAAAAGAAAGTCCCATTACAGGAATATGAAAAGTATGTACAGAAGTATCAGGCGCCATAATGCATATTAATTTAAGATAGCTGCAAATATGGATAAACCAATTGTCGTAAAAGATGATAAATGTCAGTTTTGGAAAAGCAGATGAAAGGTCACAGCGACATATCCCATTTATTTTATTAATTTCGTAAGATAATGTGATTATCCGGTTTAGAAAATAATACTCTTTTTTCTGGAACACACTGATATATTAGCTTCGAAAAATAACATACAACAAATGGAAACCGGTAAAGAAAACTTCCTACTGATAGGCATTCAGCTTGATAACAAAACAACCAACAAAGATGGTCAGGCTGCCATAGATTGTGGCGGACTTTGGCATCAATTCGAGACGGAAAAGAGATACGGCCAGATAGAAGGTAAATTAGGTAATGAAATCTATGCTGTTTATTTTGACTATGATGGCGACCATACGCAACCGTATTCCTATTTCATAGGCTGCAAAGTGGCGGAAGGTACGGCAGTTCCGCAAGGATTCAAAAGTCTGAAAATACCGACACAAACCTATACTCAAAAAATAGCCAAAGGCGTCATGCCCGCCTGTATTGCAGAAGCATGGAGAGAAATCTGGAAAGAAGATGCCAATTTGAACAGGGCCTATCAATATGATTTTGAAATATATGATGAACGATGTGCAGATTGGAACAATGCAGAAGTGGATATTTTTCTTTCCGTAAAAAAATAACCTAACGACCATTATTAAAAAATGGACGGTCCGTTTAAATATAAAATAGAAAAACCCGATTCGTCGATTGCCGGATATGTTGAAAGCTTTTGGGAAATCAGGACACCTTCCGGAGAACCCAAAAATATCATAGTATTGCCAGACGGGAGGATTGATATTATTTTTTCATATTCCGATACCGAACCATTTCGTGCCGTTCTTTTAGGGTTGGAAACGGAAGCTTCACAAACCCTGATGCAATCAGGAGGAACCATGTTTGCGGTTAGCCTTCGCCTTTTAGCGGTTGAATATCTTTTAGAAGCCAGCGTTTCATCTTTGCTTAATGGCGGACGTCTTCTACCGGAAGGTTTCTGGAATATTGCCAAAGAAGACCTTTCCGATTTTGATGCTTTTTGCAACAAGCTAACCGGAAAAATACAAAGCCTTATTAAAACAGTACCCGATAACAGGAAACTCAGACTGTTTGACCAAATATATACTTCAAATGGTACGTTAACGGTGAAAGAACTTTCTGAAAAGGCCGGATGGAGCAGTCGCCAGATGAACCGTTATTTTAGCCATCAGTTTGGACTGCCGTTAAAAACCTATTGCAATATTTTGCGTTTCAGAGCTTCCTTTAAACATCTCAAGGAAGGGAAATTGTTTCCCGAACAGGATTTTGCAGACCAGGCCCATTTTATCCGTGATGTAAAAAAGTTCTCCGGTGTGCTTCCCAAAGAATTATCCCAAAATAAAAACGACCGATTTATACAATTTTCCACCTTGAATAAGAAATAGTTTTGCCTTGATAAAACTAAATCTTTAAAATCATGGTAGTTAAAAACAAAAAAATAGCAATTATTGGTGGTGGACCTGGAGGATTGACACTTGCCCGACTGCTGCAACAAAAAGGGGTTGATGTAACAGTATATGAAAGAGATGCGGGAAGATTTGTAAGAGTACAGGGAGCCACACTCGACCTTCATGACGATTCAGGCCTTAAAGCACTCAAAGAGGCCGGACTATTGGAAGCGTTTAAAAAATATTACAGACCTGGTGCCGACAAGATGCGTATTGCGGACCCATATGGTAACCTTGTTTACGACCAGCATAACGAACCTGATAATATGGCTGATTTTGGACACGAACACTTTCGCCCTGAAATAGACCGTGGTCCTTTGCGTGATTTGCTGCTTGATTCGTTACGACCGGAAACAATAGTATGGGATAGTCATATTACAGCATTAGAAAAGGAAAACGGTATCTGGAAGCTTGTTTTTCAAAATGGAAAAACAGAAACAGCAGACCTGGTTATCGGGGCAGATGGTGCCAATTCAAAAATACGTCCTTATCTTACAACTATCAGGCCCTTCTATTCCGGAATTACAGTCGTAGAAGGCAGTCTTTATGAGGCGGCGGAAAAAGCACCCCGCATCTATGAAATGGTTAAGGGTGGAAAAGTTTTTGCCTTTGGTAATCAAAAGTCACTTATTGTAAGCGCAAAAGGAGATGGAAGTCTCTCTTTTTATACAGGCTGTAAAACACAGGAAACCTGGGTACGCGATAGCGGTATTGATTTTAAAAATAGTAAGTCAGTAGCAACTTGGTTTCGTACAGAATTTTCAGATTGGGATGAAATCTGGATGGAATTATTTGTAACAGAAGGCACTTCTTTTGTCCCGCGTCCGCAGTACTGTATGCCGTTAGACCAGACATGGAAAGCACGGGCAGACAGTACTCTGATTGGTGATGCGGCACATTTGATGCCACCCTATGCCGGAGAAGGCGTAAATATGGCAATGCTTGATGCCCTTGAACTCAGCAATTGTCTTACGGGAACAGATTTTTTAGATATTGAAGAAGCAATTGCCCATTATGAAAAGCAGATGCGTAAAAGAGCCTCCGAAATTGCAAAAATGACATTAGAACAAACCGAAGCCCTGCATTCTGAAAATGCAATCTCCCATATGTTGGAATTGTTTAAAGAATAAATGGGAATAATGATAATGAAATGAAATACCAAAACAAGAACTTTTATATTCTTACCGGCGGTCCCGGTGTTGGCAAAACATCCGTTTTAAACGAACTGGAAAAAAGCGGTTACACTGTTATGCCAGAAACAGCACGTGCAATTATCAAAGAGCAGATGGCAACTGGCGGAGAGGCATTACCATGGAAAAGCAAGGAACTTTATATGCAGTTAATGGTAGAAGCTTCTGCTGAAAGCTACCGTGAGGCTATTTCTAAAAACAGTCTGCTTCCCGTTTTTTTTGATAGGGGAATTTTGGATGCAGTCTGCTATGCCCGAATGGTAGGTTTGGACCTGTCAAATGAAATACAGGAAATAGCAGAACATTATCAGTATAATACAAAAATATTCATCTTCCCGCCCTGGCAGGGTATCTACAAAACAGATGAGGAAAGAAAACAGGATTGGAAAGAAGCCGAAGCTACTTTTGAAGCCATGAAAAAGACCTATCAGGATTATGGCTATGAAATTATAGAAGTGCCAAAAGATACCGTTGAGAAGAGGAAGGAGTTTATAATAAATAGGATAAAGCAGAATACATCTGATGAAGATTAAGTCAGAAGAATAAGTTTGAATTGGGAAAGGGATTTTAAATTGATGGATAACGATTGGAAAAGAGTGGGTTCAATCAAGCGTTATTTTTTATAACTTCGTCTTTATAGTCTGAAGAAAATGGAAAAAGTAACTATCGCCCAAAAGCTTTCTTTATTTAACGATTACTGGAACCCAAGAATTGTTGGAGAATTAAACGGGCAACATGTCAAACTGGTAAAATTTCAGGGTGAATTTGTATGGCATAAACACGACAATGAAGACGAAATGTTTTTGGTGGTCAAAGGCCAATTCAACATGGAATTTCGGGATAAGACCGTTGAACTCAAAGAGAACGAATTTTTGATTGTACCACGCGGAGTTGAACACAGGCCTGTAGCGCCACAGGAAGTATCTGTTTTGCTGTTTGAACCTGCATCGACACTTAATACAGGCGATGCAGAAAAAAGCGACCTTACAAAACGAACCCTGGATACGATTTAGCACAATGGAAAACAAAAGAGAAACCCAATTAATGGAAATCATGGATTGGGCGACATCGAATGATGACATCAGGGCGGTGCTACTAACAAGTTCGCTTGTTAATCCCTATGCTCCGGTAGACCAGTTTAGCGATTTGGATATTGAGTTTGTCGTGAGTAACCTGCAACAGTTCTTGTCAGATGATAGTTGGGTAGAGAATTTCGGCAAAAAAATAGCCATGATTGTAGAAAACGAAGAAGCATTTGAAGGCAAACACGCCATGCGCATGGTTTTTTATGAAGATTATACCAAAGTGGACTATAAAATCTATTCCGTAGATAAATTTCTCGAAGAAGTAAACAATGAAGAATTGCAGGAAGATTGGGATGTAGGCTATAAGGTACTGCTGGACAAAGACGACATTACAAAAAACATGAAGCCGCCAACCTATAATGCGGTTATGGTTAAAAAACCTACAGAACAGGAGTTTACAACCCTATTTAATGATTTTTGGTGGGACATGACCTATGTGGCGAAATGCCTGTGGCGCGATGATCTTTTTTATGCCAAATTCATGCTTGAAGACAATATGAGAACGCAATACTTCCAGAAAATGATAGAATGGCATATAGGGCTGGAGCACAACTGGAATGTATCAACCAATAAAAAAGGGAGATTGTTTAAAAAGTACCTTTCTCCCGAAATGTGGAAAAAGATAGAAGCCACTTTTTCCGGCAGTGACATACAGGACAATTGGCGTGCCTTGTTTGCCTATGCAGATATAGGTACAGAACTGGGAACCGCAATGTCGCAAAAACTGGGCTATGCATATCCTGCAGAACTTGATTCTAAAATCAGAAACTATCTGAATCACGTAAAATCAATGGAAGGTAAGGATAGCTAACGACTGCAAACATCAACGGAATCATTAACCTGAAAAATAATGTTATGAAAAATCTGAAATTACTATGGAGTGCCGTTTTCTTATTCTATGGGTTGGCCTCTCAGGCGGCAAAGGTAGACACGCTTGCAATTCCTAGTGTTGCCATGAACAAAACCTATAATGCGGCAGTTGTCCTTCCTAATTCATATGCAAAAAGCAAGGCGAAATATCCGGTTGTATATTTGCTGCATGGTGCTTACGGACATTTCAGAGACTGGCTAAATGTTACATCAAAAAACAGGACGGTTAAGAATTTGGCAGACCAGTATGATATTATCATTGTCATGCCGGAAGGCGAAACGTTTAGCTTCTATCTGGACAGTCCCGCCAATAAAGGCAGCCAGTTCGAAACCTATATTACTAAAGAAGTCGTACAGAAAATAGACCAGACCTACAGGACAATCAATGAGAAAAAAGGCCGGGTTATTACCGGATTGTCAATGGGAGGACATGGCGCGTTGTATTTGTCAGCCAAACACCCGGACATATATGCGGCAGCCGGAAGTATGAGCGGAGCTGTTGACATGGGAACCATGAAAAATATGGGAATCGATACACCGGAGAGAATTGACCAATTGATGGAACCTGTTTTTGGGTCTCAGGGAGCACCTCAGGAAGTATATGCCGCACATGCAGTGTTGAATATGATAGATAAAATGAAAGCAAACGGTCTGCCTCTTATTATTGACTGTGGTGTTGATGATTTTCTGATTGGGCCTAATAGGGAATTACACAGGAGATTGGTTTACAGTAAGGTGCCGCATGATTATACAGAACGGCCGGGTGCCCATACTTGGGAATATTGGGAAAATTCCTTGCCTTATCATGTGTTGTTTTTTTCCAAAATATTTAAAGTAAACAACGCAACAGCCCAATAAGCCTTAATAATAAAGAAATAACAGTTTCTTAAAAAACAAAATAAAAAGTTTTTTAGAGCGTTCTTTGTAGTATGCTATCAAAAACAAGCATGCCCTGATAATGAAATTTTTACAAGCACTATTTATTCTATTTGCAGTCAATGCAACCGCACAATCAGAATTAGGAATTGGAATTGCAACTATAAAATATACAAGTAACTCTGTTTTGAATTTGTATGCAGCCGCTTATGATAAAGAGCCAAAACAGATTATTCAGTTTTACCAGGACGAAGTAACAGGAAGCCCTGACATACGCGATATTGAATCAGTTGAAAAATGGCTGAAACCGGAAGGTTTCTTTTTGGACTATGACCAATTGGTTTTCCGATGCAAATCAGAAGAACGTTTTTGGATTGAGGTAATCGTAAATAACGAAACCGGTGAGTCTTACTGGATAAGAAAGACAAAATCGGTTGACTTGGATACTTGGGAAGGTTTTCTGAAAAATGCATTTATGATTTCCCGAAATTCTTTCCCGCAAGAAATCAAAGCACAACCTAATGATTCAGCCAGAACAATTCCTTTTGATGGCGAAGATTGCTTTCAGGTCAAGTCTATGAAAGGCGACTGGATTCAGATTTTTACGGGCTCGCATTGTGATGATGACGGAAATCCCATAAAATCAGGATGGATTCGTTGGAAACAAGAAAATGAGATATTAATTGATTACTTTTTGACATCTTAGAAAGAGGTGCTAAGTTGCTAAGGTTCCAAGATGCTAAGTTTAGAAACCTTACATCGAAATGTGCTATACCCTAACTAGCGTCTCTGCGTCTTTGCGTGAAAACAGCTGCTCGCAAAAACGCAGAGATGCAAAATTCATCAAATAGAAGACTTCCTAGCAGAAGTCTTTTTTTGTTAAAACACCTAAAAACTGAACATTCCTATAATTCAAATAACGTAATTTGCAGGAAAAGAAATCAGCGGATATTGTTATGGTAAAGAAGCTAAAAGAAGAAATCCTCCTAAAGGACGCTTCAATAAAGAAGATACAATTTGATAAATATTGGTTTTATGACCTGAAGGACGTTGCCGATTATTTAAATGAAGACCTTTCTGAAGTAGAATATATTCACCTGCCTTTTGTTGTAGATGAGGTAAAAATCAACACCAAATGTGCGACATTGGAAGATATTGAACGTGCCAGGACTGCCAAAGGAAAAACGATTTAATTGGGTAGTATGAAAACGATTTGCGGCTGGCTGTTTTTTTTGAATCTTTTTTTTATAGCTGATATGGCAGCGCAAATTTCTGGTTGTACAGACCCGTTATCTAAAAATTACAATCCGGAAGCAACAATAAATGACGGGAGTTGCCAATATAAAAGAGCAGCAATTCGACCTGAATTTTCAAAAAAGCTGGATGAAAAATTACACGAAACTTCGGGATTGATTTTTTGGAATGGAAAATTATGGACACATAATGATGATAAAGACACGGTTATTTATGGAATTGGTACCATTTCGGGAAATATCCAGGAAAGTTATGGACTAAAAAAAGTAGTCAATAAAGATTGGGAAGAAATCTCCCAGGACAGCAGTTATCTGTATATAGGCGATTTTGGCAACAATGTGGGCGGTAACAGAACGGACCTGCATATTTTAAGAATTGAAAAGAAATCCCTTGCCATAAACCCTGTCATAGATACTATCTCTTTCCGTTATTCAGACCAGGCCAATCTCCTCATACCATCAAAAGCCAACCAAACCGATTATGACGGCGAGGCTATGGTAGTTTCAAAAGACAGTATTTATATTTTTACCAAACAATGGACATCCAAAAAAACGGCCCTCTATTCATTGCCTAAAACTCCGGGAAATCATGTTGCCCAACTAAAAACAGTACATGACATTCGTGGATTAGTTACGGGTGCGGTATTTTTACAAGCAGAAAGTACCATTGTTTTGTGCGGCTACTCAAAACACCTCAAGCCTTTTTTATATCTCTTGTATGATTTTCACGGAACCGATTTTTTTACCGGAAATAAAAGAAGAATTAAACTACGATTGCCTTTTCATCAGATTGAAGGTATTGCTACACAAGACGGATTCCATTATTATGTAACCAATGAAAATTTTTCGAGAAAGCCATTTATCAATAAAACGCAGAAATTGCATAAAGTAGATTTGAGTTCTTTTTTGCAAAATTATTTGAAAGCAAAAACGAAAGAGTAGTGGTAATTAATCTTTACAAATTTTTTTATTACTGTTTATTTTTTTATTAGCTTTTTAATTATTTTGTCCTGACCATTTTCTATTATGATAGTATAGATCCCTGTCGGCAGATCTGAAATATTTAATTGAGTTGAATATCCGCTTAACTCATAGTTGTTTTTTAGGATGAGTCTTCCGGTCACATCTATGATTTTAGCATTAAAAGATGATAAGTCATGTTCACTTTCAATATTTACAACTGATGAACTTGGGTTTGGATAAAGCATAATATTTATATCTGATATTTCTTTGTTTTTTAAGATTTCAGAACTGTTTCTACCGCTAGCATTGCTGAATATAATAGTTGTAGTATTACTTACGTAAAATTTGTTATTAATCAAACTTATTAAAGCTCTTCTGTAATAAAAGGTCCCGCTAGAGTTTCTGCCTCCAGGGCGAGTAGGAGTATAATCTTGCGAATTAGCACCATCTATGTTATACCAAATAATCTGATTGTTAACTATGATGCCTTTTTGCCATTGAATATAAAATTCAGCATTATGCATAGGAGACCCAACGATTGGATCAATTGAGTTGTTTGAAAAATAAGTTTTGTCACAACATATAGTATTGTTAATGCCTCCAGTAGATACCACATAAATTGTTACTTCATTACTTGACATTGGAATATTATAAGTGTCAAATATTAATCTTCTGTAAGCTTTGACCTCAGTAGCGTTGATGGGAGGAGTATAATTTATTTGATTAGCATTTGGAATATTTTTCCAGCCATAAATATTATACCAAACATTATATGATGCATAGCCACCATAAGCTTGATGTTCTGCAACGACTCTTTCTTGCCACTGGTAAGTATTGTTTGGTTGGCCGTTTACATTTCCTGCTGTTCCTATAATAGTTTCGGGGGTACCACCATATTCAATTGTTTGATTCTGTTCTATTGAGTTTGAGATATTAAGACGTTTAATATAATTATCATATCGAGAATATGGCCTTTCAGTGTATATATTAAATACATAAGTTGGACTAGTGGTAGATTGATTTTCTTTTAAATGCATTTGAACAGGCTCATAAATTTCTTTACCTCTATCTGTTGAATAAGGAACAGTTTCTCCTGAGGGTCTTTTAATAAACCATTTTAAATAATCAGTATTAACGCTTGGGCTATTCCATGGCAATATTGGTATGCCTCCAAATGGAATACGTTCAAAACCACAGGTATGGCAAGCGTTTCCACCGCCACCAGGTTGTCCTCCAGGCTCACTTGTAGTATCTTTTTTTATAGATATGTTTGCGCTTTTAGTTATTATACCTGAAAATGTCTTATATTCTGCATAAAGTATTCCTCCTGTTGTATCAAATTGGGCACTGTCAAGAGTTAGACGAAAACTTTTTATAGCAAAAGTCGATCCGAGAAAGAGAAGTGAACCACCATCTCCACCATTTGCAACTATGGCCGGGAGTGAAGGAGCCTTTTTGTAATAAATTGTTATTGTTCCGGGAGAACTATCGCTAGGTACTGTGTTGAGATTAACTGCCGCATTTAGATAGACACTTACAGATGATGATGTACCTAAATTAATTGTTGTGCCACTAATTCCAACATTATTTACTGTTATTCCGTCTATAGTAACTTGACAAAACAGATAATTAGAAATTAGTATTGTAAAAAATAATAATATTTTTTTCATGATTTTAAGAATTTTGTTTTTATTTTGAATAAGTTAAAAAAAATAAAACAAAAATAGTAGGTTTTTTCTTTAAAATCATGCTGTAGGAAAATATTAGCATTTATTTTTTAAAAAATTATTTTTTTGGCCTTATTTTTGAAACATAAGTAATGAACATATTAAAAAATAATATTATGAAAAGAATACTTTTACTTTTAGCTATCGTCGGAATGACGGCATTACAAGGTTGTAGCAATGATGACGACCGCGTTGATAACGATACAGTCGGATTAGTTTTTGATATTAATAAAAGCTTTAATGCACAAGGAGAAATTATATTCCCGTTTAATGCAGGTGAAGTTTTTTCTGGCGATGTAGTTTTAATCTACTGGATGGAAAGTACTACTACTAACGGAAATCCGGTTTGGAGATTAATTCCGCAAAATATTTATTTCCCTAATAATGAATATCCAAGTATATCAGGATATTTAACTTATAACTATGATTTTACAACTACGGAGGCTAAAATTTGGACAGAAACTGATATTAACCTTGCTTCCATCCCAAATTATAGTGTAGGCCAGTTCTTTAGAGTTATAGTTGTTCCTGGGCAAAACCCAATATTCGCAAGGTCTGCAGGAAGTAAAGGTAAGACAGTAACTCAGACAGTCGATTATAAAGATTATGAAGCTGTAGTTAAAGCATATGGCATTAAGGAAGAAAATATAGTAACAAGAAAATAATTAAAAGAGACTTCGGTCTCTTTTTTTTTGACAAAAGGTAAATCTTACAAATCTATCAAAGAATTCCACAACATTAGTTACGTAGATTGTCGCCAGTTTTGTATCGTATTACATAAATAAATTAGAAATACGACATTAAATAATTCACAGCAAATACAGTTATGGGACATGACCACGACCACAATCATTCTGGTAGCACAAATAAAAAAACCTTAATCATTAGCCTTGTTATTATTACGGCTTATATGGTTATAGAGGTTGTAGGCGGATTGATTACAAACAGTCTGGCTCTGCTGGCAGATGCCGGGCATATGCTTAGTGATGCCATATCACTTTTTATAGCTCTGATGGCTTTTACATTCAGCAGCAAAATAGCAGATTATAGCAAAACGTATGGTTACAAACGATTTGAAATATTAGCTGCTGTTATCAATGGGGCAACACTCATACTGATTTCAGTCTATATTATTTATGAAGCTATTGAACGTTTTCAAAAGCCACCGGAGATTACTTCCGGCGGAATGCTCATCATCGCTGTTATAGGTCTGGCCGTAAATGTGCTTGTAGCCTGGATAATGATGCGTGGTGCAGATGTCAAGGAAAATTTGAACATGAGAGGGGCATATCTGCACGTGATAAGTGATATGCTTGGTTCGGTAGGCGCCATCATCGCGGCTTTGCTCATTATGTTTTTTGGTTGGGTCTGGGCAGATGCATTCGCAAGTGTTATCGTTTCTGTGTTGGTATTGCGTAGCGGCTATTTGGTTACGAAATCATCGGTACATGTGTTGATGGAAGGCACACCGGATAATGTTGAAGTTGAAAAAGTAACACAAAAAATATTGGAAACTGAAGGTATTATCAGTATCCACGACCTACATATCTGGACGATTACAAGCGGACTAAACGCATTGACCTGCCATGCGGTAGTAGATGAAAAAATGACAGTTGAAGCAGGAGAGATTATGCTTCGTAAAATAGAACACGATTTGGAGCACTTAAAAATACATCACGTAACTATCCAGTTGGAAACACCGGCACACTTACATGATGCTTTGGTATTGTGTACTACGAAGGCAGAGGTAATTGCTCACGACCATAATCATTAATTTACTGCGAATCTCACTATAGCAGCATAGCTTCTTGTGTTGAATGGTTTTTAAAGATTAAAACCAAAAATAAAATCATTAAAGGTTGTGGTATTGCATTGTACTACAGTCTTTTGTTTTTATCTAATCATTTAACATCATAAAACAAATAAGCACGAAAGTTAAAAAAGTCCCGCTCAAAGCGGGACTTTTTGCGAATTAATAATTAACTCTTAAGAAGTAAAAGTTTGGTTGCTTTTAATTTTTTGCGGAAGTATATGGTATTTGGATTTCCAAAATAGCGCGCAATGGTCAGCCTTGCCATAAGATAGCTTAAGGTTGATTCTGCTCCCTGATTCAGGTTGACATTGGTTTCTTCCAGTCCGTCAAAACAACCCCCCGTACATGGATTATAGATAATCTGTTTCAGGTGGTTATTACCCAGAAACCAGTTGAAAGCTATTTCCATCTTGTTGAGGTATTCCTCATCTTTAAAAATATCATGGAATTTTCGGAGTGCTAATATAGTATACGCCACGTCAATAGGCTGCTCCCCGTAGCTGTGTTTTTCCTGCCCTTTAAAATGCCAGGTTTTGTTAGAGATAACTTTGATTTGGTTTTCCGAAAATGTATTTCCTAAAAGGAAGTCGAAAGAATCTTTAGCAATTTCGCGGTATTCTTCATTATCGGTTACAGCATAAGCGCAAAGCAACGCTTCCGGAAGTACGCTATTGGCATAGGTCAGGTAGCTTTCAAACCATTTCCAGTTTTCAGAACTTTCGTGTTTATACATCTGTACGAGCCTGTCTGCAAATATTTCAATATAAATTTTATAATCAAGATCTTTAATATGTCGGTTGAAATAATAAAGTCCTTTTATAATAAATGCCATCGCCCTTGTAGAATGCATCTTTTCAGTTTGCGGCATGGCTTTTCGGAATAAAGTTTCTGCTTTTTTGGTGAAATTTGAAGGCAGTATAGGAGCCAGTGAAATCAGATATCCCAAAGCCCATATAGCACGACCGGAACTGTCTTCCAGATTTACGCTGTTATTTTGTGGTGTAAAATTATGGTCGATATCCACATAATTTTTGAATTTGCCATCTTCACTCAGGCAAAAAGAAATAAAATTCAGATAAATACTGATGTATTTTAAATCTTCAATATCACGGGTCAGTTTATAATCCTGACAAAGGGCAATAAGCGCGCGTGCGTTATCATCCAGCGTGTAGCCGGAATTAGGATCCGGGCGGTTGAGTTTGGAAAACTGCAATATTCCGAATTCAGTCGTCATCTTTTTGATATGGTCCAGATTCAGTTTAGGATTCCTGTAATGCAGTTCTATTTTTCCTCCGGATACTTTTTGGAATAAGATAGCGTGCGCAACGGCAGAATTTTCCCATGCGGTGTGCATAATCTTGTGAAGTCCGTTCAATATCATATTTTTTCGAAGACCAATATCATAAATCAACTGGTTGACGGCTTCGGCCAATTGTTTGGAATTTCCAAAATCAAAAGTAAGTCCCGAGCCATTTTGAAGCATTTCTTTGGCATGGGGAATTGGAGTAGAAACAATGGCACATCCGCAACTCATGGCATAAGAAAAAGTACCGCTTACAGCCTGATTTGGGTCTTTCGAGGTAAAAAGGTAGATATCCGTCAATTGAAGATAGTCCAGCAATTCCTCCAGAGGAAGGTATTTGTTTACAAACTGAACGTGGTTTTCAAGTTTCAGTTCTTTGATTTTTTCTTTAAGCGAATCGCGATAGGATTCACCTTCATTAACAACGACACCCGGATGGGTTTTTCCTATAATAAGGAAAAGGACATCAGGGCTCTTGTCAACAATGTTGGGCAAGGCTTCTAAAGTAGTTTCGATGCTTTTTCCGGAGCTTAATAAACCAAACGTTGAAAGTATTTTTTTACCCTTAACCCCGTATTTAGCCTTTAATGCATTTTTATCATTGTGGGGTACTAAATGGGTACCATGTGGAATCACAGAGATTTTTTCAGAAACTACCGTATAATCTTCTAAAAGTATAGCCTCAGAATTTTTGGTCATTACGATAATCGAATCTGCCCGGTCAAGAATCTGCTGTACTTTTTGTTTAAATGCCTCATCCGGTCTTGGTAAGACCGTGTGAAATACGACAGCCAAAGGTTTTTTGATTTCAGTGAGAAACAAATTAAAACTTTCATGATCGCGGAAAAGCCCGAATTCATGTTGAATTACCACAACCTTAATAGTAGGATCGCTGTTGATTGTTGCTGCAATGGCCTTAAAAGAAGAAGGATCTGAAGTGTTTAAAGTATATTTTACTTCCTCATCAGAATAGTGATGTCTTTCATGATCGTTTTCCAGGGCGCAAACAGTCAAAGAAAATGAACTTACATACTGATTGTTCAGTGCTTTCATCAGATCCTGTGAATAGGTAGCAATACCACATTCTCTTGGCGGATATGAAGTGATAAACAGAATTTCAGGTAATAGCTCTTCGTCCGTAAGTGTATTAGCACGTGAAGGAAAGGCAGGAGCCTCTGGATTTAAATCAGTTAATGTTGAGCTGTGTGGTAGGTTTTTCATGTGTTATTCAGTTTTTGGCAGTTTGACGATTCTGAAATCAGTTAAAAATAATTATGATGTAATACGATTAGCCCATTCGTTGGCTCTATCTTTTGCTTTATTGGCTAAATTTTCACCTTCTTCCAAAGCATCATTGAATTCTCTTTTTGCTTTTCGTTGCAGGTCATTCAGTTTGCTTTTGAAATTATCCCGCGCTTCTCTGGCCTTTTCTGAAAATTTATCTTTTTTGGATTTCTTTTTTGCGACTATAAGTCCTACAATGGCTAAAGCAGCAACTCCGGCTGCAATCCCGATAACTAATTTTTTTGAGCTCATGATTAATCTTTTTGAGTTACTATTTTTTTCTTTCTTCTAAAATTAATTATAATGAATGGAAAAGTGTATTTCTGTTATGGAATGTTTAACATAATTAACAAATCGTTGATTTATGTGTATTTATTTGTAGGATTTTTCATTTTTAATGAATATTATATAGTTTTTAGATTAAGTTATAAGATTTGGCAGGTGAAATACATATTGTAAAAAGGGATGAAGATTTATTTTCTTTTTTTTGCTTGTTTTTTAAGGGGTGATTAGGGTATATTTTTATTTTTATTATTTTATACCCTAAAAAAATAGGGGTATAAATTATTTTTTTATTCAAAAATTATATCTTTGCATCAAATTAGTCAAATCTAAAACAATTCATATGTCGACATTTCGTTTTCAAGCATTAGCGCAGACAGCCGGAAGAAAGCCTGTCAAATTTGAGGAATTGGAGAAAAAATCTGCAATTTTTGGTAGCAATGTATTTAATGACAAGGCAATGCGCCAGTTCCTGACGCAGGATGCTTATCAGGGTGTAAAAGATGCAATACAGCATGGAAAGAAAATCGATAGAAAATTAGCAGACTATATTGCTCTTGGAATGAAAGAATGGGCGTTGTCAAAAGGAGTAACACATTATACGCACTGGTTTCAGCCTTTAACAGGGACAACGGCAGAGAAGCATGATGCTTTTTTTGAAACTTCATTCGATGGCAGCGACCCGGTAGAAAAATTTGGAGGAGGACAATTGGTTCAGCAGGAACCGGATGCTTCGAGTTTTCCTAACGGAGGAATCAGAAACACATTTGAAGCAAGAGGATATACGGCCTGGGATCCTACATCGCCTGCTTTTATTTTTGGTACAACATTATGTATTCCTACTGTTTTTATTTCCTATACGGGTGAAGCATTGGATTATAAAACACCTTTATTAAGAGCGTTACACTCTATTGACGAAGCAGCAGCATCGGTTTGCCGTTATTTTGATAAGAATGTAAAAAAGGTAACCGCTACCTTAGGCTGGGAACAGGAATACTTCCTGATTGACTCTGCATTGGCAAACTCAAGACCGGACATATTAATGACGGGAAGAACCTTATTAGGACATACTTCTGCAAAAGGACAACAGCTTGATGACCACTATTTCGGTTCCATCCCAACAAGAGTACTTTCTTATATGAGAGAGTTGGAATACGAATGTATGCTTTTGGGAATTCCGGTAAAAACCCGTCACAACGAAGTAGCACCAAATCAGTTCGAATTGGCTCCTATTTTTGAAGAAACAAACCTTGCGGTTGACCATAACTCTTTATTAATGGATGTGATGCAGAAAGTAGCAGAACGCCATGATTTCAAAGTGCTGTTCCATGAAAAACCATTCAAAGGAGTTAACGGTTCCGGAAAACACAATAACTGGTCTTTGGCAACAGATACCGGAGTGAATTTGCTTGGTCCTGGAAAAACGCCAATGAGCAACCTTCAGTTCCTGACTTTCTTTATCAATACGATTAAGGCAGTACAGACTTATGAAGAACTAATGCGTGCTTCTATCGCTACAGCCAGCAATGACCACCGTTTAGGAGCTAACGAAGCGCCTCCGGCAATTATTTCTGTCTTTATCGGACAACAACTTACCAAAGTTTTGGAAGAATTGGAAGGCGTATCAAACGGAAAATTATCTCCTGAAGAAAAAACAGACCTTAAATTAAATGTAGTAGGAAAAATTCCGGATGTATTGCTTGACAATACAGACAGAAACAGAACTTCTCCGTTTGCATTTACAGGAAATAAATTCGAGTTCAGGGCTGTAGGTTCAACTGCAAACTGTGCCAATGCTATGACTACACTAAACTCTATCGTAGCAAAACAGCTTATCGATTTCAAGAAAGAAGTTGATGCCTTGATTGAAGGGAAGGACATGAAGAAAGACGATGCTATCTTCAATGTTTTGAGAGAATACATCAAAGAAACAAAAAACATCCTTTTTGAAGGCGACGGTTATAGCGATGCCTGGCAGAAAGAAGCGGCTAAAAGAGGATTGAGCAACCATAAAACGACTCCTGAGGCTTTAAAAGCAAAAGTTTCTAAAAAAGCTATCGAATTGTTTGGCGAATTAGGAGTAATGAACCATGTGGAAGTAGAGGCTCGCTATGAAATCGAAATGGAAGAATATACTAAGAAAATCCAGATTGAAGGAAGAGTTCTTGGAGATATTGCCAGAAATCACGTGGTGCCAACGGCAATCCGTTACCAAAACCTTTTGATTGAAAATGTAAGAGGTTTGAAAGACATCTTTGGTAAAGAATATGAAACCATCGCAAAAGAACAGATTGCATTAATCAAAGAAATTTCCGGACACATCGAAGCAATCAATACTAAGGTAGAAGAAATGACTCAGGAACGTAAAAAAGCCAATAACCTTTCTGATACAGAAAAAATGGCTTTTGCCTACTGCAACAAGGTGAAGCCTTATTTTGAAATTATCAGAAAGCACTGCGACAAGCTGGAGCTTTTGGTAGATGATGAAATCTGGACATTAACCAAATACAGAGAATTATTATTTACAAAATAATATACTACAAACAACAACACAACACCTGAAAAGTACCTGCCCAATGGCAGGTATTTTTTTTAGCTATTACATAGGAGGGTAATAATTGAAATTCAGACGATATTCTATTTTAAGTAGAAGAAAAATTCTACATATTATTTTTGGTGAAAAATAAATTGAACTCTTAATCTTACTAAAAAGTTAAATAAATAGCCTGTAAATATGAATTTGATAATTAATTTTGACGGTATAAATTAAAAATCATGCATTTCATCCGATTTTTTAAACAATTCATAGAAAAATAAGAATTAGTATGTAATTTTTACGGTTTCCCGTATTGCTTTTTAGAAAAAAGAAATAACTTTGAAAAGCAAGATACCACAATTGTAATCCAAAAATACTTCATTCACAAGCTGTTAGCAGCTTCCCTCTAAGACTTTTTTCGTCCCCCAAATATTAAATTGTAATTATAACCAATTAAATATTTTTATTATGAAAAAAGTGATTTTGAGCATCTCAGTGATGCTGGTAAGTGCAGTTTCTTTTGCACAATTTAATGACAGCAATGTTTTGCAGTTGGGCGGATCCAACAACTCGGCTGTTAATCAAAAAGGATCGTATCAGGATTCGGATGTAAGACAACAAGGAAACAACAACGTTTCTAATGTTACACAAGGAATTAATCCAAACCTTTCTTCTGCTTCCAATCATAACAAAGCAGACGTAAAACAAGTTGGAAACTCAAACAACGCTTTTGTATCACAAAACAATCTTTACAATGAAGCTTATCAGGTTCAGACAGGAAACAGCAACCAGGCTACTATCTGGCAGGATCAGCTAAACCCTGTTGCCGGAAACGGTCATGATTGGGCAAAACAGGTTCAGACAGGAAACAACAACAAAGCTACTATTGACCAGGGCACCAGCGGAAACGAAATGCCATCCGGAGCTCCGTTCAGTGCAGAAGCATTAGGATTTGTAAGTGCTGTTGCTGTGCCATTTATGCCACACGGATATAATGATGCTTTACAAACTCAAAATGGAGATTTCAACATTGCCTACACTAGCCAGGGTGGTGAAATGAACGACTCTAAAATTACTCAAACAAGCAATGCTGTAGCTGCTTCCGGTGCCAATAAGGCAAGCCACTATCAATATGGTAAGGAAAATGACGCTCTGACTACTCAAAACGGATTTGGTCATTTAGACAACACACTTCAAATAGGAAACTTTAACTATTCTAACGTAATGCAAAGCGGTAACAACCAAACCAGCATGAACGTTCAAAAAGGAAACTCTAACATCAACAACGTTACTCAATCGAACTAGTTGAAGAATAAAAATGGGGCAGCCGGTTCAGGTAGCCCCATTTTTTATAAAACAAAAGATTATGAAACCCTTATTTTTTAAGCTATTGCTCCTGGTACTTTTTTCTCAGGTTGCTTTGGCACAGGAAGAAGAAAACCCGGGCTTCGATCAATACAGTTCTTCTGTCTTTGATTCGAAGGAAGAGACCCTGTTTGTGGTTTCAAGCATGAATCCAAAACAGTATGCCAATTCCTTGTTTCAGAAAGGAGATATTCTGGTCCGGCAAATAGGAGATTACAATTTGTTCAATGCAAACTTAAAAGCGAATGAAGTCAATGTTTCTGTACTTCAAAACGGTGATGATAATGCTATTTCGCTCTCTAAGCAGGCCAACACAATAACACAGAATATCATACAATCCGGGAAAAATAACGGTATTCAGGATTTTACCTATTACACGAAATATGATGTGAATACGCAGATGATCCAGCAAGGTAATAATCAGAACATACAAAATTATGGAACCAATTCCCTTTCAAAAGACATGAAAGTCACACAGTCCGGAAATGGTTCTTCGGTAATTATAATAAACCAATAAACCATGCCAAAATATCTTTCCTATAGTTTTTTCATGCTGATGCTTTTTGCTCCTGCCGCCTATTCGCAACTGACGAACAGCCAGGTCAAGGCAAAAATACACCTGGAAGAAATTGAAGGAAATATAAAGATTACCGGTACTGCGGAAAATTTAACCGATATCGTTCAAAGCCTATCGTATAAATTATCAGTAATAAGAAAGAATAAGATAAACAGCAATCAATCCAATAATGCTCAGGAAGGGCTTTTTACTTTAGATCCGAACGAGACAAAAAAGCTGTCATCAACCCAAATCAATGTCAATGAGAATGATGAAGTTATTGTCATGCTCCTTTTTTATGATAGTGATAAAAAACTGGTGGGAAAAGACAGGATTGTCATTGGTGAAGAAAAAAAGGATGAAGGAATAGTTCCTGTAGACGGTTTTGAATTGTCCGGGATAGTAACCGATGATACCAAAACCAAAGCAGGTAAAGATTTTTATGACTTATATTTTTTTAAGTATAGCGATCTGAAAATCAATTCCAAAAAGATTGTTACCATAACTGAAGAATTGAGTTTTGCCAGAAATACAAAAATTACGATCAGCATAGATACTAATCCCATTTATGAGTTTTTAGTAAATCCCGATGAAGAATTTTTAAGTCTCGTAGCCGAAGATGCTGTAAATGTTACTTCTGCTTATCTGAAAAATCTGGAAAAGCAAAACCGATATCTCACTCAGTATTAATCTTATTCTATTAATTATGAAACCTCTAGCAACTGCAATTATCATTTTGCTGGCCTATGCAGCAAATGCTCAGGATCTGGTCTACAAGCCCAGAAACCCAAATTTTGGAGGAGATACTTTTAACTACCAGTGGCTTCTGAGTTCAGCCGAAGCCCAAAACAAACTAAAAGATAATACGGTCACGACCAAAACAAAAACCGAACTGGAGAGTTTTACTGAAAACCTGAACTCACAATTGCTGAATTTGGTTTCCAGATCCCTGTTCACACAACAATTTGGAAATAACGGAATTTCAGAAGGGAGCTACACTTTTGGCAGCCTGTCTGTTGAAATTTTTCCGTCAGAAAACGGATTGACCGTAACTATCCTGGATACAAATACAGGAGAACAAACACAAGTTATCATCCCAAAATCATAATATGCAGATCAGATATTACTTTGCGATAGTCCTGATGCTGTTGCTCTCCGGATGTGGCGCTTATTACAATCAGCCATTGAAGATTGAAAAAGCATCGTTGGGAGAAATCACCTCGGCAACAACACTTTTAAGGGAATTGCCAAAACCTAAAGAACCCGTGGTAGTTGGGATTTATAAATTTAGGGACCAAACAGGACAATATAAAGCTTCGGATAACGGAAGTACCTTCAGTACTGCCGTAACTCAGGGAGCGACCTCTATATTAATCAAGGCTTTGGAAGATTCCAAATGGTTTGTTCCGATTGAGCGCGAAAACATTGGAAATCTTTTGCAGGAAAGAAACCTGATTCGCTCTACGAGGCAGGAATATTCTAAAAATCCAAATTCAACAGAACAGCTAACGCCGCTTTTGTATGCAGGAGTTTTGTTAGAAGGAGGTATTGTTTCCTATGATACGAACATCATAACGGGAGGTTTCGGGGCAAGATATTTTGGAGTAGGAGGTTCTACAAAATACAGGCAGGACCGTGTGACCATTTACCTTAGGATGATTTCTACGGCAAGCGGAAAAATCCTGAAATCAGTATATGTTTCCAAGACTATTTTGTCGCAGGCCATTGACCAGAGCTTTTTCAGATATGTCAAATTTAAAAGATTGCTCGAAGTCGAAACAGGATATTCTACAAACGAACCTGTACAGATGGCTGTGACAGAAGCTATTGAAAAAGCAGTACAGTCTTTGGTACTGGAAGGAATTCAGGATAAAATTTGGGAAGCAGATGCCAGTAAAGAAGAAGTAGATTCGCTTATTTCAAAATATGAAATGGAAAAAGAAGTGGCAGATGCTACCGGAATCTACGGAAGATACAAAACAGAAAGAAGGTCACGGTTTGCGATAGAATTAGCGGGAGGAGCCACGCTTATTGATGGCGATTATGACAAATCATTACTTCGTCCGATGGGTCGTGGGGCATTGAAATATTTTTTCACTCCGGGTTTTAACCTTAGCGGTTCCACAAATGTTATTAACCTGGCAAACAAAGACCGTCTGGATGTAGGCTATCTGACTTTTGACCTGAATGCCGAACTGATTTTACTGCCTAAAGAACAACTGAGTCCGTATGTTTTTGGAGGTGTCGGATTTGGAGCCAACCGTCTTTTCGAAAATACGCATGCAAAAGTGCAATACGGTGCCGGACTGGAATATCTGGCTTCCAAAACAATCGGAATAAAAGTGTATGCCGAACACAATCTCAACTTTAGCGACACTATAGATTATTTGGAAAGAGGCGTGCGCGATGATTATTATTTCCGGTTTGGGTTAGGGCTGACATATTATTTCCCAAGAAAAAATCAGAAAATCTATGAGAAATACATCATTGAAGAAGCCCAAAATCCGCTGAAGCAATAATTTTTAATCTTTAAAGTCATGAAAAATATTCTTATAAAATCAGGATTTGTTCTTTTGCTTCTGCTGCTATCGTGCAGTGAGGAAAAAGTCGATGGAGAAGATTTCGGAACCGTTACAGGAAGAGTAGTCGTAGCCAATACGTTTGAGCCTTTGGCGAATGCAAAAGTTTTCTCCAATCCAACATCAAGTATTGTTTTTACAGATGAAGACGGAAGGTTTACAGTTCCTAAAGTTGTAGTAGGCCAATATTCTTTTCAGGCTCAAAAAGACGGCTATCTGACCAAGTTTGAAGCAGCAAATGTTGTGAACAATAGTACAACAGAAATCGTTTTTGAATTGTCTGTCTCCACGAGCGGCAACCGCCCGCCCATTGCTCCAACATTAACACTTCCGGCTGACAATGCGGTCAACCAGAACCGCCAGGTTGTTTTGACCTGGACGGCTACAGACCCTGAACAGGATTCGCTCACCTATGAAGTCATACTCAGAAACGATGCTACAGATGATGTGGTAGTTTATTCGGATATCAGTACGCCAACTTTTACTTTGCAAAATCTTGCTTTCGGAACCAAATATTTTTGGCAGGTTTCAGCTTCTGACGGAGTAAATGCTCCTGTTATGAGTACGGTACGAACATTCACGACAACTTCTTTTCCGGATACCCGTTTCCTCTTTGTCAAAAAGCTTAGCGAGAATAATGTTATATATGCAGGTGACAATTCCGGCAATCAGATACAACTGACGAGTTCAGAAACCAATAGCTGGAGACCCAGAAAAAACAACCAATCGAATAAAATAGCTTTTATCCGTTCCAACGGAGCCCAAAACCATATTTATATCATGAATCCGGATGGTTCGGGAGTATTCAAAGTGACAAATTCAGTGCCCGTTGCAGGATTTAATCCTGAGTTTATCAATTTTTCATGGAACACCAGCGGTAGTCAGATTATCTATCCGAGTTTTGACAAACTGTATAGGATAAACAGTAATGGGAGCGGGCTGACTGAAATCTTCCATACGCCAAATGGTAAATTTATTTCAGAATGTGATTGGAGTTATGATGGCTCAAAAATTGCCTTAAAGGTTAATGATGCCAGCGGTTATAATGCCGAAATATATGTGATTACGTCCGAAGGTAGCATTACAGACCTGGTTATTTCGGGAGTGAATGGAGCTGTTGGAAGTCTTAATTTTTCAATCACAGGACAAAAATTACTTTTTACCCGGGATATTTCCGGTTTTGAAAATCCGGACTACAGGCAATTGGATACGCGAATTTTCCAGCATACTTTCAGTACCAATACAACCGCAGAAATCAATACCGAAAAACCGGCCGGAACGGTAGACATTGATGCCAGATATTCGCCTAATGAAGCGGAAGTAATTTTTGTAAACACCTCAAATGATTTTATTAGTGCGAGGAATATACAGAAATACCTGATTGGCATAGTAGCCTCAAGGACCACGCTATTTACGAATGCCTCAATGCCGGATTGGGAGTAAAATAAGTAGGTAAAGTGTTTTGGCTAAGAATATTGCATTTAATCGATTATCCGCCAAAATTCTGAAAAACTATACTGTTTTAACTTAAATTAGTGATGAAAATAAGAGTTCGTTCGATAGAACTTTACCCCATAAGTTTTGTACTTATACTTATTTATTTACCCCCATCGTAAATAAATATTTTAATTTGCTTTAGGATTTGAGTTTGAAATACAAGCCCTTTACCGGGTGAACCTAAATTCTAATTTTTCCCAGCAAATTAATTCTAAAACTGGTGAGATAGCGAAAGCTGTCTCACTTTTTATTTAATCGTAATAAAATTCTGAATCTTCCGTTTAATTTAAAAAAATATAACGTGAAGCAAAAATTTACCACAACTTTCCTCTTATTGTTTTCTGTACTCCTATATGCTCAGGAACAACAATTCCAAGTGTTTTTTGATTTTGATATTTCAGAAACGAATACCGCCTCAACGACCAAATTGCAAGAATGGATAAGTGATAATCCTACAGCAGAAGTTGAAAAAATTTATGGCTATTGCGACTCGGTTGGCAGTCTGGAGTATAATGATGTGCTTTCTGTAAAACGGGCTAATTATGTTTTGGAAAAACTTAAAAGTAGCAATATAAAAATAAGCGGGAAAGCTGAAATAAAAGGTTTTGGAAAACGGTTGACCCAGCCTGGTTTGGCATCAGCCAACCGTAAAGCAGTAGTTTATTATACTATTCCGGCTAAAAAAGAAGAGCCCGTTGCAAAAGAGAATCTTTCAGAAGAAACAAAAAACTTAAAAACCGGTGATAAGTTCACGCTAAAAAATCTTAATTTTTACAACCGTTCCGGAGTTATAGTGCCATCATCTGAACCTATATTAAAGGAATTGCTAAGTGTAATGGTTGAAAGACCCGATTTGAAAATAGAAATACAAGGGCATATATGCTGTCAGTTGGGAACAGATTTAGAAAACATCGCCACCATAAGGGCAAGGGCAATTTATAATTTCCTGATTGAAAACGGCATCAGTAAAGACAGGCTGCAATATAAAGGATTTGGCAGTTCAAGGCCCATTCACCAGATACCGGAAAGGAATGAGCAGGAGCGCAATGAAAACAGGAGAGTAGAGATTGTAATACTTGACAGTAAGTAGCAATATTGGATGTTCCGGCAGATTTTCCTATGTAATAAATAATTTGTTACTTCGTTTTTATTTATAAACTCCAGTCCATGAAAAATACGGCTCTATATATCTTTTTTTTATTTTTTTCGTTAGTAGCACAGGCACAGGAAGAATTTTCAGTCTATTTTGACAGTAATAAATATGAACTCAAAAAACAGGAAAACGAAAGGCTGCAAAATTTTATCAATACCAATAAAGAGGTCAAAATTGTAGCAATCAATGGTTATACTGATGAAGACGGAACCACAGCTTTTAACGACACGCTTGCGCAAAAAAGAGTCGATTTTATTTATGGCGTAATAAACGGAAAACTTAAAATCAGGGATGATTTCAAGACCAGAAGCTTTGGAGAAAGACACAGGCAATCAAAAATAAAATCCGAAAACAGAAAGGTTACCATTTATTTCCTTTTGGCTAAAGACCTGCCACGAGAAAACGAAATTCTTGGAATTAAGGAAGAACCCGTGGTGAAAAAACAGAGGGAAATGCCTAAATATCCGCAAAAGATGACCCTACAGAATCCTAATGGCACTACCAGTGAATTGGTTTTTGATGTTGCCTTTATGGAAAAACTGACGGTTGCAAAACCCGGCGAAAAAATAAAACTGGAGAACCTTAATTTTCAGTTGAACACATTTGCTATTACTAATGACTCAAGACCCAAAATGTATGAATTGCTGGAAGTCATGAAAAGAAATCCGCAGATGAAAATACAGATTCAGGGGCATATTTGCTGTATGCAAAACGACAAACAGGACCTTTCGACCAAAAGAGCCAAAGCCATTGCCAGATTCTTGGAAATGAACGGAATTGATAAAGATAGGGTGACCTATAAAGGATTTGGAGTAACCGAACCGCTTTTTGCCATTCCGGAAAAAAGTGAGGAAGAAAGGGCTGCAAACCGACGTGTTGAAATTGAAATCATAGAGAATTAGCCCATGTTTTGCAAAAGCAGGTAGCTTGAAAATCTATGACTGTCTGCCAATTGAAACTCAAAAAAACTGATTATCTTTGCGGCACAACAACACAACCTATTTTTATGAGTTCTGATACCAGCAAACGCTATAATTTGCGAGGAGTTTCTGCTTCAAAAGAAGATGTCCATAACGCAATTAAAAACATAGACAAAGGATTATTTCCAAAAGCTTTCTGCAAAATTGTTCCGGATTACTTAACCAATGACGAAGACTACTGCCTCATTATGCATGCAGACGGAGCAGGAACAAAATCATCTTTAGCTTATTTGTACTGGAAAGAAACGGGCGATTTGTCTGTTTGGAAAGGCATTTCTCAAGATGCCCTCATTATGAATATTGACGATTTGTTGTGCGTTGGCGCTACAGACAATATATTGCTGTCTTCCACTATTGGGAGGAACAAAAACCTCATTCCGGCCGAAGTAATTTCTGCCATCATTAACGGAACTGAAGAACTTATTGAAGAGTTAAAATCTTTTGGTGTTACCATTCATTCAACAGGTGGCGAAACGGCAGATGTAGGTGATTTGGTACGTACCATAATTGTCGATTCTACCGTAACGGCAAGAATTAGAAGAGATAAAGTAGTTGATAATGCCAATATCAAACCAGGCGATGTGATTGTTGGTTTGGCTTCTTTTGGTCAGGCAACTTATGAAAAATCGTATAACGGAGGAATGGGCAGTAACGGATTGACATCAGCGCGTCATGATGTATTCCATAACTATCTTGCTCAGAAATATCCTGAAAGTTTTGACGCTTCTGTACCGGCAGATTTGGTATATTCCGGTAATGTGAAACTAACAGACGAAGTTAAAGGCGCTCCAATTGATGCCGGAAAACTGGTACTTTCTCCAACAAGAACCTATGCGCCTGTTATCAAAAAAATCCTGGATACCTATTCTCCTGAACAAATCCACGGAATGGTTCATTGCAGCGGAGGTGCTCAGACCAAAGTTTTACATTTTGTTGATAACGTACATGTGATAAAAGACAATTTATTCCCGATACCGCCACTTTTCAGGCTTATTCAGGAACAATCAAAGACAGACTGGAAAGAAATGTATCAGGTATTCAATTGCGGACACAGGATGGAAATCTACGTGCCACAGGAAATAGCCAATGAAATCATAGCAATTTCCGGGTCGTTTAACATAGAAGCGCAGATTGTAGGTAGGGTTGAAGCCTCAGAAAACAAGAAGCTGACAATAAAAAGTGAATTCGGAACTTTTGAATATTAATCAAAGTCCTAGTATAAAAAACTCCCGCTGTTCGGGAGTTTTTTTATTTCAATAAGTTTATTTTCCTCGTTTCCAATAGAAATACTAAACTTTACTATCCTGTATAAACTTCCCGCAAGCCATCTAATTTTAATTCCATTTCATATTGGCTTATAAATTTTTCGAATCCCAAAGATTCCAAAAAAGCCGCGGTTTCTTTAGAATTACCATCGATATTGATTAATGCTATTTCGTTACCAAAATTAGAAGCAATATAGCCGAAAAGCTGCCCTGCCAATCCTTTTCTACGGAATTCTTTTTTAATAGCAAACTGCTGTACTCTTTTCGCAGCAGGATTATAAATCAGATAACCGAGTAATTGTTCCTCGTCAAAAATTCCAACCGAATGATTGGATTCTTTTAAATTTTCTACTGCAGTGATTAAATTTTGCCATGAAGGTTCCCAATCCCAAAACAGTCTCATGTTTTGCCAGTCAAACGATTTTAGCTCTCTAATGTCATAGTCTTTGTCTTGACCTTCTATTTGTAGTGATGTTTTATAACAATCGAGATTTCGGACTATCTTAAAACCTGTTTTTTCATAGGTTTTTAGCGCGGGAATATTTTCCGTAAGTACCTCAAGTCTGACAATGTCTGTATTTTCAGTCTTTAGAAAAGGGAGAATATATTCGTAAAGTTGGGCAGTGAGTCCATTTCCTCTTTTTTCAGGTATGATTCCCGTTCCGGCATTGTAAACCACAGTTTCCCCATTAATCTTATCATAACCATGGAGTATAAACCCGACTAATTTGCCGGCTTCAAAAGCTCCGACAGACAATTCCAGACGAACACTGTCATTGGTGATTTTCCCTTCTAATTGTGGTAAGGTCAGCCGAAAAGGAACAATATAATCTGAAAATGAACTATTGAAAACTTCCAGAATTTCTTCTGTACTGCTTTTTTCAAGCGTCTGGAATTGCATCATTATATTATTTCTTTTTTTCAGAATTCTGTTTTACTCTAAATGCGGTGATTCTTGCAATCAAGTCGAGTGGTATGGGTTGATCAAAAGGAAACTGTACAGAACCTTTCCCTTTTTTGTAAGCAGTGAGTTCTCTGTCAAATTCTTCCATACCTTCCGGTGCCGGATAGAAACCAATATGGTTTTTAAAAGCAGCAAAATGCACAAGATTACCATTTAGTACAAAAGTAGGAATAGCATATTTAATCGCTTCGGTGGCTTCAGGGGCAGCCTTTTGTATGGTGGAGCGAACTTCTTCCAGAATCTTTTGTACGTCATGTGGGAAAGTCGCAATATACTCGTCTATATTATCTGGTTTCGCTGTCATACTCAATTCCTATTTCTCTTAAAACTACAGAATAAGAAATTTTGTGTAGTATTAAAAGGTGTTTTGTGGTCTTCGTAAATACAGTGTAATTTTTCAAATCTGTTTTCTAATACAGCATGCAGGGTTTCTTCACTATATTGTTTTATATCAAGGCCACTGCATTTTTTTGGTCCGTTTTCAGAAAAAGTACCAATTGTAAGGTATCCGGAAACGGCACTTTGGGCGATTTCGATATACTTTCCTACCTGTTCTTTTGTATTGAGGAAATGAAATGCAGCCCTGTCATGCCACACATCAAAGGTAGTATCGGGTTTAAAATCCAATATGTCGCTTACAATCCAGTTTACTTTTTCTGACCTATTCCCCAAACGTAATTTTGCTTTTTCCAGTGCTTTTGCAGAAATGTCCAGTACGCTGATATTTTCAAAACCTTCATCGAGTAAAAAGTCAACCAATTTGCTATCGCCACCGCCAATATCAATGATTTTAGCGGATTTATTTAAATTAAAAGAATGGATAAAATTCAATGAAGTTTTTGGAATTTCTTGTGTCCAGCTTACTTCTTCCGGGCCTTTATTCTGATAGACGGCCTCCCAATGTTCTTTGTTTTTTGTATCCATACTAAGTTTGTTAAGCTTTTTTACAGCAATTGTCTAAGCTTTCATAAGCAACTGCATCAGCTTTGATATCGTCTGCATCATAGCCTAATTTAGAGATGGCCGTTTTAATAGTCTGTAAATCCGTTTTTGTAGCATTATAATACACCGTAAGTGTACTGTTTTTTTCATCCAGTTCATACATTCGTACGCCTTTTATCTTTAGCATATTGGATTGAAATTTTGACCCGCAGGTTTCACATTCCTTACAATGGTCGCAATGAATACTGGTTTTGATAACTGCTTTTTGGTTTTTCTTGCCTTCCTGTCCAAATGAAGCAACAGCAAATAGCATAAAAAATAATAAGATTGATTGTTTTAAGAAAGTGTTTTTCATCAGTTATAATTTTGCTTTCTCACAAATATAAGGCAAATTATTGGCTGTAAAATCCTAAAATTATCAGATAGGAATGTGTATCGTAAATACTACTTTCAGCCATCTAACCTTGCAACTTTATGACTTTATGACTTTCCAACTTTATAACTTCATCACTCCGTCGCCTCTAAATATTTTTTATCCCAATTTTCATAAAGCTGTACTAAGGCATCATAATTCCTGTCTTTTGGAAGATTTTTATCCCATTCCTGTATCATCTTTTGTAGTTTTTCTTTATCCCGTTTTATAAAAGCAACAGTTCCCTTTGCATAGAAATACCATGCTTTTCCCTCGTCACCTCCAAACAACCGGTATAAAAAGTTATAGGTTTTTTTAAAATAAAATATGGCCTGTTTATCATTTTGCGCCTTTGCAAACATTTGCCCGGCATGCCATTGTAAGGATTGACTGTTAGTATGGGTTTTATTGTTTTTAAGATACGAAACAATCATATTGCCCGCTTTTTCATATTCTTTAGTATTGGCAAGTTTTCTCCAGCAGCAGGTGTCACTGTCAAAAAAACGCTGTTCATACAAGAGTACGTTGCTCAGGTCTTGAGCAGCAAGATTGGAGCATGAAAATAAAAGTAGGAGAAGAACTATTGTTTTCATTGTAGCCATTCCATCAAAAATCATCATGGGTAAGGATGTAGAGATTTTGGACGCTCTATCGGATTGTTAAATACGGGCATTTGTGCAGGAATGCCAGTGTTTTTGCCAGGCGAAATTTGTTTGAGGCTGCCAAGTCCTACTAATTCCATTTGGGTTTGCAGGAATTTCTTTGGGTCCTTATCGCGGGTTTCCTTTAATTTCTTTATTTCTTCCGGAGTTGCTTTAATAGCATCCGGAGGCAATTGAATTTCAGTTTCTGAAAGGACATTGCTGCTTCCTATTTTTCTGATGGTATAATCATTTGATGGGTTTCGAACCGGTTTTGCCTTTTCGTCAATTTTCTCCAATCCTAAAAAGATAAAACTCACCTCTGCATCCTCATCATAAGCTTCAACAATTAGTCCGGGCAATCC